>JAILLY010000117.1 GCA_024692905.1 Lachnospiraceae bacterium | reverse complement strand
GAAAGAGCGAACACCGCCATGTAGACACAGGTGCCGTCCATATTCACAGTCGCACCGAGAGGTATGGATAGGCTGTATATTTTCTGCGCTATACCAAGTTTCTTACATGCATCCATATTGAGCGGGATCGAGGCATTGCTTGATGCCATCGAGAATACCTGAAGCATCGTCGACGAGTACTTCTCAATGAAAGGTATCGGGCTAATCCCGGCGATCAGCATCATCATTATGCAGTAAATGATCATCTGGCAGACCAGTCCTGCCACAAACGTTGCAAATATACCGAACACGGACAGTATCGTCGCAAAGCCCATCTTCAATATCATGGAGCAGATGGAGCAAAAGATCGCGATCGGAAGGAATCTGATAAAAATACTCGTGATCTTCAGAAAAAGATCGTTGATGGCTTCAAAAAACGATTTGATCA
Source organism: Lachnospiraceae bacterium (assembly GCA_024692905.1). GTDB lineage: Bacteria > Bacillota > Clostridia > Lachnospirales > Lachnospiraceae > UBA2868. Next base: position 2,335 of record JAILLY010000117.1, on the reverse strand, counting down.
TCTCGGAGTAACGACCTATCGCGCCTGCAGCGATACCGCATATTATCGCCAGGAATATCAGTTGCAGCATATTCGATTCCACAAACGGGGCTACAAAATCGGACGGGACGATATTTACTATCATGTCTTTTATGGAAATGTTCACGTTCTGCGATGTGATCTTGCTTACCGCATCCGATGCGATATCCGTCGGTATCACCCCGCCGGGACGGAACAGGTCAAAAACACCTATACCGACAAATGCGGCAATGACCGTGGTTATCAGATATAATACCAGAACACGTCCACCCACACGTCCGAGTTCCCTGATATCCGTAAACCTCACTATACATGATACGATGGAGAAGAATACAACCGGGGCCACGACCATTTTCAGTCCGTTCATATACATGGTCTTTACGGGCTCAAGAAGGTAATCTGTAAGTAATCCATTAAATGATGGCGGGCATGTTTTTAACAGTATATAACCGACAACAACGGAAATGAACAATGCTCCGAGTGTCTGGATCAGGAACGAATGTCCTGACTTTGAAACGGTGAAACCGATCATGTTGGTCCCACGGATATGTCTGTATTTTAGACGCTCTGCCACAGACCTTAACACGATGGAACTGATGATATTCTGTGCGATAACACTGCTCTCTTCATCCATGAGCCGATCCGCGCTGACATTCTCAGCCGGATCGAACCGGTCTCCCATGGAAGATATCTCAACATGCACGGTACCGAAAAACTTCCTGATCCGTACATTGATGATATCCCCGGTGGAATGACATATGATACCTGACGATACCTCTTCACCGGCAAGACACGCGCGTTGTATGTCTTTATCCTTAATGCCGGATTCTTCAAGCTTTTCTCTGATAAATTCAACAATATCCGGAATGGAAGTTTTATCAGCCTTAAATTCTCTCATAATTCGCAAACCATAATGTATTCTTCATCGTTTTCATCGATGATCTTAAAACCGACCTTCTCATACATCTTCACGGCATAGTTGGCTTTCTGCACTGCCAGGGATGCACGCTCATACCCCTGCCCCCTGAGCAGTTCCAACATCCTGACCAGTTATTCGTATAAATACAGGTCACCAGACAGCCACACGCTCATCAGGGGGAATATACATCCCATCCCCTTCTTTGATCCCGTAAAAATCATCAAATTCATCAAACTGCGCCAGTGTGGCGTTGATGCGCAGATAGTGCACGGGATGCGAATCCATAAGTATGACTTCTCTCATGTTTTCCGGCGTAGACTGATCGCGCCAGAGTTTGGCATATTGACGGAAGAACGCATCATAATCAAATCCTTCCGTCTGCCTTGCGATGTAAAGCAGACACTTCATGCTTGTCATATCGGCGATCGCTTCGGTCTCGACATCAGTATCTGCTTTTTGATCTGCAGCATAAGAAATGTCCACAGAGCAGGCAGTGGTTCCAAGTAAAGCCAGAGTAATTAAAATACATAAAGATTTTTTCATCCTTCACACTATTCCATTTTGATCATTCATCATATCGTCATTATAAGCCCTGTCTCTTCATCGGTAAGTTCACGATACATTCCTTCTTTAAGCTTTGGATCGAGCATAAGAGTTCCGACAGAAAGACGTTTCAGATACCTTACTTTGTTCCGGCGGCTCTCCACCATGCGTTTTATCTGATGAAACTTTCCTTCGCTTATCGTAACTACAGCAGTTGACGGGTCATCTTCGGATATCTCAAGCCCTGCGCTTCTGAAACGCGTACCATCGGAAAGAACGATCCCTTCCGAAAATGCCCGTACATCATCTTCTGTCAGAGGGTCTTTAGTGCAGATAAGATATCTTTTATCAACATGGTGTTTCGGAGACATCAGTCTGTGGGCAAGTTCACCGTCATCGGTTAAAAGAAGCAGCCCCACACTATCCTTGTCAAGGCGCCCTACCGGGAACAACCCTTTGCGGATCTTTTCGGGGAACAGATCAAGTACTGTCTTCTCCCTTTCATCCTCAGTTGCGCTCACATATCCGGCCGGTTTGTTGAGCATATAATATACATGCTCCGTGTACCTGATATTCTGACCGTTTAAGCATACCTCATCTTCCAAAGACACATGGAACGAACAGTCTTTGCATACTTTTCCGTTCACATACACAAGCTCTTTTCGGACAAGATCCTTAACTTCGCTCCGGCTACCCACCCGTGAAGCAGCCAGATATTTGTCAATTCTCATATTTATTAAAACTTCCGTACGTATTCCACTTATGAACCCGCTTATCTCATATCATTATCTTAAATATAAGATAATTTTGCAAGATGATGAAAACAGTCTTTTTCATTTATTCCACTTATTGTAA
>JAILLY010000097.1 GCA_024692905.1 Lachnospiraceae bacterium | reverse complement strand
ATATATCCTGACGGCCTGCTGATAGGAAATGTTGGCGATCATTACGGTACATGATCCGTATGTTTTGAATTCCTCGTCCATCAGGTCGAGGCCCTGTTTGGTCTCGGTGGTCTCCGGCTGATAAGCAGCCAGAGAATTCTCGACACTTACCCAGTTCCGTGAAAATGCGGAAAAGATCGTCAATATGATAAAAATAAGAAAGAACAGGTTACGCTTATCAACAATGAAGCCGCATATCTTAAGCATTGCGTTCCCGCCGGATTTCTCCGTTGTTTCGGGTTCCATTGCCATTACCTCTTACAAAACAAAAATAATAATACCGTATGAGTATCAAAAAAGTATAGCACCGTTGGCCGGTGTATTCAAGAAGGTAAATTGTGAAAAAAATGTGAAAATAAAGCAAAGTCATAAAGATCCCGATAAGAAAGCATGGTATAAATATCATCACTTTTGAGGATACCGCGTATTTTATATATGCTATATACTTAACTTGGTATGGCATATTTTTCGGATAGAATGTCTTTATGGTGCGCGGGCGTTCCGGCTGGTTGAAGAAGAAAGGAAAGCTGAAACCGTCATAAGGAATCCGTAGCCTTATGACATTCGTGATAAAGAATGTATACAGCCTTATGACATTCGTGGTAACGAATGTAAAAAGCCTTATGACAAATCATGGGAGGAATTGTTATGAAGAAAAGAACAACAGCAAGGATCATAAGCATACTGCTTGCGGCGGCCATGTTAATAACAGCGGCCCCTGTGACGGGAAATGCAGCAGAGATTACCGGGCAAGGGGGTGTGCTTTCTACTGTTTATGCTGCATATGAGGAAGCAGAGGAAACAGAGGGCACCCTTAAAGGTGACGGGTCCGATATATTGCCTGGTGGTGAAAAAGCCGGTGAAATGAATGAAGCGGAAGAAGCAGAACTTACCGGTGAGGCGGATGATGTCGGCGAAGACGATATGCTGGGTCTTATATCGGATGAGGATGATAATGCCGCGGATATAGCCGGTGAGGAAGCGGGTGATGATGTCTCCGATGATATCTTCGATGACGGCCAGGTGTCGGACAACAGTCTGTCCAATAATGCCGTGTCGGAAAATTCGGTTTCTGGTAATTCGGTTTCAGGCAACACGGTTTCCACAAATACGGTTTCGCAGAACACTATAGGTGATGAAGGATGGTTCTATCCGGGCGAAAATCCGGGATGTTTGATCACATTTCTTGGAAAGAACCATGGGACATCCAAAAAAATAACCTATGTTAACATGATTCCGAGCGGTACTACTAAGACGGTAGAGGATTTTCTTGGGGCAACCTGTGACGAAGTAATAGAAAATCTCAAAGATGAAGGGGGTAAATTTGTTGAAAACCCGGATAAGATAGTTGCCTGGGCAGTATCGGTCGATGGTGTGTATCGGTATACTATCAAACCTTCGGAACTTAAGAGTTTTACAATGAATAGAACACAGGATTATCTGTTTACGGCCAAGATACAGAAACAGCTTGCGGATGATATAGTAATAAATGCCATGTCAGGTGTATATTACTGTGGAAAGGCGCATGTGGTCAACGGCGAAAAGATAAAGAAGAAGGATATTAAGAAGAAAATCAATGATATCGATCTTACCATAATAGACACGGAAAATGATAAAGAGCTTGTATACGGAACCGATTATACGGTCAAGTATAAAAACAATACAGAAGCATCCATGAAAATGGATGATAAAAACAATGGTATTTTTGAACAGAAATACGGAGAAGATAAGTTAAGCAAGCGACCTTATATGATAGTTACCGGTGTAAAGAATTACAAGGGTTTCAGCGCAAAAGTATATTTCGATATCTATCCGTATAATTTCGGAAAGCAGGATCCTCATGTACAGATTTCAGGAATTAAGAATACTTTTACCATTAATAATGGAAAAATATCGGGTTGGAAGGAGCCCAAGATAACCCTGACTTTCAGCGGACTTAAGAAGAAAACTCTCAAGGCTGGCAGAGATTATGAAGCGGTTATCTATAAAGCCGGAACCGGAAATTGGTTAATGCAGATAAGCGGTGGTAAGCCGATGGCAGCGTCTCAAATATCCGAGGAAGGTCAGTACCTTTATGCCGTACGAGGCAAGGGCAATTACTGCGGGATATTTGGAGGACAAGTTAATTTGTCCGTAAGCTTCAATCCTGAAACACCTTACCCGATTATATGCACGACATATACAGAGGATTATGCTCCGTGGCAGTTCAGGGTTGTAAACGATGCGGCTGTTAAGTTTGATCTTGCAAATGCCAAGGTGGAGGTGCAGCATACTACTGTCAATTATAATTATAACAGCTTTCAGTACTATACCGGTGATAATGCATTTGGAATATCCGTAAAATATAAAGATGGGAACGTTTGGAAGCAGTATCCGCAGAGTAAATATGATCTCTGCTTTATAGGAAAGGACTATAACTATATATATGGTGTAGATGATAAAAACCGGCCTGTGATCAGGAGCAATACGAATACAGACTCCAGTGCCATGTTTGCCGGTGAATATAAGCTGGTAGTCAAGGCGGCTGAAGGTGGAGAAACAGTAGGAAGTTATACATACAATAAGAAGATTATAGTTAAGGGCGTAAATACAAATTATAAAAAACTTAAGAAGGCTACCATCAAGTATAATGGCGCACCTTCTACGGCAGCCGATCTTGAGAAGGCATATAGCAACAAAGGGCTGAAGGTTAATATTGTGGCTGATCCCAGGGCAGCTTTAGGGAATTATTATGAAAAAACGAAAGACAGTGATGGAATATACGAGAGCAAATATCTAGGCTCAGTTGTGGATTTTGACAAGATTGACCCAAAGACGGTTTGCCCGGTTAATACGGTGAATGACCGTATGCCTGGTACATATAGAAATGAATTTATAGCAGTGGGTGCCGGAGTCGATCACGGGAAGACGTTCGTGCGAAAATATAAGCGTGTAGGAATTAAGCTTAAGGAGGCGGAGAAGGCAAAAAATCCGGAAGAAAACTGGAATTTGTTCTATGTAGCACCTCTTGGAGAGGGTAAATTTAATGTGAGTGGCGCATATCCTACAAATATAGATATTTCTTTTAATGGATGCACTAATCATCTTCCTGAAATGAGTTATAACGGACAGAGATTCCGATTGGAAGATGCATACCATAATTCCGTAACGGTGCGTCTGTGGGCATACAATAATAAAAAACCAGGAAATAAAGCATATATCGTAATACAAGGTGATGGCAAGGTGTTTAAAGGAAGATCATCCAAATATCCTTATAATGTTGTACCCAGAGAAGTGTCTTATAATATAGATTCTCTTACCAGTGACATGTTGTATGTGGACCACGGCAAAAAGATACCGCTGACTCTTAAAGATAGTGTGGGATATGCGGGAATAATATACGCAAAAATGTCTCCCGGTAAGAAATACAAGGGCAAACTTCCGAAGAAACGTGATGTGAAACTGTATCAGGCGTATTATAGGAATGCATCAGATTATGCGAAGAATAAGAAGAGTCTTAAAAAGATAGATCCGAAATATTATCGGCTTTTGTTTAATTATGATATGGCCTATAATCGTTATTCTGTAGCTGTGAAAACCGGTCGGGTGGGCGGACTGAAATTCAATCCGGATTACTACAGATTGAATGAGTACTATTCATTATATGACAAGAATGTCAAGATAAAAAGCATTAAGATACAAGCTGAGGATGCTGATTATGTGCTTCCTGATTCGAAGGCAGTTCCCGCACTGTTTACCGGAACACAGATAAAGCCGCAAGTTGTATTTATTAAGTTGAGTAACGGTGAAGTGCTGTACAATGATGGCAAGCACTATACCGTTGAATACGGGAGCAACGTGACCGCGGGTAAAAAGAAGGGAAGCATAACGATAAAAATGAAGCAGAATACGGATGACTGGAATTTTAAATACGGTGGATCGAAGACATTCTACTTCAACATAGGAACGCATCCCGGCAGAACGTTATAAGTATCGTACCTAAATCTTCCGGGCAGTGATCTTAAACTTAAAGATCTTAATACCGGCGTAATTGCCCCGGCCCTGTACGATCACATAACCGTAACCTTTTTTGATGTTATTATAGTAACCGACAATATCGTAATCCTCACCCCGTGTGAGGGTTACGGTATTTTTTTTGTCCTTCAGTGTAAGACGCGGATAACAGAAGCCGTCGGTTCCCGGCTTTATTTCCGTTCCCGTATATGTAAAGGATGTTTTCTTTGAAGTAAATGCAGCATCCTTATAGAAAGCGAGATTTGTTTTTTCAATGCCTGAAGGCAGTATCTTATATGTGATGTCAGTTACCGATCCGCAGTAATTCTTCATGCCCGTAACGGTGATCTTTACTGTGCTCCCGGCAGCAGGCCTTGAACTGCCGTCTTCGGTCTGCCAGTTTGATATCTTAAAGTCACTTCCCTGTTTGAGAAGCTTACCGTTTACATCTTTTATCACAACCTTTGTCTTTCTGTAGGCATTTTTCGTTTTGGAATATTTAACATCGGAAACGATCAGAGGATATTCCTCTGAGATTATGCTGTTTATATCCCGTGCGCTTATGTTGAACTTCCGTGTAAGCTTACCCTTGTAATTACCCATACCGCTTATGCGGACGTAAGGTGGATTCTTTGAAGCGGCGTTCCTTACCTTTTTATTGTTTCCGTAAGTGACTTTATAGTCGGTTCCTGCCTTAAGGATATAGCCGTTTACCATGACTGTAACGGCCGGTCTGCAGCCGCCCTTTGTGTAAATGACATTATCATCGGGTGCACCGGTCAGGGAGAGCACGGCCGCATTTTTAAGATCTGCCTGCTTTATCTTATAAAGC
>JAILLY010000052.1 GCA_024692905.1 Lachnospiraceae bacterium | reverse complement strand
GAACATCTTCTCATCGTTCTGCGATACATCGTCCATGAGCTTCTCCGCAGCATCCACATCCCGCCTTAACTGAGGCGATATGTTCTCCATGCCATATCCCTGTCTTGCAGCGGCCTTCTGTTCGTCGATGACCATCTTCTGCAGGTTTGACACAAGCATCTTTACAGATTTAAGTGCCTTTTCCTGCGATATCGGTATGAAATGGAAGCTCACTGTTATAGCGCTGTCAAGATCAAGGAACTCGCATAACATCCTGTCCGATATCTGTGATGCCGAAAGCTTCAGATAGCTCACACATCCATATTTACTGCCGATCATAAACCTGTTGGCTCTCTTGCCAAACTCAAAGGCATGGTTTGTGATCTGTTCCTTCTCACTGATGCCGCCATTCTTCGCCGCATCCCAGTTGAAGATGAACTTCTCATCCTGATATGGATTCAGCATAAAGAAAAGCACGGATAACCTTTCATATCCGTTCAGCATCCTCGCCTCTACATCCATCTTTTCAAGGAACTCGTTCTTGATCCTTTCCGTGATCTCATCAATCTTTGCCTTTACCCTGAAATACGGCTCCTTTATCGTAACAACAAAATATCTTGACTTTGCTATGCCCTTGTTCCCGGTCTTAAGGATCTTCTTCTGGAAATCATTAAGCTCGCTTACAATCTGCTTATTCTCAGGATCCCTGGCTGTCATCTCAAGCTTCTTGGCAAGAGCCTTGACATCTGCCTTCCTGTTAAAGAAGACCATCTGGAATTCAGCTTCCAGATCAAGGGAATTAAGGAACATGCACCACTCAGACCACATATCCTTCTGCTCGTATTCATCCGCCTGGATATAATTCCTGTCGGAAAACTCCATCATTATCGAATACCTACCGCCGCCAAGATGCATGATCCCGTTCTCTTCCATTGATTTAAAGGGGATGCTCTCTGCAGCCGACCGCGGTGCTCTCTTGCCTTCCTTCTGGGCCTTATGCATCGCCTGTGCGTATTCCCTGAGCATCTCTGTACTCATCGCATCATTTGGCCCTATCACTTTCTTGCCGCTTTTATTCTTCCTAAAGCTGCTCTTACTTTCTTCTTTCTGTTTCATTGGGTTTGTTGCTGCCTCCTCTCTTCGTAGCCTTTAATAACTTGTTCTTAAATGATTTTTCCTCGGCCTCCTTCTTAAGGCGCTCATTTTCCTCAATATAATCAGCCACCATGATCGCGCTGCTTATGACAGGCTCATTTATGACAGGCCTTATCTGCGGCCTTATGTATCTTTCCTTGATAACGTTCTTAAGAACCTCTTCAAGCGGCTGACCATCCTTCTCATAAAGCGCAAATAGGAAGAACGGAAGCATCACGATTATCATGATCACTCCCGCGATGTCTACCGCTATGACTTTCTTAAGAAGGATATATACAGGGATCCCTGCCATAGCTGCCAGGGCAAAGCATAAAAGCTGCCTCTTTGTAAGCCCCAGGGCTACCTTGTTCTTGACCTTGGAAAAGTCCTTCTGTACTGGTATGTAAAACATCTCTTTCCTCCTTAATGCGCATTGAAAATCGACTTGCTCAGGGTTCCTGTGTGGAACAGTGAGAAGCATAGTACAATCGTGTATGCCATGATGGAAAACAGCGCCATATGAACGTCACTCGAAACAGTCATCGAGTTGATGAGCACTGCATATATCCCGACGCATACCATAATAAAAAAGCCCTGGAATGCCAAAGCAAACAGGCCTTTGAAATAATTGGTTCCGATAGTCCCCCACTCTCTGTTCGTCACCGTCGCAAACGGGATCGGTGAAACGGAACAGTAAAGATAGATTTCTATCATTCGCCCGTATAAAATGACGGTGATCAGGACGGATAATATCTTCATACCGAAACCGACTATCCATGTCTCAACCATCAAAAGCAGTAATTCCGACAGTTCCATAGAATCCATACTTGCTGTCATTGTTGCTATGACCGATGAAGCGTCTATCGCCGAAGATGTTGATATCGCTCCGGACGCAGCGTTTACTATATGCTGCCCCACGTCGAATACCGCCATTGTGATGTCAAACGTATGCGACAGTATCCAGACCGCTATCCACATCTTTACGAAATACACGAAGAACTCCCAGAATTCCATGTCGTTCCCGTGATTTTTCTCCATCACCATATGAATGAGTTCATAGCACAGCACGTATGTTATGATTATCCCCGCAATGGGAAGGATCACATTATCGGATAAGTTCTTTATCATATTGAAAATACTCGAATTCCATCCCTGCGGAGTCTGACCCACCTCTCCTGCAATGGTGCCGACCTTTGTGTTGACATCATTGAACATGGTGGAGAGGTTAGTCTGTATCGCTCCTATGAAAAACTCTTTTAGCCATTCGGTGATTGCATCGATGATTCTGTCCATCTACTAGAACAGTCCTGAAAGCAAGGGAACAAGGTTTGTTCCGATCAAAACGATGCCACCGCCAGCCATAAGTTGCTTGATTCCCTGTGACTTTGCTCCGGGATTGTCAGAACCGTAACCTTCGAGAAGGTTGACTATCCCCCAGACGCCAAGACCGGCGCCGATCGCAACGACAAGTGTCTGTAATGTTGTAACTGCTGAATTAAAAAATGCCATTTTGAATTTCCTCCATATTTTTCCTTTAATCTGTTTGTCATGTTCTGCTCCTTTCGCTGTATCTGCGGGCATAAGAAAAGCCCGCGGATCTCCGCGGGCCATGCCCATATCCTTATTCAGTTTTCTTTCGCATCCATATCACCCATATCCACGAATTCGCATTCCTCTTCCTTCGATAACACGGCTCTCGTCGATATCTCCCTTGCTATGTCATACTTGAACCTGGGATTAGCATCTGCCAGATACTTATACCTCTTATGCCCGGTTATATCGTATTTGCTTGAATAGAACGGCTTCACACCCTTTATCTGCAGGATGCATTTATCACCGGGGAGCCTTGCAAGTTCATCCGGTGTAAAGAGGTCACGCCCAAGCTTCTGGTAATTGATACCGTAGGCCGGGTTATTGCCCCTTGTATCGGATGTATGGTAAATGTCGATAGTCTCCTTGCCAAGCAGCTCCGATATCTCCTTAAGAGTCTCACGCCCCTTGCCGCCCAAAAACAACAGGCTGTCGCAGTTATCTGATATGATATCCGCCTGCTTGTCATAAATGGACTTAAGCTGCGCCAAGCTCTGCAATATGATCGATGCCGATATTTCACGGCTTCTTATGGTACTTATAAGTATCTCCCAGTCCGGTATGCGGCCAAGATTCGCAAACTCATCCATAATGCAATGCACATGGACGGGAAGCCTGCCGCCATACTCCATGTCAGCTTTTTCGCATAACAGGTTGAACAGCTGCGTATACATAAGTGTCGCCATGAAATTGAATGTCCTGGTCGTATCTGAAGTTATGATGAAAAGAGCCGTCTTCTCTTCTCCCAGTTCATCAAGTCCCATCTCATCCTCTTCCATGACATCGCGTACTGCCTTGATATCAAACCTCGCAAGCCTGGCACCGACTGTGATCATTATTGATTTTGCCGTTTTACCCGCTGCCTGCTTGAATTTGACCCATTGCAGCACCGCGTAATTAGTCGGATCTTCCTCCTTAAGATCATCAAACATGTAATCTACCGCATTCTTGAAGTTATCGTCATCCTCCCTTATCTCCATCGCATTCACCAGATCAAGCAGTGTACCGAAATTTCTCTCTTCTTTTGTGCCCACCTTCATGATGTATCCTATGAGCGCATTATAAAGAAGTCTCTCGGCATCCAGCCAGAAAGGATCCTGCGTCGATGATTTGGTTGTTGTCGTTCCTTCTATGAGCGCATCCGCCACCTTCATGATGTCTGTCTCTTTTCTGATATAGGAAAACGGATTGTATTTCATACTCTTTGAAAAATCCACTGTATTGAGGACTTTGATCTTGTAACCATGCTTTTTCAGCATGTAACCGCATTCCTCCAGGACTGTTCCCTTCGGATCCGTAAACACATACGAACAATTAAGCTGCATAAGGTTGGGTTTGGCATAAAACCTCGTCTTACCGGAGCCTGAACCACCGATAACCAACACATTTTTGTTTCGGTTATATAGGGGCGATGGCATGCGTCCTTCAAGACTCATCTGCTCAGTCTGCGTAAATATGAGGTTATTATCCGGATCCTTCCTATTAATGAATGGTTCGATATCCTTTTCGCCTCCAAGTTCTGCAGACCCATATTCCCTGCCCTTCCTGTATTTCTTCGCATTCTTCCCTTTGAAATATACGACAAGCCTGATGCCGATACCTGTTGCAATCCCAAACATTATATCCTTATAGTGCAGCGATGGCACCGGATGCGTTAAACATTCGCTAAGTGAACTGACGGTATCCATAAGCCTGCCAATTCCACCGGAAGCAGTACTTGTTCTATATGTGTGCGATAAAAGGTCTCCCACATAACCAAAGGCTACAAATGGGAGACTCTTTTTTAACAGCTTTATCCTGGTTTTCTTATCCTTAAGTGAACTGATGTCCAGTCCGGTTAAGTCCCGGATCTTTTTGGTGATCATATCAGTCCTTCATGTCTGCCAGGCTTTCGGGTCCTTCAAGCAGTCTTCGGACAACATACAGATCCAGAGCGATCCTCTCTCTCCAGTTCTTTGTATCCCTTCTGCTCTTTACAACTCTTGATGCCACATAACCGACGGCACCCAAAATTGCACAGGACGCGATCACCTTCAATACTACGTTCTTCAATTATGCATCACTCCTCTCATCTTTCCTGTGTTTTATGTCTGATCTTAGAGACCTTTGCGGCAGCTTCCATGGCTACTGCCTTGTATTTTTTTAGTTTCGCATGGATAACCGGCTCCTTGGATTTGTCATCCCTGCTAATGTTTCTTTTGAGGAACTCCTGCATTGTCCTGTCGATCACTTCACCATCTTTAGCCTTGAAAAAGACTATATAAGTAGGCGGGGTTGTACTCTTATCC
>JAILLY010000025.1 GCA_024692905.1 Lachnospiraceae bacterium | reverse complement strand
TATAATATCACCGGGCTGGACCAGCTTGCCCCTTAAACTTCCAATTCTGCTTAAATCAACTTCATAATCATAATCCGCAGCCATAACCCCGGCAGCAGGAACAAATGCCGCGGCCAGAACAAACAAAAACACCAGCAGCTTCATGATCCTGCGTATCATATTATGAGCATCTTCTTTGATCAAACTCTCTTTCATATTATCTCCCCTCGTAACGGTAAGCGGTTAATATCCTACACTTTATTCTATCGGTTTATCAAACGAGTTGTCAATGTGATATTCTTCAAAAAATCAACTATAGGTTTCAATATATTAAATATAATGATAGAATCAAATTTATAAACAGGAGAAGGGAGAATCATGTCTATGATTAATTGTCCTAATTGCGGAAATCCGGTTAAAGACCAGGCGGCGTTTTGTACAAAATGCGGCACGAAGCTCGATAGCCTGAATACAGGTCACGTGGCGCAGGGCGGCTTTTGCACAAACTGCGGAAGTCCTCTGGAACCGGAAGCCGAGTTTTGTACGAAATGCGGTATGAGGCAAACGCCGATAGATTCATCAGCAGATACTAAACGGGAACGCGGTGATAAAAAGAAAAAATCCGATAAGCCCAACAAATCCGGCAAGGGCTGGAAGATCGCCGCGATCGTGATGGCCGTTTTACTCGTGCTCGGAATTGCAGGCGGTGTTTACGCATGGATCAGTTATAATAATTCCGGCAAAGATGCAGAAGTTGCCGAAGAAGAGGGGCCCAAAGCACCGGAACCGGAAAAACCCAAAACCGAAAAAGTTAAGGAGTCCAAGCCGAAAGAAGAGGAAGCGGCACCGGCACCGGCAGCGGAAGCCGCACCCGCGGCAGCGGTCGCTGCCACTGCTAATAAGAAGGTAGGTATCTCGTTCCCTACATCCGATCTGCAAAGATGGTATATGGACGGGAATGCGCTGAAGGATCAGCTTCAGGCTGCAGGATACGAGGTTGATCTTAAGTTTGCCGGCAATGACGTTTCGACACAGGTTTCGCAGATAGAGGGATTGATCGACAGTGACTGCGAATGCCTGATCATTGCCGCAATAGATGGTTATTCGCTCGGCACAGTCCTTGAAAAGGCACGCAGCAATAATATCCCTGTCATTTCCTATGACCGCCTGATCATGAATCCGGGCGTTGTTTCTTACTATATTACATTCGATAATTATCTGGTCGGCGCGATGCAGGGACAGTATATCGTGGACAGTCTGGGCCTTGACTCCCAAGCCGGTCCGTTTAACATCGAACTGATCACCGGTGATCCGGAGGATTATAATGCCCTTGTCTATTACTACGGTGCCTACGATGTTCTTGAGCCGTATATCGACTCCGGAAAGCTTGTCGTAAGGTCGGGACAGGTCGATTTTGAAGACGTTGCAACAGATTACTGGTCCACCGAAAATGCCGCGGCAAGGATGTCAAATATCATTTCCAAGTATTATTCCGGCGGCAAAAATCTTGATGCGGTCATGGCGTCAAATGACTCTACCGCACAGGGCGTAGTTGAAGCTCTTGATTCCAACTACAACGGAAAGTGGCCTGTCATAACCGGACAGGATTGCGATATTGTAAGTGTTCATAATATCATTATCGGAAAGCAGTCCATGAGCGTGTTTAAGGATACACGTGAAATCGTGGCAAGAACTGTCGATATGGCCGATGCGATCATGAAAGGACAGACGGTACCCGTCAATGATACGGAATCTTATAACACCGGGTCCGGAAACATCCCGTCCTATCTGTGCAAGTCAGTAGTCGTTGATGCCGGCAATTACAAAAAGCTCCTGATCGAAGCAGGCTATTATACAGAGAGCGATCTTCAATGATATCCATCACCATTTAAATCCGAGGCGGGCAAGCTCATCAAGAGTCATTGTAAAATCAAAGTTCGGATTAAAACCGTCCTTATTCATACGGTAATATATCGAAAGCATGGCGATATCCTTATCGCCACTGCTTTCGGTAAGCCTGTCAAGAAATTCCTGTTCGGATACAGGCTTTGCATCCGCCACCTCGGAAATCCCCTTTATATCCGGCGACATTATATGCCATATCTTTCCGGTACCGCAATTCTTAGCAAGCAGGATAACTGCCTTAGCCGCCTTATCCACCGGAGTATCGTCATATTTAACGTTACCCATGTTTTCGGGATACACCTTGAGTTTATTGATCGCACGGACCTGAGCGGCAAGACCGTTCGTATCCGCATTCATCTGGAACAGCCCGTCCTTACTCCGCCTTGTAAGGTTTCCTATCCTGAATACAGTCGAGGCAACGCCATCCTTCCTTGCCGACAGTACGCATTCCTCGGCCCGGTACTTGGTGAACACATAAGGATTACGGTCTATATTTTGTCCAATATCAAGGACATTTTCTGTAAGCACGTTGTCAGTCCCGAAACCCGTGACCGCATACGAGGACATATGATATAAACGGGCACCCGAGGATAAGCAGAAACCGATCACTTCCTCCGTTCCCTTAACGTTTACCTCATACGATCCCTCAATGCTACCCGCATGAGCTACGGATGCGGCGCAATGGAATACGGTATTTACTTCCTTACATAGCCTGCCGTATTCATCCTCCGGAAGACCGAACCGTTCCAAAGTGATATCTCCCGTCACGATCCTTATATCATCATTCACGGCAACCCCGTAATACTCGCAGGCCTTTTCAAAACGTTCAACACTCCGTACAAGACAGTATATCCTCCGCTTATCGGCACTCAGTTCATTTAATATATGCGGTCCGAGATACCCGGTCGCACCCGTTAAAAGTATTGCACCATCCTCATCCCAGCCGGCGTTCTCCGCTCCGTTTCCTATAAGATCGTTAATCCCGGGTATCTTTACGGCCTCGTCAGTGCAACGGCTTGCGGTATCGCTGCCAGGGGCAGCACGGCCGTTATCAGTTTCATCCGCGTGTCCTGATTCTTCCAGCCTTTCAGCGATCCTTTCAACACTCCTGCATTCGTATATAAGTGCCGGAGAACACTTAAGAAGGATCGACAGGTTCAGCGTGGTCAGGCTGTCAAGGCCTCTTTCATACAGGTTATCCTTAATGCCGATATTATCCGCATTGGGAAGCAGCTGCCGAATATGCTCAAGTATCTCCGCCTGGGCTTCATTTTGCGCGGGAACATACGGGATGGCCTCACCGGCGTCACGCATCAGTTCCTCTATAACGACACGGCGCTTTATCTTCATGGTCGGCGTCATCGGAAACGGGGTATCCCGGAACCTTATGCCGGTTATCTTTTCATAGCCGGGCAAGGTTTCGTTCATTTCATCGATTCGCTTAATAACATGATCCTTAACCTCATCAGAATCATCCTTGAGAAGGATCACCGCGGTAAGATGATCTGCCGGAGCACACACCATGGCCAGGTGCACGCCCGGTATCATGGATATCATGTCCTCCAGTTTCTCGGGATACACCTTCTCACCGTTTGCAAGGTTTATCATATTATCCCTGCGGCCAAGGATCACGACATTTCCGTCATCCGCAAACTCAGCCATATCGCCTGTATGAAGCCATCCGTCCTTAAAGACTTCCTCAGTCAGTTCCGGCTGCTTATAGTAGCCCTTCACGATATAGGTCCCGCGGAGCAGCAGTTCCCCGTCCTTGATTTTTACTTCAAGGTCGTCGTAAGGATTCATACCGCATGCTTCCGGATTTGATTCTGTCGTAAAATTAAACAGACATCCGCCGCTCGATTCGGTCAGTCCGTAGCCGTTATATGCCTTGATGCCGGCCTTTTTGAGCGTTTCGATAACGGTGCGTCCGGATGCCGCGCCGCCGATCGTGATCCTGTTAAAATTCCCGCCAAGCAGCTTGCGCGCTTCATCGGCCGAGCCTGACTTTAACCCTTTTTCGATTACGGAACACAGGAGTTTTGCAACTGCAGGAACCGCGATCATACTGTTTACCTTAAACAGGTTAAGGTCGCGGATGAGATCTGCGATATCATCATTTATGCAGATGGTGACACCGCTGTAGGACGCCTTCATCTGCCCCAAAAACAGTTCAAAACAATGATGGATGGGAAGCACGGACAGGGTCGTGTCGCCGGGCCGGTACAGGGGTGCATAATCCCTGACTCCCGACAGAAGGGCGCCCTGGGTTATCATCGCTGCCTTAAATCCGTTTCCGCTCGTTCCCGATGTGAACAAAAGCACCGAAACCTGATCGGGATAAACCATCAAAAGAGGTTCCGAAAGCGCCTCCTGCGGCACGCTCTCAAGATATCCTTCAATATTTATTATCCTGTCGACTTTGGGGCATGACTTTTCTATTTCATCTTTAAGACATGCATATTTTTTTGAAAGGAATACGACAGATACATCCGCAAAATCAAGCCTGTCCGCGATGCCACCTGCTCCAAGCTTAACATCCATGGGCACCGCTACATTCGCGCTGGTCACGATACCGTAAAAAATACACATCCACATGTAGGATTTGTCGCCTATGATCGCGACATGGCGCTGCTCCCCGAGAGTCCTGTGCATCTGCCGGGAGATATATGAAACATCATTGTTAAGGTCGATGAACGAGCGCGTGACGATGCCACCGTTATCGTACCATTCGTAAGCTTCATATTCACCGAACTGATCGGCGATCTGCCATATGAATTCCTTGACTGTCGTGATCCTGATCATTTAACTGTCCTCATGTTGCCTGTGCTGCGCCCCATTACCGGACCGGCCGTATTTCCATGCTGCATCCTCTTCTCCGGCCGGGCGCATTTCCATGCTGCATCCTCTTCTCCGGCCGGGCCGCATTTCCATACTGCATCCTCTTCTCCGGCCGGGCCGCATTTCCTACGATGCCTCGGATGCGATCCTCTTTACTTCATCTATCGTAAAATTATATGCCTTATTGCAGAAGTGGCATTTAAGTTCAATATCCTTACCGTCTTTTATGATGTTGTCAAGTTCCTTCTTCCCGATGCTGATGAGCGCCTTCTCGACGCGCTTCTTATCGCAGTTGCAGTAAAAACGTACCGGAAGTGTATCATTTATCTCGGGCGAAAAATCACCCAGTATGTATTCAAGCAGTCCCTCAGCGTTCCTGCCCTCATCAAGAAGAGTCGTTACGGGCGGCATTTTACCAAGCTTCTCTTCGAGGCGCGATATGAGTGATTCTTCACAAAAAGGCATGAGCTGGATTATGAAACCGCCTGCGCGTCTTACCGTATTGTCCCTGTTCATAAGCACGCCCAGGCCAACCGAGGACGGTATCTGCTCGGATGCCGCGAAATAATACGTAAGATCCTCGGATATCTCGCCGGTCTGCAGCGCCACCTGCCCGACATAAGGATCCTTAAGGCCCATGTCCCTTATGACGCTTAACACACCTTCACCTACCGCTCCGGACACGTCGAGCTTGCGCACCGCTCCTTCCGATGCGGCGGGCTTGGCAGGGATGATCACATCGGGGACGAGGGGGTAACCCTTTACGTTGCCGTTTGCATCCGCTGTAACGGTAAGTCCCTTCATTGGCCCGTTTCCCCGTATCTGGAGAGTCAGAAGGTCGTCATCCCCCTTCATCATGGCGCCCATCATAGCCCCTGCGGTAAGCAGCCTTCCGAGCGCAGCCGTGACCACGGGGCTCGTATCATGCGCCTGCCTTGCAGCTTCAACAAGGTCATGCGTGTCCGCGGTAAATACCCTTATCTGCCCGTTCGCTGCGGTCGCACGGACGATATTGTCGTTTGTCGTTTTATCCATATGTATATGGTCTCCTTATCTTTTCGCTTCTACTGCTTATTGAAATACTTTATCCCCGAATCGGGAAGAAAATACGTGCGGATATACCCGTCCGTAGAAACGATCACAAATTCATTGGTGGCCTCCAGATAATAAACATCATCGCCGTCCTCTGCCTCCTTTTTATGAAGTGCATCAGGATTAAGAGTCACGGCCGCAGCAGCTCTCTCATATTCTTCAGCTGATTTAAAGCCCATATCCATCCCATGTTTTTCATAATGTTCATTCAGCAGCCTTCGGTTTCTGAATGAGGGGGCAGAGTCAGCCTGAAGCGGGTTTTCTGCGGGTGATTCCGGACTTTCGGCGGATAGCCCCTGATCTGCACCGGCACCTTGCGGAGGCGTTTCAGCGGATTCAATGCCGTCTGCTCCAACACCGCCCCGTCCTGAGTCATCATGAAGATATGGCGACAGCCTTGTACCTGCGATAAGGATCATCACGATTATGATAAGGACCGTTGTAAGGATCTTTTTTTTGTCTGCGCTCATACCTTCTCCTCGCTATCAGGCTTATAGTTCCCCGGTGCTGACTTTTCCTCTTCTGTGGGTTTTCTGACTCTTGATGCGAATCTTTCCTCGCAGGCACCGAACATCTCATAATTTTTTCTGCACTGTATGAGGCTAAGCTCATTTGCGCCGCCTTCGAAT
>JAILLY010000106.1 GCA_024692905.1 Lachnospiraceae bacterium | reverse complement strand
CTTAGCAGGTAAGGGTGAAATGGCGGTGTAAGAGACCACCGCCGGTGCGGTAACGTACCGGGCAATGTAAACCCCATCCGAAGCAAGACCAAGCAGAGGGCTATACGGCTGCCCGTCGTGCCTTCAGGTAGGTCGCTTGAGGTGACCGGTAACGGTCATCCTAGATAGATGATTGTTCAAGACAGAACCCGGCTTACAGTCCCACTCAAAATCATTTATTCTTTATGATCTTGAGCTGTATGAATCTATTTACGTGCATACATTTCCTCGCAATATTTACAGCGATAGATTTCTTTATCGGGATCCGTAAGAACAAAGATATGCGTAAGTTCCTGTTCGATGGAAGTTATGCATCTGGGATTCTTGCATTTGATCACGTTTCTTATTTCTTTCGGCAATACGAGATCTTTCTTCTCAACTATCTCACCGTCCTTTATTACATTGACGGTGATGTTATGATCTATGAAACCGAGGATGTCAAGATCGAGCATATCGATGTCGCATTCGACCTTGAGGATATCCTTTTTACCCATCTTATTGCTGCGCGCGTTTTTGATTATCGCAACGGTGCAGTCAAGGCGGTCAAGCTTAAGATCATGGTATATGGACATGCTCTTGCCGGCCTTTATATGATCCAGAACAAAACCCTCTTCAATCTTTCCAACATTAAGCATTTGTTTTCTCCTTCCTTCTCAAGGTAATGCCCCTAAACAAGTTCCAAAAGGGTAAGTATCAGGGCCATCCTTATATACATACCGTATTGCACCTGCTTGAAATATACGGCGCGGGGATCATCGTCGACTTCGACCGAGATCTCGTTTACGCGGGGCAGGGGATGGAGCACCATCATATCTTCCTTGGCCAGTTCCATCTTTTCCTTGGTAAGTATATAGAAATCTTTGAGCCTTACATAGTCTTCTTCGTTAAAGAAACGTTCCTTCTGTACCCTGGTCATATACAGGATATCAAGTTCAGGCATTACATCTTCCAGTTTTATGACTTCCTTGTAAGGGATGTTGTTCTTGTCGAGGATGTCGATACGTATGTAATCGGGGATCCTAAGTTCCTCAGGTGAAATGAAAACAAAATTGATGCCCGGATAACGCTTGAGGGCATTTATCAGTGAATGAACGGTACGGCCAAACTTTAAGTCACCGCACAGGCCGATGGTCATGTTATCGAGATGCCCCTTAAGGGATCGGATAGTCATCAGATCGGTCAGTGTCTGGGTCGGATGCTGATGGCCTCCGTCGCCGGCGTTTATGACCGGTATCCTTGACTTGCTCGCTGCTACCATCGGAGCGCCTTCCTTGGGGTGGCGCATCGCACATATGTCTGCGTAACAGGAGATGATCCTTATCGTATCGGATACGCTTTCACCTTTGGCAGCGGATGAAGAATCAGCCGAGGCAAATCCGAGGACCTGTCCTCCGAGGTGGAGCATTGCCGATTCGAAACTCAGCCGTGTCCGTGTGCTTGGTTCATAGAAACAGGTTGCCAGTACCTTGCCGTCACAGATGTGAGCGTATTTGCTTCTGTTTTTCTCGATGTCCGAAGCTATATCCATAAGCCTGTCAAGTTCTTCGACCGAGAAATCCAGGGGGCTCATTAAATGTCTCATACACGTCCTCCTTAAAAAACTCATCTTAAGTAAGATACCACGTTAGTTAACTTATTTCCATATGGATTTTATATTTGTATGACTTTTACCAAAATGCCGAACAAATATTCGCAAGTGATTATTCGGCGGTTTTATGATAAAATATCGGATAAAGAAAGATACAAGGGGGTACATCATGGCAACATATACTGAAAGAAAGCGCTGGCTGTTCCTCGGCCTTCCGTTCACATTCACCAAATATACGGTAACAGAGGAGAAACTCATCGTGAACAGGGGACTGTTTAAGATCGAGGAAAACACCTGTTTCTTATATAAGATCATAGACGTTAAGCTTGAGCGCTCGCTGCTTGAGAGGATGTGCGGTATGGGCACGATCGTATGTTATACGGGCGATGTTACCGACAAGGTCATCAAGCTCATCCATATCAAGAACAGCAAGACGATAAATGACTATATCCTTGACCAGTCCGAGGAGATGAGAAGGAAGAGGCGTACTCTTAATACGCTTTCCCTCACCCAGGGCATGGATGATATTGACGACGCCGATATGGATGCATGATGTGATTAAGGGGAATCAGAGAGATGGACTTCGGAAAGTCACGCGATCATATCGAAGGTTTTGAAAGGGAAGGTATAAAGCTGGGTCTAGAGCGGATGCGGCGTATAATGCATCAGCTTAACGATCCGCAGGATAAACTTAAGTTCATTCATGTCGCAGGCACGAACGGAAAGGGTTCGGCCTGCGCTTTTTTGGCTTCAATGCTTACTGCTAACGGGTATAAAACGGGAGTATACACATCACCTGCCGTTATGGATGTAAGGGAGCAGTACGTGATAGACGGCAAATGGATATCCGATGAAGAGTATGCCGAATACGCGTCGCGTGTATGCGCCGCCGAGGTGGGATTG
>JAILLY010000091.1 GCA_024692905.1 Lachnospiraceae bacterium | reverse complement strand
ATCTTGCGGGTCCTTTTTTAAACTTTCCTTAATGATAAATTAATGCGATATAAAAGAAAATTTAAGGTATTGATGATATAATGATAAAAACAGAACGGAAGTATCCCGGCTTCATCCGGCCGGTATGGGAGATGACAATGGCCAGTAAGAGTGAAAAAAAATACCGTAAGATAAAAAGAACGCATATCGGAGTCTCGATAATCGAATTTGTACTGTTTGCGGTCATTGCGGCGGCAATGATCTCGCTGACTTTTTTCCGCTTCACTTCATATATAGTGAATACCAAGTTGGATTCGGAATATGAGAGCATAAGGCGAACAGCTTTGCTTTATGAGAAGGCTGTATCGGATGATGACGATGACCTGTTTGAGTATATAAAGGGGGAAGGGCGTGCTTTCATAGTGACGGGGCCCGACGGCAGCATAGTCGATTCGTTCGGTGAAAATACATGTTCAGACAAAGGGAGCAGTATATTTATTTCAAGTGCCGGTGAACGCATCACGGCATACGCCGATACGGAAAAGGACTTTATCTATCCCTTGGAGAACGGGGGTATAGGGATCAGTTACACCAGGTTCCATGAATGGATCAATTCCGATATCGAGCCCGGGAATGAGCATATCGAACATGTTATGAACAATGCGAGATACCTGGAACTCCCTTTATGGGTCTCCGTTGATATAGCAGACGGTGATATGCATTTTACAGCCAGAGCCAGTGCGATCGCGAACAGGACCGATGTGCTGATCATCATTACCGCGGTCGGGGCGATAGCCGTATTTGTTGCGTTCATACTTATAACCATGCTTGTTTCCGCTATCAGGAACGTTGTAAGGCAGAGGCGGATGCTCGATCTGTTCTTTAAGGATATTGTCACCGAAGGGCATAACTGGACATGGTTCCTTGTCATGGGAGAGAGGGAACTGAAAAAGAGCGTAAATTCGAGACATAAATATGCGGTGGTGAACTTCGTTCTTATGAACTACAGGAATTACTGCGTATGCCATTCGCTTAAGGAAGGAGAGAAGCTCTTATGCAGGATATACAGGTCAATCAACGCATCGCTTAAAAGAGGTGAGAAGTGTGCCCATACGACTTCATCAAATTTCGCGCTCCTGCTTAAGTATGATAATGAGCAGGAACTTGCAAAAAGGCTTCAGGATCTTATCGGAAGGCTTGAAAAGATCGATGACGATCACCGTTTCGCCTTCCAGGCCGGCATATCGCTTATAGACAGGGCTGTTGACGGTAACGGAGCGGCGGTAAGCAGGAAGAACATAGATATTGATACGGAATATAATAATGCTTCGATGGCAAGGAATTCGCTTGGTGATTCGGATGACTCGGGCGTTGTATTCTTCGATGACAGGCTCAAGGAAGAACAGAAGTGGCTGGATGCGGTGCAGGAGAGGCAGCAAAGAGCGGTCGACAACGGAGAATTTCTTGTATATTATCAGCCAAAGTATGATCCCAAAACAAATGTGATAAAGGGCGCGGAGGCTCTTATAAGATGGGATTCACCCGAGTTCGGGCTGGTGCCTCCGGGTAAGTTCATACCCATATTTGAAAAGAACGGTTTTATAACCACGATAGATCATTATATGTTAAGGCATGTGGCGGCCGACCAGAAGAGGTGGCTGGATCTCGGATATAAGTGTGTTCCGGTATCCGTAAACGTTTCCAGAGCGCATTTTATCGAGAACGATCTCGCCGAACAGGTAAGGGATATGGTCGATGCGGCCGGAACCCCTCATGAGCTTATAGAGATAGAGCTTACGGAGAGTGCTTTCTTTGACGATAAGAAGGCTTTGCTTAATACGATAAACAGGCTTAAGAACTACGGTTTCGCCGTATCGATGGACGATTTCGGTTCCGGCTATTCTTCGCTGAATTCGCTTAAGGATATGCCGCTTGATGTTCTCAAACTTGACGCCGAATTCTTCAGGGGAGAGTCGGAAGGCGGCAGGGGAGAGACTGTCGTATCCGAAGCCATAAGGCTCGGGAAGCTGCTCGATATGAAGATAGTTGCAGAGGGAGTCGAGGTAAAGGAACAGGTTGATTTTCTCGCGGGTGAGGACTGTGATATGATACAGGGATTCTATTTTGCAAAGCCCATGCCCGTAAATGAATTTGAAGATAAGATAAAACCGGATCTTGCAGCATCCGGTACCGGTGCGGCGGCAGGAGAGATGCCGGGACAGGAGGAAGTAACCGATGGATGAGAGGATAAAAAAACAGATCGACTTTGCGCTGGAGATAGACAAGGAAAAGAACATTTTCCGGCAGACCCATCTTTCCGGCCACGGAAGGAATGAGAATGATGCCGAACATGCATGGCATATGGCCGTAATGGCATATCTTTTAAAGGAGTATTCCGATGAGCCCGTTGATATTTCCCGCGTTATGATCATGTGCCTTATCCATGACCTTGTCGAGATAGATGCGGGTGATACCTATGCTTACGACCCTGAAGCGAAGGCAACCCAGAAGGAGCGCGAAGAGGCTGCGAGGGAGCGGATATTCTCGATCCTTCCGGACGATCAGAGGGATGAACTCATGGGTATCTTTGATGAATTTGAGGCGGCAGAGACTAAGGAAGCACGTTTTGTTCGCGCAATGGATAATTTCCAGCCCCTCATATTAAATGACAGCAACGGCGGTTCGGACTGGGCAGAGCACGGCGTTGATGCATCCATGGTCTATAAAAGGCAGGGTGCGACCGCGAAGGGATCCCGGATACTCTACGAGATCACCGACCGGATAATAAAGGAAAACATTAAGAGGGGAAGCCTTAAACAGGGACCACAGGAGGAGATATGATATGGCGGATTCGGTGAAGGACATGATCGTCCTGTTAAGATCAAACATCGAAAAAAGGATAGTCGGTAAGAGCGATGTGATCGACAAGATGCTGATCGCTTTGCTTGGCGGCGGCCATGTGCTCATAGAGGATGTTCCCGGCGTTGGCAAGACAACTCTGGCAAAGTCACTCGCAGACTCGCTTGCACTGACTTTTTCAAGGATACAATGCACGCCGGATACGATGCCCTCGGATATCACGGGTGTATCAGTCTATAACGCGAAGAACGGCGGATTTGAGGTCGTGCCGGGGCCTGTGATGAACAATATCGTTCTGGCCGATGAGCTTAACAGGACATCCCCCAAGACCCAGTCCGCGCTGCTTGAAGCCATGGAGGAGGGAAGAGTCACGATCGACGGCAATAACCTTCCGCTGCCGGAACCTTTTATGGTCATAGGCACGCAGAACCCCATGGATACTGCAGGTACATATCCGCTTCCGGATGCCCAGCTTGACAGGTTTATGATGAGGCTTTCGGTCGGTTATCCCGTAAAGGAGGATGCCGTCAGGATGGCAGACGGATTCCTTGAGGGAACGCTCCATGAAGATACCGAAGCGGTGCTTAAGTCAGACGACGTCATTAAGATGCAGGAGGACGTTAAGAAGGTCAGGGTCGATGACAGGCTTAAGGAATACGCGGTCATGATCGTTGAGGGTACAAGGTCGGTTCCCGAAGTATCCTGCGGTGCTTCGCCGAGGGCACTGCTCTCAATGTTAAGATGCGCACAGGCACATGCCTTATATGTGGGAAGGGATCACTGCATACCCGAGGATATACTCGGCGCGGCCATGCTGACTCTTCCTCACAGGATAGTCCTCACTGCCCGGGCGAAAATGGACCGGATGACGCAGGCGCAGGTTCTTAAGCAGATAACGGATCATATCAGGGTACCGTCCTGAGGTAGTAAATGCATATTCGGATAAATAAAAAGAGGATCATCGTCTATCTGCTCATCCTTACAGCCTCTGTTGTCTTTGCGAGTTTCTACGGAGGCCTGCTTCCTTATGTATTCCTTTACGGCACGCTTCTTCTTGTGCCGGTCTCATGCATATATATCCTTTTAAACTACCGGTTTTTATCGGTATATCAGGCGCTTGATTCCACCAGAGTCATAAAGGGCGAGAGTCACGAGCTCACCGTTTCGTTTGACAATGCCGGGCCGCTTCCCGTGCATGACATGGAGCTTTTACTCCATTCGGACAGGTGCATATTTGACGGCATAACGGAAGGTGAACGGATCGTTATAAGGCCGTTTTGTAAGGTCAAGATCCTGGCAGGCATGGAATGCCGCTACGGAGGGACTTACGATGCAGGGCTTAAGGCACTCGGGTTTTCCGATCCGTTCGGGATACTGACTGTGATCATAAATGTACCTTATACGTTCAGGGCCATAGTGTCCCCGGGGATCACGGATATCGCAAACGGATACATGGATATCGAGAACATCATGAACGCTTCGGCAGCAAAAAGCGATATAAGGTATGAAGAGATCCCCGGAAACGATATGAGGGATTATCATACGGGTGATCCGTTAAAGTCGATAAACTGGAAGGTTTCGGCAAGGCTTGACAAGTTCGTTGTCCGCCTCCCCGATAAGCTGGATACAAGGAGGATCACCCTGATCCTTGAAGCGGCTGATGTCCCGGAAAGATCAAGGGATACAGATTTTCTGCGCCGCAGGGATTATTTTCTAGAATTTGCCGTGTCCGCTGCCTGGTTTTTCACGAGCCGCGGCCTGCCGGTAACGATCATTTATCCGTCCGCAAAGATCACCGAAATGACTATAGGCTCATATGACGGGTTCAGGGATTTTTATGCCGATATCGCCGGCGGACTGTCATACAGGTCGGAGGATGAAAAGGACAGGATGCATAAACTTGTGCAGGAAAGGAGGGGGACCGGGTATGGAAATGAGACCGCAGTCATCATCGTCGAAGATGAGTGGCCCGGCGAAGGCTTTTGTACTGTTGCCGGATGAGATAAGACACATACTGGTCATACTTACGGTATCCTCCGCTGCGGCACTTATATACGGAGCATTATCACCCGATCTTCCTGCCGGGTACGAACCGGCCTGCGTGATCGTGATGGCCGGGTTTGCGCTTGTTTTTTCGCTCATAAGATATGTGTTTTCACTCGTCGTTCCCGAAAGGGTATCGGTATTTGCGGTTTCGGCTGCAGCGCTTCTTATCGCGTTTTTACTAAGGGACAATGCTGTCATGGATATGATGGAGTATTCGGGCCCGGTCGTTACCAAAGGGGCACTTTCGCTTATTGTATATCTTCTGTGGCTTGTCTTACGGCTGTATCAGGGGAGCCTTGTGACGTGCCCTGCCCTGTGCCTTGTATCATTTGGGATACATATCTATTCGTATTTTACCGGCATGTCCGATGAACCGCAGGGAGCCCTTGGCAAAGTCATTTATGCTTCGCTGTTTGTACTTTTTATTCATTATATTACGGCATTTACGGGGTATGAGAAAAAGAGGATGTATCCGTTTACGTTCTTTGTTTTCATGCTTGTATGCATTTTGATGATACCCGGACGAAAGGATCCGATAAACTGGGAGCCTGTCATAGATGCGGGCCGTAAGATCGCGGCAGGGGCGGGGGATATGGCTGATTCTTTTGCATATTATCTCTCGGGCCTTGTTTCCGGGGCGGGATATCAGACAGGTTATACATCCTTTGAACAAAGCGACGGGCCCATCAGCAGGTCGAAGCGTACGGAACTTGTGGTAAAGACTACGGACAATACGACATTCTATTTTGTGGATGAGGAAAGCGGCCGCAGGTTTAAGGGCAGGCGGACCGTATATCTTACCGGCACGGGAGAAGTGGATCATAAAAGGATTCTTGATGTGCTGTACTCGTTTTATGCGCACGGCCTGGTCAGGGAGGATGTATATCTGTTTGCGCGTACTTCCAAGCTTGATATAGGATATGCGTATTTAAAGACTGCGGATGAGATAGTTCCGCAGTGTCCGATCCGCGTTACCGGCAAGACGGGCGATCCGGTGGTCGGCCCGGGTAACGGACGGAAGCACAAAAAGGGTTATGAACTCCACACAGACTATCTCGACCTTGATCTCGGAAGTCCGTATCTTATCAGGATATTAAGGTCCCCTAATGTGAAGGTTTCCAGGGAAGAAGTGGATTATGATACATTGGCTAAGTATGCGTATATGCTCTTCGGGATACGGTTCTCAGATACGGTAAGTCAGGATGAGTATGCTTCCTGGCAGCATGATGAGCGTTTCATTGAGGAGGATCTTGATATAAACGGCGCATCGGAAAGGATGGACAGGCTCGCACATGAGATAACGGCCGGCTGCGATAATGACTTTGACAAATGTCTTGCGATAGAAACGTATTTGAGACAGTACCGTTATAACACGGAAGCGGGCGGTAACGGCAAAGGAAATACTGGGAGCGCAGAGGGGATGAGCACGCTTGCCGACGGTTTTCTGTTTGAACAGGGTGAGGGATACTGCATCCATTTTGCTTCTTCCATGGTCATGCTGATGAGGCTTAACGGTATACCCGCAAGGCTTGATACGGGATACAGATATTCGTTCCCGTTTGATCCTCAGGATTCATATGAGGTCAGGGCGGAAAATGCGCATGCATGGCCGGAGGCTTATATTTCAGGCTTCGGATGGGTCGGATTTGAACCGACATCCATAATGACTTCCTCGGGGGAGAGAAGCTGGCACAGACGTCCGGCAGCCGGTGAGGGAGCGGATAACGGATCCCGTCATTATGTAAGCGGAGGCAACGAACCGGTACATGCGCCGTCGGTCGTACCGGAGGCAGAGGACGTATCCGGTAAGCGTGACGAGGAACTTAAGACGGTGCTCGGATCGCTTAAGCTTATCGCGGTGATCGTATCCATGGTGGTGCTTATGATCTTTCTTATGCTCGGAGGATCGTGGCTGTACAGGTCGGTAAGATACAGGAATGCGGGACCGGAAGGCAGGCTTAAGCTTGATATCGATGATATACTGCGCTGCATAAGGAATTATTCGGGCTGTACGTTTGAAGACAGGGGACTGCTAACGGATTATTCGCCCTATGTGCCCGACAGGTTTTCAGACCGTACGGCAGAGGCATTTGAGATCTGTTACGGGATGATGTATGGGAAAGGCACAGTCACGGAAGAGGAAGTGAGTGCCGTGAGGGAGCTCAGGGATACAATGCGTAAGGAAATGCGCCCATTACACAAAAAGAGTCACGAGCGGAATGGTGATCAGGCTTAAGATGGTAGTGAGCACGATACCGTCCGAGATCGTATCGGTACCAAGTCCTATCCGTGAAGCCATGATAAGAGGCATGTTTCCCGCAGGTACGGCAAGCATGAGTGCGGCGGTATTTATGATGAGCGCGTCGTTCATAAAGAGCTTTAAGATAAGCAGTATCAGTCCGGGGACGACTATGAGCCTTACCACCGAAAAGATGATGAGCCTGTGGTTAGATATGACCCGTTTAATGGACATATTTGCAACGGCACATCCGAGCACGACCATGCTTAGGAAAGTCGTCGGCCTGCCTGCATAATCGAACGTTCTAAGCAGTACATCCGGAAGATCCATACCGGCAACGTAAAGGGCAAGAGCTCCGAATGCGCATACGGTTCCCGAGTTTATCATGGGGCGGAGTTTTTTGATCCCCGAGGCGGAAACGTTCATGCCTTCGATCCCCGCATGTGCGGCGGCCTCGTGCAGCTTCGCATCGCCGACGGTGTATATAAGTATGCTGAATATTATGTTATGTATGCATACATAAACAAGCGCACTTCCGCCAAGTACGGCTTCGGTCAGCGGTATGCCGATAAATCCGGTGTTTCCGAATACACACAGCATCCAGTAACTGTATCTCTCATCCTTTTTTAAACGGAATATACGGACGATCATCTCCGCAAGGATTATAAGTATGGCATAGGTGACTATTGCAGAGACCATTCCGAGCATTAGCTGCCTGCCGCTCAGCCTGTCTTTTGAACCAAGCATTGAATAAACAAGAAGAGCCGGATTCGTGAAGTTGACAATGAGCGAAGAAATGCTCTTTTTGGAATTGTCGTTAACGAGTCCCTTTTTGTACGAATAACACCCTACCGTGATAAGCAGGGCGATCATTATCATCTGTTTTATTACTACGACTGCACTCATCTTTTGTTTTATTCCTCCGGGGTGTCATCCCGTCACAGTTCCTGTTCGTTGCTTTTCGCAAACACGCCCCGCCGGCTGTCCGGCATGTTTTATTTCTGCAGGGCGTAGTCGACTACCATGCGTACTATTGCTTCTGCGGTTATCTTTTCTTCTGCGGCCTCATCATCCGGGTTTACCGAATAACTGATCTTTGCAGCCTTTCCGGTAACAACATTACGCGCGTATCTTGCCATAAGCTCGGATACCCTGAGCCTTGCCTGGGAGTTCTCGGCTCCGAGTGCGACTACTATAAGGTCATGGGCTCCGTCCGGAGCGCTTACCGTGAGAGAAGTTATAAGGCATGCTCCCGAACGGT
>JAILLY010000073.1 GCA_024692905.1 Lachnospiraceae bacterium | reverse complement strand
AATGGCAGAGGATGCTTGAACTTGATAAAGTAGATGTGGCGATCCCTGCCGAATATATGAAAACGGCCGTTGATATCATGCGACACGGGGACATGAGTGTTCCGGAGTATATGATATGGCTGCAAAAGGGTGATTTCACGGATTGTCCGCATGTGACATTCGTATACGGGTCAGATGAGACTCTCTATGCATGCGCACCGTCTTTTGAAAAAGCAATGAAGAAGTACGGAGTGGATTATGACATGATCGTAGGAGAAGGAATGTTCCACTGCTATCCGGCTTTCCCGATCGTAAAGGAAGCGAAGGAGGGTTGGAATATGATGGTGGAACTTGTGAGAAAACAGGGTAAGTGAAGCCGTGAAAAAGTATATCCCCGAAAATGATGGTCGCCGTCAGCAGATACCGGAATTACATACCGCGCTTGCCGGAAGACCCTGTGTCAGGGCGGAGACTGCTGCGATTTCGATTTTATAAGGCATGATACGGATGCCGGAGAAGGCTGGGAACGCAGCAAAAGTGTGTAAAGCCCGGACGGGGGAGCATCCTGCCTGCGGCGGTTTCCGGTAAAAGTAACGGACGGGAGAAAAGATGAAAGAAGTATATGACAAAAACAAGGATCCTGATTGGGCGAGGATCGCTCACTTATTCAAAATCGGCATTTTTGCATCTCTTTTGGCACTGATCGGAGGGGATATGGTTCTGGGATGGGGAACAGCAGACATGTCTTTAGCCGGAATGGAGCAATATTTTTCACGATATTTAAAAGTGTCTGATGCCAGGATATTCTGGTCGGGGGTTCTTGGAATGATCGGGATCAATGTTGAGACGCTTTGCTTTTTCGGTGTACACAGGATCATAGCTTCGAAATCTGAAAGATATGCGCATGCATACAGAGCGGGACTTATAGGAATGCTTGCACTTGGATCGTTCTGCCATGTCATGTGTTGTGCGACCATATACCATTATAACGCACTATACAGAATTGAACCGGGCCTGGCGATGGAAGGGGCGATGAACTTTGCAAAATACTTCCTGTTTCCGGTGACAGCCATATTTTGTGTGTTTTTCCTCATAATGAATATCGTTCAGATTGTGGCATTTGCCAAAGGACAGACTCCGTATCCCGGGTGGTGTTTTGTTTTTACGATGCTGACCGGCCTGATCGATATTATCGCCATGAGAATTGCAGGTAACCGCCCTTGGGCTTATGCGCTGTCAACAGGATGGCTCAGCTTCGGCAGTCTTGTGACCTTTACCGGACTGCTTATAAACATGCCGAAGGCAATAAGAGGGGAACAGAGATGAAGAAACTGGAAGGATTGAAAGAAGAAGAGGTGGTCGAAAGATGAAGTACAGTGGAATGCCGGCAGGGATGTGGATCCTGTTTAAGAATTCATTTAGAAAGGCACTTACAGGTGATCTCGGATACAGTCCCTCCGATGCAAAGAGGATAACCGGATCTGCAAAGACCAAATACAGGGAGATCATAGCAAAACTTCCCGAGTTTGAGGCGGAAGACAGATTCAAGACGAACATCGTAAACTGTGCGGTCTTAACAGCCTTTCTTCTCAGTATGGACAGGAGACCTTCCGTGGAAGAGGCGACCCGGTATTATGAGCATGCAATGACTAATCCGGCGACTAAGAAATTCTGCCGTATGGGCGGTAAGAAGAAGTTCACCGACAGCGATATCGAAGGAATGAAAAAGACCGCTGCCTTAAAAGCC
Organism: Lachnospiraceae bacterium; assembly: GCA_024692905.1. Lineage (GTDB taxonomy): Bacteria > Bacillota > Clostridia > Lachnospirales > Lachnospiraceae > UBA2868. Next base: position 989 of record JAILLY010000073.1, on the reverse strand, counting down.
GCTGACCGGAATCCTTACTCGTGGAACATGGATTATCTTCCGTATGATGACGGAAGCGGGTATGAGGCAAGATTCTATAAATGCGGAATATGCGTGCTCATGAAAGAATACGGGTTTTATGATCTGGTTCCTGCGATGTGCCATTTGGATTATACTATGAGTGAACTGGGTGGCGCTTCCGATTTTGTCAGGGAATATACACTGGCATCCGGCGGTCCTTATTGCGACTGCGGATATAAGAAGAAGCAGTCATAAAGCGGGAAAGACAGAGGTTTTGTTATGACTGTGACGTTTTCTTTGACCGTGATCATGTGTGTGCTGCTGTTTCTGATGATTTGGTCAGCGGCGTTCTTTCTGCCGTGGAAAAAGCTGATGGATTTTTTCCCGGAGGACATCAAAGAAAAAGCGATCGATCACATGCCGCCGTTTAAGTCAGCCCCTGTCATCGGATGGATATGCATGATCCTGTGTATGCTCGGTTTTCTTGGAGTGATCGTCTACGGAGGCTGGGACGGAGTGCAGAGAAACTACACCTTTGGGCAGTTCCTTGTGCGTTTTCTTGTGATCCTGTTCGGCGTCAAGGCATTTGATATCATCGGTCTGGATTATATCCTCATAACCAAAACTCACTTCTTCCAGCATTATCTTCCGGAGACCGAGGGGTGCGAAGGATATCACAACTTTGGATTTAACCGGAAGGAACAGATCAGGCAGATCATCATGCTGCCGTTTGCCGCTGTGCTTACTGCGTGGATCTGCTCATTGTTTTAATCGATATGGAAAAGACGGGCTGTAATGAGATACGAGAATTGTAACATGAAGGAACACGGCTTTGTCGGGCATCTGGAGGATGAAAGATGATCAAAGAAAAGATAACCGAAGGTTTTTACGGCTGCTATTGGCCATACGAGGGAGCATGTGCAGCGCTCATTGCGATGCTCGGTGATGACTGTGAAGACTATATGGCAAAGTGTGCCGTAAAGTGGGTT
>JAILLY010000056.1 GCA_024692905.1 Lachnospiraceae bacterium | reverse complement strand
TATGGCAGCCGGAGTTCCGATAAAGAAGCAGGTAGCCGGAATTTCCTGCGGTCTTGTTACCGGAGATACAGATGACGATTATATCGTGCTTACGGATATCCAGGGACTTGAAGATTTCTTCGGCGATATGGACTTTAAGGTTGCCGGAACCCATGACGGCATCACCGCCATCCAGATGGATATCAAGATCCACGGCCTTACCAGACCTATCGTAGAGCAGGCTATACGTCAGTGTCATGAGGCAAGAGAATATATCATGAATGAGGTCATGACTCCCGCTATCGCCCAGCCCAGACCGAATGTGGGTGAGTTCGCACCCAAGATCATCCAGACCAGGATAGATCCCGAGAAGATCGGCGATGTTGTGGGACAGCGCGGAAAGACCATCAACGAGATCATTGCCCGCACGGGAGTAAAGATAGACATCAATGACGACGGAGCCGTTTCTGTATGCGGAACCCAGGACGAAGCTATGGCCAAGGCCATGGATATGATCAACATGATAGTATCCGATTTCGAAGAGGGACAGATGTACGAAGGAGATGTGGTATCGATCAAGGACTTCGGCGCTTTCATCGAGTTTGCTCCCGGCAAGGAGGGAATGGTTCATATCTCCAAGATCGCAAACCGCAGGATAGATCATGTTGAGGATGTGCTTACACTCGGCGATCATGTCAGGGTAATGTGTCTCGGCAAGGATCGTATGGGAAGGATATCGTTCTCGATAAAAGACGCGAAATAAATTTATATATTATAGAGCTGCTTGAAGTGGCATATACAAACGGCTCTGATCACACTAAATTCACCGTTCACCTTGAAGCGGCGCTCATAACGTTAACACCTCGCTTCGCTCGGCGCACTTAATCGCGCCCGGCGGTTCCGGTTCATTAAGTGTGACAGGCTTTATTGTTTGTACATTGCTCACTTCGGCAGCTCTAATTATAATAAAAGATAACGTCTTAATTAAGTAACTTAAGTAACAAAAATAACACAGGAGGGATTGACTTATGGCTGAAAAGGCGAAGGTTTATTTTACGGATTTCAGAACAAATATCGGCACCCCGCTGACAGACAAGCTTAAAAAACTGTGTCGTAAGGCAGGTATCGACAAAATCGATATGTACGGCAAGTTTGTGGCCATAAAGATGCATTTCGGTGAACTGGGCAATCTTTCCTATTTAAGGCCCAACTACGCCAGGGCCGTGGCCGAGCTTATAAAGGAAAAAGGCGGAATGCCCTTCCTTACTGATTGCAATACCCTTTATCCGGGCAGCAGAAAGAATGCTCTCGAGCATCTGGATTGTGCCAATCTTAACGGTTTTTTGCCTGCCACTACAGGCTGTCAGGTTATCATAGCTGACGGGCTCAGAGGAACGGACGATGTGGCGGTTAAGGTGCCGGGCGGGGAATACTGTGAAGAGGCTTATATAGGCCGTGCCCTTGTGGACGCCGATATCGTGATCTCACTTTCCCATTTTAAGGGGCATGAGATGACCGGCTTCGGCGGTGCGATAAAGAATATCGGAATGGGCGGAGGCAGCAGAGCCGGAAAGATGCAGCAGCATAATGACGGAAAGCCCATAGTGGATCCGGAGCTCTGCCGCAACTGTCACAGGTGTTCAAAGGAATGCGGTTCGGACGCTATAAGCTATGAGAGCGGAAAAGCCGTCATCAATCAGGATATATGCAAGGGCTGCGGAAGATGTATCGGTGCCTGCGCCTTTGACGCGATATACACTCCCCACGATACGGCATTGAAGTCCCTTGGCTGTAAAATGGCCGAATACACTGCGGCAGTCTTAAAGGATCATCCGTCTTTTCATATAAGTCTTATCATGGATGTTTCACCAAACTGCGACTGTCACGGCGAGAATGATGCGCCGATACTGCCGAATATAGGTATGCTGGCCTCCTTTGATCCGGTGGCCATCGATATGGCAGGAGCTGATCTTTGTCAGAAAGCGGTTCCTGTAAGAAATTCCCAGCTCGGTGAGAATCTGGCTTCCCCGGGATGGACAGACAGAGGAGATGTATTCTTAAACAGCAACCCCAACACAAGCTGGAAGGAAGCTTTG
>JAILLY010000128.1 GCA_024692905.1 Lachnospiraceae bacterium | reverse complement strand
ACAGGCTCAAAAATCAAAGATTTTTTCGCTGTCTTGGATCTGTCCAATACGTAAATTTGTAAAACATGTCTCTTCCATGCAAGCATGGGAGACCTGTTTTAAAATTTCCGTGCTGTCCAGAATGGTCTCATGTTTTGAAATGCTGTCATAAGGAATCCACCACTTCGTGGTCCTCCCTTATGACGAATTTCAGGGATGGTTTATACTATTAGATTTTCAAGGTGCTAACGGAGAAGGAGGGATTTGAACCCTCGCGCCGCTATTAACGACCTACTCCCTTTCCAGGGGAGCCCCTTCGGCCAGCTTGGGTACTTCTCCACTGCTCGAATAAACTAAATGCCGTACCCGCTCGCGCTCCGTCGGCTCAGGTCGCTCGCCCGTTTAATACAGGCTCGCTGTATCACAGCCGGTCCCGATTACCGGTCATTGCTGTGTACGCGGAGAGGATGGGATTCGAACCCATGTGCCCGTGAAGGCAAACGGTTTTCAAGACCGCCTCGTTATGACCACTTCGATACCTCTCCCGATCCTCATTTTGCGAGGCAAAAACACAATTATACGCCGACCCGGTTCTCGTCAGCGCATTTAATATAGTAACAAACACATATTGGCTTGTCAATGACTTTTTCATTAAAAAACAATGCTATTTAAAGAGCCTCCGGCGCGGTTATCCCTATCGCCTTCATCATTTTCGCTCCCGCATTATACATCATCCTGCATGCCTCTTCTTTGGGGAGTCTGTAATTGTCAAACATCATCATCATGGCAAGGCCGTGCGTATAAATGACTGTGTCCCTGACCATCTCGGCAAGCTGATCGGCCGGCACATCATACTGGTCCGCAAATATCTTTAATGCCCCTTCGTCAAACTGCCGCGAAAAAATACTGGCTTCACCATGCGGCCGCTCGCCTATCGTATCCATGGGATCGTCGACATTTACAAACTTAAACACGTGGGGATGATCGCAGGCATTCGATATATAGTTGACTCCCGATACAAAGAATGCTTCCACCGCATCCTTTCCCTTCATCTGCTCCTCAAGCGAACCGTACATCTTATTCACGGCATACGAATACAGTTCCTTCTTCAGTTCTGCCATACTTCCGAACTGCCATGAAACAGGCTGCGTGGAGCAGTTGAGTTTCGCGGCTATCGATTTGATCGCAACCGCATTTATGCCCGACTCATCAAGCAGTTCATATGCGGCATTAATTATCATTTCCCTTGTTATCCTGACTTTGCGTCCCATATATCCCCCATTTTCGATCGCTGAAACCAATGACTTTACATTAATTATACGGCCTGTAGTCAAGCGGTCGCGTACAGCCCCATGATGCGGCGGCTTTTTTGAAGCTCCTCTTTGCCACAGTCATAAACACGAGGCCTAAGACAGCCCTGACAAAAGGCGGGAAAACCTCAGGGCCTGTGAACTTTCTGCACTCATCGGAGGAAAAGTCACCCTTCACGGCAAATTCGCGTCCCATTTCGGTATAAGGATCCGTGATCTTTTCTCTCTGCGCCCCTTCAAGAAGCCTGATCCCGAAATTGTCACCCTTTACAAGAGTACCTGCGTATCTGCATCCGAGCCTTCCTGCGAGCATCTTAAGATATGACTCTCCGCATCTTAACTGTATGCCCTCCGCAAATCCGCTCTGCAGTATGAATGCGATCTTAGAATCATCCTTCTTGGGCGTCAATGACTCTAAAAATTCCATGAGGAGGCCGGGGATGCATTCAACGTACAGAGGAAGTGCTATAAGTATATTCTCATTTTTGTCAAATGCTTCCCTAATTTTATCCCACTGTTTTCTGTCCGATATTTCGTACTGTTCAAATGTTGTTCCGTTCTCGCTCATCCCGGCCGTGAACTTCTCAAGTATCTTATCCGTGTTGCTGTATTGCTTTACACGCGGACTACCGTTTATTATCATCACATGCATGATACCGCCTCCTTTATTTCGTTCCTGTTAAATACACCGAGTGATCTGCTGCCAAAATTGAGCGCGGCCCTTTCACTCCATCTTTTAAGATAATCCCTGTCTGCTTCACCCGTGATGATAAGACCGATATCCGTTTTCTTATCATATCGCATCACGTGGCGCATCTGGTCTCCCTTGAATTTAAGATACATCGTACATATCGGCAGTATCCTGTCAAAAATGTTCTTCCCTTTATGATCGATGAACCCGAGAGCCGTATCCGATATGACCCACATCTGATCGGCATGGATGACTTTCTTTAAGATGATCTCGTAATCATCCTTTACAGAACACTCACCCGGTGTCTTTAACCAGCAGTGATTGCAGCCTATACAATGACTGATCTTAAGGGGCGCGGCTTCGATGACTTCAATATCAAGTTCCCTTTCAAGAGCCGCGGCGCTCACTTCTTTACTTATCTGATCATCAAAAGTGCTGTTGACTATAAGGATCATGATAACCTCCGATCTTTGAAAATATGTATGATTTTCTTTGATAATATAAATGGTTTTATATAAACACGTTTATATTATAATGTTTCTGCCGGTTTGTCAAGCGGTATATACATATTTTTTGCCATGACCCGGCATGCGGTATATGCACAATTTCCGCCATGGCTTGGCATGCAGCATATTCGAATCGTCCACGGCTTGACATGCGAATTTATGCTTTATATGATGAGGCGAAAGGATCAAAACGGTGAGATTATATGGAAAAATATGCTGTGATCTTTCCCGGTATGGGATACACAAAAGACAGGCCTCTGCTTTATTATTCGGGCAAGCTGGCCGTAAGCCATGGATACAGGCTTGTACATATTGATTTTGCAGGGCTTGAATGGAGCAAAGAGAAACTGAAGGATCCTGTGTTTATGCGCAGCACTCTTGACACATGTCTTGATATCACGGAACGTACACTTGTAAACACAGGGATACCGGCCGGGAGTGAATTGACTTTCATATCAAAGAGCATCGGCACGGTCGCCGCAACCGCCTATGCGCTGAAGAAAAACCTTAAGGTTAAGCAGATATGCTTCTCTCCTCTTACCATGATAGAAGATTATATCCGCCCGGAATGCGGGACTTTGTTTTACGGAGATAAAGATCCGTTTGCAGATCATCTTATCATAGAACGGATAGCCAAAGAAAAAAACCTCGATACATACAGGATAAGCGGCGGAAACCATTCGCTGGAAACAGGCGAAATCCATAAAGATATCACTAATCTCCAGGATATGATACACCGTGTCGAAAAACTCCTGTGATCAAGGGACCGGGGGACGGTTCTGTGGTCCCTTTTTTCATCTAGGGGCCGGGGGACGGTTCTCCGGTCCCTTTTTTCATCTTGTCCCAAGGTGGTACTGAATTATATATCTGTCGGATTTAATATGACTTTCCCAGGGGAAAGAGAATTTAAAATGGTACTAAATCGGATATCCGCCGGGTTTAGTATGACTTTTCCCGGGGAAAGAGAATTCTAAATGGTACTTAATCGGATTCCCGTCGGGTTAAGTATGACTTTTCCCGGGGAAAATGATCAAATCATTGTCGGGACTTCAAAAATACCGTCCAAATTAGTGATGCCGCGATTTAGTCGGTATTTCAATGCCCTTTCATGCCTCAAAAATACCGTCCAAATTAGCGATGCCGCGATTTAGTCGGTATTTCAAGCCCCTTCCATGCCTCAAAAATACCGTCCAAACCAGTGATGCCGCGATTTAGTCGGTATTTCAATGCCCTTTCATGCCTCAAAAATACCGTCCAAACCAGTGATGCCGCGATTTAGTCGGTATTTCCCGTCCTTCCACGAACAAAAAATACCTACCAAATCAGAAGTATTGCGATTTAGTAGGCATATTGAGATCGTAAACAAAAAAAAGGGACCACAGAACCGTCCCCCGGTCCCTGATCCCTTTTAGTTTACATGATAAGAGGATCAATAGAAGTATGCGTAATATCCTCTGAAATATCCGTCGGTGGGAAGCGTAGCACGAAGCTTATTGTAATTTGCTTCCTTTGCGGCTGCATCGGCATTCTGCTGATCGTACTGAGCCTTGAGCGAATTCGTATAAACGGTAAGCTCGTTAAGCCTCTGTAAAAGACCCGGATTGGTCGCAACTTCAACCTTCGTTGCATTCAGCAGTGCATTTGCCTCATTAAACATGGTCAGAGTCATGTTTGCAGTCGCGCGAGCATTTACCGCAGCTATCCTGGCCTGTTCGATCGTATTTATGTTATAACCGAGCTGGCGGTAAAGTGCCTTGGTATCAACACCCGGAAGGGGCTTAACCTCACTTGCTGCCATGAGCACATTCTGAAGTGCCTGCATGTTATAAGCGGCCTGATAGTTTCCGTTCGCTGCAGTTCCGGCATAAATCCCGAGAGCCTGTCCCGCAAGTGCCTGCTGGTTTGCCGCAAGCGCGAACAAAAGTGCCTGATCGGCCGGACGCTGTGCATATGATGCACCTATAACGGGCACCGCTGCGGCATTCCACTGAGCGATGATCGTTGAATTGACATCAGGCGTTGCCGCGGAAACCTTAACCTGAGACGGCAGGATCAACGCAAGCGCCGCAATGATAGCGGCCGCGAAAAACTTGTTCCTCATTATTATACCCTCCTTATATGATGATCACAAAAATCTCAACCAAATTTAATTATACCACATATATCCACTGTGTAGATACTTTTTATATCACTCCGGGAAATTCGTACAGGCTCCTTTATGTTCCCCATAAGGCGGCTTCACGGAAAAATCGGTTATCCAGAACTCCGTTCCGTCTTCCGTTATAAAATCATAGAAGATGACCGGCGAATCCATTTCCTTCGGATAATCATTTCCGTATTTCATCACATCGCCAAGCGACGCACCCGTATCGGCAAACACACCCGTATGCTGCCCCACATACTCCGCTGTATCGTCATAAGTCGCGGCCTTTTCAAGGGCCGAATCTATGCGCTTATCCTCTATGCTGTGCCACTCAAGATCGATAACCGACAGCTCCCCAAGAGACTCTTCTCTGTCAGCCGCCTCAAAAGGCTTTCCCTTAATGACCGGAGGCGCGGAACCATCCTCTCTGCCCGTAATAAAATACAGCCTCGTGTCAGCGTCACTGTATATTTCACCTATCCCGGCCGCAGCCTTTCCGGCAGAATCACTGTCATTTGCTTTTACTACTCCGAAGCAGTATATGCTCGCATACGGGCCGTTTCCATGTCCGTAATTCTCTGTCACCCAGTCTTCCCACAGCTCGTATCCGGTGCCATACTTTTCGCAGACAGCATCAATACTGTCTTTATTCGTTTCATATATATACCCGGCATAGTTTGTTTCAAAATCAGACACGGTAAGCGGATGATATCCGAGGCTTGCTCCGTCAAGATTCTGCTCCTTCATATAGCTCTTCACCGTATATGTGAAGCCGTATTCATCATCCCGGCATTTTATCTCGGTATATGCATCATGGCCCTTCCTGCCGTGAGAAATCTTTTCAAGCAGGCTGCAGCTTCCGAACTTATCATTTGCATAAGCATACAGCTTTTCCGCACTTTCGACGCGCCTGCAACCGGTCAGTGTGCAGAGCATGATCGCAACCGGAAACACCACTTTTTTTATCCTACAAAGCATCTGTCCTCCCCTTATCCTTGAACGGTCCCCCAAAATCGACCAACCACAAACATCAACCAAACACTCCCGCAAAAATCAGGCCAACCACAAACATCAACCGAACGCTCCCCCAAAAATCAGGCCAACCACAAACATCAACCGAACACTCCCGCAAAAATCAGGCCAACCACAAACATCAACCGAACGCTCAACAAAAATCCGGCCGGTCTCTTAAAACAAATGACCGGCCTTAAACAATAAACAGATCAATCCCACCAATAGCTTCCGTAAAATCTCTCAACATGGTTTCCTTCAATGCTTACTTCAAACACTCCCACTGTATCCTGAGGGTCTGCCGAATTAAACCATTCAAGCGGAGAATCACCTTTTTTATATCCCGGGAATGCCTGCATATCGCAGGCTGCATCAAATACGGTGTCAGAATCAACTATCAGCGTCATCGGTCCCTCATCATATCCGGTTCCGGACATTTCTTCGGTATCAACATCCAGTGTAACCTTTGACGGAGTTATCTTTGCATCACCCGCCACATACTGATAATAATATATCCTGTGGCTTAATCTGAGTCCCGTGTATTTAACATATGCGCCCTTATAGCCGGCGCTTTCAACATCCGCGATAAGCTCCTGCGCACTCTCTTTTGTCGCCGACTTTCCGACAGTCACACACCAGTAGCTGTCACTGTTTAAGTTTTCCCACTCCGGAGTATATATGCAGTATGCATCCAGTCCTTTTGCATTAAGATCATCTACAAGATCGACAGACTCCTGTTTCTCCTTAGACGCACCGACCCACACACCGTAAAACGGTTCATCAAAAGTTCCAAAGCCGTCCTGAATTTCTGCATCCCCCGGATCTTCATCACTTTCGACAGCGGTTATACAGATCTCTTTTATGACCATCCCGTACTTAGAGTTTTCATCAGGCTCAAGGGTATATTCCGCCACATAGTTCGAATATCCGGGATTCTGATCCAACTCACCCCAGTATCCCCAGAACATATTGACTCTTCCGATATATTTCCCATCCTCTTCAACGAACGTACATTCATGGTTTTCGATATCCGTCTCTGTCTCTATCTCACGATCAACAATAAGTGCATATACATCGTCTCCCTTTTCGTAACTTACCGCATCAAACAGATCGCACATGGGTCCTACAGGCAGGTAATCCCATGAAGCTTCGGTACCGAACAGATCAAGGCAGTTTTGTTCGACGTCTTTTTTCGACACGGATATTCCGTGGAACCCGTCACCGTCGGGGCCGGTTTCGGCAGTTTTATCCTCCGAAAATCCTCCCATACCAAGAACAAAAGTACTGTCTATCTCATAATCTTCGTCGCTGGCAAATACCGCCGCTCTTATCTTCTCTTCATCCGTAAAAGGGATCATGACCTCTTTGGTTTCCGAGACATCGTAATCATTTTCCTTCATCATGGACGCCCACAGGAAACCGGTCAAAGAATCACTCATTTCCTTAAGCGAAGCTTCAGCCGCCTCTGTATCAAACTCTTCCTTTTTTTCAGCCTTCTCTTTTTTCTCTTTCTTCTTTTTTTCTTTCTTTTTTACTTCCTTATCCTTCTCTTCGGACTCTTCTTCCTCTATTTTTTCCGAAGGTTCATCAGCTGTGCTCTTTCCGCAGCCCGCAATGATGCCGCAGAATACGAGACATAAAATTATGATAAGTGACTTTTTCTTCATTTGACCGGCCTCCATACTGATTTTCTCCATTTACCACAGCAGATCTGCATCCTGCTTTTACCCTTTTACCAAAGCCTTCGCGATCAGCATATCCTCCGGCGTCGTCACCTTTATATTGCGGTATGACCCTTCACACACATGCACCGGAAGCGTTCCGAAACGTTCCATCACCATCGCATCATCCGTTATCCTGTTTCCTACAGGAGAGTCACCCACGAAGCTTATCATCGTTTCATACGCCTCTCTTATCTCCTTATAACGGAATACCTGGGGCGTCTGCATCTGCCATAAACGGCTCCTGTCCGGAGTATCAACGGCAACACCTTTCTCATCCACGGTCTTTATCGTGTCCTTGACGGGCATTGCCACTATCGCGCTGCCGTATGACTTTACCGTTTCATACGCACGTTTCAATATCCCGGCATCTATGAACGGCCTCGCGCCGTCATGTATGAAAGCATAATCACAGTCAGCAGCCCGAAGCCCGCTTAATACGGAATCGTACCTCTCCCTGCCGCCTTCCGTTATGCACCTAACCTTGGTGATACCGTATTTCCATACGATATCAGTTTCGATAAAGTCCCGGTAATCCTCCGAAGCTACTATTACGATATCATCAATGAAGCTGTCCTCAAAGACCTTAAGGGAATAATAAAGAAGCGGGTTTCCGTCAAGCAGCAGGAACTGTTTCGGTACGATCGTTTCCATTCTTTTTCCCTTACCGGCCGCCAGCACGATCGCAGTGCATTTATCTTTCATATATATTCTCCGTTTATCATGTGTCCCATAAGGCGGACATATCCGGCCTTAAACAAACCCTACCTTTGCCCGAGCTTAAGATCCGGGACCGCATTAAGGGAAAGATCGGCAAAATTCCCCTTTATGTATTCATAATAACCCGCAACGCCTATCATTGCCGCATTATCGGTACAGAATACCGGCGACGGGCAGTAAAGCTTAACCCCCGCGGCATCGCATGCTTCCTTAACCGATGCCCTGAGTGCGCTGTTTGACGCAACTCCTCCGGCAAGAGAGAGAACATCACAGTCAAATTCCTTTACCGCATTCATTGCATGTTCCGTTAGCACGTCGGTAACGGCCTTCTGGAAAGAGGCCGCAACATCCGCGACAACTATGTCCCTTCCGGCCATCTTTTCGGAATTAAGGTAATTCAGTACGGCTGACTTTAACCCGCTGAAGGAAAAATCATAACCGGAGCCGGGGCTGTTTTGATCACCTGCAAGCGGCCTTAGCTTTGGCCTCGGAAATTCGATCGCCCCTGCGTTTCCTTCCTTTGCGACGCGGTCTATCTTGGGGCCTCCGGGATATCCCAGCCCTATAGCCCTTGCGACCTTGTCAAAGGCTTCTCCGGCAGCATCATCCCTGGTCCGCCCGAGTATCTCATATTCCCCGTGGTCCCTGACTCTTACAAGATGGGTGTGACCGCCCGAAACAACGAGCGATATGAACGGAGGCTTAAGATCCTCATGCTCGATATATGCCGCACATATATGGCCCTCAATATGATGGACCCCTATCAAGGGGATACCGGTTGCGAAACTTATCGCCTTTGCTTCCGCAACTCCCACGAGCAGGGCTCCAACAAGTCCCGGCCCGTAAGTCACGGCGATCGCGTCTATATCGTGAAGCGTAACTCCGGCTTCCTTAAGTGCCTGCTCTATGACACGGTTGATCCTCTCGATATGCTTCCTTGATGCGATCTCGGGCACCACTCCCCCGTAAAGGGTATGGATATCTATCTGCGATGAGATAATATTGGACATAACTAAACGGCCGTCCTTAACGACCGCCGCTGCCGTCTCATCACATGAGCTCTCTATTGCAAGTATTGTGATCGCCTTGTCTTCCATTCATCCCGCTCCATATGACCGGTCATTCTTCATCCGCGTCATCGTCATAGATCCTCCAGCCGAATATCTTCCAATATCCGGAAGTATCCTTCCTTAACAGGAATTCCTCCTGCGTCACTACCATCCTGGTACCTTCCCTTACGGTGAACAGGCAGATCGCCTTGGCCCAGTCGGCATTCTCATATTTGTAATAATCAATATCCGTCGCGTTTGAAACCGAATAACTCGAGATCGTCCTGTTCTGGCTCTTGAAAAGATCGATCGCTATCTTAAGGTCGTTTAAATAATCCTCGTCATTCTGCTGGGCCTTAAGATCGTCATCAAGGAGCTGCCTTGACTTCATCGCCATCTCCCCGAGCTGCTCGTCGGTATATTCCTCACTGTAGAAGCATCTGGTGATCTCGCTGTAATACTTAAGGACCTCCTTGGGGGTCGGAGGATAATTGTTCTCTAAGTTTCTTGCGATCACATCATCAACCGGCGTAAGGTCGGAAGGCGCAGTATTATCAGGCTTATTCCTGAATGCGATAATGGCAAAGCCGCCGACAACAACCGCCGCCAGCAGGATAAGTATCACTATTCTTTTGACTCCGTCATTATTACGACGCGCCATACTTATTCCTCCGGAAATCCAAGGCACGCACTCCTGCCGTCCTTGGCAACAAATGTATCGGGAAATACTTCCCTTACAGCCGCTTCATAATTCTTCGGATATGAAAGCGAAGGGCTGTAATGCGTAAGCCATAATTCCTTAACGCCCGCTTCCTTAGCCATTTTTGCGGCTTCGTAAAAAGTCATGTGTTTATGATCCCTGGCCTTGTCTTCCATCCCGGGTTCACCGTACATACCCTCGCAGATAAAAAGGTCAGAATCAGCCGCATTGGACACTATCGATGCACAAGGCCTTGAATCGGTGCAGTAGGTCAGCTTGATCCCTTTTCTCGCAGGACCTAACACCATATCCGGCGTAAATACCCTGCCGTCCTCACCCGTGACGGTTTCACCGTTCTGCAGCCTGCTCCACATCTTAAGCGGTATATCCGCAGCCTTTGCGGCCTCGACGGAAAACCTGCCGATGCGGTCAATATAAATGCTGTAACCGTAGCAGGTCACGTTATGATTGACTCTGAAGGCCTTAAGCCTTAAACCGTCAAGTCCCGTTTCCTCTTCCGCTCCGGTGATCTCCTTAAAATTTATCTCAAAAGGGAGCTCCGGTGCGATCGCCCTTAACGAATTCACAACCTTTTCAAGCCCCTTCGGGCCTATCATAAGGACAGGCTCGGTCCTTTCCGAATTACCCATGGAAAGGAGCATCCCGGGAAGTCCGCTTATATGATCCGCATGATAATGCGTGAAGCATATAACATCTATGGGCTTGGGGCTCCACCCCTTTTCCTTCATTGCGATCTGGGTTCCTTCACCACAGTCTATCAGGATACTGCTGCCTTCATACCTCAGCATCAGCGAGGTCAGCCATCTGTATGGAAGAGGCATCATACCTCCGGTACCCAGCAAACATACATCGAGCATATATCTTCTATCCTATCATCTCATCTTAACCACATAACAAAGGCATCCTCGGTGGGATTACCGTAAAAACTCCTGCGCCTGCCCTCGATAGTAAACCCGAGGGATTCATAAAGCGCTATCGCCGGTTCATTTGATACCCTTACCTCAAGCGTAAAAGCCGTTCCTCCGGCTTCCCGTGCATGGACGAGTGCCGACTCCATAAGCGCCCTTGCGATCCCGCGCCGCCTGTATCCTTCCTTAACCTGAACGTTCGTGATATCCACATCACCGACTATGTTATGATAAACGACGCATCCTGCCACATCACCGTTTAAAAGAGCCACCACGCATCCTCGGTCGGGCCTGTCTATAAGCGCGGCAAAGTCATCCTTCTTCCAGGGCATCTCAAATACAGTGCGTTCCATTTCGGTGACCGCATCAAGATCATCGGCTGTCATTTTTCTTACGATCAGGTCTTTTATCATACGAGAGGTAATGCCCCTTACTCAGGCTCTTCGTTTTGAAGACTTTCTCTCCGGCTTCTTTCGCGTTCAGCCTGGGATTTCCTTAAATACTCCGGCCTGTGATCCGCCGCCGACTCAATATGGCCGCCGTCTTTTGCGCTTATGCCCGCTGCTGATTCTTCCTCATAATACATCCCGGCAAGTACGGCCAGCGATCCTGCCCTCTGCCTTGACATATGAGCGGGAGCATAGCAGTGATCCTTTTTAAGCAGCTTATCTATCAGTTCCCTGTAAACTGGAACCCCGTCTCCGAGGAAAAGGACCTTGTCACCATCCGTTTCCTCAAGCATAGCGCACAGTCCGGTCACTGCGATCGCACATCCCTTTGTAAGGGTCTCAAGGCGGCCGTCTTTAAACCTGTATATGCCTGTGTATACCTGCTCACGCCTTGCATCCATGATGGGACATACGATCATGTCGGTGCCCCATGCGTTCATCGCAAGGACTTCAAGCGTCGGGACCGCGATTATCGGCTTGTCAAGTGCAAGTCCTATCCCCTTTGCCGTCGCCGAACCTATCCTTAATCCGGTAAAGGATCCGGGGCCGCTCGTTACGGCGATCGCATCCGTCTTATCAAGCTCAAGGCCCGCCATCTTTCTTATTTCCTCCAGCATCGGCACGAGCGTCTGGGAATGCGTCTTCTTATTGGTGACTGTATATTCGGCTGTCAGTCTGTCGTCTTCCAGGATGGCTACGGTAGCCGTCAGGGACGAGCTGTCTATCGCAAGTATCTTCATATTACCGCCGGGGCTTATCCACGGGGGATAACGCCCTTAAACCTCATTCTTTATCGCATGAAATGAGCCTGTAATCATCTCCCCTGCCGGGATCCTTGGTTATACTGATCTTTATCGCATCATCCGGCATCAGTTCATCCATGAGCTCCGCCCACTCCACAAGGGCCACTCCGTCACCTCCGAAGTATTCCTCATACCCGACTTCATACATCTCATCGGGATCTTCGATCCTGTATACATCAAAATGATACAGGGGAAGGCGTCCCTGCTCATAGATCTTAAGTATAGTAAAAGTCGGACTGTTCACCGGTTCCGCGATCCCGAGCCCTGCCGCAAAGCCCTGCGCAAACACGGTCTTTCCGGTACCAAGATCGCCGGTCAGTGCATATACCTCGCCGGGTTCTGCAGCTTCTCCCAGCTTTCGTCCGAACTCAAATGTATCCTCGCTGCAAAATGACTCTTTAATCACTTATGTATCCTGACGCGCTCCGCGGGAACGCCCTTTTTAATGAGTTCAACCGCCTTTTCGTAATCCGCCCCGAGTGATTCTTTCGGAAGGATCGTCGCTGCCACGCGGCTTGTGTACAGTATAAGGCTCTTCCCGGTGCTCCTGACCTTTATGACCGAGTCCCACTCCGCCTCATTATGCTCATTGAGCACATCTACCGATATCTTTTCATCGTCAAGAACGTAATGGATGGTCTCCTTGAACACCGGATTCAGGCCGACCTGCTTCTTAGCCTGAATATACCTCTCCACCGGGAGATATGCGATCGCCGCGATGCCCGCGATAAGGTAAAGCGGCTGACTGTTTATACAGAAAACGGCCACGAGCATTACACCGGCGAACAGTGCCATATAGAACTGTGCTCCGGTCAGCGTATGGTACATCATATAGTCATACATGACCCCTGTCGTCATGTTCACATCGACTTCAACTTTCATAGTAAATCCTCAAATATAAATTATACCATATATTCTGTCTGACTACACCCCTTTAGATCTTCATAAAAATTGATCATAAGGACATGATTTAAAGGCATTATCCATATCATGCCGATACCGAGGGTCAGCACTCCGAGCAGCGACATCCCGAACACATTGAACATCAGATAAAAATACCTGAGTTTATGCTTCATCATAACAGTCACGCTTATACGCAGGATCTCAAGCGCTCCGCATTCGGGCCTGTCAAGATAGATGTAATAACACTGGGAAAGAAGGATCTTTGCAAAGACATAAACAACGATCAGGCACGCAAAGAGCACGCACCGTAAAAAGAAGAATACTCCGCCGGATAATCCGATCACCGCGGCAACCGATGAAGGGACCTCAAACGGCAGATAGACAAGTTCGGTAAACAGAAAGCTTATCGAAGAGATGATTATGATCTTATCCGGATCATGATACAGCACATAAAAAAAATCCTTTATGACGGGTGTCCCGCCATGGATCGTGATCCTGCATACTCTTATAAAACCAACGGTAAAGATATCGATGAGAAAACCGTAAATAAGGCTTAAGAGCAGTTCTACCGCTATCCCGCGGAGCCTTACCTGCCCTATCAGGGTCATGAGCGTGAATGAGACGAGCATATAAAGGATAACATAAGAAGACAGCCTCGAGTAATTACCCAGAAGCTGCTCCCTCGTAATCGACTTAAGATCGCTTATTGACTTGTGACCCATGTTTATCCGATCTCCTGATCTCCCTAAGCTTAAGGTCAGGGTAGTTTTATCCGGCCAGATCCAGGTTCGAACCGCGAAGCGCCATGCCCTGCACGGCTTTTCTGTCCTTCGTGTACGGATTATTCTCGTTCGGATAGGATATCGCCGTCCTCGTCTGTCCTCCGGACACATACGACCGGCCGCATTCCGGGCAGATCGCAGTCTTGATGCTGACTCCGCACGATATTACCTTGCCGCCCTTCTGCTCTGCCTTCTCATAGGCATTTACCACATGTTCCTGCTCGTGAGCCCTTACCTTGGCTCCTGCAGCTTCGGGCGATATATGCGCCGCGGACTTAAATGAGACCATCTCATCCGAACCGTCCTGGTATTTACGTTCCTTACAGGTTTCACACTCAGCCGGTGAGCTCTTGCGTCCCGGAGAAACCTGCATATCCTCACCGGGATTTAATATGGGCTTGCTTCCTTCAACCGGTGCGTTCCCCGAAACGGGACTCATCATCGCGCCGTACATACCGTAGCTGCCCAGCATTCCTATCTTCATCCGATCACCCCCATCCTTGGGCTGTCGTTTACTCCTTAAGCCGGTCCTGCATATCCTCGAACCATTTAATCATATCCTCTGCTTCGGGAGGCATATCCATTCCGGCATTGTCAAACATCTGCTGATAATACTCACGCAGTTCGTCCGTGAACTTATCATTGGTCTTAAGCTGATCGACCGTGTATACCAGTGAAAAGACCGTGATCCCTATGGTCAGGAGCAGTGAGACCGCCGTGCCGAATATCGAAAATATGAGCCCGAGCCTTGCCTCGTCGGATACCTGCTTTTTCCCGCCCCTTGATATCAGGGCAAACAGGATACCGAGCGCCCCAACGACCGGTATCACCGGGAAACAGCACATGATCCCTGCAAGTGAGATGATCCCCAGATAAAACGACCATCTTGAAAACATTTTGGCCGACTGCTGTTTATCGCTGAGTAATTGCTGATCCATAGCTATTAAACCACTCTAATATTATCACATTTCGCGTCAAATGTAAACAATTATTGCCTATTCATCAAGGCCGAAGGCATCATGGATGGAATTCATCGCCTTCTCGGTATCATCCTCATTTATAAGAACAGTCACGCGTATCTCGGATGTTGAGATCATGTTGATGTTAACGTTCGTATTATACAGCGTCTCAAACATCTTCGCGGCAACACCGGGATTGCTCATCATGCCCGCACCTACGATCGAAACCTTGGCTACATTATTGTTATAGGATATCTCCTGGGCACCCAGGCGCTCCTTGTTGTCGTTCAACGTCTTATAGGCATCATCAAACGCATCCCTCGGGATCGTAAATGAAATGTCCTTCGTTTCGCCGCGTCCTATGGACTGAAGGATCATATCAACGTTTATATTGGCCTTGGCCAGAAGATCGAACACCTTAAATGCGATACCGGGCTTGTCCTTAAGTCCGATGAGTGAGATTCTAGTAACATTCTTATCGGCTGCAACGCCGCTTACCAACATTCTTTCCACCTTGGTCTCCTCCTTAACTACGGTTCCCTCAGACTCATTTAAGCTCGAGCGAACGACAAGCTGAACATTATATTTCTTGGCCATCTCGACCGACCTGTTATGAAGCACGCCGGCACCCAGTGTCGCAAGATCCAGCATCTCATCATAGGTGATCTCCTTCATCTTGCGGGCCTTCTTTACTATCCTCGGATCGGCAGTATATACACCGTCGACATCGGTATAGATCTCACACTTATCGGCATGAAGTGCTGCTGCAAGCGCAACTGCCGTCGTATCGGAACCGCCCCTTCCGAGAGTCGTATAATCATCATATTTATTGATACCCTGGAATCCGGTGATTATGACTATCTTGTGAAGGTCAAGCTCATTCCTTATCCTTTCGGTATCTATCCTCTTAAGCCTTGCGTTTCCGTATGAGCTCGTCGTATGCATGGCAACCTGGAAAGCATTGAGTGATATCGCGGGAACCCCGAGATAACTCATCGCCATGGCCATAAGAGCGACCGACGTCTGCTCTCCTGTTGTGAGCAGCATGTCAAGTTCCCTCTTGCCGGGCTTGGGATTTATATCCTTTGCCATGTCTATGAGCACGTCCGTCTGCTTGCCCATTGCGGATAAAACGACCACAACATCGTTTCCATCCTGATAATCCCTGATACAGCGCTTCGCAACATTCATGATGCGCTCTTTGTCGGCAACCGATGTGCCGCCAAACTTCTTAACGATCAACATTTCCAAACCAACCTTTCATTTATCTCTGGTTAACTCTAATCCTTGTTATGGCTCCGTCAAGCTTCTCATATTTTCCGTTAAAGTCATCCTCACTCATCTCACCGGTAACGAAACCGAATTCGCCGTCTACACCGGGTGCCTTTACGACGGTGACAGGGCCGAAGATTGATTCTGCCTCCGCAAGCTTATCCTTTTCGGAACCCTTCATGCGCACAAAGAAGCTCCTTCTTACGCTTCCGACGCTCATAAGCTTAAGTTCCTCTGCATCCCAGCCTATGTACTCGTTCTTGCAGGTCTTTACGGCTTCAACGACATCGGATACGACCGCAGATGCGGTAGGAAGTTTGCCGGCTCCCGAGCCGTAGAACATGACGGGACCGAGCACGTTGCCCTTGACGAATACTGCATTTATTACATCATTGACTCCATAGAGCGGATGGACCCTGTCAAGCATCACGGGACATACCATCGAAACGATGCCTTCGTTTCCTTTGTCATCCTTCTCCTTCATACTTATCGCAACGAGCTTTATCACCATCTTCATGGCACTTGCATACTTAATGTCGGTTGCCGTTATCCCGGTGATACCCTCAGTATATATCTTCTCAAAATCGGTATTCTTACCCGAATATAACGAAGTGAGTATGGCTATCTTGCGGCATGCATCATATCCTTCGATATCCGCAGAAGGATCGCGCTCGGCATAACCGAGATCCTGGGCAGTCTTAAGTGCCTTGTCAAACTCCCAGCCTTCATCAGCCATCTTGGTCAGCATATAGTTGGTGGTACCGTTTAAGATACCGCTGACTTCAAGTATGTCATCCGCCGTCAGGCATTCCTTCATCGGCCTTATGATGGGGATACCGCCGCCGACGGAAGCCTCGAAGAAAAAGTTGATATTCTTTTCCTTTGCTATCCTTATAAGCTCGGGACCCTTGGCCGCAACAAGTGCCTTGTTTGAGGTGCATACAGACTTCCCTTTAAGAAGCGCGTTCTTAACAAAGGTATATGCAGGCTCAACTCCGCCCATGACTTCAACCACCACCGATACTTCGTCATCGTTTAAGATGACATCGTAATCGTGGACCAGTATCTTTTCAACGGGATCGCCGGGAAAGTCACGCAGATCGAGCACATATTTGATATCAATGTCCTCGCCGGCGTTCGCATTGACTATAGCCTGATTCGTCTTTATGACCTCATATACGCCCGAACCGACCGTTCCGTAACCGAGTATTGCAATCTTAGCCATTCTGATTCTCCTATTACTGAACAAACATCACGGCCGTCCGCCACGTCAGCACGCTATACGGACAGCCGTTTAATTTTACTCCTTAATCCGATAAATTGCAAGAGGTTTGAGGGGTTGCGGGGACCCGTCGCAAACAGTCACGCACAGCCCTGCCCCGGATGTTCGGACTTAAAACTTCCTGCCGGAGCCCGAGTGGGTCCTGCCCGAGGAACCCGAGTAGCTGCTCGAATAAGACGAGCGGCCCGATGAACGGCCCGATGAGCTCGATGACGAGGAGCCCGAATCCGTCTTTACGGGCGAATATATCCGGTCGGTATGACTGTTGATGAAACTGTCCTTACCGCTTATCTTAAGGCTGTTTGCGATAAGATACGCATCCGCGCTTCCCTTAAGTGCCGGGATTTCCATCGCCTTTTTGGCCTTCTTTAGCTTGGAACCGCCGAAGATGGCACCGCATCCCGAACCGAATACCGCGATCCATGCCCAGTAGAGTGAAGACCTGGATATTCTTCCGGTCCTTTCCATATGTTCAACCTGCGAAAGCCATCCTGACATACCCGCCGCTTCCTTGCCGGGCGTTGCAAGCCTTATGTTATCATCCGCGTAACTGTTAAGCCTGCCGTAGTTGGTCTCGGTCATCTTATCGTTACCCGATCCCGAAGCATAGATATAATAGGAGATATTTGCAGAACTCGTGCTCAAACCCTTATAGACCATAACGAGCAGTATCCCGTCATAGTCATCACCGAATCCGTAACCGTTGTATCTGTAATACTTTTCGGCATATTCCGCGATATCCATCCCGTAGGTCGAAGGGGTCGTGTGGATAACAATGTCCTTATCATATTTGCCTGCAATATCCGCGGCCTTTTTTTCAAGGCTTCGTATTCCATCATTAAAGATCACCCCGGCCTTATCGTCTATCCTCGGAGCATCGGGATCGTGGAACCTCTCAACCTCCTCACCGGCTGCAGGCAGCCAGTCGGGCGAAAACGGCCTTCCCTTAACGTAAAGCGTATGGATATTTTCGATCCAGTCCTTAACACCTTCGCCATATTCCCCCGATGCCATATATTCATAGAGCGCTTCATCAAGCTCATTGGCAAATTCCTCGGTATACAGCTTCTTCGTTTCGGGGCCGTAAGTAGCAGCCCACCAGCCACGGTCATCGGGATCCATGCATATGAACAGGCATATGCCCTCATAATCATCACCGCAGCCATAGCCGTTATAGTCATAGAAATCCGCTGCCAGGATGCTCTGATCCATCCCGTATGAAGAAACGTCGGTATATATGACTATATCTTTATCTATTTCACTGCGGATCTCGTAAAGCCTCTTTTCCATCTCCCATTCATCATCATCGGAGAAAATGTCCGCAGCGTCAGTGACTCTCGGTGCACCCTCATCATGGAACGGGACAAATTCCGAACCGTCCTCAGGATACCAGTCGGGAAGCTCCGTAAGCGTCCCCTCATGATCATCCGCTCCATCTACTTCATCGGCATATACGTTGACCGGAAGAGAAAAGCCAAGCAACAAAACCGTCAAAATCAATAATATTCTTAATCTTCTCATGACCTACCACCCCAACAGATACTTGCTTATGAAAAACAGTACGATACCGGCCGCAACCGTAAGCGCACGCTTAATGAAGAATTCCGTGCATACTCCCTTGTCGATCGGAAGGTTTCCGACAACGCGTCCCGTCTGGCCGTTTACGGAGAATTCATACTTCTGGCCGCCGAAAGCTATTGAAAACATATAAACCGGAAGCAGTATGTATTTGGCATTAAGCTCTGCCTTGAGTTTTCCGCCGGCTCGCCTTACATTACTGTATCCTGCTCCGACATGCGGCAGCACGGCATTCCCCGCAGTCGTAAACATACGGTTTTTCGCACGTTCTTCAATGGTATTTTTTGCTTCATCGAAACGCTCGGAGGTATATCCGGCAAGATAGCGCATGTCGAATTCCTTGACCTCGCGCATATCGAAGGGTTCGAGCGAATCCATAAGAACATCATCGATCCTTCCGCTCGCATCTACGGGCACGTTCTCAAACGCCATCGACACGGCTCTGTCGAGGGAATACGTGCTGGTCGTGACTACCTCGTAATCACCCTGCCTGTGGCGTTCCGTCGTATCACCGTGAAAGCTCAGATTACCCGAGACATTTCCGTTAAATATCCAGAAGGGAACGTAAACACCGGTCACCTTTCCCATCGTGCTCTCCGAGAAGAATTTCTTGGGAAGAAGCACCTTCCCCTTGTAATACCGGTTCATGGCATCGGGAAGCGCCTTTTTATCGATCTTGAACGGAATTATCCCGTTCGGGCGCAGCTTTCCCGATATCTTCTGCGTCAGTACTATATTGCTGTTACAGTAAGGACAGGTCATCGAGATCTGCTGAGGCGGTGCTATAAGTTCGGCTCCGCATGACTTGCACAGATAGATCGGGAGGTTCTCCGCATTAAGATCCACCGCCTGATCGTTAAGGCTTGCAAAATCAAACCCCGATACCTCCCCGCCGGCATCCTTATCTTCCGCTTTGCCTCCTGCGGCTGCAGATTCCGTTTTGCCTCCCGTAGTTGCGGTTCCCGCTGCGGCTGTAGCTCCTGCTGCTGTGGCTCCGGTTACGGCTCCGACTGCGTCTGTGGCTCCGGTTTTACCTCCTGCGGCGGCTCCCGGCTTTGATTCTATCTCGACGGCCGTTCCGCAGTAATCACACACCATCTTGCCGGAGACCGGATCAAAGTGCATACTGCCACCGCATGCCGGACATTCCATTTCCGCAACGCCCTCATGGGTTCCTGCCTGAAATTCCTTTTCCATATTTATTATCCTTTCCCGGTTTATTATCCCGTTTTGTTCTCGATCTGTTATCTCTTTTTGTTATGCTGCTTTATTTTCAATCAATTAATTCGTTTTATTATACCGCTTTATTTTCAATTCATTATTTCTCTTTGTTATACCACTCTATTTTCGGTCCAAATTTCTTTTTGTTATACAGTTTTTTCAATCAATCAATTCGTTTTATTATCCCGTTTATTTCTCGTTTTATTGTTTTGCATAGTGCCTCGTATTCAGCCAACAAGCCGTCAACATCCGAATCCACTATATCATAATTGCCTTCCTTTACGGCAAATTCGTGCTTCTTTGCTCTCTCACTCAGTCCGTTCATCCCTATCGTTGCCATAAGTCCCTTAAGCGCGTGGGCTTCTATTTCATAACCGGCGTAATCCTTCTTTGCGGCAAGTTCGCGCATCCTCGCGATCCTCTCCGGTGCTTCATTCTTTATCTCGGTAAGCACTGACATAAGGATATCCTCATCCCCGGCACAGTTATGCATCGCGGCATCATAATCCATGCCTTCTATATAGATACCCTGCCCCTCTTCGGGGAGATCATTTATGCTTTCATCACCGTTGTATTCAAGTCCGTTCATTGTCGTTCCTTCTTCGTTGTTTTCAGATTTCTTCACGGCCGTTCCTTCC
>JAILLY010000012.1 GCA_024692905.1 Lachnospiraceae bacterium | reverse complement strand
CGGGAGGCGTAAAGGAATCCGGGGACGGCGTTGCGCAGATGGACGGTGCGCGCAACTTCCTCTCAAAACAGAATTTCCTCTTCAGGCTCATTCTGTTCCTTGTTCTGTTCATCATGACCATATGCTGGGGGTATTACGGTTCATCCTATGATGCCTCGGATTTCATATACGGAAGGTTTTAGGCAATGTTTAAAAGAGTGACCAAAAAAAGATTCATAGAATGCTCCGTAAAGCTGATCATCATATTGGCTGTATTTGTCGCCGCCTATTTTACCCTTGACAGGATCATGCTGATAAAATAAAGGGACGGCATAGCGCAGATGCAGGCGTATTACAAGCAGCCCGAGGGGACCGTTGATGCGCTCTTTGTCGGGAGCTCCCATATCTTCTGCCATATAAATACGGGAGTACTCTGGGATGAATACGGCATATCGGGATTTGATCTTGCGGGCGCCGAGCAGCCGTTCTGGAACAGTTATTATTTTATAAAGGAAGCCCTGAAAACACAGCGGCCGAAAGTCATTGTTCTCGATATAACCACACCGGGCGTCCGCCCTGTTGATTACCAGCCCGAAAATTGGCTTATCACAAATACCTACGGCTTAAAGCGTTCGGCTGACAGATATGAAAATATCAAGGTGAGCAGCATCCCCGATTCATTTAAACGGATGCTCATACCTTTAAACTCCACACACGGACGGTATTCGGACCTTAGCGAGGAGGATTTCGCCCACTACGCATACAGCGTGGATTTCAAGGGCTTTGATCCGAGAGAAAGCATCGTTAAGTTCGAACGTCCCGATGTGGCCGGTGTCACCGAGCGCGGAGAACTGTCCGATAAAGAGGACTTATATCTGCGCAAGATCATAGACTATACAAAGTCACAGGGAGTACCGCTCTTATTCTTCTCTTCTCCCTATATAGTAACCGCGGAGGAACAGGCCAAGTTCAATACCATCTTCGATATCGCCGATGAATACGGTGTACCTTACATCGACTGCAACAAACTGTATGACGAGATAGGGCTTGACTTTGACAATGATTTTGCGGAGATCCTGCATCTTAACAGAACCGGTAACGCAAAGCTCACTTCTTATCTGGGCGGTTATCTTAAGGATAACTTTGATCTTTCCGATCACCGGGGAGATCCAAGGTATTCTTCATGGGATTCCGACGCCAGGCGCCAGCGCCAGGATGATGATGACTTCTTCCTGACGCAGGCCGCAGAGAATGATGATATAACCGGTTATCTCAAACAGCTCAAGAATGATAACTATGTTGTATTCTGCACCACCGCTCCCGGGTATGAAGGACTTAAAGATCAGTCAGTTGCTCCTTATCTTGAAGAGCTCGGTATCAGTCAGGACATGCTCACTCCGCTCGGCGCATTCATCCTTCAAAAAGGAAAATGCATGTATGAATCGCATGACTATGAATTCAAAGCCGCGATAAATGACGGCAGGCGCAGGATGGTATTCTACCGTACTCTCGACGATAAGATCGGCCATACTTTTACCTATCTGAGGAACAACGGCTCGATCGACTACGGTTCGGTCGACTACCAGCGTGTTACGGCATACAAGACCTATACATTTGAAAACGAAGGCATAAGCTTCTACGTATATGATACGCTGCTTGACAAGGCAGTTGGAAGGTATACATACAATGAACAGTAAATACACGGTACGTCCGCTTAAGGACATCGATGATATAAGTGTTGAAGTCCCCGGTTCAAAGAGCATTACCAACAGGGCCCTGCTCCTTGCAGCGATGCGCGCAGGTCGATGCGAATTAAACGGGGTTCTCTTCAGCGATGATTCAAGGGCGTTCCTGGCCTGCCTTAAGGAACTCGGATTTGACTTAAGCATCGATGAAAAATGCCGGAGAGTCACTCTCGAAGGGACCGGCGGGCGCATCCCGAATGAACACGCATCGATAAACGTCGGCAGCGCAGGTACTGCAGCGCGTTTCCTGACGGTATTCCTCGCTTTTGCCGGCGGAGAGTATCATCTTGATTCGAGTGACCAGATGCGCAGACGCCCCATGGAGCCGCTTATAAGTGTCCTTCGTTCTGCCGGGGTTGACATAACATGTCATGGTGAGGAAGGACATTTCCCGTTTACGCTTGCTTCACGCGGGATCGGTGTCAGTAAGCTCAGTATAGACACGGACTTGAGCTCACAGTTTGCAAGCGCGATCCTTATGGCTTCTCCCCTTCTTAAGGGCGGGCTTAGGGTGACTCTTACCGGAAGCAGAACCAAAGGATCATATATAGGGATAACCCTTAAAATGCTTAAGCAGTTCGGTTTTGAATACGAGGGATCGGATGATAAGATAAATGTGGGCGGCGGCTGCCCCTCAGGTACTTTTTCATACGATATAGAACCTGATGTTTCCGCGGCCTGCTATTTTTATGCGATGTCACCGATATGCGGCAGGACCGTGTGCGTAAAGAATGTTCATTTCGATTCAATGCAGGGTGACATACGCTTTGTCAGAACGCTTGAAGGACTGGGATGCAGAACCGAAGATAAAGAAGCCGGTGTGACTGTATATCCTCCTGCTTCCGGAAGCTATAACGGAATCGACGTAAACATGCAGGACTATTCCGACCAGACGATGACCATGGCAGTTGTCGCCGCCTTCGCGGACACCCCGACCGTGATACACGGCATAGGGCATATCCGTCTTCAGGAGTCCGACAGATTAAACGCCATCATAACCGAACTTGGCAGGCTCGGCTGCATATGCCATGCCATCGAAGATAACACAGGTGTATCCATACAGCCCTCTGCCTTTATGCACGGGGCCGATATCGAAACATATGAAGACCACCGCATCGCGATGGCCTTCTCACTTGCAGGTCTTAAGATCCCGGGAGTTAATATCCTCAATCCCGGATGCTGCCGTAAAACCTTTGAAGATTATTTTGATGTACTTGACTCACTTACACAGGGGCAGTAAACCGTTACGGCATGCCCTTCAGCCGTTGTTATCCGCGCCGGTTATGACATTTCTTTCCTCATCATAAATATAGATATTTCCCGGCGCTATCTCAACGCTCTCATCAACTGCTCCGAGAATGCTTTTAATGCTCTCATCCTCACAGAGACGCCCTGCAAAATAGACATAATATACATTATCTTCCCTGCATTTATCAAGAAGCTGTGCCGAGAGGTCATCGCCGCCCGTGGCGATAAATTCATCCGGTATGAGCGGAATCAGGTCATAAACCATACCCCGTGAATAAAGGGTATTTG
>JAILLY010000096.1 GCA_024692905.1 Lachnospiraceae bacterium | reverse complement strand
ATGACTCTTGCGCCCTCTTTCTTAGCCTTTTCTATGATCGCAAGTTTCCCCGTTACCGTGTCGATCGCATCGACAACATAATCATAACAGCCAAAATCAAACAGGTCCTGTGTTTCCGGAAGAAAGAAGGTCTTGTATGTCTGCACCTTACAATCGGGATTTATCTCAAGTACACGCTCCTTCGCCACATCAACCTTGTATTTTCCGATGGTTTTTGTTGTCGCGATTATCTGACGGTTGATGTTCGTAAGGCATACCTTATCGTCATCTATTAAGTCAAGCGTCCCTATGCCGCTTCTTGCAAGGGCTTCGACCACATAGCCGCCCACTCCGCCTATGCCGAAAACGGCGACACGCGAAGAAGCCAGCTTTTCCATGGCTTTAGGCCCGTATAATAATCTTGTTCTTGAAAACCTGTCCGGCATATTTTTCTCCTTAGGGTTCTGAGGGACCAAACCGTCCCCCTGTCCCCGTCATTTTATCATAAAAACCGCAATTTTTTCTTATTTTTTTACAAATTCCGTCAAAAAAACATTGCCGTATAATTATGTAATATTTATAATTAAATGTGATAAATTTGTTTTATCATTCAGCACGTTAAAGGAGGCCAATATGAAACGCACGATCAAAGCAAAACTTACGGCCGCAGTCATCATCATAGTGGCAGTGGTAATGCTGGTGTCCACATCGATCATCGTCGGAACATCAAGCAAAAATCTTAAGGAGCATCTTAAGAAAGAACTCCAGTTTTCCGCAGACAAATACGCCAACTCCATCAACAGCTGGATAGAGCTCCAGATGGGACTTAATACCGCTGCGGCGGCATCTTTAAAGGCGCTTCCCGGTGAAGATTATGACCGCGATCATATGCAGTCGATAGTCACGACCGAATCCGAAGGACGTGACGAGCTGCTCAATCTTTATTACGGAACGGAAGAAAAGGATTTCATCCAGACAGATCCCAATGCAGAGACTCCCGAAGGATACGATCCCACGGCAAGAGGCTGGTACAAGGCAGCCAAGGAAGCCGGAACTACCATAGTTACCGATCCGTATATGGATGTCCTGATCGGAGGAATGTGCATAACCATAGCATCACCCGTTTACAGGGACGGTAATCTTGCCGGTGTACTGGGAGCCGACTATACTCTCGGATATATCGAAGGCATACTTGACAGTATACCGTACGATCCCGGCGAATACGGTTTCCTTTCCGATTCATCAGGCAATTATGTAATACATGAAAATCCCGCTTTTCTCCCCGGAGAAGATTCGGCGGTCGCAGTATCAAGCGTTATGCCGGCTCTTTCCTCCATCATCAATTCTCCCGGGAGCACAGTCGTTATAACCAAGGATTACAACGGCAAATCGAATTACTTCGTAACCTCCAACATAGAAGGCTGCAGCTGGCTTCTCGGCCTTGCAACGCCCAGCAAAAACGTTACTTCGGGCATAAACAG
The DNA here is from genome assembly GCA_024692905.1 of Lachnospiraceae bacterium. Lineage (GTDB taxonomy): Bacteria > Bacillota > Clostridia > Lachnospirales > Lachnospiraceae > UBA2868. The sequence goes on along the minus strand of JAILLY010000096.1, from coordinate 25,716 downwards.
CCTGATCGTACTCAGCATCATCATTGCCATCATCGCCATAGTGGCGGTCGTCATCATCATGACCGGGCTTATAAGACAGCAGCTTGCACCTATGGAGCAGATGAAGAGATTCATAACCGACAAGATCATCGGCAGCGATAATACCGTAAAAGCATCCTCCGAGGTCGAGCAGATCAAATACCTGCTGTCCGAACTCGAGACGCGCTTTATCGATACCATCCATAAGACCAAGAAAGAATCAGAGACGATACGCGAAAAGATGATGTCCGCATCCGACAAGATAAACGGAATAAATGACAGCATCCTTGAGATCAACGAGGCAATGCAGCGTACCGAAGGCGGCATCATGGAACAGACGAACAGCATCCAGAGTATCGAGTCGATCTGCAATGATGTAACGGAAGCCTCCGATTCCTTCGCACAGGATACAAGGATGATGAGCGAAAGGACCGATGAGATAATAAGCAGAGTCAAGGCCATCGTACCCGACATCCTCAATAATAAGAATCACGCAGTCGAAGTTACGACCAGATCTAAGAACGATCTTGAGACCGCACTTGAAGGCATCAAGGTCATCGAGCAGATAGTCGATGTTGCCAATGCGATCCAGAGTATAGCCAACCAGACAAACCTTCTTGCTCTTAATGCTTCCATCGAGGCTGCAAGGGCGGGAGATGCAGGCCGCGGCTTCGCAGTTGTAGCGGATGAGATAAACTCACTGAGCGTTACTACGGGAAATGAGATAGATAAAGTCAATGCCCTTATATCGGAAGTAATGTCCAATATAAAACGTCTTTCCGATGTCAGCGAGCAGATAATCCGTTTCCTTACCGAAAACGTACTTCCCGATTACGACAATCTCGAGACTCTTGCAAACAACTATATGGAAGACGCAAATTATTACAGCAACATAAGCAGGGAGCTGGGTTCGGGCGCCGGCAGGCTCAACTCATCGGTTGTTGAGATAAGCCGCGTGATCGAGTCGATCACAAACGCACAGGACGAGCTTAACAATGCCGTTCACGACATATCCGGCAACATGCAGAATATCACGGCTTCAAGTGAGAACGTATCCGATGAGACCAGGGATGTAATGGATAGCATCGGTACTCTTCAGGATACCACGGGCAGGTTCAACGTATAACGGTCCATACACAGGATATAACATGAAAAACCCCTCTGTTAACAGAACAGAGGGGTTTTATCATGCTGCAGGCATGTTTATCTGTATGTTTTAAATTTATTTCATTTTCTTCAAAAAGCGGCCGGAAACCGGGAAGGTGGGAATTACCCAGGATATGGCACATCTCATTATCCTCATCGATATCCAGTATCGTACACCGCGACGCGCCGCAGATACTGCGTATATCGGCGGTGACTTCATTTATGGATGTCATGAAGTCCTCGGTGCCGCGAAGCTTTATGCATGCCTTTAATACCGCATTGGATGTATCGGGAGCCAGGTCAGACATACTGCTCTCATCAGCTTTGGGAGTAACCATAAACTGTACAGGCAGTAACCGGTACCCTCCTTAGGTTCCGTCAGGATCGTGATCCACCGATAAAACGCAGGCTTTGCATGTATATTCTTCTACAAGCCCTGTAAAGTCCATTATCATTCCTCTGCAAGCTGCTGCATCTTAGCCGAAATACCGGCCATTATCTCTATCGAGTTATCAATCTTGTCCATGTTATTGCGGCTTATCTTTATGGTCTCCTGCGTGCTCGCGGTGAATTCCTCACTGGTGGCAAGCAGTCGGGACGTTGAGTTAACAACCTCGTCATTTGAATCCTTGATCCGCATCATGTCGTCATTGATCGTATTTAATGTATTCCCGAGCTTGCCGGAATGAGCCATGGATTCATTGATGACACCCTTTACGACTTCAACAAGTTCCTTCTGTGCACTTGCCATCTGAACGGTCCTGGATGCCTTTTCGGATACATCGCCGGCATTATCTGTAAGCTCTTTTAAGATATTCGTGATCTGCTCGGTAGACTGCTTCGTCTGTTCCGCAAGATTACTGATCTCGGAAGCGACAACGGCAAAGCCTCTTCCCGCTTCACCTGCCCTTGCGGCCTCGATCGATGCATTCAGGGCAAGCAGGTTCGTCTGGCCGGAGATACTGAAGATCATATCCGTTATGTTCATTGCGTCATCCGATGACTTCTGCTGCCTTTCGGCTGCTTCCTTCATCTGGTTTCCTACTTCCGTTGTTTCTATAGCCTGGGTAACGAGGCTTTCCATATCCTTAAGGCTGCGCTCGAGCATCCTTGACATCTCGTCCGAAATACCGACTGCTTCGGAAGTGATGGTATTGGTCTCATTAAGCAGCTCCTGGATCTCACCTGTCATGGTCGTCTGAAGTTCAACCGCGCTTAAGTTCTCGTTATTGCCCTGGCCGATCTCTTCGATGGAATCGCATACAAGCCTTGAAGTGCTCCCGACTTCATCGAGTTCCTCTTTAAGCTGCTCAAAGCTTCCCGTTACCTCATCGGTTACCTTTATGATGTTCTCGGATACCCTTGCACGTTCTATCGCTGCCGTCTCAATGCTTGCCATGTTCTCACTTATGAAGCGCGAAAGCAGCTTTGTACCCATGTAACCGGCAACGGAGGTAAGTATCGATATGATTATGGATATCATGGATATCTCTATGACATCCTGGGGATCGAGCGTGGTCATGTTTATTATGACTCTTATTATATTAAGGACTACAAACGCTGCTCCGAGTCCCGCACTTACCTTTCCGTCAAGGTAAAGCATAACGATGATCATTATCGGTATAAGATACGGAAATACGGTACCGTTTAAGGATAAAAGAAGCATTGCCGCATAGGCGATCGTGTATCCGAATGCAACATAGATATGCAGGAACCTCGGAGGCCTTATCTTATTTACCACGAAGCTTACTACAAGGTTAATTATTATGAGAAGGACGGGAATGATGCTCTTGTAAGGCGCCATCTCCGCCGCATCGGAGAGCTGGGACATAAGTCCTCCGATACCGAATACAGAGGTTATCGTAAGCACTATCAGCAGCAGCTTGTTTATCCTCTTTATCTGACTGTCATCAAGAATCCTGTTATTCATGCCTTATCCTCCTTTCGATAAACCGGGATCAAATATCCAGCATGTCGCTGAATACCTTAAGTGCGCCTTCTGTCTCGTGTGCGAGCACCTTCTTTGCAAGGACCTTGCCAAGCTGCACACCTTCCTGATCGAAGCTGTTTACGTTCCATAAAAAGCCCTGGAACATGATCTTGTTCTCAAAATGCGAAAGCAGCGCGCCCATGGCAGCCGGGGTTAACTTATCACCCGTTATTATGCTCGAAGGACGGTTGCCGTCAAATTTCTTGTTATTGTTCTCGTCATCCTTGCCGCAGGCAAACGCAACGATCTGGGCCGCAACATTCGCACACAGCTTCTGCTGGCTCGTGCTGCCCTGTATATCCACATCCACGCCGGTCTGACTGTTCTTAAATCCGATGAACTGCAAAGGAATGATATCGGTCCCCTGATGGAGCAGCTGGTAGAACGAATGCTGTCCGTTCGTACCGGGCTCGCCGAAGATAACGGGACCCGTCTTATATCCGACCGGCTCACCGAAACGGTTCACCGATTTGCCGTTTGATTCCATATCGGCCTGTTGGAGATGGGCCGGGAACCTCGATAATGCCTGGGAATACGGGAGCACTGCCGTACAGTCATATGAAAGGACGTTCCTCTCGTAAACACCGATGAGCGCATCGAGCATTGCCGGGTTCTTAAGCGGATCGCTGCAGGCTGCAAGCTTGTCCTCTTCGGCCGCGCCTTCAAGGAACTGCGCGAATACATCGGGTCCGAACGCAAGCGAGAGGATCGCACCTCCGACTGCCGAACATGAGGAAAAGCGTCCGCCGATATAATCATCCATGAAGAATGCCGCAAGATAATCACTGCTCTTTGCAAGCGGTGAAGTCTCACTGGTCACGGCTATCATATGCTTTGAAGGATCAACGCCGGCCTTTTTAAGCGCATCCTTTACGAAGCTTTCATTGGTGAGCGTCTCGAGCGTAGTTCCCGATTTGGAAACGAGCACGAAGAGCGAACGCGAAACATCTATGCTCTTTAAAACGGCAACCGCATCATCGGGGTCGACGTTGCTTATGAACTTTGCTTCAAGCTTGAAATTACCCGTGGCCTTTGCCCAGTTCTCAAGTGCAAGATATATTGCCCTGGGGCCTAAGTCCGAGCCGCCAATTCCGATCTGAACGACGGTGGTAAACTTTTCGCCTGCGGCGTTTGCGATACTGCCGTCATGTACTTTCTTTGCAAACTCGGCTATCTTCTTCTGCTGTCCTACGTAAAAGTCACGCTTGTTTACTCCGTCGGCGATCACATCATCCCCGAGCTGTCCGCGGGTCAGCTGGTGGAGTACAAGCCTCTTCTCACCAGTATTTATAACCGCACCGTTATACAGTTCCTTAAACTTATCCGAAAGCATCGCCTCATCCGCAAGGGCAGCAAGCCCCTTTAAGATGACATCATCCACGGCCTTTGCCGCATAATTATAGGTTAAGCCGCATGCCATCGGAACGCAGTATTCCTTCGCCCTTTTTGCACCGGCCTCGCCGCTTAATGCTTCCTTTACCGATACCTTTCCAAGCCTGTTAAGCTCCTTAAAACTGTTAAGAGTATCCAGGTTGTTCCATGAAACCATGATCAATCCCTCCGTTTCTATTTACTGAGCCTGCTCCTTAAGGCCGTAACGTCCGTTTAGGACCGTACCGCCATGCCGGAGAAGCTTTAGAGTTCGCATATTGCCTTACGTATCTTTAAAAGGTCGCCCGGTGATACCGACAGGGCATCGACCCCCATATCTATGAGCCTCTTCGTCGCCGACAGATCACTTGCGAGCTCACCGCATACAGTGACTGTTATGCCTGCCTTATGAGCATTCTCAACAGTCATTCTGATCATCCTCATGACCGCCTCATGCATCGGGTCGTAATACTTCGCAACTTCCCTGTTCTGCCTGTCAACCGCAAGCGTATACTGGGTCAAGTCATTCGTTCCTATGCTGAAAAAGTCAACCATCTTCGCAAGTATATCGGAAATGAACACAGCAGCGGGCGTCTCGATCATGATCCCCTGCTTTACGGTCCCGTATGCAACGCCCTCGGCATCAAGCTCATTAACAGCTTCCTTCATGATCCCGCCTATCTTTACCACTTCATCCGCGGATGTGATCATGGGATAGAGGATCGATACATCTCCGAAGGCCGCAGCCCTTAATATACCCTTTATCTGTGAAAGGAACACGTCCTTTCTGTCAAGACATATCCTTATCGCGCGTCTTCCGAGCGCGGGATTTTCTTCCGCCTTAAGATGCAAAGGAGCCGAACTCTTGTCCGCGCCAAGGTCGAGAGTGCGGAACGTTACGTTCCTGCCCCCGCTCGCAAGCACTATATCCCTGTACGCCTCAAAATGTTCCTTTTCAAGAGGAAGCGTATTCCTGTCAAGGAACATGAATTCCGTCCGGGTAAGACCTATTCCTTCAGAGTCACACTCGACAGCATACCGGACATCATCGATTCCGGCTATGTTGGCAAGAAGCGAGACCTTTTTGCCGTAGCTGGTTACGGTATCGACTCCGATGTATTTCTTAAGCAGCGAATTCTCGCGTGCCTCTTCATCGATCAGCCGTTCATACTTTTCCTTGAGTTCCGTGTCCGGATCGACGAAAACCTGTCCGTTTACCCCGTCAATGACCGCCTCATGTCCGGTAAGGCTATCCGGCATATATACGCCGAGCACCACCGGGATCCCGAGTGTCTTAGCAAGGATAACTACATGTGAATACTGCGAACCTTCGAGCATGACTATGCCCTTTAGCATCTCCCTCTTTATCTGGATCAGTTCCGAGGGGCTTAAATATGCTGAAGCCAGTATGACCGGCTCCCTTATATCAAGGGCATTGTCCGTTCCGGTCAACAGCCTTATGAGCTTATTTGTAACGTCTTTGATGTCCATCGCCTTGGCGCGGACATTTTCGTCATCTATAGAATTGAACAGTTCGTAGAAATAGCGGCTTGCCTCGCTGACAGCCCATTCAGCGTTCTTGCCGTCATTAAGGATATTTTTAATAACACGTGCATTGTATTCCTCATCCTTGAGGATCATTATCTGTGCCTTGAATATCTCCGCATTCTGGGCTCCGGCGCGCTCATTCGTCCTCTCATAGGCAACACTTAAGCTGTCCACCGCATCACGCCTGACCTTCTCATACCTTTCAAGTTCGGCATCCGTGTCATTTACACGTATATGCGGGGGACGGTACGATTTGCGCTCGTACACATACAGGCGGCCGATCGAATAACTCGGAAACTCTATTCGGCTGTCTTTTACAATATCTTCGCCCATCAAAAACCCTCGTTATTTAATCTGTTCCCTGATTATCTCCATTGCCCTGTCAAGCTGATTGTCCCTGCCATCCTCAATATAGGCTTCCTGGTCGAATTCAAGCTCCTCATCGGGCTTGATCCCGACACCGTGTATATTCTTACCCTTGGGTGAATAATAATTCGCTATCGTAACCTTGACGCCGGTACCGTCTCCGAGGGGCAGTACCTGCTGGACTATGCCCTTTCCGAAGGTGGTGGTACCGAGTATGGTCGCCACATCGTAATCCTTTATCGCTCCGGTCAGTATCTCGGCCGCACTCGCCGAATTCCCGTTTACGAGCACTACCATCGGGCCGTCGTAGAAACTCTCTCCCGATGACTTGTATTCATCCCTGTCTCCGTCCTTCTCCTCGGTATATACGATGAGGCCTTCGGGGAGAAGTTCATCTGCGACATCAACGCATGCCTGGACGCTGCCTCCGGGATTATCGCGAAGGTCGATGATAAGTCCCGTCATCTCCTCACGTCTTAATGCGTTCAGTGCCTTGGCGAACTGGGGATAGGTAACATCATCAAACTCGCTGATCAGTATGTATCCGATACTGTCATCAAGCATCTTTGAATCTACGGTAAGTGACTCTACGCTTGCCCTTTCGATCGTAAACCTGATGACTCCGTCACGGCCCTTTCTCTTAACGCCGATCTTAACCTTTGTTCCTGCCTTGCCCCTTATCTTGGCAACAGTCACGTTGATGTCATCGCCTTCTATGTTCTCACCGTCAACTTCAACGAGAACATCCCCCGCAAGTATGCCTGCCTTCTCCGCCGGAGAATCGGGTATGGGGCGGGTCACCGTGATCACCTTTGTATCGGGATCCTGGGAAAGATATGCTCCTATACCTTCGTATACTCCGCCCGAATCCTCGGCAAGTTCCTTATATTCATCCTTTGTATAATAAACCGAATACGGATCATCAAGCCCTTCCATAAGGCCTTTGTACAACCCGTTCCTTAGATCTTCTTCCGAATAATCGTTAAGGTAGTTTGATTCTACTATCGCCTGGAGGGTCTCTATCTTCCGCTCCGTATCCTTATCAAGGAGCGAATCCTCCGGCTTGCCGTAAACGAAGGAATAATCAAGCCCGCCGTATCTTAAGAGGAACAGGCCCGCCAGTCCCGCTATTATCATCCCAAGCAGCAGCATCGCACCGAAAGTAACGATAAATCCCTGGAACCTTCCCTTGTTTACGAGTTTCTTCTGTTCATTTTCCATTGTACTTCTCTCTTTTATATTATTTCTTTCGCAGTCCCGGATCACAAAAGCGGCTTATCCCTTTCACTTCAGGTAATTCCAGGGACTTACATAATTTCCGTCCTTTCTTACGGAGAAATGAAGATGGGGGCCGGTACTCCTGCCCGTTGAACCGACTGCGGCGATCTTCTGCCCCTTGCTGACGCTCTGTCCCGTGGAAACATACAGCGCCGATGCATGCATATATATTGTAATAAGGCTGTCGCCGTGATCTATCATGATATAATTGCCCATACTCGAAGAATAACCTGCCGAGACAACATCTCCGTCATAAGCCGCAAGTATCGGCGATCCGGAAGGTGCCGCAAGGTCTATGCCGTTATGGAACTTCTCGACCTTGAGTATGGGGTGCATCCTCATACCGTAATCATCCGAAACCCTGGTGTAATTGGGTGCCGGGAACTTGAACATTCCGCCGTCATAGGTCCTTGATGACTTATTCTGCTCCTCAAGCTTCCTGCGCTCCTCGGCGATACGTTTTTCGAGGGTCTTTATTATCTCGTCCTGGGCTGCGATCTCTGCTTCATATTCCTTTATCGCCGCCTCTTTGTTGTTTATATCGGTCTGGTAGGCAACTATCTGGTCTTCCTTGGCTTCTATAAGCTGCTCAAGTGCCGACTGTTCGGCCTCAAGGTCGCTTCGTGCCTCCTCAAGTTCCTTCTCCTCCCCCTCAAGCTGGGTCTTGATGTCGGTTATGTTCTGGGAGGTCTCTATATATCTGTCAAGCATCCTGCGGTCATATTCCGAAAGCAGGTTGACGTATTCGGCCCTGTTTAAAAAGTCCGCGAACGAAGTCGAGTTCAGGATCATGTCGATATTGGAGGTCTGGCCCTTTTCATATACGAACTGGATACGCTTCTTCATGAGTCCGTACTGCTGCTGACTCTGCCAGATGGCATCCTCAAGCGCCTTCCTCGTCTTCTCGATCTCCTCCTGCTTGAACTTTAACTGCTCCTCGAGCATTACGATGTTTTCCTCGACCATCGAAAGGTCTTCATCAAGCTGGATTATATAATCCTCAAGCTCGCCCTTGGCGCTCTCAAGATCCGCGATGAGCTGTTTGACATCAGTAAGTCCCTTCTTAAGGACCGCCTTGCTGTTCTCGGCGTTCTTCTTCTCCTCTTCGCTCTGCTTGATGATGTCGTTGCTCGACTTGTCTGCACGCACAATTAACGGCATCTCTGCCGTTAATGAAACTGCGATCGCTAAAGCCAATATCCCCTTACCGCATCTTATTCCCTTCATATTGTTTCCCCTTATCTGTCATACCCCGGCAATGCGCTCCCCAACGCCTGCTGCCGGCTTCCCCTATGTGACATACAATCCCGTTCCCGCCGTGATACATATTCCCGGTACGGGCGGTCATTCACCCGCTACCGGCCATCCGGGCTATACTCTTAAATGCTTCCTTACGGTGATAAGACTTCCGAAAAATCCGAGTCCCACACCCAAGACCATAGCTACGGGCACCAGGACAGAGAACACATCCCTGGCGGACTTGAACTGCAATATATCATTTAATATGGCGAATTGCTCCGCTGCATATATAATGATCTTGTTATAGATAAAGTACACTGCCACGAGCGGTATCGTTGCACCTATCACCCCGAGCAGCACACCTTCTATGAGGAAGGGCGACCTTACGACAAAGTCAGTCGCGCCGATCAGCTTCATGATACCGATCTCCTCTCTGCGCACGGCGATACCCATTGCGACCGTATTGCTTATAAGGAATAACGATACGGCAAGCAGGATGCCGATGATACCGAGCGAAACATAGCTGAGCAGGCGGTTGAACTGGGTCAGTATGTTGGCCGTCACGTCGGAATGGTTGATCTCCCTGACGCCGTCGACTGTCTTAAGGAAGCTTACGAGCTGGGGCTGCTTGGAAACATCGTTAAGATAGATCTCGAAGTTCTCGCTGCCCTCAAGAGGATTATCACCTTCGTAACCGTCGGCATACTCGCCCAGATAATCCACCTTGAAAGCCTCCCATGCTTCCGCAGCGGATACAAACTCGACCGATGCGACCTCGGGCCTCTGGCGGATCGTATTGCCTATCTCCTGTATCTTATCTTCCGATATATCCTCATCAAAGAATACGGTGACCGCAACGTTCGTCTCTGCCTTGCGGATACTGTACTGAACATTCTCGATGACCGAATAGCATAATCCGAATAAGAATATGCATGCTGCGATCGTGGCGATCGTGGCAAGCGAAAAGATCTTATTCCTGAAAATATTCTTAAATCCCTGCTTAAAGGTAAAAACGAAAGTACTAATCTTCATCTATATACTCACCCTTCTCCTCGTCACTTACTATGATGCCCTTTTTGACCGTTATGACGCGCTTGCGCATGGCATTTACTATTTCACGGTTATGGGTAACGACAACAACGGTCGTGCCCCTTCTGTTTATCTCCTCAAGAAGCTTCATTATCTCCCATGAATTCCTGGGATCCAGGTTACCCGTAGGCTCGTCCGCAAGCAGGATGGGCGGATTGTTCACGAGCGCCCTCGCAAGGGCTACCCTCTGCTGCTCACCACCGGACAGTTCCTTGGTCTTGCTCCTGTATTTCTCGGGAAGTCCCACGAGCGAGAGCATGGCGGGAACGTTCTTCTTGATCTGTCTGGTCGGTACCTCGATGACTCTCTGGGCAAAAGCAACGTTCTCATAAACGTTCCTGTCCTTAAGAAGCCTGAAATCCTGGAAAACAACGCCGATATTTCTTCTGTATTTGGGTATCTTGCGTCTTCTCAGCCTTGAGAGATCGAAATTATTGACAATGATCCTTCCGCTCGTCGGCGTCAGCTCACGAAGCAGAAGCTTGATCATCGTAGATTTGCCCGAGCCCGAATCACCGACTATGAACACGAACTCGCCCCTGTCTATATGCAGGCTTACGTTATTGAGCGCGGGCATGCCGTCGCTGGTATAACTCTTGCTTACATTTTCAAGCGTTATCATCTATACTTCCCTCCCCTGGATATTAAATTAAAAATCAAAATCCTCCATATATTTCATATACTTGACGACCATTAACGCGATCTTGAACGTGATGGCATCTTCAAAGACCCTAAGATCAAGTCCCGTGGTCTTCTGAAGCTTGTCAAGCCTGTATACGAGTGTATTGCGGTGTATATACAGCTGCCTGCTCGTCTCGGAAACATTTAAGCTGTTTTCGAAGAACTTGTTGATCGTGGTGATCGTCTCGTCATCGAAGTCATCGGGTGACTTTCCGTCAAATATCTCCTTGATGAACATCTTGCATAACGGTATCGGAAGCTGGTAGATAAGACGTCCGATGCCCAGTTCGCTGTATGCGATTATATTGCGCTCGTCAAAGAATATCTTGCCTACGTCGAGCGCCATCTTGGCTTCCTTGTATGAGCGGCTGACCTCGCGTATCTCATTGACTATGGTACCGTATGAAACATGCAGGTTCTTAAGCCCCTTGGAAACAAACAATTCATATATCTGGGATGCCATGGCCGCGGCTTCACCGTAACCTTCGCCGGGTGCCATCTCCCTTATCACTATTATATTATCCTCATCCACCGCGGTAATGAAATCCTTGGTCCTTGCTAAGAACAGGCTCCTTACCGCCTCGAGGAAATTGTTGTCCTTATCGTTCACCGCCTCGGCGACTATCGCGACTCTCCTTACATCGGTATCGATCCTTAACTTCTGGGAACGGTTATAGATATCGACCAGGAGCAGGTTGTCGAGCAGAAGGTTCTTGATGAAATTATCCTTATCGAAACGCTCCTTGTATGCCACAAGCAGGTTCTGTATCTGGAACGCGGCTATCTTGCCTACCGTATATGCATTCTCGGTGCCGCCCTGGGCGACAACTATATATTCAAGCTGGAGTTCATCATAAACCTTAAAGAACTGGTGTCCCTGGATCTCCTGACTGTCGGCGGGTGACTGGGTAAAGCTTCTGGCTGCCGCCTTGAAATCGGCGGGTTCCTTAAACGTCGCGGCCAGAACCTTCCCTTCCGTGTCTATTACTCCCAATTCCATTTTCGTTATGTTCTTAAGACCGTCGATAGTGGTCTGGAGGATCTGGTTAGAAATCATTTCCTACTCCTTCGGCAGAATATACCAATACAGATTTATTTTAATACATTCAGGGGAAAAAATAAAGAAAAAAGTTACAGTTTTATTACGCTCACGGCCGCTGTTGAAAATCATCCCAAAAATAGTTACAATCATATGGTGACTTACGATCGGAGGACACCATGGAAACTAAAGAAAGATCTCGCGCGGGGCTTATCATCCCTTTGATTCTCCTGCCCCTTTTAAGCCTTGTATTCATATCACTTACATATAACAGCAACGTATGGCTCGACGAAGCATTCACCGCATCACTCGTACGGACGGATATGCAGGGTGTGCTCAAGCGTTCAATGGAGGATACGCTGCCTCCGCTTTACAATATCCTTTTAAAGCTCTCGACCGATGCCTTCGGTTATACGGTACCCGTGATGAAGCTTACGAGCACGGTTCCGATGATCCTTACGCTGCTGCTCGGGGCGACCGTTGTGCGGAAGCGTTTCGGCGCACTTACGGCCTGCATGTTCATGCTCGCCGTGACCGCAATGCCGAACATGCTCTTCTTCGGTGTCGAGATCCGCATGTACAGCCTCGGATTCCTGTTCGCAACAGGTTCCGCCGTGTTCGCATTCGAGGTGCTCAATTCCCCGTCCTTTATAAACTGGGCCATGTTTACCCTCTGCTCGGTGCTCGCGGGTTATTCGCACCACTTTGCCTTTATAACCGTAGGATTCATATATCTTTTTATCCTGATATACGCCTGTATCGGGCAGAAGGGATACAGCGGGGATAAGGACGCAAAGGCTCATCCCGTGCGGCTTGCGGGCTTTTTCATCTGCCTGTGCTCTACATTTATCCTGTATTTCCCGTGCCTGCTCGTTACCATAAGCCAGTTTAAGCGTGTAAGCGGCTATTTCTCGATGCCGAGAGTCACTCTTCCCGTCTTTATAAAATACTGCCGCTATCCGTATACTGTAGGCTTTACGCTCTTAAGCATCGTATTGCTGCTTTCGTGCATCTTCCTGTTCGCACGTGCCCTTATACGCCCGGGCAAGACCGTAAACGATGCCTTTTCGTTATACTGCTTTGCGGTATTTTACCTTGTGCTGCTGTTCGGAACGGCCGTAAGCGCCGTGATGAGCGCAAACATCTTTGTTGACAGGTATCTGTTCTTCTCACTGGGGCTTGTCTGGCTGTTCTTTTCGATCGAGGCGGGACACCTTAAGAAAACCGTCATTTTTTTCGTGATCCTTATAGAGATCTCGACGGGTATCTTCTCATACATTCAGGCTTATTCATCGGAATATGCTCCCGGTGCCAACGAGACGATAGGATGGCTTAAAGATAACGTTTCAAACGGCGATGCGCTTTATACCCTTGAGGAATACGAGGAGCTGGCCTGGTGTCTGACTTTCTACGATCCCAATCTCAAGAACTGCGAAACATTAAAGGAAGCCGTGGATACGGCCGGCGATGGCAGGATATGGCTTGCCGTCATGAACGGTTATGAGGATAATGAGGATTACCGCGGTTATTCCGACGAGATAAAGGAGAATGGTTTTACGGCCGCGTATATCGGGACCTTCCGTTTCGACCGGTATATGTTCAGGATGTACAGTCTGGAACGATGACTTGGTGATACTGCACAAATCAGGTCCGCGTGATTCGGTAAATTTTCAGGAAATTATTTTTGTCACAATTATAGTCAAATGTGAGGAGTTGTGATAAAATATTCAGTAACCGGTGGAGTGTCTCTTCCGGAACGGTCTTCAAAAGAGGAGACAAATATAGCTGCAAACGGAGGTGAAGCTATGGAAATAACCCCTATGATCGACATTCCCGCATTGTCAATGGCGATGTCCCAGAACAAGATAATGAGTGACTTCAGCGTTGCAATGCTCGATAAATCGTTGGACACCTTCACGGATTTAGGTGACACGATGACAAAGGTATTAATGGAGCAGTCAGTCAATCCTAATCTCGGAGGAAATATAGATATTTCCGTATGAGATGAAGCGATCGGCGAATTTCCCATCATCCTGTAAAATAAGGCCCGGCCACATGGCCGGGTCTTATTTTGTCTTATGTCAGGGCCCATGATGCCCTCAAGATATTTATGTCCTTACGATCAGGTTCACTTGATGATCCCGGCCGGTCCGATGACCCGGTTCACTTGATGATCCCGAATGAATCGAGCATCGCAAGAAACCTGCCTAAGAAGAATATCACGAATATGCATATCACGATGGCGACTGCGCCTGCAGGAGTCACGAGACGTCTGTCGCCTTCTTCCCGGTCCGGCGCAAAGAACAGTGCGGCGACATTCTTTCTTCTTCCCTCAAGCTCATATATCCCTATATAAGCACCGACCGCAAACAGCAGGGCGATGGCGGATACTCCTATGAGCGCGCCCATCATCGAGAACTTTTCATCCATATCGGATGCCTGCGAGGCAAGAGAGGAAATATCCTCACCCATTTCCGAATAAACCTTTTCGATCACCATAAGCGATACTATGTTGAAACCGTTTATCACGGCATGGGAAATGACCGATGCCCATATACTGCCGGTCGCCTCGACCAAAAGGCAGAAGATGACACCCATCACTATGGCATAGCTCATCTGGTTTAAGTTAAGATGCATGAGTCCGAAAAAGAATGAACTCACGACCGCTGCGGCAAGCACATATCCGGTCTTTTTAAGGCCCCCGAACAATATGCCCCTGAATGCGAATTCCTCACAGAACGGTCCGACAAAAGCAACAATGGTCACAAGGAGCACGGGACTTACGCCGGAAAACTCCGAAGCCATCGCCGTAGTGACAACGTTATCGGTAAACAGCTGCGAGAACAGGTTTATAAGCGATATGAACGGCATGATAAGGAATGAGAAAAGGATGATAAGGAACACGGTCCACACCCTAAGCTTCCTAAACGGCACCCATTCGTTTATATCGCATCTGTGGATGAGCAGGAAAAGCAAAGAAGGAACCAGAACGAGCAGCTGTGTGATTACAAGCGCCATTTCGGTTCCAACCTTAACTCCTCCGGAGTCAAGCACCGATAAAAGTATCGATGCGGTGATATTCAGTATTACTATGATCAGGAAAAAGCCGTTGGCTTTCCTATTCGCACCTTCCATATCACGAATTGCACATGAAGTTCACGAGCCTGTCAATATCCTCGGGTTCGTAAGCAACTATCTCAAGTTCTTCGATCGTTCCGTCCGAAAAGATATTTGCAAGCGATACATACTGGGACAGCTTGGACTTAAGATTAAGCCTGTCGCCTTCGCCCGTAACCAGTTCTACCTTCCCCTTGCACTCATCGACTACCGAAAAGAACTTTTCAATGTCATTGATCTTGGTAACTTTCATAATACTCTCCTTTCTATGTAAAAAAACAACAAACTATTTAACCGCGACTGCCTCCACCTCGATGAGGACATCCTTGGGAAGCCTTGACACCTCAACGCAGCTCCTCGCTGGAGGATCGCTGTCAAAGAACGTCGCATAGACCTCGTTCACAGCCGCAAAGTGGTTCATGTCCTTGATAAAAACGGTCGTCTTTATGACTTTGTTCATGCTGCTGCCCGCAGCCTCAAGGAGTGACTTTACATTTGTAAGGGCCTGTCTGGTCTGCTCCCTTATGCCGCTTACCATATGACCTGTATCGGGGTCGACCGGGATCATTCCGGAGGTGTAGATCAGTGCGCCTACGGCGACTGCCTGTGAATACGGCCCGATAGCCGCGGGTGCCTTATCAGTACTGATTATCTTGGTCTCCATAGCATCTCCTTATCATACAAGTCACGGACACATTATAACAGAAAAAATCAATTTGTAAACTATTTAAGCTTTCGTATCGACACCGGGGTTATCTCGATACGGCGCTCCTTATAGAGCTTTCCGACCGCGCGCTTGAACTCGTTCTTGCTCATGTTGAACTCGCGCTTGATCGTCTCGGGACTTGCCTTGTCGTTAAACGGGAGCACCCCGTCAAAGGCTTCTATGACCTCCATGACACGCTCCGCATCCTTATCCATCTGGAGATATGCCTTTTCCCTTATCCCCAGAGTCAGCCTGCCGTCTTCCTTAACCTCAGTGACCCGCGCCGTTATGACCTCCCCGACCTCAGCCTGTCCGTAAAGCTCACGTTTGGGGATAAGTCCCGAATACTCATCATCAACGGCAACGAACGCGCCGAAATTATCGCTTATCAGATAAACCCTTCCTGTGACTGTGTCTCCCTTCCTGTAATTATGATCGGTACTTAAATATTCGTACACGTTCATCGTAAGGCACAGCCTGTTGCTCTTATCAAGATACAGGGCCACAAGACATTCATCACCCGGATGCAGCCTCTTTGTCTGCTGTTTGTACGGAAGGAGCAGGTCCTTCTCAAGCCCCCAGTCAAGGAACGCACCGATCTTCGTGACTTCCCTGACCTTAAGGACCGCGGTCTGACCGAGCATAATGAGCGGCCTTTTGACGGTCGCGATCGGCCGGTCCTTAGAATCCCTGTAGACAAACACTTCCATCTCGCTGCCGACACGTGTCCCCTCAGGCACCTGCTTTATCGGGAGGAGTACCCTTTCCTCACCCGCCTGACGGCCGGAAGCAAGATATGCTCCGTGGCCGGCAATATTTACCACAGTCAGCCGCTGCAGCATTCCAATCGCTATCATCTTACTCCATCTGCCCCGCGTTATACTTGTTTACGAGGCTGTGTATCCTCTCAAACGGATCGAGAAGGTCGGAGATCGACGTATCATGATTGAGCGTATCGATTATGTAGGCGATATACTTGCTCATGTCACAGCTTACGTAATAGGGCTTTTCGAACAGTTCAGGCATCTGGTATACGAGGTTTGTCGTAAGAACCTTGTTTATGATGCCTTCCTCATATGCTTCATCAAAAACCTTAAGCCCCTTGGTGAAGAGTCCGAAGGTCGTGGCTATGAATATCCTGGATGCCTTGCGTTTCTTAAGCTGCCTTGCAACGTCAAGAACGCTCTCGCCCGACGAGATCATGTCATCCACCACGAGCACATCCTTGCCCTCGACGGAACTTCCGAGGAATTCATGAGAGACGATCGGGTTGCGCCCGTCCACTATCTTGGTGTAATCACGCCTCTTATAGAACATTCCCATGTCAAGCCCAAGCATGTTCGCAAGGAAGATCGCCCTCGACATCCCGCCTTCATCAGGGCTTATCATCATCATGTGTTCCGAATCTATCTTAAGATCCTTAACGCTTCCCAACAGTCCCTTTACGAACTGATAGGCCGGCGTTATGGTCTCAAATCCCGAAAGAGGTATCGCATTCTGCACCCTCGGGTCATGCGCATCAAAGGTTATGATATTGTCCACGCCCATGCGGACCATTTCCTGAAGGGCAAGGGCGCAGTCGAGTGACTCTCGCGAACTCCTCTTATGCTGGCGGCTCTCATACAGGAACGGCATTATCACCGTTATCCTCCTGGCCTTACCGCCTACCGCCGCGATTATCCTCTTTAAGTCCTGATAGTGGTCATCGGGGGACATGTGATTCTCCTGGCCGCACAGCTTGTAAGTCAGGCTGTAATTCATGATATCCACGAGAATGTACAGGTCCGTACCCCTGACGGATTCGTTTATGACACCCTTTGCCTCACCGGTTCCGAAGCGGCTTATCTGCGCATCCAGTATGTAAGAGTCACGCTGGTAGCCGGCAAATGCGAGCGAATTCTTATGTTCGTTCTCCCGCTCGGTCCTCCACTTTACAAGATATTCATCGATCATCCGTCCGAGACCGATGCATCCTTCAAGCGGTATCATCCTGAGCGATCCAACGGGTATTGATTCAAGGTTGCGCTTCTCCTCGCGATTTGGCATTTCTTTCCTCACTTTCTGCTCTGGCTTCGCTTTATCTTGATCCTTAAGTCCTTTATATCGGGCTTGATCATCCTGTATTTACCGTATATCCTGGAAAAAGTCCTCTCGGAGTACCTTTCGGACAGCTCCTCGATAGAGAGGTTGGTCGAAATTATCGTCGACTTACTCCTCAGATCGCGTTCGTTGACGATAAGGAACAGCTGGCTTAAAACAAAGGAATTGGTCAGCTCCGTCCCGAGATCGTCTATAACAAGGAGGTCGCATCCGAAGATATCCTCATGGATCCTGTCTATATCCTCGTTCAGTTCCTGGTTCCTGAACGCATATCTTGCGAGAGTGTCGAATAACTTGAACGAATTAAAGTACAGCACCGAGTGGCCCTGCTTTAAAAGTTCGTTCGCTATGCAGTTGGTAAGGAACGTCTTACCGACGCCCACACCCCCGTAAAACAGCAGGTTTTCATATTGACTGTCAAAGTCAACGACGAACTGCCTGCAGCCTTTTATGATATTCTCCATAACGGGCAGCTCGGTATCGTCGTAATGATCGTAAGTGAGTGTATCGAAATTCTCCCGCTTTAATACATTTTCGATATTGGACTGTGAATAAAGATATCTTGTTATCGCACGGTTAAGACAGGAACACTTTTTGCCGTCCGTATAGCCTGTATCCTTGCAGACCGGGCAGGTATACACCGGATCGAGATAATCCTTTGTGAATCCTCCCTGCTCAAGAAGAAAGGCCTTGCGAGCAGCAATGGCCTTAAGTTCCTCCCTTAACGAGGTCAAGGCATCCACATCCCCCTCAAGAAGCCTCTTCCCGTTCTCAAGGGAAATGTCGGCCACTCTGAGATCAAGTGCCTTATACTCGGGTATCTTATCATACACCTCATTTAGACGTTCCGTCATAAGGTGCCTGTTTTCGTTCCGGTTATGTTCATAAGTACGCATTATCTCATCGTACTGTGCATTGGAAATCGACATCGCCTCTCCTTAACCTGAGTACAACCCTGATTATAACCTACTAACCCTGATTATACAATGCGTCTTTTTCCAGTTCGGCATAATCGTATTTGCGCTGGCTGAAGGAATTGAAACTTCCGTCCTTTACCTGTTTTACAGGCTGCTTTTCCGCTTTACGGCTTCCGGAAGCACCCTCTTTCTTTGCCCTCTGACTGTCAAGCCTTATTATATCGTCAAGGCTCTTTACATCCGAATCCTTCCAGTTTGTCAGGATCGTATCGGCATATTCGAAGCTTACGCTGTGGATGTTCATTATGGTCCTTGAGCAGGCCTCGCATATGATATCTATCGAAAATCCGTATACATCCTTCCACTTCACCACATAGGATATCTCGGGTTCGATCGGGCTGCGGCCGCTTATGCCGAAGGCCTTGAACACGGTATACACATCCTTGGGAACAGTACAGGTACGGGCCTTTGCCTCCTCAACGCAGCTTATCCCGGTCTCGGCCCAGCTCCTGGCTACTGATTCTATGTATTTCATGCTCTTTTTTCTGTTATTCGCGCAGTACTCGATAAGGTACTCGATAAGATCCGCGCTGAACCCGTAAGAGTCATACATGAACAGGATCGATGAGATCTCGTCGGGGCGAAGCGTCTTGTTAAGGTAAGTCTCGGTTATGAACAGAAGCTGCGAGATCTCCGGCTTTTCCCTGAAACTGAGAAGCTCATCGGCCGAATATTCCCTCTTTCGCGAAAAATCAACCATCTTGATATTCCCCTCTGCAGCCTTTTGCACGTTCACGGGTTCCTCTTCACTGACATCGAGGATCCTAAGGCTCCCGTCGGAAGCCTTTTGTGTTTTTCCGGGCTTCTCGTCACCTGCATCGAGCATCCTTAAACCCGCGTCGGCTGACTTTTGCTCCTTCCCGGGCTTCTCTTCGCTGATATCAAGCATCCTTAAGCTCCCGTCGGCTGACTTTTGCGCCTTCCCGGGCTTCTCTTCACTGATATCGAGCATCTTGATGCCGGTAAGCTCCCCGCCGGTAGTAAAGCTTAACGAAACAAGCTTCCTGGTATCCCAGTACCTTAAGGCCCTTACGACATCCCTCTCGGTATAGTTGAACCTGTCGGCCATGTCGGATACGCTTATCCCGCTGCCTGCGCCAAGCTGCCTTAACAGGTACAGATATACCTTGATCTGGGCATCATTCGCCTCAGCCATATATTTATCAATGAAGTCATTTCTTACCAAAGTGACTTCAGAAGAATAATCCTTGCACAGAGTAATGTTTCCCATTAAATACTCACCGCCGTCAACTATTCCCCTTCAATGATCATATACTCCCGGTGACGATGATTATAGCACAATCCGGCCGGTCTGAAAACATAATCTTATGCCCAATAACCCAGCAAATATAAGGGTTTTTCGACTGTGGATAAAACAGAAACTATGTACGGATTTTTTTATGTCCGACCCTTTGGAGTTTAAATTTCGGCATTCCTTTGGGAGGGTGTAACTTTTTACGTTAACTTAAAAATCCACAGCCTGTTTTGGGATAACTTTTCACCCTTGGCTGTGGATATTGTGGATAATCATGTTCCGATCAGATCTTCGCCGACTTTTACTATATCTCCGGCTCCCATAGTTATCAACAGATCACCCTTACAACTTTTTTTTCTTAAAAATTCTTCTATCTCGGAAAATGTGGAAAAACTGTATGATTCTTTCCCGATTTTTTTAAGAGCCTCGCTTATCATATCGGAGCTTATGCCGAGCGTATCGGTCTCACGTGCCGCGTAGATCGGTGCCAGCACGATGATATCCGCTCCCTTGAGCGCATCGACAAATTCATCAAAAAAGGCCTTGGTCCTTGAGTAGGTATGAGGCTGGAAAACGCAGATGATGCGTTCATGCGGGTAATTTGCGGCTGTACTTAATGTCGCCCGTATCTCGGTGGGATGATGGGCATAATCGTCTATCACCGTTGCCTCCCCGAGCTTACCCTTTATCTGGAACCGCCTGTCCGTGCCTCTGAAGGCAAGAAAACCCGACGCTATCTTGTCACTGTCTATTCCCAGGAATTCGGCAAGGGCAATCGCGGCGAGGGCATTTCCTATATTGTGGCCGCCCGGGACCTTAAGCTCATACCTTCCTGCGGCTCCCTCTTCAAGGCCGCATATACCAGCTGCTTCCGCGCTCCTTATCACCGTAAAGGACGCGCATCCGGATCCGTCAAAGCTTACATCCGTGGCGGTGTATCCGGCATCTGCGCCTTCGGAAGGCGATACGGTAAGCACATTGCACTCAAGTCCGTCCGTTATCTCTTTATATCTGTCGATATCGGAATTTATGACAAGGATGCCTTCTTTGGGAAGAAGCCCGGCAAATCTGCGGAACGAAGAACGTATGTCTTCGATATCCTTAAAGAAGTCCAGATGGTCCTCCTCGATATTTAAGATTATATTGGCAGTAGGCTTAAAACTTAAGAAGCTGTTTGTATACTCGCAGGCCTCTGTAACGAAATATCCGGAACGGCCGATACGGATGTTGCCGCCTATCTCCCTTAACATGCCGCCCACGGAGACAGTGGGATCAAGATCCGCAGCCATCAGTATGTCCGTTACCATCGAGGTTGTCGTGGTCTTGCCGTGTGTTCCGGCAACGGCGACCGAGACTTCATAATTCCCCATTATCTGTCCGAGGAGTTCAGCCCTTTTAAGTATCGGGATGCCGCGTCTTTTGGCCTCGGCAAATTCCTCGTTGTCTTCATGGATGGCAGCCGTATATACCACAAGCTTTATGTCATCGCTTATATTGGATGCCTTCTGCCCGTAAAAGACCTTTATCCCCTTCTCTTCGAGGATACCGGTGATCTCGGACGGGGCCCTGTCGGAACCGGAAACTTCAAATCCCCGGTCGAGCAGGATCTCGGCCAGTCCGCTCATACTTATTCCGCCTATTCCGATAAAATGCACCCTGACCGGATGCTCATAATCTATCAAATACATAAATTCCGCTTCTTTCTGTATTCTTTTTATATCCGTCCCGATGCCGGGGCTGCGGTTTTTCCGCTTAAATGCCACATATTGCTTCGGCTGCACCGTGTTCCGGTCGGATTTTTCCTCCGGCCTTCCTGTGTTCCGGTCAGATATTTTTCTCCTGGCCGTGCTGCGTTCCGGTCGGTGCTGCATATCTTCAGGCGCACGACCGGGCTTCCTGTGTTCAGCTCAGACCGCAGACGAATTCAGGTACTTTACCTGCTCGGGTGTCAGGGTATCTATATGCTTACCGAGGAATGCAAGCTTCCTAACCGCAACATCGTTATCTACTTCCCTGGGCACGTCGATTATCATCTTATCAAGCTTGCCCTCATGCTCAACAAGGTACTTGGCTGACAGCGCCTGGATCGCAAATGACATATCCATGATCTCGGCGGGATGTCCGTCGCCGGCCGCAAGATTTACGAGACGTCCTTCGGCAAGGATATATACCCACTGCCCCGTCGGAAGCTTATAACCCATGATGTTCTTACGCATCTCGCGCGTCTCAACGGCATTGGCCTTAAGCCAGGCCACATCTATCTCACAGTCGAAATGACCTGCATTGCACATTATCGCGCCATCCTTGACTACGGCAAAATCTTCGCTGTCTATGACTTTCTCGCAGCCTGTGACTGTTACGAAGAAATCACCCACCTTAGCCGCTTCCTTCATGGGCATAACGTCAAATCCGTCCATGACGGCTTCTATTGCCTTAACGGGATCGACTTCGGTGACTATGACTCTCGCTCCGAGGCCCTTGGCCCTCATCGCAACGCCTTTGCCGCACCAGCCGTAGCCTGCAACGACAACGATCTTGCCGGCCACTATAAGGTTGGTCGTGCGGTTGATGCCGTCCCATACCGACTGGCCCGTGCCGTAACGGTTATCGAAGAAATGCTTGCAGTCGGCATTATTTACGAGCACCATCGGGAACTTAAGCTCACCGTCACGGTCCATCGCAAGGAGCCTGAGGATTCCTGTCGTCGTCTCCTCGCAACCGCCTATAACGTTCGGAATGAGATGCTTAAGCTCGGTATGCATCATATGCACAAGATCCCCGCCGTCATCTATTATGATATTGGGACCCGCCTCAAGAACGGCCCTTATATGAGCATTGTATTCCTCGGGTGTGGAATCGTACCAGGCGTGTACCTCAAGTCCTGCCTTGACAAGCGCCGCAGCCACGTCATCCTGAGTGGATAAAGGGTTTGAGCCCGTAACATACATATCCGCGCCGCCGGCCTTAAGCACAAGGCACAGATAAGCCGTCTTGGCCTCAAGATGCACGGAAAGCGCTATCTTCTTTCCCTTAAATGGCTTCGTTACGGCAAATTCGCCTTCAAGCGTCCTTAACAGATCGCAGTTCCTCTTGACCCATTCGATCTTTCGCTCACCCGACTCTGCGAGGTTTATATCTCTGATCTCACTTCCCATATCCGCCTCCATATTCTGATATATATATCTTACTGCCGCTTAAAATATGTCCCGTTCACGACAGCATTACGACAATAAAAAATACCACAGATTTGGATTTTTATCAATCATTCTGTATTCTGTTTTCTTTTGGCGATTACAACGAATCTTCCGTTTTCGGTATGATAAGCACAGGTAACAAGCGTTATGAGCTTGTCACCATAATGAGCGGTGACTCCGGTATCATACACGGATTTTTTTAGATACTGGCTGACATTGCGATCAAAGTCAGCTTCATCCGAGGCATCTATGAAATTATAGAACTTAAAAACATCCGTTTCATCGGTATAATACACACGGTCATAGAATACGGACATGATCTCGTATTCCCTGATCTCATCCGCAGTATCATACCGGATAACCGGATGCTCATCATAATATGCCTTGTTTTGATATGATATAAGAGAGGCAAACATGCTGCCATCCTTCATGTTATGCCCGTAAATGATTATATTATCGCTGTCGGGATCTATGCTGCATCGCGCATCTATGAACGGAAGGCCGTCTTCACTGTCTGCACAGTTTATATCCATATGGATATACTTCTCCGGCTCATACGGAGTATACATGACAGGATACTCGACTGCCGTTCCCGTAATCCTTATAAATCCCGCAAAATCGGGATTATCTTCCTTCATGTTTTTATAAACTTCAAGAAGCTCCCTGTTTTCGGCTTCAATCAGTTCGACAGAGCGGGTGACTGTAATACCCCCTCCCGTAACGAATTCACCGTCAATTCCCGAATCGGCTGATGCCTTACTGCTCCTGTTACCGACTGTCGGGCTATTGCCCCAATCGAGCATCCAGGCCGAAACAAAGATTAAAAGCGATACAGTCAATACGAGTGACAAAAGATACAGTTGCTTATGTCTGTCCATTACAATTCATCGATCGCTCCGGATACAAACCGTGCCATCTTTACAACATCACCTATGGCAACGTCACCGTCGCCAGTTACATCCGCCGCAGTCTTTTCTTCATCGGTAAGAGTCACTTTACCGGAAACGGCTCTTGCGACTTTTACAACATCGCCCATGGCAACATCGCCGTCACCGGTCAGATCACCCTTTATGACCGTATTTACCGACACATCCCCCGGCTTAAGGGTCACATCCAGGGTAACGCTGTTCTCATCGGTAATGTTCGCTTTGAGCCCGCCCGTATAATCGATATTTACCGTATAACTTCCGTTTTCGGTCCCCGTATTTATATTGAATTTAAGCGTAAAGAGGACTCCGTCGCCTTTTACGGCCTTATTCGAGGTATACCACTGAACCACGCCCGTATTGATATCCGATTCGAAGGTTCCCTTCGTAAGCAGACTTCCCTTTTCGATGCCGGTAAGCGTCAGGGCAGGATTCCAGGTTACCGTAAGAGACAAGCCTCCGAGGCCGGTGTTGCCGGATATGCTCACGGGAACGGATACCGTATTCCCTGCCCTTCCCGTCGCGCTGCCTGCCTTTATCACTATGCCTTCGGAATCAGGGACAGGAGTATTTCCGCCGGGTTCAAACCTGTAGGTCTCTTTTTGCCTGATCACACCGTTTTCCGTATAGTTGATCCTGACTTTATATAAAGTAGTGGTTGACTCGGTATATACCTTTTTATTGTATGTACCGTCGCTGCGGCACGGATACAGCCTGTATGTCACCTGAACGGTATCACCGCTTAATTTCCCAAGACTGTTAAGGTTGTCGCTTATCTGATCAAGGTTTGATCCGCTGATCGTCCCCACCGTTCCGCCGATGGCAAATGCTTTGGTATTTCCGACCGTACTGCCGTTTGCTCCGACAACCACATAAACTCCTTTTACTTTATCAATAACTGTCCTCGTAACATCTCCGTCCCCGCCGGACTCTGTTCCCGTATTTATCCTTTCGGGCAGCTTATATGTAATATCGTGTGTTGCATTATCAAACGCCGATGCCGGCGTGCTATACACCGTTATTGTCTTTTCGGTACTGCTGTCACTGTCGATCGTAGAGTAAATACCTCCCACATCGCATTTGAGCTTCACCGTTCCGGTATCGGTACCCCGATCCAATTCCTCCTTGAACCTGATCGTAACTTCGGTCGAACCGGAAATGCTCTCAACATACTTTCCGCCTTCGCTTACGCTCCACTTAAGATCAGTGGAACCGTTAAGCGCCTTGGCGGTAAACTTCATCGTATATCCCTGCGTTACATATTCCTCCAGGCCTTCCGTAGTTACTTTGGTCTGCACTGCCGGACTTTTGACTTTAACAGTCAATGTATTGCTGTCTGCGGTTTGGCCGTCATTGAATTCTACAGTATATTTAATAGCGATAGTAGATGAAGACTCACCCTTTGCGGTTATCGTCTTCTTGGTAAGATCATCCGTTCCAAGCGTAAAGTATGATGATGTTTCGGAACCGTCGAAGTAAAGAGTCGTCTTATGAGCCTTCTCGATACCCTTGGAATTATCATTTACAACATTTACTACCGATCCGGCATAGACAGTATAAACACCATCCTTCTGGGTTGCGGAACCCGAAGTCTTGGTCATCTTGATCTTAACATCATCCTTTGAAACAAAGTTTACAGCATAGCTGTTCTTGGAAGTATCCTCGGATATCTTAAC
>JAILLY010000093.1 GCA_024692905.1 Lachnospiraceae bacterium | reverse complement strand
CTTATCCGAACCGTCGAGATGGATCTTTATGGACCCGCGGTTGACCATCGGCGAAGGCTGCTCGTCATTTGGAAGAAAATGCTCATAAAAAGCGGTTGCCAGCGGATCGAACTGGTAGTGGTAAGGAACTATGTTCTTTATGTAAGTAGAATGCGATACGACATCTATCTCACCGTCATTCTCCATCCTTGTTCCCATCAGGGATCCTATGACCATGATCCTTCCGCAGGTATCGATGCTTATCTTTCCGCGGTTAAGCAAGGTACCGCCCGCACCCGCGGTATGCAGTATCCTTGTCTGGTATGCCCTGTCGAGCCTGACTGTTACGGTGCCCTCGTTTATGCACTGCAGATTGCTCGCCATGCTTCCTATACCCCTGACAAAGCTCTGGTAAGACCCGTTACCAATATAGTTGATCTCGCCGCGGTTTATCATAAGGGAGCCGGCATTTGCCCACATTGCGCACGCATAAAGCGACACTATGGCCTCTATATCCTGATCCATGTATACATTTATCGTGCCTTCGTTTATAAGGAGGGAATTATCTCCGGCCAGCATAGCGAAACATCTTACACAATCAAACCTGAAGTCATCCGGCGTATCAGTCTTCGATTTCTCCTCCATGTAGAACTTATATACCTCATCGAAATGGATATCGATGGTACCGCGGTTTATGAGAGTCGCATGCGAAGCAAACTGCATTTCATGAGGTCTCTCGGGGTTGGGCTCAAGCGCTGCCATTCCCGTAAGACATACATTCTGGACCCATACTCCGGGATTATTCGGCACGTTCGTGTAACTGTAACGGAAAAGCGCATCACCCTGCGGCCTGCTGACGTCTATATGCCCGTAATTGACAACATATCCGCCCTTGCCGACAACCATGGCAGTATTTCTGTTATTATCCTTATTTACCATAATCTCACGATTCTTCCTTTCTCTTAAGTATTACGGTCATGCCGGCCGTATCTGTCTGTGCCTCATACTTTTCCGGATCGGCGGCACATACCTTAAGTGCTTCATAATTAACATATTCATACCGGTGCGCATCGTTTACAAGGAAGAAGATATCCTCCGGCGCGATCGAAACCTCCCTGGGATCCTCTTCTTTCTCATTCCTGTCAAAAACAAGTTCCGCGGCACCGTAATTTACCTTTACTCCCTCGCCGATGAAGAGGTCACGGGTGGAAGAAAGATCACGAAGCTTCGTCTTCCAGCTTCCGACGGTAACGGGGCAGATAAGGTCATCCGGCAGCTGCGATAATGCGTTAAAGATAAATCCCGCTTCGGCCGCACGGATCTTAACGGGTCCCGTTGAATCCACATTTATGATTCCTTCGTTTATTACGGAGGGCTTAAGGGATGCGGCATCGGCAGAAGCGATATCCAGATACATTCCAAGCAGCAGCTTATCCGCAGATGTAGCCTCTGAGCTCTCACTCTTTAAGTTGATCGTTCCCCTGTTTACCATGGGGGTAATGTTGCTCCTGCTCTCATTAAGCGGTTCAAACATTGCGCATCCGGCGCACATCTTTTTAATACCCGACTCTGCCGGATAATCAAGTGTGGTTATGCTTATGCTGCCGTTATTTATCAGGTTTGAATCACCGTACCTTGTCATTCCTATCACGCGGCCCGGTCCCTTTATGTCCATAACGCCTTCGTTAATAACGTTGGCACGGGTACCGCCGGTGGTGATAAGCCTTGCGTCATCAAGGCAGCCTACATCCGCGATGATCTTCCCGTAATTGATACAGGTCACGTTATCGCCGAAGGTAGCCATTCCTCTCATCCTGGTATTGACGGAACCGTTTCCGTGGAAACAGATGGTCCCGTAATTCAATACGGACGATCCTTTGCCTCCGCTCATTGTGGTGACATAGATCGTTGACCTGTTGCTCTCGTCATGATCGAAATAAACATCGATCCTGCCCTTGTTTATGACCTCGCAGTTAACGCCCGCGTTCATGACGACAATGCGCAGATATTTATAGGGCCTGTCGGGATGATCCGGATCCTGTATCTGATCCTTGTACTTCTTAAGCAGATGCTTCGTATGTACCTTGATATGGCCTTCGTTGATGACTGTTGCTCCCCTGACGGGGCTTCCTGCCACGGCAACGGGAAAGTCACCCGAAGTATCAATGATCGCCGTTCCCAGTGCCGCAAAGTCAAGAGTCATCTCCTTTGCCGGCTTACCCGCAACGATGATCTTCGACTCCCTCCCGAATACAAAAGAATCCGCGGATCCGATGAGAAGATCGTCCCTGTTTAGCAGCGTGACCCCGGACTTATCCGTAAGTATGCATCCGGGTCTCTCTTTAGTACCGCAACTGTCTGGATATATCATTATATGTCTCTCCTTACATGGACTTGTTCATGTTCGCGTATACTTCGCCATCGATGACCGCGTCGATAACAACGGGCTTATTGAGAGCGATGGCTTTGGTGAGCGCATCCTTAAGTTCTTCCTTATTTGTCGCCCTCATGCCCGTGGCTCCGCAGGCCTCCGCATAAGCCACATAGTCGGGATTCATGAATGACATATATGCATGTTCGTTGAACATGTTGAGAAGGAACTTCTTTATGACATTGAACTCACCGTTATCAAAGATCACCCATACTACGGGGATGTTATTCTGGACGGCGGTAAGCAGTTCGAATCCTGCCATCAGATAGCAACCGTCACCCGAACCGGAAATGACGACCTTATCGGGATTGGCACACTTAACACCGATACATCCGTTTGTATGGCTTGCCATGGGACCGAAGCTTCCGGGATTCTGATAACGCTGGTTGCCCGTGAGCTTCATGTACTCGGATAACCAGAGCATATGCGAACCTGCATCACCCATAACAATGGCATTCTCGGGAGCGACCTCGGAGATCACGCGCGCCACGTCTGCGGGATGCATCTTCTGCGTATCACCGACATTGGGCATATCGAACCATTTCTTCTTATCTGCCGATACAGCCGGATCGAAAGGCGCTGCGGAAGCACCGCTCATATCCTTAAGAATCGCGGCAAGTCCCGACTTCGCATCCGAGATCATTGACAGATCTGCCGCATATACCTTATTGATCTCATGGGGATCGATATTGATATGCATGAGCGTCTTGTCATTATAAAGGTCATCCTTGAACATAAGAGTCGCATTCTCTGCAAATGAATTACCTACCGCGAGCACCGTGTCCGCCTTATCGAAATAATCCATTGCCAGAGGATCGCCTGTCGATCCGAATATTCCGAGTGATAAGGGATGATCCTCCGGAAGATATCCCTTGGCGTCCATGGTAGTGATAAAAGGTATCTTATAATCATTGACGAGTTTAAGGAGTTCCTCCTTTGCGCCTGCCCTTATACAGCCGTAACCAACAAGCAGAAGGATGTTCTCCTTCTTTTCGATACCCTTAAGGAGCCTTGCGGCAAATTCGGCGGCGCATTTCTCCTTGGCCTTAACCGGCTTGATATCTATCTTTATCGATCTGAAATTCGGAACTTCGGCCGTCGTGATGTTCTTGGGCACATGGATATGCACCGGACCGGGACGTCCGTTAAATGCGGTATTTATCGCATCCTCCATGATGTCGCATATCTGGGATCCGTCTTCAACGATATAAGATTTCTTGGTTGTGGCCGAGAACATCTTATGGGAATCGGGAGTCCTTGAAAGACCCGACGATTCGTTAAGGCATCCTTTGCCGCGTACGTTTGCGGACGCATATCCCGTGATGCCTATTATCGGAAGTGAGTCCGAATATGCTACGGCCATTCCGGAGAACAGGTTAAACGCGCCGGGGCCGCCTGTGGCAAAACATACACCGAGATTATCGGGATTGAACATCGTATAACCGCACGCCATGAATGAAGCTGCCTGCTCGTTCCTGACAACGACCGTCTTTATCTTCTTAGAGTCCCTTAACGCAAGGAGCATCGAGGCATTTACCTGCCCTGTGCTTCCGAAAACATGGGAGACCCTGTTGGTTTCTTCGAGAATCTTTACGATAGCCTGATTAACATCCATTATTTGTCCCACTCCTCTTCGTTAAATTTTCCTCTTATGGGGCCGATACCTCTGTCAGAAAACAGTTTTCCGTCGGTAGCGGCTTCATCAAGTTTATAACCGTCAAAAAACAGATATACCCTGTCCCTGGGTACTCCCGTTTCCTCCGAAAAAATCTCTATATACTTTTCAGCGATCCTCTTTCTCTGGCTTTCTGCAAGTTCAAGGCTCTGTACCGTTATACAAGGCATATCTCTTTCCTCCTGTTCTTCGAAAAATATAGTAAAAAATGCGGCGGAGAAAATTGAAATCCCCGCCGCTTTGTCGGCCGTCAATTATTAGCGGTCAAAATAGATCCTCTGGTTTGTTACATCTTCGCCTGCTGCGATCTTGTCAAGAACCTTAACGAGCAGCTGGCCGTAAGCCCTTGATGACTCTACCGAACAAGCCGTTACGAAAGGCCAGTCGAATTCTGCTTCCATGTCATCCCTTGAACATTTTACGCGGCTGATGACCGAACCCTTGGGTCCTACTGCATCGGCTATCAGATACTCTTCGGGATAAAGGAATCCGGGCGTATGAACGTCGGTGTGCTTGTTGTCTTCGGTCTCGCCGTACATCTCAAACGTAAAGTCGTAGTCCGGTCCGTAGAAATCCCATGCATGAGGATGAGCAACTATCCTCTTGCCGTTAATGATACTCTTATATCCCCTCTTGGGATCGCGGCAGAATACGAGGGTTGCTACCGCATAGCAGAGTGAACCGATAAGCTTGCCGTCATAATATGCGTCCATGATCAGCTTATGCAGGTTATAGTTATTGGCCATGTCAAGCATAGCGCCGAGACCGCCTGTAAGAGCGATAGCGTCGTAATCTGACATCTTGGCATCCTTGAATGCAATGGGATGAGCCCATTCATCACCGTCAACAAGTTCCTTTATACGGTCACATACATCCTTCGGGTTTGTTGCCACGTTCTGAACGGGATCAACAAAATCAGGATCAACGCTTATTGAAAGCGGAAGAGGCTTTTTGCCCTTGGGAGTAGCCAGAGTACACTCATATCCGGCTTTTACGAGAGCATCCCAGGGAGCCTGAAGCTCCTCACCCCATGAACCGTAGTTAGTTGCACATACAAGTACTTTTAACTTCTTTGCCATAATTCTCTTCTCCTTTTCTTTATTAATGCAGCCTTTATGGCCTTACATCC
>JAILLY010000075.1 GCA_024692905.1 Lachnospiraceae bacterium | reverse complement strand
GAAATACCTTCTCCAAAAAAGACAGCATTCGTGAGGCTGTCTTTTTTACTTTGATGCGAAAAGTCACATCTGCCATATTTTGTGAAATACTTGATGAAAAGTACAAGATGATGTGATATAGTATTATATACTTGAAGATATAAGTAAGGAGCTGTTTTGATGGAGTTCAATAGTTTTGGCAGGGATATGAACAAGAGTCTGTATCTGTCGACCCTTAAGCCGGTTCTTAACAAGAAGGCTCTCTTTGCCGACTACACATCGGATTATGTGGATCCGCCGGAACCGAATCCGTATTCATCGGTAACCTTAAGGTTCCGTACATATAAGAGTAATGTGGATCATGTTTTTCTGATCTGCAACGGACAGCGGTATCTGTGCGAGAAGTTCGAGACAGCCGGTACGTTTGATTATTACAGATATACACTTCAGCTTGATAACGAGCCGATCAGATATTATTTTGAGATAGTTGGCGGCAACCAGATATGCAGGTACGATGTAAGAGGTGCGGTGGGCCGCGTTGAGGAAGCCTATTATTTCGTGATAAGACCGGGCTTCAAAACACCCGAGTGGGCCAAGGGAGCGGTCATGTATCAGATCTATACGGACCGTTTCTTTAACGGCGATCCTTCCAACGATGTCCTGACACATGAATACAATTATATAGGTGAACACTGCGTCCGCGTGGATGACTGGTATAAATATCCCAATGTTATGGGCGTTCGCGAGTTCTACGGCGGGGATCTTCAGGGCGTTATGGATAAGCTTGATTATCTTGCGGATCTGGGGATAGATGTTATCTACTTCAATCCGTTGTTTGTTTCGCCTTCGAATCATAAATATGATATTCAGGATTACGATAATATAGATCCGCATATCGGCAGGATATTAAAGGATGAGGGAAACCTGCTTGATGAGTGGGATCATGACAATAAGAATGCGGGAAGATATATAACCAGGGTAACGGACCGCGTTAATCTTGAGGCTTCCGATGAACTGTTTGCCAAGCTCGTGGCGGAATGCCACAGAAGGAATATAAGAGTCATACTTGACGGCGTGTTCAATCACTGCGGATCCTTCAATAAATGGCTGGATCGGGAACGTATTTACGAGAACGCCCCCGGCTATGAGAAGGGTGCTTATATAGACGGTAACAGCCCCTACAGGAGCTTCTTCAGGTTCAATAATGAATATGCATGGCCCTATAATGATTCTTACGACGGATGGTGGGGACACAATACGCTTCCCAAGCTGAATTATGAAGGGTCAAGACAGCTGTATGATTATATCCTGTATATAGGAAGGAAGTGGGTATCGCCTCCTTACAATGCGGACGGGTGGAGACTTGATGTGGCTGCCGATCTCGGGCACTCTCCCGAGTTTAATCACCAGTTCTGGAAGGATTTCAGAAATGCCGTAAAGCATGCGAATCCGTCAGCCATCATACTTGCCGAGCATTACGGCGACCCCTCGGAGTGGCTTAAGGGCGACGAATGGGATTCGGTGATGAACTACGACGCATTTATGGAACCCGTGACCTGGTTCCTTACGGGAATGCAGAAGCATTCGGATGATTTCAGGCAGGATATGCTCGGGAATGCGGATGCCTTCTTCGATATGATGAAATACAACGGCGCCAGGATGTACGGACCGTCCCAGGACGTTGCCATGAACGAGCTTAGCAATCATGATCACTCGCGATTTCTGACAAGGACAAACCGCGTTGTCGGAAGGGTTGCGGATAAGGGGCCCGAAGCCGCCAACACGGGCATCAATAAGGCTGTTATGCGTGAAGCCGTTCTGATCCAGATGACCTGGACGGGTGCGCCGACCATCTATTACGGCGATGAAGCCGGACTGTGCGGATTTACCGATCCCGATAACAGACGAACCTATCCCTGGGGAAGGGAAGATAAGGAGCTTATTGAATTCCACAGGATAATGATAAGACTCCGCAGGGAGAATAGGGAACTGCGCAGGGGTTCGATAAGAAGGGTATACAAGGATTATAACGTTATCGCGTACGGTCGTTTTACAAGGAAAGAACAGTGCATGATCGTGGTCAACAACAACGACCATGAGAAAGACATTGAGATGAAGATAAGCTATGAGCTCGGAATCGCCCGCGATGCGAAACTTCGTAAGCTTATGTATACGTATGACGGAGGATATGATACTGATCCTGCGGAATATATTCTTGACGGGGCAAGGCTTAAGCTTCATATGGCCGCGACGAGCGCGATACTGTTAAAGGTAGTATATGATGAAAAGTAGTATATGACGAATAAATAGCATTGTTATCAATAACACTGTTATCAATAACGGTGTTATTGATGAGCATAGCATATGTTTGGAGATCATTATGCGTCAGATGGAATTCAAGATGGAGAGGCCGGGACTTCTTAAGGCCGGAGATACGATAACCGTGACGGAGGGCGTTTTGCCCACAAGCTGGTATTATACGATAGATCCTTCTCTTGCGATGTCGGCAAACTATGAGTTAAGGGAGCGCCTTAAGAGCAGGGAAGGCAGGGTAGTAAATATTGATGAGCGTCCTCAGGGCTATTACGTGACTGCCGAGTTTGATGAATAGCATCTAAATACCTGTGACATCACCCGTGTGAGCTTTACCAATAAGATATTGAATAAAATACCGAATATAATACAGAATAAAATACCGGATAAAATAAATGCCGGGTTAACAAAAAAAATACTTGCATTATCAGTTCAAAGCTGATAGAATACTTTTTGCGAGTGTTGCAGTACTAAGTAGTTCAGTGGCAACGAGTAGGCATCAGTATTTCGCCCAGATAGCTCAGTTGGTAGAGCAGAGGACTGAAAATCCTCGTGTCACTGGTTCGATTCCGGTTCTGGGCATTACCCCGCGGGTGTAGTTCAATGGTAGAACACTAGCCTTCCAAGCTAGATACGTGGGTTCGATTCCCATCACCCGCTTCGTTCCAAACATATGTGAGGAACAAATTAAACAATATGCGCGAGTGGCTCAGTTGGTGGAGCGCGACCTTGCCAAGGTCGAGGCCGCGGGTTCGAGTCCCGTCTCGCGCTCTCTAGAAACCCCGTAAAATAAGGCTTTACGGGGTTTTTTGATTGCGTTCACCTGCGTTCACCTGT
>JAILLY010000033.1 GCA_024692905.1 Lachnospiraceae bacterium | reverse complement strand
TTTAAGGAAAAAAAGTAATACGATCGTAAACAGGAAAAGATCATGAATTTATTTGATACACTTCGGTTATACTTCACTTATCCCTTCGTGAGATATGCGTTTGTGGTCTCGATTCTTATATCGTTATCCGCATCCCTTCTGGGAGTGACTCTCGTACTTAAGCGTTACTCCTTTATAGGCGACGGCTTATCGCATGTGGCCTTTGGGGCCATGGCAATCGCGAGTGTGTTTAAGTTGATAAATAACAATGTTATTGTTCTTCCGCTCACAGTACTTGCGGCAGTCGTTCTCCTTCGGAGCGGTAAGAATGCGCAGGTCAAGGGTGATGCTGCGATCGCGATTTTTTCCGTAGGAGCACTTGCGGTCGGATATCTTGTCATGAACGTATTCTCGACCTCGGCCAATGTTTCGGGAGACGTATGCTCTACGCTGTTCGGATCCACGTCGCTGCTGACTCTTACCGCAGGTGAGGTTTGGTTTTCGGTGATACTTGCTGTCCTTGTTATCGGACTGTTTATATTCCTGTACAACAGGATATTTGCCGTGACATTTGATGAGGACTTTGCGAGCGCATCGGGTATTGATTCTGACAGATATAACCTGATCATTGCGATACTCATTGCGGTCATAATCGTTATGGGAATGAACCTCGTGGGATCGCTGCTCATTTCGGCACTCGTCATCTTCCCGTCGCTTACCGCAATGAGGCTGTTTAACGATTACAGGAGCGTTGTGTTATGCTCGGCCGTTACCGCGGTCGTATGTGCACTGGCGGGATTGCTGCTATCCATATTTTTGTCGACGCCCGTAGGCGCTACGATCGTGACTGTTGATATGATCGCTTTTGCGCTGTGTTCGGTCAAAAAGCATTAAATGGGTTTTTTGTTACTTTGACATATAAATAACAATCCTTGAAAAAAGCCTTCGGATTCTATAAAATCATTAGTTGGAACTGTTAACCGGCATACGGCAAATGGAGAAGATGATGGAGAGGGAAAAGGAAAGTTTCAAGGTATGGACTGACGAGAGCAGGAGGATAGTGTATTCCAAGGGACACGGGGTTGCGCATGCACACGAGATCGAGTGGCTGTATGAAAATCTTGTCGATCTTGCGAAGGACTGGAATGATGAGAAGGGCTTTGCCTATATGGCTTTTATAGAGGAGCTTCAGCAGGTCAGCCCCAAGGGAAGCGGCCAGTATGTCAAGCTGCATGAGACGCTTGCCAAGGCGGGCTGCAAATGTATTGCCTATATCGAGGGTAATTCATACGAGGTTTCGGTTCAGTCAAGCAAGCATAAGAAGATGTCCCATTCACCCGAGACCGTTAATAAGTATTTCATCACTGAGCGTGAAGGACTTAAGTGGTTTGAGGAAATGGGTTTTTAAGGAAATATATAAGAAAGAAGGATTTAAAAATGGCTAAGAATTTCAAGGAACTGACGGCTAATCTTTCGGCGATCAGCAGGAAGAAGGTTGCCGTTGCGGTGGCACAGGATGAGGCTGTACTCGAGGCGATCAAGGCTGCCAAGGAACGCGATATAGCGGATGCTATACTGGTTGGCGATGAAGCCGAGATAAGAAGGATCGGAGAGTCACTCGGGATGAACATGGATGATTATGAGATCATCGATGAGAAGGACGTGACTGAAGCTTCACTTAAGGCAGTCGGACTCGTTCATGACGGCAAGGCCGATATGTACATGAAGGGACTTCTCCCTACGGCTACTTTCCTGCGCAGTGTTCTCAATAAAGAAGTCGGACTCCGCACGGGCAAGCCCCTGTCGCATGTGGCGGTATTCGAGATCCCGGGTATAGACAGGCTGCTGTTTTTTACGGATGTTGCATTTATGCCTTATCCGACTCTTGAGGATAAGAAATGCATCATAGATTATACGGTTGAAGTTGCCAAGGCATGCGGAGTGAAGATGCCCAAGGTCGCACCCCTTGCCGCGCTTGAGACTGTTAATGAAAAGATGCCCTGCACGGTCGAGGCCGCAGAGCTTACGAAGTTAAATGCAGAGGGTGAGATAAAGGACTGCATCGTTGACGGACCTCTGTCATTTGATATAGCGTTGTATAAGGAAGCAGCAGAGGAGAAGGGCGCTACGGACCGCAAGGTTGCCGGAGATGCCGATATACTCCTGTTCCCCGATATCCATTCGGGTAACCTTACTTACAAGGCCATAGTACATATGGTTCCGGGCGTAAACAACGGATGTATCCTTACGGGTACCAAGGCTCCGGTTGTATTGACCTCGAGGTCTGATTCTTTTGAGACAAAGGTCAATTCGATCGCACTTGCAGCGATCGTTGCCGAGGAACTTTCAAAAAAGAACTGAGTAAAGAAAGGACAGCAACATGGGAAAATTAAGCCTTATTATCAACCCCGGTTCGACATCGACCAAGATCGGTGTATTCGATGATGAGAACTTATTATTCGACGAGACCCTTCGTCATTCGACCGAGGAGATAGCCAGATATGCATCAATAGTCGATCAGAAGGATTTCCGTAAGGATATAATCATCAATTTCCTTAAGGATAAGAATTTCGACATTAAGACGCTTGATTTCGTGGTTGGCCGCGGCGGAATGCTCAAGCCCATTCCCGGAGGAACATACGCGACATCAGATGAACTTATAGAGGATCTTAAGAAGGGCGTTTCCGGTCAGCATGCATCCAATCTGGGAGGTATCCTCGCTCGTGAGATAGCCGAGCCTCTCGGGATCCCTTCGTTTATCGTCGATCCCTGCGTAGTTGATGAGCTGATGCCTATAGCAAGGTATTCGGGCGTGCCCGAACTTCCGAGGGTATCAATATTCCATGCACTCAACCAGAAGGCCGTTGCCAAGAGGTACGCAAAGGAAGTCGGAAAGTCATACGAAGACCTTAACCTGATCGTAGTCCATATGGGCGGCGGAGTTACGGTAGGACCCCATAAGAAGGGCAAGGTAGTTGATATATTCAACGGTCTTGACGGTGACGGATGCTTCTCTCCCGAGAGGGCAGGTGCAGTTCCTGTAGGTGCTCTCGTTAAGATGTGCTTCTCGGGCAAGTATACGGAAGCGGAAGTTTATAAGAAGTTAGTCGGAAACGGCGGCTTCAATGCTTACTGCGGAACGAATGACATGCGTGATGTTGACAAGATGGTCGAAAACGGAGATAAGAAGGCAGCCGAGGTAAGGGATGCGTTCATCCTCCAGATCAGCAAGAACATCGGAGCGATGGCCTGCGTGCTTGACGGCAAGGTCGATCAGATAGTGGTAACCGGCGGTATCGCTTATGATAAATATGTCGTGGCTGAGCTCAAGAAACGCTGCGAATGGATCGCACCGTTCACGGTATATCCCGGAGAGGATGAACTGCTGGCACTTGCGCAGGGCGGACTTGCGGTGGTCACCGGCAGGGAGGAAGCAAAGAAGTACTGATCATATGGCATATAAACGTCCGCACCTTATCCGGTGCGGACGTTTCAACGTTATATAAAGGAGGATCGGATGTCGGAAAAGAAATTCGGAAAGTCATTTGGGGATCTTAATTCGCTGAAGCAGAACTTCTTCAACAATAACGACGGCATGCTTAAGATGGCAGACGGGATGGCGGATATCATAAATGCCCAGCCCGTAAGGAAGGTATGCAAGATCTGCGGAAGCCCTCTTGTACGCACGGATGATAAAAAGGGTGCTGCGCAGGGAGGTAATGCAGGAAGTGACAGTGCGGCACGGGATGAACAAAACGGGACCGGACATGCGGGATGTGTCGTTAAGTCCCATAATATAGATTACATCGTGTGCGGAAAGTGCGGTCATCTAAATTCGGCGAATGAGGATACGGATGACTTTGCCTCCAAGGTGTATGTGGAGGATGATTATTCGAAGAATTATTCCATGAAGGATAAGGAGAATTACGACCGGAGGATGAACATGATCTATGTCCCGAAGGCGGAGTTCCTTATTGAATCCCTTAAGAAGGACGGTATTGCGGCTTCGGATATAAAGGATCTTGATATAGGAGCGGGCTGCGGATACTTCGTTGCGGCGCTTAAGGGACTTGGGATAGAGTCAACCGGTATCGAGGTTTCGGCGACCGAGGTGGAGCACGGCAATGCGATGATCGGAGACGGCAAGGGCAGCTTCCTTAAGCATGTCGGGCTTACGGATTCGATCGGATATATCGGAAATACCGATGCAAACGTCATATCCGCGATAGGTGTGCTCGAACATCTTATCCATCTTCGTGAGAACCTTGATGCGATAAGGGACAATAAGAACATAAGATATCTGTATGCTTCGGTGCCGATGTTCTCGTTTTCGTGCGCTTTCGAGGCTGCGTTTCAGGATTGCTATAACCGTCATATGGGTGGCACGCACACGCATCTTTTTACGAACGAATCCATAAAGGTGATGGCTGAGTCTATCGGATTTGAGGTCGCCTATGAATGGAGGTTCGGATCGGATATCAACGACTTATACCGTTTCATAAGCGTTTCGATGAGAAAGAACGGGAATGAGGAATTCGCGGACATGTTTGCCGAAAGGTTCACACCGCTTATGGATAAGCTGCAGCTCGTACTTGATGAAAGCGAGTTTTCTTCGGAACTGCACTTTATTTTGAGGAGAAGGTAAGAATAGGGGATGCAAGGGACCGGGGGACGGTTCTGCGGTTCCGATTTTTGGGACCACAGAACCGTCCCCCGGTCCCTTACCGTCCCCTTTATATTGAGATTGAATTTAATGCCGCTATCTGTTAAAATGTAAGATGCGGCGTTTTGTAAGCCATACGTATATGATTTAGGAGAAATATCGCATAATGAAGATAATTGATAAGATATTCGGAACGCATAGTGAACGGGAACTTAAGCTTGTCATGCCTTTAGCTGACAAGGTTGAGTCACTGCGCGATTCCATGATGGCTCTTTCCGATGAAGAGCTTAAGGATAAGACGCGTGAGTTCAAGGGACGCTTAAATGACGGCGAGACCCTGGATGATATTCTTCCCGAAGCGTATGCGACCGTGCGCGAAGCCGCAAGGCGTGTGCTCAATATGGAGCACTACAGGGTGCAGATAATCGGCGGCATCATCCTCCATCAGGGACGTATCGCCGAGATGAAGACAGGTGAAGGTAAGACGCTGGTTGCGACTCTGCCCGCCTACCTTAATGCCCTTACCGGGCGCGGCGTACATGTGGTCACAGTCAATGATTATCTGGCAAAGCGTGATGCCGAGTGGATGGGACAGGTTCATGAGTTCCTCGGACTTACCGTCGGCGTTGTGCTTAATTCCATGACGCCCGAGGAGAGAAGGGCGGCCTATGCCTGCGATATCACTTATGTGACCAATAATGAGCTGGGTTTTGATTACCTTAGAGATAACATGGTCATATACAAGGAGCAGCTCGTGCTGCGCGAACTTGCCTATGCGATCATCGATGAGGTCGACTCTGTTCTTATCGACGAAGCACGTACGCCCCTTATAATTTCCGGACAGAGCGGAAAGTCAACCAAGCTCTATGAGATCTGCGATATGCTTGCCCGCCAGCTTAAGCGCGGCGAAGACATGGAGGATCTTTCCAAGATGGATGCCATCATGGGCGTTGAGCGTGAGGAGACGGGTGACTTTATCGTTAATGAAAAGGACAAGTTCGTGACTCTTACCGCACAGGGCGTTGAGAAGGTCGAGAAGTTCTTCCAGATCGACAACCTTGCCGATCCCGAAAATGTCGATATCCAGAATAATACGATACTTGCGCTGCGTGCGCATAACCTGATGTTCCGCGATCAGGATTACGTGGTCAAGGACGATCAGGTGCTCATAGTTGATGAATTTACGGGACGTATCATGCCCGGGCGCCGCTATTCGGACGGCCTGCATCAGGCGATCGAGGCCAAGGAGCATGTGAAGGTTAAACGTGAGAGCAAGACGCTTGCCACGATCACCTTCCAGAACTTCTTCAATAAATTCGAGAAGAAGGCCGGAATGACTGGTACGGCCCTTACAGAGGAAAAGGAATTCCGTGATATCTACGGGATGGACGTTATAGAGATACCCACCAATATGCCGGTCGCAAGGGTCGACCTGCAGGATGCGGTATATAAGACAAGGAAGGAGAAGCTCAAGGCAATATGCGATGAGATAGAAGCCGCACATGCGACCGGGCAGCCGATCCTTGTCGGTACGATCACGATCGAGGCTTCCGAGGAGATAAGCGCAATGCTTAAGCGCCGCGGGATACAGCATAACGTGCTTAATGCGAAGTTCCACGAGATGGAAGCCGAGATAGTTGCGGATGCGGGTATCCACGGAGCGGTCACAATCGCCACCAACATGGCGGGCCGTGGTACCGATATCAAGCTTGATGAAGAATCACGCGCCGCGGGCGGTCTTAAGATAATAGGTACGGAGCGTCACGAGTCGAGGCGAATCGACAACCAGCTGCGCGGACGTTCCGGACGTCAGGGCGATCCCGGAGAATCACGCTTCTTCATTTCCCTTGAGGACGATCTGATGAGGCTGTTCGGATCCGAGAGGCTCATGCAGATATTCAATGCGCTCGGAGTTCCCGAGGGCGAGCAGATAGAGCATAAGATGCTCACCAATGCGATCGAAAAGGCCCAGATGAAGATCGAGGCCAATAACTTCGGAATACGTAAGAACCTGCTTGAATACGATCAGGTTAATAACGAACAGCGTGAGATCATATATGCCGAGAGACGCCGTGTCCTTGACGGCGAGAGCATGAGGGATGTCGTATTCAAGATGGCGACTGACTTTGTCGAGAATACGGTCGACATGTGCATCGGCGAGAATAATAACTGGGAGGACTGGGACCTTGCGGAGCTTAACCAGCATCTGCGTGCGACCATTCCCCTTACCGAGCTTAAAACTCCGGATATTAAGGGACTTAAGAGGGAGGAACTTAAGCATAAACTTAAGGAAGAGGCTGTCAAGCTTTACGAGGCCAAGGAGGCTGAATTCCCTTCGCCCGAGCAGATCAGGGAACTTGAGCGTGTGGTATTGCTTAAGGCGATCGACCGTAAGTGGATGGATCATATCGATGACATGGATCAGCTGCGTCAGGGTATCGGATTGCAGGCATACGGCCAGAGGGATCCGCTTGTTGAATATAAGATGTCCGGTTACGATATGTTCAATGCAATGACCGACAGCATCTCGGAGGAGACCATCAGGGTACTGTTCCATATCAAGATAGAGCAGAAGGTCGAGCGTGAAGAAGTGGCCAAGGTCACGGGTACGAACAAGGATGATTCTGCCGCAAGGCAGCCCAAGAAGAGGACCGAGGATAAGATATATCCCAACGATCCCTGCCCGTGCGGAAGCGGTAAGAAATATAAACAGTGCCATGGAAGAGTACGAGGTGGCACAGCGTAGCTGCGTCGAAGTCCCTGCGCTGTCTTGGCGGCGAACTTGTATTGTTTCATCAGCAAGGTTGCGCCGTCTCAGTGTGAACCTGTATTGTCTCATCAGCAAGGTTGCGCCGTCTTCGCGGTGAGTGTATCGGAAGAAAGACGAAGTATTTCTAATATTATTGCGGAAGAAAAATATGGTTGAATTGGATAATATTAAAACCGAACTGGTAACATATGAGGAGCCCCTTAAGGAAATAAGGGCTTCTCTTTCGCTTGAAGATAAGGCCCGCAGGGTCGAGGAACTTGAGCGTGAGATGGAGGCTCCCGGTTTCTGGGATGATGCCGAGCGCTCGCAGAAATATACGAGAGAATTAAGTTCCCTTAAGGATGCGATAGATACCGTAAACGGACTTGAGCAGCAGTATGAGGACATTATGACTCTGCTCGAGATGGGCTATGAGGAGAACGATCCCGAGATGGTTCCCGAGATACAGTCCGAATTCGACGAGTTTAAGGATAAACTTGAGAATCTGCGGATAAGCACGCTGCTTTCGGGCGAATATGACAGGAATAATGCCATCTTAAGGCTTAATGCCGGTGCGGGCGGTACCGAGAGCTGCGACTGGGCGTCGATGCTGTACCGCATGTATTCGAGGTGGGCCGAGAAGAAGGGCTTTTCCGTGGAAGTGCTTGACTTTCTCGACGGTGATGAGGCCGGCATCAAGTCGGTCACCTTCCAGGTAAACGGCGAGAATGCTTACGGATATTTAAAGTCAGAGAAGGGTGTGCACCGTCTTGTCAGGATATCCCCTTTCAATGCACAGGGAAAGAGGCAGACGAGCTTCGTTTCGCTTGACGTAATGCCCGAGATAAATGAGGATCTTGATATAGAGATAAATGACGACGATCTGCGCATAGATACCTACCGCAGTTCCGGTGCCGGCGGCCAGCATATAAATAAGACCAGTTCGGCGATAAGGATAACCCATATCCCCACCGGTATCGTCGTGCAGTGCCAGAATGAGCGTTCCCAGTTCCAGAACAAGGATAAGGCGATGCAGATGCTCAAGGCCAAGCTGTATATGTTAAAGCAGGAAGAAAATGCCCAGATGCTCTCCGACATCCGCGGAGATGTTAAGGAGATAGGCTGGGGCAATCAGATCAGGTCATATGTCATGCAGCCTTACACCCTGGTCAAGGACCACCGCACGAATGCGGAAGTCGCGCAGGTGGATAAGGTCATGGACGGATATATCGATCCTTTCATAAATGCATATCTTAAATGGATCAACGCATAAATCATAAGGACCATGGTACCGGGGGACGGTTATGTGGTCCTTTTTTATCTCACCCCAAAGGACCGTGGTACCGGGGGACGGTTCTATGGTCCCTTTTTTCATCTCATCTCCAAAATGGTACTAAACGTGGAATCTGTCGGAATTAGTATGACTATCCCAGGGGAAAGAGAATTTAAAATGGTACTTAATTGAGCGTCTGACGTGTTTAGTATGACTATTCCCGGGGAAAATGAATTCAAAATGGTACTTAATCGGATTCCCGCCGGGTTT
The DNA here is from genome assembly GCA_024692905.1 of Lachnospiraceae bacterium. Taxonomy (GTDB): domain Bacteria; phylum Bacillota; class Clostridia; order Lachnospirales; family Lachnospiraceae; genus UBA2868. The sequence goes on along the minus strand of JAILLY010000033.1, from coordinate 2,019 downwards.
AGTATGATTATTCCTGGGAAAAATGAATTTAAAATGGTACTAGACGGGGAATCTGTTGGATTTAGTATGACTTTTCCCGGGGAAAATGATCAAATCATTGTCGGGACTTTAAAAATACCGTCCAAATTAACGATGCCGCGATTTAGTCGGTATTTCCCGTCCTCCCACGAACTAAAAATACCTACCAAATCAGGAATAACGCGATTTAGTAGTCAAATCGGGATCGAAACAAAAAAGGGAGCGCAGAACCGTCCCCTGGTCCCCCACAAAAGGGACCGCAGAACCGTCACCTGGTTCTTAGAACCGTCCCCCGGTTTCTTAGATGAAGAATTCAAGTATGAAGACTATGAGACAGCAGATGACGGAAACGGGGAAGAGGCCCAGTCCGCACAGCGCGGCCACTATACCGAGGATAAGTGCGACAGCTCCGGAAACGGGGCTGTTGGTTGCTTCCATTATCGCAGGAAAAGTCATTACCGCGAGAGTCACATAAGGAACATAGTAAAGAAAGCTCCTTATGAAGCGGTTTTTGATCTCGCCACGTATAAGTACGAGCGGGATCACGCGTATGAGATTTGTGGTAAGGATCATGATGATTATATAGATCCAGGTTGAATGTTGCATATTTAATTCCTTTGCTTTCCGAATGGCTTTGGTATATATACTCCCTTACTTGCCGATGGGCTTTGGTATATATGGACTTTAAGTATATTGATCCACTGGGATCACTCCTGTGCTGTGGGGCCCTTTTCGGGTTCTTTGGGCTTTATAAGCGCAACCACGGCGGAAATCATTATTGTAAGTACTATTGTTATCGTTCCGGAACTTATCTTAAACTGCCTGATCACGTCAAGGCTGCGGACCAGCCAGCTTAACAGAAAACTTGCTGCGACCGCGGCGGCGACTGCCTTATCCTTCTTCGAGGGAGGGATAATGATCGCAATGAACATGCCGTAGAGTGCCACACTGAGTGCCGAGACCGCGCGCGAGGGCAGGACGGAACCGGCTATTATCCCGGACATTGTTCCAAGCGCCCAAAGCGGTGTGGATATCGTAAAAGCACCGAAGGTGTAGTACGGATTAAGATGTTCCGGAAAGGCTATCGAGATCCCGAATATCTCGTCGGTCACACAGCATCCGGTCAGGATGCGCTTAATAAGTGAGGTATCGGGAGAAAACTTCTGGGTGAGGGCTGTGCTCATAAGCAGATAGCGAAGGTTTGTTATAAGACTCATGATCACAACGCTTAAATATCCCGCATCCTGAACGACAAGGGTATATACGCCGTACTCGCCGGCCGAAGCCCTTGTGAAGAAGCTTCCGATAAAGCCCTGGATGGGCGTCAGGGTGCATTTTTTTGCCATGAAACCAAGCGAAAAAGCGACCGCAAAATAGCCCATTGCGATCGGCAGTCCGTGCCTTAATCCTTTTGTGAAAGCCTGCTTATTATCCATGTCTTCTCCGCCTTAACACGGTCATTCCAAACGTATCCATTATACCCTATTTCACGGTAAAATCAATTTACATTACATCTTATATCATATAAAATTAATATGATTTGCTTTTAAGGGAACTGAATGCATAGAGGCATGGAAACGCTTGAGAAATGCTGTGATAAGCGGTATTATGTAATATTGCATGGTCATATGATCCCTGACCCGGACGGCATGGAGACACTTAAGCATATAACAGTGGGAGAAGGAACGGCCGTGAGAAAGCCTGCATACAGGGGGGTGGAATGACCGTAAAGTAGCCTGTATACAGCGGAGGAAGGAACGGCCGAGAGTAAGCCTGCATACAGCGGGAGAAAGAACGGCCGAGAGAAAGCCTGCATACAGCGGGGAAGGAACGGCCGTGAGAAAGCCTGCATACAGCGGAGGAAGGAACGGCCGTGAAGAAATCTGAAAACAACGAAGAAGGAACGACAATGAACGGACTTGAATACAACGGTGATGAAAGCATAAATGATCTCCCCGAAGAGGGGCAGGGTATCTATATAGAAGGCATGGATTATGATGC
>JAILLY010000133.1 GCA_024692905.1 Lachnospiraceae bacterium | reverse complement strand
GCAGGTGTCAGGCAACGGTCTGACCGATAATACCGTGTCAGGGAATACGGTATCGGGGAATTCGGTTTCGGAGAATTCGGTGTCCGAAAATGAGATTGATTCAGGGAGCGTTTCATCAAATGAAGTGGGTGATCCGGAAGGTGCTATGTATCCGGGTGAGGACCATTACAGAATTACGTTTGCGGGTAAGAATAACGGGATCACAAAGGTATTGAGGATCTATAATACAACTACCGAATCCATGACGCTCAGGAAATATGTGTCGGATATGGGCTTGTGGAATGCTATCGTGAATTATGGCTTTAAGGATGAAGAAGGAAGCCTTGTTGATACAGCAAACGGAGAATCAATTGCCGGCTGGGATATTTCTGTTGACGGCGTTTATGATAAAACGGTTGATTATATGTTTACATATGATGAGAACGATACAAATTATGATTATCTGATCTACCCGGGTAAAGACTATTATCTTACCGCCTGCGTCAAAAAGAAACTTGCCAATAATCTGTATATTGACTGTATCCCGGCTGTATATTATACGGGAAGGGCACATGTAACAAGGAATACTCAGGCCAAGGGTAAGTTTAAATCCATGGAAAGGGATATCGTACTCAATGTAAGCGACAGTGACGGGAAGAATCTTACCCCCGGAAAAGATTACACGGTAAAATATAAGAATAATAAGGAAGCATCCATGAAGATGGATGACGGAAACAATGGTGTATTTCTGCAGAAATACGATGACTTAAGTAAGCGGCCGTATATGATCATTACCGGTAAGGGAAATTATAAAGGTTTCTCGGCAAAAGCTTACTTTGATATCTATCCGTATAACTTCGGAAAACAGGATCCGCATGTTGAGATATCCGGACTTAAGAACACCTATACTCTTAAGAACGGTAAGATATCCGGATTCAAAGAGCCTAAGATCACATTGAAGCATCCGGGCCTTAAGACAAAGACGCTTAAGGAAGGAAGGGATTACGAAGTTGTTGTTCACAGATATGTTCCGGATATGTGGAGTATGTTTGATTCGAGCGGAATTAAGCGTTTACCGGGTGCGGGTAATTTGAAGGAAGAAGGCCAGTACCTGTATGCCGTGCGAGGCAAGGGCAATTATTGCGGGATATTCGGCGGGCAGAGGACAGACGTGGATTTCAGTCCCAATACACCATATCCATTCTTGTGTAAGACATATACGGAAGAATGTGCACCATGGCAGTTTAAGATAACGAATGACACCAAATTTGATTTTGCCAATGCGAGGGTTGTGATAAAACATCCGACGGTAAATTATGATTTTGACAATACCAAAGCATATAACAGTGACATTTTTGGGATAACCGTTCAGTATAAAGACGGAAATGTATGGAAGGATTACAGCAGTAATGCATATGATATTTATTATATAGGAAAGAGTTACGATTATATTTACGGTATTGACAGTCTTTCGGATAACTGCAAAGCTGTTATACGAAAGACAGATAACGTTAATAAAGCGTATGTTTCGGTTGCCGGCGAGTACAAGGTGGTCGTAAAGGCACGTCCCGAGAATTATGACTATTTTCATGCCTGGGGCAGTGTTACAGCCAAGCAGAAGGTTAAGCTCAAGGGTACTGGAATCAATTATAAAAAGCTTAAGAAGACAACGATCAAATACAACGGAGCTCCTTCAACCGCAACGGATCTTGAAGCGGCATACAGCAAAAAAGGGCTGAAGTTTGTAATGAATCCAAAGTATGCCGTTGGCAGTCATCTTTTTGTCACTACTCCTGATTATGAAGGAATATACCGGAGTCACTATTTGAAGAATGTCTATATTCATGACCAGATCGATCCGCGGATCGTATGTCCGGTAAATACCGTAAATGATACGATGCCGGGAACTTATAAGAATGAACTTATCGCGGTAGGCGGAGGACTCGATCACGACAAACCGTTTGTACGTAAGTATAAACGTGTGGGCATCAAGCTTAAGGAGGCGGAGAAAACCAATAATCCTGAGACGGGAATGATATTGTTCAGTGCCAGCTGTGCCGCTGCAAGTTCATTCAATGTGGCCGGAGCATATCCTCAGGATCTGAAGATTTATTTTAACGGGCATATGAATGACTTTTCATACTACGGCCAGAATAAACCGATGTATTATAACGGCCAGGTATATACATTGGAGGACAAAGACGGGAATAAGATAAAGGTTAAGATCCGTGCGTATAACAATACAAGGGTAGGCAAAGCATATTTTGTGGTAGAAGGTGACGGAAAGGTATTTAAGGGAAAATCTTCCAAATTCTATTATGATGTGGTTGAAAGGGGTTATACCGGAATACCGGTTAAAAACAGTGATTACTGGTATGTGGATCACGGCAAACAGATACCGCTTACGCTTAAAAAGGGTGAAGGGTATGCCGGATTCATATATGCAACTATGTCTCCCGGTAAGAAATACAAGGGCGGTCTTCCGAAGAAGCGTGATGTGAAACTGTATCAGGCATATTATAAGAATGCTGCTGATCTTGCCAAGGATAAGAAGACCCTTAAAAGGATAGACCCGAAGTATTATTCGTTGAGCTTTTATAAAACTGAAAATAATAATTATACGGTTAAGGTATCAAAAGGCAAGAAGGCGGGCTTTAACTGGCAGGATTCTTCAGTCCTTGATAAGCCGTATACATTATATGACAAAGCCGTAAAGATAACTTCGATAACCGTATGGGACACCATCACGTCACAGCAGCGTCAGTTACCGAGCTATAAAAAGAATATCGCATTGTATACGGGAAGACAGATAAGACCCGGTGTTATAAATGTCGTGCTTAGCAACGGAAAGGTTTTGAATACCGGTGAATTTGATGTTGAATACGGAAGCAATATAACCGCGGGAAAGAAAACGGGAACGATCAGAATAATCCTTAAGCAACAGTCGGATTATAAATTCTATTACGGGGGCTCCAAGACCTTCTACTTTAACATAGCGGGTCATGGCTCCGAAACACTGTGACTTAAAGGGATCATACCTAAATCTTCCGGGCAGTGATCTTAAACTTAAAGATCTTAATGCCGGCATAATTGCCCCGGCCCTGTACGATCACATAACCGTAACCTTTTTTGATGTTATTATAGTAACCGACAATATCGTAATCCTCACCCCGTGTGAGGGTTACGGTATTTTTTTT
>JAILLY010000101.1 GCA_024692905.1 Lachnospiraceae bacterium | reverse complement strand
ACGGTTCTGGCCGGGGCCGCTTACGATGATATTTAAGAAGAAGGATATCGTGCCGCACGAGACGACAGGCGGTCTTGACACGGTAGCTGTCAGGATGCCATCCGATCGGATAGCGGCTGCATTTATAAGGGAAGCCGGAGGCTTTATCGCGGCTCCGTCGGCAAATCTGTCGGGACGGCCGAGTCCCACGGATGCACGGCATGTCATAGAGGATATGAACGGGCGGATAGACATGATAATCGATTCGGGTCCGTGTGTCATAGGGCTTGAATCGACCATAGCCGATATGACGGGCAGCGTGCCGATGATCCTGAGGCCGGGTTATGTGACCGGTGAGATGATAAGGGAAGCCGTCGGGGATGTTGCCTTCGATCCGGCGGTCTTTGATGAGGGCAGTAAGGATGTAAGGCCGAAGGCTCCGGGAATGAAATACCGTCACTATGCTCCCAGGGGTGAGCTTACGATAGTAAAGGGCAGCAGGGAAGAGGTTGCCCGGTATATAAAAGAGGGGATAGACCGTGCCCTTATGCAGGGCAAACGCATCGCGGTAATGGCAAGTGAAGAGAGCGCCGCTTCCTATGAAGGCGCGACGCTCCTTTTAAGTGTCGGTGCCCGCAGTGATGAAGAGTCAATAGCAAGGCACCTGTATTCGTCGCTCAGGGAATGCGACGATAAGGATATAGATATCATTTATTCCGAAGATTTTAATACCCCGGGCATCGGTCAGGCGATCATGAACCGCCTGATCAAGGCCGCGGGGCATCATGTGGTTGAAGTCTGAACGGTTAAGTGTTAATCGTCATCGCTCGCGCCTACAAGCGTGACCGTAACCTTCTCGCGTATCGTTTCCTTTGTGACTCCGTCATTGCCATAAATGTCGTACTGTATCCAGCCCGTGATGTTAACCCTGTCACCTGGAGAAAGGTTGGAAGTATAAACTTCACCGGTCCTTATGAGTTTGATCATATAACATCCCTCGGTATCGTCCAACTCGGCATTAAACAGGCTCGCGAAGTCATTGACAGATCCTTTGTTGTTATCGTTAAGTGTACAGACACTGTCTATGTTGTAAAATGACGTGGTTTTGAATGCCAGAGGATCACTCTTGGCATCTTCCTTATCCTCCACGAGGATATTCTTCGTATCCTTAAGGGCGGCCTTCGGTTTTGCCGCTGCCTTGAACTTAAGCGTTATGGTCACGGGTTTTGCAAGCGGATTGTCTTCACCGTCAAATACCGAAACATCGACCTTATAGGTGCCTGCTGCGACCCCGTCAAATGATTTTTTGATCTTCAGCGATTTTTTATCATAACTGAGGGTTCCCCCGCTTATATAGTTCGCCGCCTTCTCCCAGTTTTCCTTCTCATCATCTGTCTTGGCCTTGCTATAGGCAGTGTTCGGTGTCGCGAACAGCTTGGCACCTTCAGGGAGCTCCGTGTCGGATATGAAATAAAGCGTATATTCTTCATCGGTATTCTTATCCGCGATGAAGTCAAGGTTCTTTGGCGGAGTCAGCTTGCCTGCACCGAGGCTGTTCTTTATGGTGTATTTCTTATCGCCTACGTTTATTTCCACATCCTTCCCCTTTGCATCGGGGGCGATGATCAGGGTTGTAACGTAACGGTCTTTATACCTGTTCCCGTAAGGCGTACCGACTTCGTCTTCCCTTTTGCTGCTGTTTTGTACAATGGATCCGTTCTTTACCGTGATCTTCTCTGATACCGGAAGGATGCAGTCTGTTCTGAAAAGGGAAAGCCGGATATTAGAGGCATTGTTGACAGTGGCAGTATTATTATCCTTATCAAGCATAAAATCATCTTTGCCGGTATCTCCGAAGATCATATATTGAGGATTCCCGGGATCGGCTATGGTGAGTGTGGCCGTGCATTTATTTTTCGATCCGTCATTAGCCACCCCGCTGAACGTAAAAGTGCCGGGTTTTGTTATATCGGTGACCCGGCCTTCTTCATCTATCGTAAGGCCTGATCCCTTTACGGTGAATCTGTAGTCAGCCGGATCCAGCTCATATCCGTTATAGGCAAAATAGACATATCCGTAGAGCAGATCATCCGGGTTAACGGAAGAGAGATCCCATATTTTACTATCGGTTTTTTTCTTCGCGATCAGGCCGTTCATCCTGACGGGGTTATTTTCGACGTATACGGTGGTAGATTCATATTCGGTATTACCCTCATGATCATCTGCACATGCACGGACAATTATCTCATTAAGGTTATCGTTGCTTGAGAGGACCGCATCCTTATCAACCGTTACAACGCCGTTCTTTACGCTGACATGCCCTTTTAGGGGACTGTCGTCTTTCTTAAACTCCACGGTCCATTTTATTTTGGGTTTCGGTATCAGGTTGTAATCGCTGTCATATGAAATCGTAGTGAGAGTTACCGAGCCGGCCTTGCCGTCCTGTTTATACAGGTAGGGATCGCCTAAAAGGAAATCAATATCATAGATCGAAGGATTTACAGTAAGCGTGAGGGTGGCCGGAACGACATAAGTCGCATCGGGGAGTGACGGCGCAACATAAAGCGTTGCGGGACCCGGCGCGAAGGAATCCGTATCTTCAAGGATAACGGATACTCCGTCCCCGTTATCCACCGAGGCATCATATTGGTTACCCTTTTTGTCTATTACCCAGGCCTCGGCAGCGGTGACGCTCGTATCCTTGGAGAATTTTATCTCCGCGGCAATGACGTCACTCTCGCCCTGATAGAAAGCAGTCTTCTTTTTGGTCAGCGTGAGTTTAGATTCATAAATGTTCGGGTTCTTGGTTTTCTGCTTGGCAAGCGTCTTTGTCTTTCCGGTTGCGGTGATATTGGTATTATCTTCCATGTCAGGCCATTCGTTGTCTGATGTCTGATAAAGCGTTGCCGTAATGTCATAAGCCTGTTCGGCGCCGTCACCGGGCATATTTCCTATATCGAGATCGAAGGAATATGTAAAGGTGCCCTGATCGAAAGCGCCGAAATATGAGTCTTCCTCCTCCATCTTTGGATCCGGCTCTCCTACTGCAGTCGCTTCCGTGAAACACCAGATGTTCTTATAATCTTCCGCTCCCTTGGGGAGAGATATCCTGACCGTGATATCGGTGTCGGTGGCTTTGGTCACCGTGATCGCGGGCTCCTTCAGAACGACGGGATCCGAGACGTCGACGGTCACCGTCTTGACGATCCGGTCGTTATCATCATTTTCATCATTGTCTTTTTCACGGAGACTGACGGTGAAATTATCCGTCGGAAGGTTGTCGCCATTGCAGGTGCTTATGTAAAGGAAGCCGTTTTCGATATAAGCGTTTGCGCAGGTGCCTCCGGCTACCGTCGCATAAAGATCATTAAGGTTCATGCTCTTATCTGCGGTGAGGGCATAGGACTTTTCTTCCAGTCCTTTTGACTGTTTTATCGTGCTCTTTGTATTATCGTTCTTATCTGCGATCTCGCCCTTGATCTTTACATTTGCAAGAGGCTGCCTGACAGAAAGGCTTACCTCGAATTTAAGCTTCTTATTTTCGTTATCGGGGTCCTTGACCGTGATCGTGATCTTGCGTTCCTTACCGTCTTTTACGGCCAAAGGATCCAGAGGGACAGCGCCTTCAGAGATCTCTTTGACAAGTCCGGCGGTTGCGGGACTGACCGTTACATCTTTCTGATCGACCGCTATCATGTCGTCGCCTTTATAAATCTTTATAACGGGCTCGGAGTCCGGGCTTATGTATGTAAGCGCTGCCTTGTTATCGTATGTTGTTGTCTTATCGCCTATGCTCACGGTCATTCCAGGGTTTGCCTCGGCTTTGAAATCAACGGTGACCCACAGGGCCTGTGCCAGGTTTGCGATCGTTACCGTACCGTTCTTTGGTGTGACGACCTTTTCGATACCGTCTCCTATAAGAGCCGCAGGCGTGATCCCGGCCTTGCTCCCCAGCTTATAGCCTGCCGCGGCGGCAGCCGTCACGGTCACGGGAAGGAAAGGATATTCCGTTTCTACGACAATCTCGTTGTTATAATAATCATAGGCATAATCTGCTTCACAGCCGTTTATCTTCACGGATGTCTTCGAAACATCAAGGTTATCAGCATGTACATACACTTTCCTTCTCGACTCTTTGGCATCGGCCGTAAGCGTCTTTCCGTTTATCTCCTGAGCGTTTGCCGAAAACGTGTATAAAAGGCCGTCTCCCGTTTTGTTAATGACGGGGGGATCCTGAATGGTTATGACGGTTGTATTATCATCTCCCTTAAGTTTGACGTCATCGAGCACATATTCTTCAAAGGTCTCAAGGGTATATGTGAAATTTTTCGTCGTTTTTGGAAGCGTCCATGTATTATCCCTAAGGACAGCCCCCTTCACGTTTACGTTCATGGTACAGTCATCGAGATCCACACCAAACGTGATGGCATCATCATCTGCCAGCAGTTCTTCGTCCGGGTCTTCATCGATGACATATTCCTCATCTTCGACGGGAAGTGAAGATAAAGGATCCGCATCCGCTTCAACCAAAAGCGGTTCGTCAGCTTCATCTTCCATGGGGATCTCGACGTTATCTTCGGGGATCTCCGTTTCGGGATCCTCGGTAAGATCATCCAAAATATCGATCTCTTCACCGATATCGATACCGGTATCATTTCCTTCGTCCGCGATGATATCCGTCTCGGGCTCGATGTCTTCGTCAAACAACGGGATATCTTCGAGGAGGATATCCTCCTGCACGGGGTCTTCCGTGATCCCTGCCGCGAATACATTGCCCGGCAGCGCGGTCAGTACCATCGCAGCCGCGAGCATGCATGCCGTAAACCTCTTTGTGATCCTGATCATTCCTTTCATAAACATACCTCCGGATGAACCGTATTTTGAGCCGGCTTATGACCATATAAGCCGTACCGTATTATTATATATTATTTTTATATTTTTTCGTACTTGCAAGATCGGGATTTTTTTTATATATTATATGAGTGGCATATGATGTGGATAGTGTTTTATGTAAACACTATATGTTGTATAAGAAGGCCATTAATAAAGGAAAGAAGGATTTGGGGATGAAGATCGCGATAGGATGTGATCACGGAGCTTTTGACATGAAGTGCCTTATCATGGATCATCTTAAGGAACTCGGGCACGAGGTTAAGGATTTCGGGAGCTATGATAAGAATTCGATAGATTACCCGGCTATAGGGCTTGCAACGGCGAAGGCTGTAGCAAGCGGCGAATGCGACAGGGGCATAGTGATGTGCACCACCGGCATCGGTATCTCTATCGTTGCCAATAAGGTCAAGGGCATAAGGGCGGCGCTGTGTAATGACTGTACCAGCGCAAGGCTCACGAGGGAGCATAACGACGCAAACGTTTTATCGATAGGCGGAGGCGTTATAGGACCCAACCTCGCGCTTGATATAGTGGATATATTCCTGACGACGGAATTCAACGGGATGGAGAAGCACGTGCGCAGGTTATCACAGGTAGGGGCTATCGAAGAGGAGTTGTATAAGTAAGGAACAGACGGAATGCGCTTAAATATCGCATGTGATTAAATAGGAAGAAACGTATGAGCGATAAGAGAGAAGACTATATTTCATGGGATGAATACTTTATGGGAGTTGCGATGCTCTCCGGCATGAGGAGCAAGGATCCCAATACCCAGGTCGGTGCATGCATAGTCAGCGAGGACAACAAGATACTGTCGATGGGATATAACGGATTCCCGATCGGCTGCTCCGATGATGACTTTCCCTGGTGCAGGGACGGAGCTCCGCTTGATAACAAGTATTTCTATACGGTCCACAGTGAACTTAACGCCATACTCAATTACCGCGGCGGGAACCTCGAGGGGGCAAGGCTTTATGTGACTCTTTTCCCTTGCAATGAGTGTGCCAAGGCCATAATCCAGTCGGGTATAAAGACGATAGTCTATGACTGCAACAAATATGAGAACGAGCCCAGCACGATAGCATCAAGAAGGATGCTGGATGCTGCCGGTGTCAGATATTATCAGTATAAAAGAACCGATCGAAAGGTAGAACTCACACTGTGATGAATAACGGACGTTTTCTTAAAAAGTCCATATGCGCAGCTCTGATCGCGTCATTTATAGTCCCGTTTGCGGGTTATTTCGTGCACGCCGAGACCACCTCCGAGAAGATACAGAAGGCAGAGGAACTCAAGAAGGTTACCGAAGAGCAGAAGAAGGCCGTCGAAGATAAGAAGGATGACCTCGAGGATACCAAGCAGCAGCTTCAGGATTATTTAAGCAAGTTGAACAGCGAGCTTGAGGCGATAAGCGACAACCTTGCGGAGATCGAGCAGAGGATAGCCGACAAGGAAGCCGAGATCGAGCAGACCAAGCGCGATATCGAGGCCGCAAAGGAGGAGGAAGCCAGGCAGTATGACCTTATGAAGAGGCATCTGCGCGCTGTTTACGAGAAGGGCAACAGCTCGGCATTCCAGACCTTCATCCAGACCGAAAATTATGCTGATTTTCTCAACAAGACCGAATATGTGGGCAAGCTTGAGGATTACGACAAGAAGATGTTTGATATACTCGTTGCCCAGCGTGAGGCGGTTGAGGAAAAAGAGCAGATCTTGGAGAATGAGATCGTCCAGCTTAACGAGCTCATGGATGAGGCAAAGACCGAGAAGAATAAAGTCAGCACCCTCGTCAATTCCACTTCAGGAACGATAGCAGCCACGAACGGTGCCATAAGTGCCGCCGAACTCGAGGAGAAGGCATATGAATCCGAGATAGCTCAGCAGGAGGCAAACCTTGCAAGCCTTAAGAAGCAGCTCGATGAGGAGAAGGAATTAAGCGAAAGGGCCAACAGGATGGCCTGGAGCAATACCGGAGATTTGGGCTTTGAGGTGAGCGACCGTGAACTTCTGGCCTGCCTTATTTACTGCGAAGCCGGAAACCAGCCTTATGTCGGTCAGGTAGCGGTGGGATCGGTCGTAATAAACCGTATGAGAAGCGCGGCATTCCCGAATACCATGGTGGGAGTTATATATCAGAAGAGACAGTTTTCACCCGTCGGAAGCGGACGTCTTGCAACGAGGCTGTCACTCGGAGCCACGGAATCATGTTACCGTGCGGCCGATGAAGCGATGGCAGGCGTACAGCCCGTCGGCAACTGCCTGTTCTTCAGGACGGTCATCCCTCAGATACAGGGAACAGTCATAGGCGGACACGTTTTCTATTGATGATCATAAAGGGTACCATCAATGAGGTAATGCATACTCGTTTATCATATGCTTATACTTTTCGAATTCTTCGCTGTATACTATCTTGAGCAGCTTATCGAGGCTCGTAAGAAGTGAAATGACATCGGCGGCCGGAAGCCTTGCTTCGCGCAGCGCTTCCGCGACTTCATCGATATCCACGACCTTGACGAATCCGTCCGGATACATGATCACATCAGCCAAAAGATCGGTGAACACGTAGGTGTTTTCGGCCTCGTCGTAATCGGTCTTTATTATATCGCAGTACCAGTAAAGAAGTGAGTCGTCCTCCCTTAGGAACTTGCTTACCTTATATCCTTCCTTGAGAAAATAGCATGAGAAGCCGTGGTGGAGGTTCTTCTTGGGACGCAGGGTATTCCACTGCGTGATGATGATGTCTTCGTTCATCTCGAGGATAATGTCATCCTTTAAGAGAATGCATTCCTCGGGGATTATCCTTTTGCGGTAGAAATGCGGATTTGCCATGGAAGCCTCTTTTCGATATTGACCGTTTAGTCACCTATGATGTATTAAGTATACTATATCTTTAAGTATTTTGTAGACTTTTTTGCAAAAAACTGATATATTTATAACGATAACCGGAAGAGAGGCGAAGGTGAGATACGATAAAGGTGTTTACCGATCATTGACACTGATAATGCAATTCGGGATCAATATGCTGGTTCCCATCGTATTATGTACTTTTCTCGGTATATTCCTTGACGGAAAGCTCGGCACCTCATATCTTGTTATCATTTTGTTTTTTATCGGAGCCGCTGCGGGAGCGCGGAATGTGTATATTTTCGCAAGAAGGATATTCAGTTCTCCCCCGGTGCATGATGACGTGAAGGTCGGCAGGTCGAACTTCGATGAATCCAAGAGGATCGGTGGCGATGATGGAGAGGCTTCGAAATAATGAAACGCTTAGGGAGCTGATGATCGGGATCGCCGTATGGTGCATACTCGCTGAGGGTATCCTGCTTCTTCTGTGCAAGGGGAAGCTGTACCAGTCCATAGGTCTTGCGGCAGGATTCGTGACTGCGCTCATACTTGCATACAGCATGGCCGCTTCCGTTGAGGAGGCAGTCCTTTTGGATGAGAAGGGCGCCGCGGGTTTCATCCGCAGGAAGGCAGTATTCAGATATCTTTTGGCCTGCACGGTGATAGTGGTACTTGCGATCACCGATATCGGCAATCCTTTAACCTGCTTTGCGGGAATGATGGGACTTAAGATAGGGGCATATCTTCAGCCTCTTACACATAGAGTAATAAGAAGGAGCGGAATGTCAGATGAATAGTTGTCCGGTATTTTTATCAGGCGATGTCGATTTCATGATAAAGGGGATATTCTCCTATAACTGTTTCGGACATGAGGTATGGATCACCACCACCCACGTATGTACGCTTATTGTAATGCTTATCCTCGTAGTCTTTGCCGCGCTTGGCGGAAGGGCAGCGAAAAAGGCCGATATAGATAAGGCTCCGGGGACTTTCCTTAACATAGTTGAACTTCTGATCGATTTCCTTGACGGTATCGTAAACAGCGTTATGGGTAAGAACGCAGCGAAGTTTGTCAACTATATCTTTACACTGTTCCTGTTCATTTTCTTCAGCAATATATCGGGTCTTATGGGACTCAGGCCGCCGACGGCCGATTACGGCGTGACTTTCCCTCTGGGTGTCATCACGTTCTGTCTCATAACCTTTAATAAATTCAAACACCAGAAGGTCAAGGGCGTTATCAAGGGCCTGTGCGATCCGTGGGTATTCTGGATCCCGATAAACCTGATAGGTGACTTTGCCGTTCCCATTTCGCTGTCGCTTCGTCTTTTTGCGAACGTTTTGTCCGGCACTGTCATGATGGCGCTTTATTACGGGCTCTTACCCATCTTTGTCAAGATCGGTATCCCGTCATTCTTACATATTTATTTCGACCTCTTCAGCGGGGCGATACAGACGTATGTTTTCTGTATGCTGACGATGACCTATGTCAGCGATGCTATCGGTACGGATTAATTAAGTCAATTTAAATAAATTCTTTAAGGAGGAGATTTTCATGAATATTTCAGGAGATGATTTCATCAGAGGTTGTTCAGCGATCGGTGCGGGACTGGCGCTTATCGCAGGTATCGGCCCCGGTGTAGGCCAGGGTATCGCGGCCGGACATGCCGCTTCAGCTGTCGGACGTAATCCCGGTGCAAAGTCGGATGTTACTTCGACCATGCTTTTGGGTCAGGCCGTTGCGGAGACGACAGGTCTTTACGGTCTTCTTGTAGCAATGTTATTGCTGTTCGTTAAGCCTCTTTTAAAATAGGAGTTTTGACAGTTTGACCGAAAGGAGGCAAATACTTGGATGGAAAGATTATTCGATCTTGATTTCCAGCTGCTGCATGATGCGATCCTGACTGCAGTGTCGGTATTCTTTCTGTTCCTGCTGTTGTCATATCTTCTTTTCAATCCCGTACGGGATATGCTCAAGCGGCGCAGGGAGAAGATACAGGAAGATATCGATTCCGCTAAGAAAGACAGAGAAGACGCGGATGCGATGAAGGCCGAATATGAGGACAGGTTAAGGAACGTTGATGCCGAAGCCGACACCATACTTGCAGATGCAAGGAAGCGTGCGACCGCCAATGAGAATCACATAATCGGTGAAGCCAAGGAGGAGGCCGCGAGGATCATCAAACAGGCTCATGTTGAGGCTGAACTCGAGAAGGACAAGGCCAGGGATGAGATCAAGAATGAGATGATCAGCATAGCTTCTCTTATGGCCGGCAAGGTCATTGCCGATAAGATTGATACCGCTGTTCAGGATGCTCTTGTTGAAGAGACGTTACGAGAAGTGGGTGATAAGACATGGCAAAATTAGTTTCGACTACCTACTCCGAAGCGCTGTTTGAGACGGGTATCGAAGACGGTTCGCTTGATACCCTGTACGAAGAAGCTCTTCTGGTGCGGCAGATACTTAAGGATAATCCAGATTTTTCAAGGCTCATGAACCATCCCAAGATTTTGAGGGAGGAGAAGGAGCAGATCGTTGAGTCCGTGTTCAAGGGCAGGATAAGCGATGAATTTACGGGTTTCCTTAAGCTTATCGTTACCAACAGGAGATATGAAGAGGTTGATCCGATACTTGAAAGCTTCATTTTCAAGGTTAAGGAACATAAGAGGATAGGTGTTGCATATGTGACCACTCCTCTTGAACTTTCGGATGCCCAGAAGGAGGCTGTAAAGAGCAGGCTCCTTGCAACGACCGGCTACTCGTCGATGGAGGTAAATTACCTTCTGGATGAGTCCCTTATCGGTGGAATGATGATAAGGATCGGCGACAGGGTCGTTGACTCGAGCATCAGGACCAAGCTTGAGGGCCTTGAAAAGGAACTTAAGTCCATTCAGCTTAAGCGTGCATGACTTTGGCTGATCGGAATAATACTATAGAAAGGTGCGTATAGATCCATGAATTTAAGACCGGAAGAAATAAGTTCTGTAATTAAGGATCAGATCAGGAGATATGCCGGTGAACTGGAAGTATCCGAAGTGGGTACGGTCATCCAGGTCGCGGACGGTATCGCACGTGTTCACGGACTCGAGAAAGCCATGATGAACGAACTGCTCGAATTCCCGGGCGGTGTGTTCGGAATGGTGCTCAATCTTGAGGAAGACAATGTCGGTGCGGTTCTTCTCGGAGCCGACAAGAATATCAACGAAGGGGATACGGTCAAGACTACGGGCCGTGTTGTTGAGGTTCCCGTTGGTGATGCAATGCTCGGACGTGTAGTGAACGCTCTTGGTCAGCCGATAGACGGCAAGGGTCCGGTACAGACCGATAAATATCGTCAGATCGAACGTGTCGCTTCGGGCGTAATCACGAGGAAATCGGTTGATACCCCGCTGCAGACCGGTATTAAGGCCATCGATTCCATGATCCCGATAGGAAGGGGACAGCGTGAGCTGATAATCGGTGACCGTCAGACAGGTAAGACTGCGATCGCCATTGATACGATCATAAATCAGAAGGGTCAGGGCGTTAAATGTATCTACGTGGCCATCGGCCAGAAGGCTTCGACCGTTGCGTCGATAGTCAAGACACTCGAGGAATATAACGCAATGGCTTATACGACCGTCGTTGCCGCCACCGCTTCCGAGATGGCTCCTCTCCAGTATATAGCTCCCTATGCGGGCTGTGCCATAGGTGAGGAATGGATGGAGAACGGCGAGGATGTACTTGTTATATATGATGACTTGAGTAAGCATGCGGTGGCATACCGTACGCTCTCATTGCTCCTTCGTCGTCCGCCCGGGCGTGAGGCTTATCCGGGCGATGTATTCTATCTGCATTCAAGGCTGCTTGAACGTGCTGCCAGGATGAGCGATGAGTACGGCGGAGGTTCGCTTACCGCACTCCCGATAATCGAGACCCAGGCCGGTGACGTATCGGCTTATATCCCGACCAACGTTATCTCGATAACAGACGGTCAGATATATCTTGAGACAGAGATGTTCAATTCGGGCTTCAGACCGGCCGTTAACGCAGGTCTGTCGGTATCGCGTGTCGGCGGTGCCGCCCAGATCAAGGCCATGAAGAAGATAGCTGCTCCCATTCGTACAGAGCTTGCCCAGTACAGGGAACTTGCGGCATTTGCACAGTTTGGTTCCGAACTTGATGCCGATACGAAGGAGAAGCTCGCACAGGGCGAACGTATCAAGGAGATCCTTAAACAGCCCCAGTACAAGCCCATGCCGGTTGAATATCAGGTAATCATCATATTCACGGCAGTAAATAAGTATCTGCTCGATATACCGGTTTCAAGGATAGTTGAGTTCGAGGAAGCGTTCTTTGAGTATATCAAGACGAACATCCCCGAGGTTCCCGCTTCGATCAAGGAGACCAAGGTCATCTCCGACGAAGCCGACAGCAAGCTGCGTAAGGCAGTTGAAGACTTCAAGAGTGAGTTTTTGAAATAAGATCCAGGCAGGTGAATTGTTATGGCCTCAATGAGGGACATAAAAAGACGTAAAACCAGCATACAGAGCACCCAGCAGATAACCAAGGCCATGAAGCTTGTCTCAACGGTCAAGCTGCAGAGGGCGAAGGCAAGGGCCGAGCGGTCGAAGACCTATTTCGGCGCGATGTATGATACCGTGCATGATATCATCGCAAGGACCGGGCATATGGATAATCCCTATGTCAGTGAGCGCGACAGTAACAGGAAAGCTGTCATCGTGATAACCTCAAACAGGGGACTTGCCGGCGGTTATAACTCAAACATCGTCAAGATGGTGGCAGGTTCCGGACTCGATCGTAAGGAAGTTGATATATATGCGATCGGAAAGAAGGGCAGAGACCTCTTAAAGCGCCGCGGTTTTGAGATAAAGGTGGATCATTCAGAGGTCATAAACGAGCCGCTGTTCAGTGATGCGATGCATATCGCCGATGAGGTGCTTGAGTCGTACAGGGCAGGGGAAGTCGGTGAGTTATGGCTTGCATATACCGGTTTTAAGAATACCGTGAGCCATATACCGACCCTTATCAAGCTGCTCCCGGTCGATGATGAGACCGTTCCCGGAGAGGGAGACGGCGGATCGGATGATTCTTCCGAAACGGATAAAAAGAGTTCTGCAGGAAGCAGGGCAGGGTCCGATGAGCCTAAGGTTTCGTTAAGCCTGATGAACTACGAACCCGAGGAGACGGAGGCGCTTGAACTCATCATCCCCAAATATGTATCAAGCCTTATATACGGCGCGCTCATTGAAGCCGTCGCGAGTGAGAACGGCGCAAGGATGCAGGCCATGGATTCGGCGACCAGTAATGCCGAGGAAATGATCGGTACGCTCGAACTGCAGTACAACAGGGCCCGTCAGGGTCATATCACTCAGGAACTTACCGAGATCATCGGTGGTGCCGAGGCATTGAGCAGTTAATTGTGAAATAATCGATATATCAAAAAGGAGAAAAGAAAGTGGCAGTAGAAAATGTAGGAAAGATCACTCAGATCATCGGTGCGGTCCTTGATATCAAGTTCGTTTCGGGAGATCTGCCCGAGATCAACGAGGCCATCAGGGTTCCGAAGTCAGACGGATCCGAGCTTACCGTCGAAGTTGCCCAGCACCTTGGAGACGATACCGTAAGATGTATCGCAATGGGTCCCACGGACGGACTCATCAGGGGTATGGATGCAGTTGCGACAGGTTCGCCCATTACCGTTCCGGTCGGAGAGAATACATTGGGACGTATATTCAATGTTCTTGGCCAGCCCATCGATAATAAGCCCGCTCCGGACGATGTTCAGTATTTTCCGATACACAGGAAGGCTCCGCAGTTTGAGGAACAGTCAACCAACGCGGAACTTCTTGAAACGGGTATCAAGGTCGTTGACCTCTTATGCCCCTACCAGAAGGGCGGAAAGATCGGCCTTTTCGGCGGTGCAGGTGTAGGAAAGACAGTCCTTATACAGGAGCTTATCCGTAATATAGCAACCGAGCACGGCGGATATTCGGTATTTACCGGTGTAGGTGAGAGGACCCGTGAAGGTAACGATCTGTACCATGAGATGTCGGAATCGGGCGTTATTGATAAAACCACGATGGTCTTCGGACAGATGAACGAGCCCCCCGGAGCCAGGATGAGAGTAGGTCTTTCGGGTCTTACGATGGCTGAATATTTCCGTGATCAGGGTGGTAAGGACGTGCTTCTGTTCATTGATAATATATTCCGTTTCACGCAGGCCGGTTCAGAGGTTTCCGCTCTTTTAGGACGTATGCCCAGTGCCGTTGGTTACCAGCCCACGCTGCAGACCGAGATGGGTGCCCTTCAGGAGCGTATCACCTCTACAAAGAACGGATCCATCACATCTGTACAGGCCGTATACGTACCTGCCGATGACCTTACGGACCCCGCTCCGGCTACGACATTTGCCCACCTTGATGCAACGACGGTCCTTTCAAGGCAGATCGTTGAACTTGGTATCTATCCCGCGGTCGATCCTCTTGAATCGACATCAAGGATCCTTGATCCCAGGATAGTAGGTGAGGAACATTACAAGGTTGCCAGAGGAGTTCAGGAGATACTTCAGAAATATAAGGAACTGCAGGATATAATCGCGATCCTCGGTATGGATGAGCTTTCCGAGGAGGATAAGGTGACTGTATCAAGGGCCAGAAAGGTCCAGAGGTTCTTATCCCAGCCGTTCTTCGTTGCAGGACAGTTTACGGGACTTGAAGGCCGGTATGTAACGATCCAGGATACGGTTCAGGGCTTTAAGGAGATACTTGAAGGTAAGCACGATGATATCCCCGAGAGCTATTTCTTAAGCTGCGGCAGCATCGACGACGTGTTGGCCAAGGTTAAGGATAATAAATGAGGCATGATAAATGGCTGATGAAAGAGCTTTTAAACTAAGGATAATAACGCCTGACCGCGTATTTTACGAGGGTGAGGCCATTATGGTCGAGCTTAGGACGACTGAAGGAGAGATAGGTGTTCTTAAGAATCACATACCTCTGACCTGTATAGTTGCGCCCGGGATCTTAAGGATCAGGGAATCCGATGATGTGACCAAAACGGCTGCGCTCATAAGCGGGTTTGTTCAGATACTTCAGGATGAAGTCACCATACTTGCCGAGGTGATCGAGTGGCCGGAAGAGATCGATGTTAAACGTGCCGAGGAAGCCCGCATCCGTGCCGAGAGGAGGCTTGCGGAGAAGGCGAGCGGCACCAATTTAAAGCGTGCCGAGCTTGCACTCCAAAGATCTGTGGCACGTATTGAAGCGGCCCGGAAGTAACGCGATCATACATATGGTTTCAATAATGGCCGGGGACGTATGTCTTCGGCCGTTTAGATGTTATAGGCCGGATTGATTCTTATCTCCGGCTGGTTGGATGTTAAAGGCCGGATTGATTCTTATCTCCGGCTGCCTGAATTCTCCGGCCGCCCGGATGAAAATGACGGAACGATCGGTGTCTCCGGCTGCCTGATGTAAATGACGGAAAGAATGAATTCTCCGGCTGCCGGATGTACAGGCCGGAATGTTTAAGTTGGAAGGATTATGAGGAAAAGGCTTGTCAGGGCAATGGGCCGGCTCGGTATCATGTTCGTGATATTCATTATCACCGTTATCATCACCTCAAAGGTGGTAAATAAGGGTAATACGGATCTCACGTCCGATATGAGAGGAGCAACGCTGCCCGTTATCCATGTAAATGTAAACGGTGAATATATAAACTGCCTTCACGGATATCTGTGTGAGATGGAAGGCAGTTATCTTCGCGGCACCATTACGCCCATGTCCGCCGAAAGGACTATCCCCGTAAAGATCAAGACCTTCAATACCATAGTGACGGGTATCAATTATGACGTTAAGACCATGGACATGAGCCGCCTTCTTGAAAACGGCACAGTCAGTGACGCCGAATATAAAGGCGATGAAATAACCGCAGTTATACCCGTTAAGGATCTTATCAAAGATGAGCAGGAGTATATGCTGATCATCAAGCTGACTCTTTCTGACGGACGTACCGCATCATATTACTGCCGTTTCATAGACAAGCCGGAGCTGTATCTTACCGAAAAACTTGAATTTGTCCATAATTTCAGTTCCAAGACCTTCGACAAGGAGGCTGCAAGGGAACTTAAGGGTTATATGGAGTCAAATTCCGAGGGCGACAACTCAAGTTACGGCTATGTGAACATACACTCAAGCTTCAACCAGCTTACATGGGGAGACCTTCAGCCCGCTATCGAGAGCGACAGGGAATTAAGGCTTCTTGACATCGACAGCCGCAACGCCGCGATCAAGCTTAATTACGTGGTTTCGGCAAGGGGTGAGATGTATGATGTCGAGGAATATTTCTATGTGACCAGGGGTAAGGACAGGATGTATCTTATCGATTACGAGAGGACCATGGATAAGATCATCAACGAAAATAACGTTGTCGTCGGAAACGGCAAGATATTCCACGGGATACTCAGCGAGCCGATAGACTGCAAGGAAAACGAGGATGCCGAGGTGTTCTGTTTCGTACAGTCAAGGAGTCTGTACAGTTATAATTCGGATACTG
Organism: Lachnospiraceae bacterium; assembly: GCA_024692905.1. Lineage (GTDB taxonomy): Bacteria > Bacillota > Clostridia > Lachnospirales > Lachnospiraceae > UBA2868. The sequence goes on along the minus strand of JAILLY010000101.1, from coordinate 3,475 downwards.
GTTCGCTTGCAAGGATTTATTCTTTCAGGGATAAGAACAACGACGACATAAGGACATCCTTCTGGTCGCATAATATCAAGATACTGTATGTCGATGTGCAAGGGAATATTGACTTTGCCGTATACGGTTATATGAACCGCGGCCAGCACGAGGGTGAGACCGGGATAGCGGTATATCATTATGACTGTGATTTTAATACGACCGAGGAGCTTTTGTTCATCCCCTATACCAAATCCTATGAGATGTTAAAGCATGATGTTGAGGCGTTGTGTTATGTCAACCAAAGGGACAATCTCTACCTTATGTTCAACGGCACGATATACAGTATCGACCTTGTACAGACCAAGGCCGATCTGCTCGCGAGCGGACTTAACGAAACGAGGTTCGTGTCCTCCAATGACAACAGTATGATAGGCTGGCAGCCTTCGGATGTGCTTTATGATTATAAAACGCTCAAGTTCATGTCGCTTGATACAATGGTCCCGGTGGATATCGAGGCGGACGGTGACCATATCCTGATCCCGCTCGGATTTTTCAATCATGATTTCGTATACGGCAGTGTCAGGATATCCGATATACTTCTTGACTCTACCGGACGTACCGTGCTTCCCATGGATTGCATATATATACGCAGCATAAAAGACGGTATATTGAAGACATACCATAATGACGGGATCTATATCACGGATGTTGAATTCAGGGAAAATATGATAAATTTGACCAGAGTGGTCATTGACAGCAGCACCGGTCTTATATACCGTACCGAAGACGATCAGATAATGAACAATTCCGTTACCGAGTCAATGCAGAATCAGTACAGGAGCGTTGTCACCGAGGAGATGGAGACCACATGGCAGACCGAGCTTAAGAACAGCAGGACCGGCGATAACCCCAAGATCCTGACATCCAAAGAGGTCTTATATGAGGGCGAGAGGTATTTCCACTTAAACGTAAAGGATGCCCTTGACAGGTATTATGTATATTCAAAGGGTGAGATAGTAGCCATATATACGGATGCATCCGATGCCGTATACGATGCCGAAAATGCCGGAGGTACCGTTACGAACAAGGAGTGCAGATATATATTCAGGAGCGGATACAGAAAGGACAGAGCAAGCATCGACACAATCCCGACCGGTTCGGTCAATAATAATCAGAGTAATACAGGCGCGGATACGGGTCAGAACGACTCCGGCTCCGGGCAGGATGATCAGGGTTCCGGCGGGGCTAAGGATGGTTCGGGTTCCGGTGAAGATCCCGGTGATGTTCCGGATGTGACCCCTAAGGAAGATACTTCGGTCCCTGTGTGTCTTGATGAGATGTTAAAAACAGCGGGAGTATATGTAGATACTGCGGCCCTGCTTAAGGAGGGCGATACTCCTCTTGAGATCATGATGGATAATATGACGGATGCGGTAGCGCTTGCTCTTTCGGGCTGCTCGACCGAGGCCATGCTTTATTATGTTGATCAGGGCGCACCCGTGATGGCAATGGTAGAGGACGGCTCTGCCGTACTCATAACCGGTTTTGATGAGAACAACCTTATGATATTCGATCCCGCTCAGGGAAATATCTATAAACGCGGTAAAAAAGACGCCGCTTCGTGGCTTGCTTCAAACGGAAACCGCTTCCTCACATACGTAAAATAGGGACCGGGTACCGGGGGACGGTTCTGTGGTCCCTTTTACATTTTGGCCCCAAATGGTACTGGACGGCACATCTGTTGGATTTAGTATGACTATTCCCTGGGAAAAAGAATTCAAAATGGTACTGAACCGGATATCTGTCGGGTTTAGTATGACTTTACCTTGGGAAAAAGAATTCAAAATGGTACTAAATCGGATAATCGCCGGATTTAGTATGACTATTCTCTGGGAAAAAGAATTCAAAATGGTACTTAATCGGATAATCGCCGGATTTAGTATGACTACTCTCTGGGAAAAAGAATTCAAAATGGTACTTAATCGCATATCCGTTAGGTTAAGTATGATTTTTCCCGGGGGAAAATGGTCAAATCATTGTCAGGACCGAAAAATACCGTCTAAATTGGAAGCAACGCGGTTTAGTCGGTATTTCAAGACCCTTCCATGCCTCAAAAATACCGTCCAAACCAGCGATGCCGCGGTTTAGTCGGTATTCCAAGCCCCTTCCATGCCTCAAAAATACCGTCCAAACCAGCGATGCCGCGATTTAGTCGGTATTTCAAGACCCTTCCACGAACTAAAAATACCTACCAAATCAGGAATTTTGCGATTTAGTAGGTATCCGGCCTGAATTCAAAAAGGGACCACAGAACCGTCCCCCGGTTCCACGAATTAAAAAGGGACCGCAGAACCGTCCCCCGGTCCCTAAGTCCCTTATGGTTCAGCCGCAGCGTTTGCAGGCTTCGACATATATGTCTATGTCTTCGACTATATATTTGGATTTGTGTTCGGCCAACGGCTCGCAGGAACTGTAGATGTACTCAAGAACACCGTATTTGGTAAACAGATCCATGACCTGGCGGCCGCTTAAGCCCTTTTCATATTTATACTGTTCAACGCAGTAGGTAAGGAAGTTGCCTTCTTTGGTCACTGGATCACCTCCCTGCGGAACATTTCAAGCAGCTTATATTCGCTGCAGGCCCACAGATCGTTCTCGTCCTGCTCGAGCTGTTCGTTTAATTTGGAATTATAAAAAGCCGTGCAGGCTTTGACCTCATCCCAGCCGAATTCCTCGGCGATAAGTCCTACAACCTTGGGGATCAGTAATATCCTTATGACACGGTAACTTTCTTTGTTCATAGGGGTTCTCCTTTGTCCTCATCATACAGTCCGTGCAGCGGGCGGGCAGTCCGCCGTCCGGCCGTAAAGGCGGCGCTTTTATTTGCCGCGAAGCAGCCTCTTTGCGGTAGCCAGTTCGTCCTTGAGTGACTTTATCATAAGCTCTATATGCTTACGATGCTCGATCTTTCCGGTGAGATCTTCAAGATCATCCTTATGGATATAATCGGATACTACGCGGTCGCCGTCCCTGTATTTTAAATAGTAATAGGTCTGGTTGCCGATCTTCTTGGGCACTATGGTGCCCTTTGGGAGTGCGGCTTTCAGCTCGCCGTAGCGTTTGATCATGAATTCTATACGTTTGCTTTCCCGTGATACGGTATTTGCGAGAACACCCATATCGCTCTCCTGATTAAATGTGTCCGGCCCGGAAGCCTATTATCGTTGGAACAATCATATAATACAAAATAATGGTGCTGATTACAAGTGATTGTTGGGTAATGCCGTAAGGTACCGTGTTGACGCCTGTGCTTACTTGGCGTTTTCAGGAGGGACCACAGAACCGTCCCCCGGTACCAGAGGGACCACAGAACCGTCCCCCGGTTCCTTTTAATGGGTGATTGATAAAAAATCAAATCTGTGGTATTTTTTATTGTCGTAATGCTGTCGTGAACGGGACGTATTTTAAGCGGCAGTAAGATACATAGATCAGA
>JAILLY010000023.1 GCA_024692905.1 Lachnospiraceae bacterium | reverse complement strand
CCTCTTCATGACGTCGGCAAGATCAATGTTCCCGATGCGATCCTTAACAAGCCCGGCAAGCTCACTGATGAAGAGTTTGACAGAATGAAGACTCACACGACGGCAGGAAGCATGATACTTACCCGTGTCGTTGAAACCGTTGCTGATTCGGATTATCTTGAGGAAGCAAAGAGGCTTGCTGAGTATCACCACGAAAAATGGAACGGCAAAGGATATCCACACGGCATATCCGGCGAAGAGATACCGCTCTCCGCACGTATCATGGCCGTAGCGGATGTATTTGATGCCCTCGTATCCAAACGAAGATATAAAGACGGAATGCCCTTTGAAAAAGCTGTAAGCATCATAGAAGAAGGCGCGGGAACACACTTCGATCCCAAGATCGCAGAAGCGTTCTTAGATGCTCTTGATGAAGTCAAAGAAGTAGCCGAACACTTTAACAGCGAATCCTAAATGGGCACTGTTCTTATACCTTAATAAGACTTATATCGGTAACGCGTCCGAATACCGGCGGTGCATCCATCCGGATACCGACCTGCACGGTTCCGGGCGCGAGTTTTATATCTTCGGACGAATAAGTCACATAGTCAACGTCTGACGGATAGATCGGTTTTTCGTATATATTCTCACCGCTGTACGATATAACCTTTAAGTACATGCTTATCCTGACACCCGTGGTGTTGCTGCCGCGGTATTTAAGCATATATCTGTACGTGCCGGCTCCGGTCACTCGTATCTCCCTGCGCAGATCAAAAGTAAAGTTTGATACGGAAGACACATATAATCCGTCGCCTTCACACTCGATCACCACATTCTCCGGTTTATATGTAGCCCACCAGCCGGCCAGACCTTCCTTAAAGTCTCCGTTGGGGACAAGATTGGTCCCGGCAGGATAGGTTTCTTCATCCGATGCACGATACAGACTCTCAATATAAGTATCCAGATCCTTTATGGGCGGATGTGCGGGATCGAACTCCTTAAATGCCTCAAAAGACTTAAGCGCTTCACCGCCTGTTCCGAGCATTCCCATGTTTTCATCCCAGCTTCCGAAGCCATGACCGGTGATACACAGAGGTTCCCAGTAATATACGCCCGTATCTTTGTCTCCCGCTGCCTCGGCGGCGATCTGCATCACTATCTCGAGAGACTTCTTCTGCTCTTCTATGCCTGCCGGAAGGCCTGCCGCCGACATCATATCTTTGGATACATGTTCATGTTCACAGTGTCTCCATGGATGAGCCGTCTCGACCACATAAACGGGCAGATCATATCTGTCTATGAGCAGAGTCATCGATTCCTTAAGATCTGCGAATGTTCCATGCCAGAATGAATAAAAGCTTATGCCGATCGCATCTATATTAAGCATGCCTGCGGCAAACATCGAATCGAACCATTCCTTGAGCGAATAGAATCTTCCGCCCTGGTCAAGGTGTATCATGACCTTGATATCCTCTGATATATCCCGCACTGCTCTAATGCCGGCATTGACCAAAAGAGCAAGCGTCGTATAATCAGGAACCGCTCCGTCAGGAAACAGCATACCGCTCCTGATCTCATTTCCGATCTGTACGATATCGGGCAGAGCGTCTATACGCGACAATTCAGTCAGCACATTATGAGTATAGTCATATACGGCCTTTATCAGTAAATCTCCGCTTAAGTCGGCCCATGCTTCGGGCTTACGCTGTTTGCCGGGATCTGCCCAGTAATCGGAATAATGAAAATCGAGCATGAAATGCAGCCCGTTATCCCTGATACGCTCCGCCATCTCAAGTGTATGCTTCAGATCACAGTATCCGCCGGATTCCGGATACTGCGAAGGATCGTGCCATAAACGCAGCCTTACCGAGTTGACACCGTTATCTTTGAGCAGTTCAAAGGCATCTTTCTCTTTCATGTCCGCATCATAGAACCTGCATCCCGCCTCTTCTCTTTCGGGAAGGTTTGATATGTCCACGCCTTTATAAAAATGCTTCTCATGAAAATGTGCGGCATCAAGCGGCTGAGGTCTTTTAAGGCCTCCTGCACCGAATGATCTTTCCTCATTTCCCTGCTTTCTAAGCCTCTTGACCTTGTACATATGACGGTCCGCCATGACCAGATAATCATCAAGCGTGTGTCCCGAATCGGGATCCGTCATGATGACACCCTGACTGACTAAGATGTTCCTTGCCGTCAGTTCCTTATCAACGCGGTTTGTAAATCTGTCTATCTTTTCTTTATAAGCATAGGGAATGAAGACTACGAACTCATCTCCGCCGAATCTGTAAGCATATGAATCCTTCGGTTTATATGCTTTCAGGGTCTCAGCTATGGTCACAAGGACTCTGTCTCCGAACCCGTGGCCGTATGTATCGTTGATCTTTTT
>JAILLY010000004.1 GCA_024692905.1 Lachnospiraceae bacterium | reverse complement strand
CATATGTGGTATCCGGTCAGTATTGGAGCACCGGAACACCTGAATACAATTATAATGTTTCATACGTAAAGGACCAGGGAAACCAGGGAACCTGCTGGTCATTTGCAGCCATGTCCGCAGCCGAATCGGCATATATGCGCGAGAACAGCGGGACTGTTTTTGATGGTTCGGAAAGGCATCTTGCCGCATATTTTTATAACAGAGATATGGATCTTGGTGCTTATACCGACGGTAATATCCATAGGGACGCAAATTACAATAAGGATGAATCCAAGGGTGATCAGGGCGGCAACAACCTGATGACCATCTGGGGACTTGCAAGATGGACCGGTGCAGCGAACGAGAATGCCAATACGAAGTTTAAATATAATACCGATGAATCAGATTTTGACTACGAAGATCTTAATGACCCTGCCTTAAATGTTCTGGATCAGATGCATCTTAAGAATGCTTACATATACGCCCCTCTTAATGCAAATGACAAGGTTGCGATAAAGGAAGCGGTAAAAAAATATGGCAGCGTTCCGGTATCCGTTGGTGTTTTTAAAGGTGACTGGGGGGATCATGTTTTTGATAATATCGACGAAGTAGATTATTGGGGCAATGTTCCCGCAGTAAGTTATGTTTCTGTTGTTACCGGAACCAATCATGCCGTTTCGATTGTCGGATGGGATGATGATTTTTCCAGGAACTGGTTTAAGAATACAAATGCTTATGAGGGATATTTTGGTAGAAATTATAAAGGAAAACTTCCCTCGAAGAACGGTGCATGGCTTATCAAGAACAGCTGGGGAACGGAATCGGGAAATGACGGCTATTTCTGGGTATCATACGAAAGCAAGGATCTTACCTATTCAAGGGCCGTAGCGTTTGATTTTACCTCAGCAGATGATTACGACCATAATTACCAGTATGACGGCGGCGCAGGACTTGAGGATACAAGTTATAAGCAGGTTGCTGCAACATATACCGCTACTTCGGATCAGGCATTAAAGGCAGTAAGTATTGGTACGTCATCGGCTGATGTTTCCTATACCGTTGATATCTATACAAACAGCGATCCCGATGATCCTGAATCGGGCAACTGGGAATACCAGCAGACCGGCAAGACGGGCGCGGCAGGCTACTATACGATAGAACTCGATGACCCGGTCCTTATAGAAAGTGAAGATACATTTTCCGTAGTATTTACCTTCAATAAGGCAAGTGCTATATTCTGCGACGAGGATGCGGATTATAACTGGATAAGCTTTGAAACAAACCAGAATGAAGGGGAGACCTTCTATAAATCGGGTTCGAGATGGGTTGATGCCGCTGATTATGATAAGACGATCCGTATCAAGGCATTTACCGATGATACGACCATTACCCCGAGTTTTGATCTAAGCAATATTTCCGGCATAAATGACGAGGTTTATACCGGTAAACTTATCACACAGAAACCCGTTATCGTGGTAAAGGGTAAGGAACTTATACAGAATGAGGATTTCTATATAGAAGAGACCGTGGATTCCCGGGATGTAAGATATGATGAAGATGGGAATGTCAAAGCATCCGCGTATGTTTGGATCAAGGGCATGGGTAAATACGCAGGAAATAGTGAATTCAAGATCTATTTCAAGGTACTCCCCGCACCGTTAAATGCCTCGATGGTCACCGGTTCAACCGCCACATATAACGGCAGCATACAGGATCCTCTCGTTTTATATCGTGATGGAACCGAATTAAGAAAGGATACAGATTATACCGTAACGTATGATAAGGAGGTTAAGGAGGCCGGAACATATACCGCTACCGTAAAGGGTATAGGCAATTATGGCGGCACCTTCTCGACTAAGGTTAAGATAGATGCTGTATCAATGGATGACCTGACGGTAAGCATACCGTATGACAGTTATACATATACCGGAGCGGCCATAACACCGGTTGTTACGGTCAAAAAAGGAAGTGACGTGATCCCTGCGTCCAATTATACCGTTAAGTATGCGAATAATGTAAACGTTGCGCAGGCAAAGAATGACGAGGGCTACTATGAGGTAACTGCCGCGGCTACGGTAACCGTGACCGGTAAGGGCAGCATCAGCGGAAGTACCGTAAAAAAGTTTAAGGTGACCCCTTTTGACGCAGATGATGATGGCACTCCGTTTACGGTGGAAGTTGCCAATGCGACGTATACCGGAAAAGAGATAAAGCCAGCAGTGACCGTAAAGTTTAATGGTCAGAAACTGACTGAGAAGAAGGATTATTCCATCAGATCGTATCATGATAATCTTGATGCCTCCCAGTCGGATCCCGGGGTAGTTATTGATCTTAAGGGAAATTATTCCGGATCGATCGATGGTGCGTTTGTCATAAGGCCACTTGAGGTCGCTTCTTCCAAGATCAAGGCTGATTTTGTGGCAGACGGTGCAGGATTTAAGCCTGCCAACGTAACGGCTGCGGGAACATTGCTGTCTGCATCTGAATATAGTTACGTTAATAATGACGGTGTATACACCATAACCTTAAAGGGTAATTACAGAGGTGAGGCGACATTTACAAATCCTACCGGTAAGATTGATATAAGCGGTATGACTCTGGACTTCGACGGAGATACGAGTTATACATATACGGGTAAGGAGATCAAACCCAAGGCTCATGTTGATGGATTAACCTCAAAGGATTATACGCTAATATATAAGGATAATATCTATCCGGACGAGGGTACGGTGATCGCAGTCGGCAAGGGTAATTATACCGGAACCTGCAGCAAAACATTTGATATCAAGGAAAAAGTCATAAAGACTTCGGATGTCAAGCCTATCAAGGATCAGGCATATACAGGTGCCGAAATATGTCCGAAATTCAGCATTTCCGGACTTAAGGAGGGCACGGACTACCGTATTTACGGGTATGAAAATAATGTTGACGCCTCAGATCCGGATACAGATACTTATGCGTATATCGTCGTACAGTTCAACGGAGCCTACACACTTGAAAATGATGACGAAACAGGTACTTTTGCTGTAGATAAAGATGATAATAAGATGGATGTTCCCTTCACCATCCTTCCGGCCAAGCTGGGTTCGGTCACCATCGGTAAGGCATATTATCGTGGTGACGGAGAGGAAGTTAAACCCACGATCACCGTAATGGCCGGCAAGAAGCAGCTTGAAGAGGGCACAGATTATGATGTATATTTTGAGAATAATGACACACTTGGAACGGCCACTGTGACGATCACAGGAGACGGCAATTATGCCGGAAGCGTTAAGAAGACTTTCAAGATCGAAAAGCAGCCGCTTAATACGATGGTTATTAAGCCGATCAATGACATACCTTATACCGGACACGCGTTCACGCCTTCCGTTTGGATATATGATTTTTATGGAAATACATTGACAGAAGATAAGTATGATGTAACACCGCCAAAGGATACAACAAACGCGGGCAGTAAAACGATCAAGATTACTGCGAAACGCGACAGTAATTTTACCGGAAGCACTACGGTTAAGTATAATGTAGTACCGGCCAGTATGACGGATACAAACATGGTTAATCTAACCGGGCCTTATCTTATAAATCCTAAAGATTATACGGGAAAGGCGATAACACCTACCAAGACGGAACTGGAAAGTATCGGCTTCAAGAATGTAAAAACCAATGAACGTATACCGGCCAAATCGCTTAAGGTAAGTTATGAGAATAACGTGAATGCGGGAACGGCATATGTTGTCTTTACCGGAAAGGGGAATTTCTGTGACAGCAGGAAAATTAAGTTTACGATCAATCAGATCGATATAAGCACGGCGGTCGTGACCTGCGGAGATGCCAAGTATAATAACGGCGATCCGGTATATCCGACAAAGTTCAGTATAAAAGTTAACGGTAAGACACTGACCAACATGAAGGATTATAAGCTGTATTACACTAATAATTACAAAGTCGGAACGGCCAGCGTTAAGATCGTAGGCATAGGCAACTATACAGGAAGCACGATGGCGAGATTCAGGATCAAGGCCAAGTAACGGCCGGGAGAATAATGCAATATATCACATGCAGTGATCTTAAACTTGGATATGATGATCAGGTGGTCACCGAGGGCATCAGCTTTGAAGTCGAAGAAGGTGACTACCTGTGCATCATAGGTGAGAACGGTGCCGGAAAGAGCACCCTTATGAAGGCCCTTATGGGCCTTAATAAGCCTATGGGCGGAAGTATCGTATTCTCGGATGAGATCAAAAAGAATGAAATAGGATATCTCCCTCAGGGCAGGGATTATTCGAAGGATTTTCCCGCTTCCGTTGAGGAGATAGTCATAAGCGGCTGCCTTAGCAAATGCGGATTGCGGCCGTTTTATAACAGGTCTGAGAAGAAGACCGCCGAAGATAACATGAGGCGGATGGATATATTTGATCTTAGGAAGAAATGCTTCCGTGATCTTTCGGGCGGCCAGCAGCAGCGGGTGCTTCTTGCGCGGGCGCTGTGTGCCGCAGACAAGCTGCTTTTGCTTGATGAGCCGGTAACCGGGCTTGACTATAAGACGATGTGCGAATTCTACGGTCTGCTGACGGAGCTTAACCGTTCCGGCATGTCCATAGTCATGGTGAGCCATGATCTTGAAGAAGCCATGGGTCATTCCAACAAGATACTCCAGATAGGACGCGAGCAGGTATTCTTCGGCGATAAGAGCGAGTATCTTTTAAGTGAGAGCTGGAAATCCTTCCATCAGCATCATAAGGACCACTGCCATACCCGGGAACAGTCAGGCTATGGCATTCCCGCATCAGACGACGGGAAGCTTATCGACGGGCATACTCCCGAAAGAAAGCATCAGTCTGCCGAAAAGCATGAGGAATATGATGCCGGATTTAAGGAAAAAAAGTAATACGATCGTAAACAGGAAAAGATCATGAATTTATTTGATACACTTCGGTTATACTTCACTTATCCCTTCGTGAGATATGCGTTTGTGGTCTCGATTCTTATATCGTTATCCGCATCCCTTCTG
>JAILLY010000121.1 GCA_024692905.1 Lachnospiraceae bacterium | reverse complement strand
TCGTAACACCTAACATTCTGTTTGCGTTTGCCGCTGTCATATTGTGCTGTACTACCATATTAAATTCCTCCTTGAAATTTGAATTATGCGGCTTCCCTGCCGCGTTAATAGTGTCGATCCTTTGCTCCGGCCGTACGCTCCTTCACTTGGGATCTTAACGGCATTTCTGCCTTACTGCAATATATATCGGACTAAGTCGGGAATACTTAACCCTTTTTTTGAAAAAATTTTATTTTTTTCAAAAAATGATATATACCGCAGGTAAAACGATCATTTTTTGGCATCCAGGATCGAATCCTCAGCCGCCCGGACCACCGAATTACTCATGGTCTTATAATAACTGCTTGCAGCATTTAAACTGGTGCGCTGGGTCTTGATCTGCTGCCTTGTCTTTTGGAAGATACCGTCTATTATCTGCCTGTTTCTCTCTTCTCCGGTCTGGATCTGAGCGCCCTTCTCCGTAAGAACTGTAATGAGCTCCTGAAGCTTGATAAGCTGCTCACGGTACGCTTCACGGTTACCTGTGACCTCATCCTTAACCCTTTCATACAGATCGGAAAACGCGTCATCGATCTCTATGATCTTATCGATCGCGACTTCCTTCTCCGATACCAGAAGGTTGAATGCATCCCAGTCTACGTTTCCGTACTCCTTGCCCTTTATGCATTCATACTGGGCCTTATTCTTCTCGATCAGCCGGTCAAGCAGGACACCCTTCTTATCAAGGCTGTCTATCATTATCTGTAGATAATTTCCGGTGCTTTCCAATACTTCCTCCTACTTCGCGGCCAGCTTCATGGCTTCCTTCCACGTATCGCGCATCGTGTGAAGGTGGGTGGATACCTCTTTAAGTATCTCATTATCCTTTGTCATATTGGCCTCACGAAGCCTTGTCATAAGATAATTATACACATTGTTGAAATCATTGGCAACCGGATACTTGAAGTCCAGAGTCATCTGGAATTCCTCTATTATGGCCTGTACCTTCATTATATTGTCGTGGGCCTTCTGGATGTCATTCTCGTCTATTCCCGCCATAGCTATATTACAGAACTTGATGGCTCCGTCATACAGCATAAGAGTTAATTCCTGCGGCGATGCCGTCATTATCTTATTTCTGTTGTACTGCGCATATGCATTATTCTGCATGGCCATAATACCGGTTCCTCCTGAATGTGTTTATTATTTTACTGGTCAGCCGCCAAACATGCCTGCGATATAATTCTGCTGGGAATTAAGCTTTGTCATAGCTGATTCCATCTTGGCAAACTGCTTGTAATACTTATCTTCTATGCTCTTAACATAATCATCCCATTTGGTTACCTGGGCTTCATATTTCTGAAGATCTAACTTCATCTGCTTATCATCATAGAAGTTTCCGTGCGATCTCGTACTTGATGTCTCGCTCAGTTTACCTAACTGATCGCTCATGTTCGTGGCGAGTTTCTGGAAGAATAATGAAACCGTCTCCGGATCAGCTGCAATGGCTGCCTTTAACTTATCGGGATTGCCGGCGGTATCGCTGTCATCAGGATCACCGTCTATATGATAAGCATTCCTTTCATTATCCGGTGCCGTGAAATAGCTGAGCGTTCCGATACCGAAACTTGAAAGCGAATACGAAGTTCCACCGATATCAAAGCTCTGGAGCATGGCATTCTTAAGTACGTTGGATACCGATGAAAGGCTTCCGTCCCTGCGCAGCAGGGATTCATTTACCTTATCCTCCCACTTCGTGATCTCCGAATCGGACATTGCTTCCTTTTCATCATCGGTAAGAGGATCGTATCCCTTGTTTGCAGGTGCATTATACAGCTTATCCATCTCATTTATGAGTTCGCTGTAATCCTTTATAAAAGCCTTTACCTTATCATATACGGCATCATAGTCTGTGTCAGTATTGATCGAGATCGCCGTACCGTTCGTCTTCTCCTTGGCGGTTATGGTAAGGCCGTTAATGCTGAAGGTATTGCTCGTAGACTCAAATACCGCACCGTTTAACTTGATCTTGGCATTCTGTCCGTCAAGCTTTACCGCTCCGTCTTCCGCTCCGTCCTTATGATCGACGAGCCTTAATGTTTCAAGCGCTCCGCCTTCATCGGTCAGCGTAAAGTCATTATCTGCTCCCGATTCCTTGGCGCTTATGAATAACCTTCCGCTCGTCTCATCAAAACTCGCATTATATCCGGCATCGGTAAAGTGTTTAACGACATCACTTATCTTGGTATCTTCAGTGACATCAAACGAAAGAGGTTCCTTACCCTCTCCGCGGTTTATGGTTATCTTGCCTCCGGTGAACTCCGGATTAAGATCCTTAAGCGTGGTATCTGCCGTAGTCCCCTTTGCAAGCTTGCCGCCCGTAAGATATCCTGCCGTAGCAAGCTCTTCGACCTCAAGCGTCTGGCTTCCGTTAACAGCACCATCGGACGTTACTACCGACGCCTTGGTGGAATCCGAAACCTTGGTCGTCTTCTGCGAATAATATGAAGACATCTTCATGTTGGAAACATATTTGCTGTTGAAGCTCTTGATCTTCTTATTCAGAGACTTCCATGCTTCCTGCTTGAGTTCTCCCCTTTTCTGGGTCTTGGTATAACTTGCTCCCTTGGTCTTGTATGCCTTGACGAGATCCTGAACCATCGCCTCGGTATCCATACCGGAAGCCATACCTGTTATCCTTATAGCCATATGAACACCTCCTATCTCTTCTCGTCAACTAAGATCCCTGCCATTTCCCAGACCTTGGCTATCATATCAAGCGTCTTTTCGGGCGGGAATTCCTTAACTACTTCCTTAGTGTCCTTATCTACTATCTTGATGGTTACCCTCTTTGTAGCTTCATGAACACCAAACATTACTTCATTGTTGGAATTATCCAACTTCTTGTGCAGATCCTTAACAGCCTCCTTAAGCTGCTTCTGGCTTGCCTCTCCGCCTTGCTGCTGGGCACCTTCCCCTTCGGCATCGGTCTTGCCTGCCGAATCAACGATGACAGTCTTATTATCAACTGCCTGAGCCGCATCCTGGGATGCCGCTTCCTTAAATTCTGCTGCCGGCTTATCGACGGGTACTGCGGGACGGGCTGCCTGAGCACTCTGTATGGGCTGCGCCTGTAAGGTCATCGCACTGTTTACCGGTTCGATCGACATTTCGCTTCACCTCCATGTTACTTCCGCATCTGCGCGGATCGGTTGCATTCCTTTGCATAAAAACAAAGATAACGATAGGTATCTATGTTGTATATCGGACAATATTTCAATAACTTAAGACCGATTTATAAATAACTAAGATATTTAAAAACCGCCTTACGGCGGTTTTTATCACATTATCTTTTTAAGCGCATCAGCAGCGGATGTATCCATTGCCTGCTTATTGGCTTCCTGTATCTGCAGATATACCTCCTTGCGGTATATAGGTATCTCCTTTGGAGCACTTATTCCGATCTTGACCTGATCGCCCCTTATATCGAGTATGGTCACCTCTATGCAGTTATCGATGACAAGCGATTCATCTTTTTTCCTTGATAATGCCAGCATTCCTACTCACCTGCCTTCTCTTTTGCCGCCTTAAGTATCTCATAAACCGGGAACTTGACCTGATATTTGTCATCATCGATTATGAGCTGTGCAGCCTTAAGCGACTCGCTGTTTATTATTATGGGGCCCTTGAGATTAACGGACATCTTTTCGATCTCTTTGGGAACCGTGATCGTTACCAGAACGAGCATGTTCTCGCCCGTTATACCTCCGAGGGGCTTTAAGAGTTCATCTTCGATATCGGGATTATAGTCGGGTATGATACTGAGCGGATCAACAACAGGCATCGCAAAAGCGGGTTCCTGTACGGACTGCAGCCATCTGATGCTTCCGTTTCCCTCACCGTCATGTATGAGCATGAAATCCTTAAGCTCCGGGAATCCTACTATGCCCTGCGGGAAATTTATGAGCTTACTGCTGTCTACTTCTATTTCGCCGAACAACTTGGTTTCAATCGTCATTTTCTTCTCCCTTCCATCATTTATATCGATCATTTCTTAAAGACCGGACCCAAATATCCTGTATTTCAGTTTATCATACTACAGATAATTCAGCAAGGAAACCTTTGCCACCTTGGCTGCCGCCTGCTGGGCCGCATCAAGGGCAAGCTCGGCATTCTTAAGGTCTATCGCGGACTCCGTAAGCTCGACATTGATGTTATCATCGGCAAGCTCCTTGAAGTTCAACATCTGGTCTCCGACCCTTGATTTGGTAAGCTCAAGCCTGTTGCTTAAGCTTCCGTAAGCAGCTATCTTATTGTTCATCTCCTCCGAGTAGCCCTTAAATATCGTAAGGCCGCGAGAGAACATCTTCTGCATCTTCTCCTTATAAAGATCGAATTCCTTCTGGAGCGCATCATTCAGTTCCCTTATCTTCTGCTTTTCGGGATCGGAATACTTATCTATGTTCTTCTCAAGTTCCTTTGCTTTCTGGAGCTTATCATAAGCATCCTGACAGTTCTGGGTCACCTGGAGTAGTTCATCCACATCCCTTGCGATCGAAGTCTTGAACACTTCATCCGCGTTGACGTTTATCTCGATCTTCTGGTTATATGCTATCTCATACTGTATCTTCTGATCCTTGAAATCCGCATAGAACCTGTCGGGTGCATCCTCAGCCTTCGTTTCATCCTCGCTGTAATTATACCTTATAAGACGTCCGGCTTCCGGATCGTACATCTTTGTCGCATAGTAGTGCTCGGGCCTTGGATCGTTCTTTCTCCAGTCATCCTTTGAATACTCAAACGAGGAATTGGACCCTTCCTTACGCATCTGCTCCGCCACGTTTGCACCGAGTATCAGTTCTCCCGTGGTGGTAATGAGCCTGACACCGTCCGGATCTATATCCGTATACAGCAGGTCATTTGCGTCATGATCGGTTCCGATCGCCTGTATATCAACATCTGCCTCGATAAGCACGTTACCGTTTGCGTCTTTGACTGTAAACTTCTGCGTGAGTGCCCCGGTAGTGCCGTCATCGTTTATCTTTAACTGATCGGCGGTAAGGTTATCATACCCAAGCCTCAACCTGAAAACCTCATTGCTCTTTACCGTTGTCTGACTGTCGGTGGCAGAATCATATGCCGTAAGATCAGTTATATCCTTATGATATGATCCGGATATATAGGTCATGGTCTCAAAATCCTTATTTGTGAAGTTCTGGACCATTGTGCGCAGATTCGTCTCCGAATTCATGAACGTAAGTGACTCTCCGGTCCTGTATCCGGTAAACACGGTCCTTCCCGCATAATCGGAATTGCCGGCCGAGTATATCTGGTCCTTAAGTCCCTTAAGACTCTCTAAGATATCCTTGCGGTTCTGGGTTGTATTTTCATCGGAAGCGCCCTGGGTCAGCTGCTTCTGTACATCCTCAAGAACGCCCTCAGCCTGAAGCAGTGCCGTCTCGGTAATCTCAAGCCAGGCCTCGGCATCGGGTATGTTCTTTCCGTAATACTGGTTGATCTCGGAAATATTATTGTTAAGCCTCAATGCCCTTATAGCAATGATGGGATCATCCGACGGCCTCGTGATCTTCTGGCCGGTAGCGACCATCGTATTATATTTGTCGGAGTACTCCTTATTTACAAGGATATTGCTCTTCGTATTATTATTGATTATGCCGTTTGTTATTCTCATATTGCAGACCTCCCTATGTTTGCAAATGGACCGAAGCTGTCATTACTGCCAAAAGGCGGTTCATACACCGGTATTTAATATCAGTCTGTCATATATTTCGGTAAATACCTGGATCATCTTAGCCGAAAGGTTATATGCCTCCTGGAATTTGACCAGATTCAGTGCTTCTTCATCGTTATCGACTCCCATTACAGAAAGCCTCTGGTTTACAATAGAGTTCGTGATGTTCTCGTAGTTCTTTGAGAAAGTGATCGCATTGCTGGCATTTAGAGCAACGTCTGCGAGTACGCACTCGAGGAATTCCTTGGATGAACATCCTCTGAAGCTCATCTTATCCTTATTTATCTGGACATCCATCAGTTCATTCAGTATATCCTGCTGGTCCTGTCCCTGATCCGGATCGGAATTCGTAAGGAACTTCGATGCATCCTTTACCATGTTTCTGTTAACGATCATGTTTTCCGCAGTCAGGCGGTAATAGTTATCTCCGGATGAGCTGAAGTTTTCATTGTCGTCTCCGAACATATGCATTCCGTCTTCAGCCATCTTCTTGCCCGCGAACAGTACCTCGGCGGGATTACCGTTTGAATCCTTTGCGGTCTGTTCGATAGCGTTCATCGTCATGGCGAACTGGCGGACCCACTCGTTCATCTGCTCCTGATAATACGGGATGCCCTGATACTGTATCGAGTTTCCTACCGCTGCCCCGCTGTCTATAAACTGGGTTGCGTTATCATTGACGGTAAACGTGTATTCCTGTGCTGCTGCATCGTATTCCCAATCGGTATACTCAAACCTCTTGTTGGAGACCGTTATCACGCCTTCCTCGCTCAAGGTACACTTCATGATATCGCGCATATAATCCTGATCCGCCGATACGACAAGCTTGGATGTATTGGTCCCGGCATCATATGTTGTGGTATCCTTGACTATTCCGTGGAAATACTCCTCATTATTTCCGTCCCTTACCTCAACGAGTCCCTTAAGGGTACCGTTTAAGTTCCTTCCGTACAGGTTGAATTCAAGATTGTTGGACCACATGATATCATACAGTCCCTCTGCATCGGACTGATTGACCTTGTAATCCCTGGCCACACATGAAAGTGTATTGTACTCATAGCAGTTTACGAGCTCCTGGCCGCCGGCTATCCTTACGATAAAACGATTGGCGCCTGATTCTATCGTTCCGCCTTCTTCCGTATATATAGGATATTCCTGGGTTTCCACATCGACTATCTTACTTAACTTGTCAATAAGGACTGCCCTTTTATCCCTTAGTTCATTTGCTATGATACCGTTTATCTCTATCTTGTTTATCTGCTTGTTTACTGAGGCGATCTCCGAACCTAAGGTATTTATCGAGTCCACCTGGTTCTTTATCTCAAGATTGGCGTCCTCCTGGAGTTTCCTTAAGTTATTGTGCATTGAACTGAAGTATTCCCCGAGGTTGCCGGCCAGATACAGGAACTGGATCTTGGTGGAAGCGGAGCCTGCACTCTTATATACTTCCTCAAGTCCCGAGAACATTGCCGAATAGATGCTTCCGAAACCCTCAACCGTATCTGTCTCGGTGAAGTAATCCTCGATCTGCTTAACGTAATCCTCCTTGACCTCATAACTTCCGAGAGTCGCATTTGAATTCCAGTACTTCAGATCGTAGAACTGGTTCCTTATCTGCTCTATCGCCTTGGCATCTACACCCGATCCGGCCATACCGTATGAAGTGAATGTCCTTAAGGCCTGTCCTGCCTCCTGAACCACCTTCTGGCGTGCATAACCTTCGGTCTCAACATTCGCGATATTATTGGCTGTCGTAGTGAGCCATGCATTGGATGCCTGTAATCCCGTATAAGCTATGTTTAATCCGAAAAATTGTGACGGCATTCTAAGTTCCCTCCTAATCCACTGTATTGGTTGTCATAAGGAATCCCCCGCTTCGTGGTCCTCCTTATGATGTTGATCACCCACCTAACCTGTTGATCAGATGCTCAAGCATCTCGCTTACCGCATTTATGAAGCGGCTCGATGCGTTATATGCATTCTGGAACTTGATCATATTGTTCAGTTCCTCACTGCTGTTCACACCCATTATCTGCTGTCTTGAATCATCAAGTGAATCCACGGTGAGTGCCTGTGCCTCCGAGAAGCTCTTGTAAACATTGCCCGAATTGGATGCAAGGCTTAACATATCGGCATAATAATCCTTATAATTGCTCTGTTTGGTGACATTTGGATTAAGGATGAGCGACGGCTTGCTGAACGCATCGGCAAGTGCATCTGCCTTATCCTGGTCTACGGTCTTGTCGGGCTTAAGGAATCCCGAATCCGGATAGCCAAGAAGCGTAGGCTGCTTAAGCATCTCGCCGTTTACCCTTATATTTGACAGTGTATACATTGTCGAAACGTTTGCGGGACTCCCCGACGTATCCTCGGCAACATATTCATATTCACCCGAGCCGTTAAGCTCGTATCTCTCGGTTCCAAGCCTTACGAACAGTTCCTTCGGGCATGACTTTTCATCCGCATAGGTACGGGTGGCACCGGGAACGTTCTCGCCTGCGAGCGCATCATTTATATCCGTTACTACCTTGTGCACCAGCTGGTCAAGCTCAGCCATCGCATTCATTACTATCGAATTGGCCGTTGCCATCTTGCCCGTTGCGCCTTTGTTGTAAAGGTCTACGGTCTCGCCCGTTTCCGAATCGTAATAGTTTGAAGATATATCCGAATAATTAGCCCTTCTGTCACCCCTTGCAAGGACCAGGCCCTTAAGCATTCCTATATTGGTATTCTTTGCGGTCGATATTTCCTGGGAACAGTCATATACCGGCTGATCCTTGGCCCACGGCCAGGTAGGTGTGTAAAAACCGGTCGAATTATCTACCGTATATCCCATCTCAAAAGGCTTATCCCTGCCCCTTGATATGAAGGCTTCACCTTCGATCCGAACTTCCACGACTCCGTCTGAATTGACCGTATAATCATACTGTACGTATTTGCCAAGTTCATCCATTAAGAGGTTTCGCTGGTCCCTGAGATCGTTGGCGGATTCGGCACCGAGTTCTATGTTCAGTATGCTCTGATTGAACTTACATATCTTCTCACCTATGTCGTTGATGTTGTCGACCATGTCCTTGATCCGCGAATTTAAGTTATCCTGATATTCCGCGAGACCGTCATATACGGAAGCGGCCCTGTCAATAAACTGGCTGCACACATTAACGAACTGTCCCTGGGTAACCGAGCTGCTCGGATCCTTCTGGAGTTCTTCCACAGCCGTCCACAGATGATCTATCGTATCCTGGAATGCCGCACCGTTCATTTCTCCGAGCAGGGTCTCAAGTTCATTCGTGGTCTCATGGCATATATCATAGAATGAACCGCGTCCCAGTTCCCGCCTGTATGAGAGGTCAAGAAAATAATCCCTCACCTGACGGATCTTTGAAAATTCAACGCCAAGGCCGGCCTGCTGGGGTCCGACTGCCGCACTGTTGCCGGCATTATTATACTTCCGGTCGCCCAATAAGACCTGCTGCCTTACGTATCCTGTTGTTTCTATATTGGATAAATTATGCGCCGTTGCATTCAGCGCATTCTGACTTGTCTGTAATCCTGATGTTCCTACATGTAAACCACTGATAAGACTCATACCATCACCCCGGTCATGCTATTGTTTGGCGTCGAACCCTCCTGCCGATCCGCCCAGCATGGAACCCGTGTTGATGGCCCCCTTTGAGTAATTAGCCGTTTCCGGCGCCTGTCTCATGGCCTGTACCACGCTGAGATCGAAATTAACCATTTCAAGAGCGTTGCCAATGAGCTGTGCATTACTCTCATTGATCTGTCTTACCTGCTTCACGGTCGTTGACAGATTGTCATGGACCGCTGACAGGCGCTTGCGCTCTTCAGGCTGATTCGACATCAACTCTATTAAAGTTGTCAACTTCAATTCTTCAACATCCTTGTTGATAACTTCCGCGATATCCTTGGTGACAGCCTCACGTTTCGTTTCCAGCGCGGTGATCCTGCCTACAATGATCTGCTCTTCATCCGTGATCTTTTCAAGCTCCGTGATCTTGTTTCCAACTATCACCGGAGTCTTGTTTTGTGACAGTACAAGTAGCCGCTTAAACTCCTTCTCTTCCGATTCGAGACAATCAATGAGTTCTTCCATTAAGCTGGCCACTTATACTACCTCCTACGCTCCAAATGCCGCAAGCAGCTTGCCGGCAAAATCATCCGTGCTGACATCGTAACTTCCGCTCTGAACCTTAGCCTTGATAGGTGCCGTCAGTTCCTCCCTTACATCGGGTGCTGACGCAACCGCCTGCTTCAGGGTCTGGATGTCCTTGCCAAGGCTTGATATCTGCACCTGATCGGTACGGCTTACGGAATTTGTCTTGGATGTTCCGTATGTCTTCTTCGGCGCATATATCTGGCCTATCTGGTTATACGCTTCGATACGCATAAAATCAACTCCTTCTTTGATATAATAAATTCGTGTTCAGTTCATCCTTAACTGATCACATTATTATTATCGACCGATTTTGGATTTACTTTAGAGTAATTTATCAACTAAATATCACCCTGCGTCTTTTATAAGGAACAGATCCCATTGGATAGCGAGATTATCCTTCTCTTTACGCAGGCGGCTGACAGGCAGTTTTCCCCATTCGGTATGCTGTAAGCATATGAAAGAATCAAAATTTCTTTCCATCTCATCCATAAGAAGTTCAAATTCGCCATCCCTTTTTGAATAAAAATATGGTGTGAACTCCATAATCACCGGAACATTTATCTTGCCGAGGGTATCACGTGCACCGACAAGAAAACGGCCTTCGAAACCTTCCACATCCACCCATATATATTTTATCCGGCCGGAGGAAATCCCATTTTTCTCAAGATAGCTGTCCAAAGTCACCAGTTCTATCTCATCGGATACATCACTTTTTTCCATAATGACCGAACTTGCGCCGGGATTACCCGCATCATAGTTAAGCAAGGCTGATGAATTTTTATCCGATAACCCTTTCCTTACAAACAAGTGCTCAGAAAGATCGAGATCATTAAGCAATGCATTAACACACAGCAGCTTATGATTTTCATATGATGGTTCAAATGCAAGTATATGCACATCACCGTCAATCCTCTTTTTAAAATAAATGCATGTGGTTCCTATATTTGCACCTATATCGCAAAACAGATCCTGCTTCTCATTAAACGTAAAATATTTCTTTGCAAGATCATAAAACAATACCATCTCCTCATCTGACCAGTTCTTATCATCTATCAGCATATTGGGCAGGATGATATCATCGGTTGAAACATTAACATATGTCATGCCATCCGGTTCACCCAGTGCATATCTCGAGCCGGCTTCCCTGTATGACAGATATCTTAATGCCTTTCTTATCTGATCGCCGAATATATAGGAAGAAATATAAGCATTTTTAGCAAGAGATCCTTCCATATCCATCGGATATATGATCCTGTCTTCCGGAATACCGAGTTTCTCAAGGATACCTTCTATGGATGATCTGAAATTTTTTTCAAATACGAGAAGTATATCCCAGTTATCATACAACGGAAGATCCCATATCGGGACAGGGCTGTCATCATCAAGCGTTATTATCTCGCATAACTCCATATGCTCTTCATCACCGTTTGCATCAAGCCATGTAAGAGCATTTCCTATAATATCCAATGCAACAACTTTTACTTTAAACATTTTATCCCTCACCCGTGTCCATAGGTCTTTACATACTGATTATTGAATGAGACCAGTGGAGAAGTATCATACATAAGCCCGTTCTTCCAGCAGGCATAGTTAAAGCTTAACTGGTCTCTTTTGCTCCAGTCCCTGACCTCCCGCCACCAGTCCTCCATTGTTTTTTTCAGGATCTCATCATGCACATCCCTTATAAGCATACATGAATCAACCAGCCCGCTGTGTTCGGGAAGTCCCTCTTTCCTGTATCTGTTCATCTGGCCGTTTATGATCTCCGGAAGATCACGGTTCAGCAAAAGACAATTCTCTGCTTCCTGATAAACATCGTCGGTTAAGTAATGGTTAAAGCATATTATCGGGGATCCCTCGGAATATCTGCTGATATAATCCCTGATATCTCCGGTGATGCAGAGTTTTCCGTCTATCCATACCGTATAATCATGAGCACTGAGATAATCCCAGCTGCCCATGATCTTGATCCTTCTTGCCAGGCGGACGGGGTCAAGTCCTTCCGGGTTATCTGCTTTGATGATCTTCCATACGTCGGAAGATATATTATCATTATCGGTAATAAGATAATAATCTATACTCTCATCAACATACTCGGGATCGCGTACGGAATCATATCCCCCGGTTACGGCAGTATATACCGCACATCTTCCGCTGAACCTGTCTGTGCTTTTTTTATCATCCGAAGCACCACCCGATCTTCGGATTTTTTCGCGGTTTCTGTGATAAAACGTTTCGATACGCCAGGGTATGGCCGGATCACCGAGATCGATCTTTGCCTCCTTCTTCTCATACAGTTCCTTCATCGTTATATTCTCAAGAACAAGCGAGTCGAGAACGGCGCAGGTCCCTTCAATATCATTCCTGCCCACACATCCGGCAAGCAACTCCCTGTATATTCGTACCGCTTCATTTGGATCAAGAGCCAGCATCGCGTACTCTTCAGAAACAAATACGAGCAGATCCTCAACCGGTATCTGCGCACAGGCCATCTTTCCGCCTTTCAGATATTCAGACATCGTGATTATGAGCTTTACGATATCATCAAACTGATCCATACTGTATTCCTCCGTATATGTCTTTATCCGTCAAAACGGGCAACAACCTGGAACTGGTAGGCCTGATACATGAATTTCTCAGCTTTCCCGAGTTTGAGGAGTTCATCTGCCAGCCTGTCATTCTCGGGAGACAATTCACCGTTCATTGACATCTTCTCGATAGTGTATCCGGCGTCGTCAACAAACATCCTTTTAATCTCGTTAAATGTAAACATATGTATATGAGTCTTATCAAGCAGTCCGTATTCGGCATAAGTAAAGTCTCCGTTAAGCAGCAGTCTCATAACTTCTATATTCATAAGATTCGGTATCGAGGCAACTATACGCCCTCCGGTCTTTAACAGTTTTTTACAGAAAATAAGAACCCCGAGAGGATCACGCAGATGTTCAAGAACATCTCCGAAAATGATAACATCAAAATTATTAACTCCGAAATCCAGATCCTTATTTTCTATATTGCCCGCCTTAACGGTCGCAAATTCTGCTGCAAATTTTAATGCATTTTCATTTATATCTGTCCCGTAAAGTTCAGCATTTTTGATCGTCTTTTTTATTCTGAACAGCGTTCCGCCACAGTCGCAGCCAATTTCAAGGATCTTTACCTCTTCGTCAGCGTCAAAAAGGTTCAGCACATCATCAATTATTAGAGCATTGCCTCCGAGGTTGAGGTAATGAATTCCAAAATTTTTCTCAAGCAGATCTATATCAGCAATCTGATTATCCCTGTAATCACTGCCTCTGACATCCCAGAATGCGGAATTACGGCAGATATACATCCTGCCGTGATCCAGAAATCCACGGATACATTTTTCGATCACCATATCGAAAACATTCCCGGCCTTATCATCAAAGGTATTTCTGCCATCTATCACGGCGCGGCTAAAAAATATAACTCCGTTGTGAAGCCCAAGGGTTTCTTCCGGTTCGCTTTCCTGCTGCCGGCCGCTCCACTCCATGGCCTCCTCGGCATCAGCCCATTCGACACGCTGAAGATAATTAAACGAGTTTGATACCGGGCCTACCGCAAACGCCTTATCTGCGGTAATAAGTCCCTTTTCAAGATAATCAAAACTGTTGGCGAGCGGAATATGACAGTCATCCATTATCAAAACATCATCTTCCAAAGCAAGTCCTTCGATAACCTGGTTGAATGCACTTCCGGCGGTAGTTGGCTCCTCAAAGTATATATATGTGATATCCGTCTGTTCCGAAGCCCACTTGTTAAACTCATCCGTAGGAAGTATCGCTATGAGGATAATATCGTTTACTCTTTCAGGGAAGACATCCCTCATATAATTCAGATAAAAATCAGATCTTGACTTGTCGTTTTCCAAATTTACAATTATTTTCATATATCAACCTTTTCCTTTCTTTAAAACCCCATCCATTTCCCCATTTCCAGATTGAAACTCTCGGGTTCTACTTTCTCCATCCCGCTTCCATGAGTAAACGTCATCTCGCCAAAATATATATGATCATCCACGATGTAGAAATCCACCCTCACATGGCGGAATCCTTTTCCTAAGGTCTCGGAAACCCGCAGCAATTCATCAAGACAATCCGGCTTGTCTATTATCACATCCGGTGCGGTAGGAAACCCTATCCTGTATGGCAGAAGTTCCCAGTCTTTGGAATAGATATTTCTTCTGTGATTTACAAAGCGGTCAACATCCACCTGAATGAATTTAACTTCTCCCTGAAAGACAAATACTTTGTAATCGTCTATGTCATGCTTACCGGCGACCTCAAGCTTCTTCTCTGCCAGAATTTTAGGAGGGATATCTTTATAATGCAGTTCCAGTCCGAAAATGAATGCGAAGTTGCTGTTCATCCAGATGTCGAACCGTTCTTTTTCGAAGGCCCAGTCTATGCTTTTTTTATCATCTACAATAAGATTAAATCCGCTTCCGTGATTGCATTTTAAAACAAATTTATCAGGAAGCGCATCGATATCTATCTCATCAAAACTGTCCCAGACACCATATAATGGAACAAGATATTCCTCTCCGATCTTATCCTTAACCCAATCGCGGACCAGAAATTTATCTGCCAGCCGCGTCTTTAACGCATCGCTTTCATTTAACTTCATCCACTGTATTCCTTCATTCCATCCCTTTGGATTGTCAAGGTCAAGTGTTTTCCCTGTCATCTCACGAAACCAAAACTTAAGTTCACTCGCATACATCTCCTCGCGCAAACCCGCGTAATAACCATAACCGCGTTCATCATATACGTTCCATTCGATCAGATTGCTTATTCCGATATTCTCAAGATATCTGACATCATCCTTCCTGATCGGCCTGTCACCGCATAAGATCACCGCATCGTCCTGTTTAAAGAAAATGTCGGAAACACCTTCCACCTTCTTATCAAGGATCTGTTCTCCTCCGTCCTCACATAAGAAACCGGTGATCCTTTCAGCACTGTTCATATGGACAAAGCAAATATATGTCAGTATCGATTCGTGATCCGATCCCCAGATATAAACACGATCATAGTTATCAATCCGGGATAATATACGATCATCCCCGAACCGGTCAAGTGCGATCCCGCTGTAGCGCTCCATGAAAGACGAAAAATCCGGATCGTCCAAAGAGACGGATGATCCCTGTTTCAGAAGCACCCGCAGTAATTTGTCGACCACACGTACCCTGTGTTCGACCATAAGAATTGAAAAGTCATGTCTGTCATAAACGCCCTGCTCGATCCTTTCGGAAATTCCCGCAAGCGTTTCCATATAACGTACAAGGATCCCTTCGATCCTCTCGCTTTCGGGAAAAGTCAATATCTGACGGAATACATCCTGTACCTCTTCAAATGCTTCAAAGAGCCCGCTCAGTATCTGTTCTGCGTCCGGAAGTTCAAAAAGTCCCTCTATCCGCTTTCCGGTCTCGTTAAAACGCTTTAACTGCCGCATAACTTCTTCATTATTGCCCATCTTAAATCTCCCCCCTTCAAAATTTATAAATCAATCCTCACAGATATTCATTTATATATTCACATATTTTTCCGGCCATCTCATAGTAGACGTTTCTGCCGAAATGGTTGATGCAATCCTCGAAATCATCCTGGGAACGGATAAACTGCGTCGGGTCGATGACCTTTATCCTTTCATGATCTTCAGCAAATGCTTCGATCACGGGATTTATCTCCCTGTATATCTCTCCAAGCCCGTCAAACTCCTCATTATATCCTTCATAGTCGATCATGCTTCCGACAAGTAGTATGATAAGGGGTTTGCCCGGAACGTTCTCATAGATATAATCAAGATCGTCAAGGAGCTGCTCTAAGGATATGCCTCCGACAAACTCCCAGCCTGCACTGAAGTTGTCTATCACTTCCTGAGTAAAATCAAAACCGTGTCCCTGTATCTCTTTTTTTATAAACCGCTCGGAATACTTCGGGGATGTAAGGTCGTAATTCCTGCTGCCGAACCCTATATACCGGTCCGCACCCTTTTTCTTATACAGGCCGGCACTTAAATCCTGGATAAGGCTGTAGCAGATGACATGATACTTCTCTGTGAATATCTTGGTCTCGAAATCACCCTTTACGATGAAAGGTACTTCGTTTATTATCTCATTTATCTCATCTTCCGACAGCTGCGCGCTTTCTCTTATATGAACGGAGTGATTCTGACCGGTTGTAACAAATCCGCGGTCATTAATATAATTAAACTCTGTCGTGATGTTTGCTCCCGAAAGATACGGCTCGATCGCGCTCATGTCACACGGACCCTTAAGCAGTATACGGACGCGGTTACCCTTTATCCTGTCTTCGGTGATCGCTTCCTGCGTTGACTCCGTTATCCACGGCACTTCCTTATCATGTGCGAGCGTTGCGGCCACGGGCTGTTTAATCTCAAACTCCGGACATCCGAGCAGGTTATATACATACTGCTCAATACCCATACCGAGCACGCGGCAGGAAAACAGGAAATGCTCCATTACCTTTTCCCGAGTATTGTAGCAGTAGTAACCGACTATACCGTAATCGCCGAAGTTATCCCGCACTTTGATATAGGCACAGTCATTCCAGTCATTCGTTATCTGCCTTGTCAGCAGGGTCTTGTCATCTCTGTTCTTGGTAAAGTTAAGCTGATTGGTCCTTGAGACCATTTCATGGATCCTGTCGATCTCCTCAAGGCAGTTCCTGTTTACCGTTATGCGTATATTACTGTCATACAGGAACTGCTCCTTCGACACTCCCGGAGTCATTGCTTCTGTCTTGCGTTCGAGGAGTTTATACTGAGCCAGTCTCGTATGTTTAAGGTCTCCCGGCTGCTTTTGCGAATAATACCTGATAAGATACGGTATGATCCCCGGTGTTGCGGTCATGAGCTTATCGTTATAATGCTTAGCTTCTTCTAAGTTCCTCGGATTATCGTCCATGAACAGGACGTTCTCGGCCCGAAGCCCCATATCGCGGATCTTGGATGCGATCTGCGCTCCCTTTTCATCCCAGTTTATGTTATTAAATACGAAACAGTCCCATATACCGTACTCTTTAAGTTTATCCTCAGCCGGTGCTTCATCATTCTTGGATGAAATGCTGTTTACTATACCGTGGTCGGTCAGCATCCTGATGAGCGCGATATTTGTTTCGCTAAGTGTTATTCCCGTTTCGCTTAACGTTCCGTTCCATAAAGTATCATCAAGATCCCATATGATCATCTTTATGCTCTCATACGGTATTGACATGTATCCGGGATAACTGACAAGAAGGCGCGCATCCGGTTTGCACAGTCCGACAACCTTTTCCTTTATCTCCTGCGGGACCTCACTCTTAAATCCTTCATTAACGATGAGAACGTCAAAGTATCCCTTATCATATGATTCAGTCAGGCTTTCATAGGAATCAAACACCTTCTCGGTATGCCTTGATATCTCATAAAGAGCCTTGTTGCTTTCAAAACCCACGCACTCACTGTCCGGGAACATACTCCTAAAAGCCTTAAGGTCGGCTCCGAGACCGCTGTTTACCCGAAGGATCCTAAGGCCTGTACCGGGATGCGGCACAAGGCCCGATATCATCGCATCGTCAGGATATGCATGGTCGATGATATCAAATCCGTATTTTCTCTCAAACAAAAGCCTGTGGTCATTTAACAGAGAATTGAAATCGGTTTTTGAAAAACTCTGGCTGCCGGCATGATATATAAAGCTGTTCTTAACGAGCATGAGCCTGTACCCGTTTTTCATAAGTTCCATTGACAGTGCATCATCCTCGAAATAACCGGGGGCAAAATCTTCATCGAATCCCCCGGCCTTATCCCATGCTTCCTTTCTAATGAGCATTGCAAAACCCGAAAGACGGACAAGCTCCTTAACGACCGGTCTCATCCTGTTTATGCGCCTGCCGTACTCAAGATAATCTTCGACTTTATCAAACACAACATCGATCTGCTGGCCGTTTCCCGCGTAATTCGACACACTGCCAACAGCCCCGATATCATCGGCACTGTATAATATCTCCCTGAGATTGGCAAGGGCACCTTCAGTCAGCCTGGTGTCGTTATTCAGAAGAAAGACGTCGTAATCCTCATATTCCGTTCCTGCTGTGGCCTTCACAGCCCTGTTGCACGCAGGAGCGAACCCTTCATTTGCATCATTTTGGATAAGGAGTATATCCTCCTGTTCCTTAAGCCATTCAGCAGCTCCGTCGGTGGATGCATTGTCCACAACGACGATCTTATATTTTTCGATGCCGCTTTCATTTCTGATACTGTCAATACAATTGCGGATAAGATGACAGGAATTATATGATACGATAACGATCAGTATTCCGTTTGCATTCAAGATGTCTGATTCCTTTCATGACCGGAAGTCGCTTAAATTGACGATTCTACCTAAATATGTTAGCATGACTCTGACGGAGAAATCAATAATATGAAGAAGATTTTCTATTACACGGATATCCTCCCGCTCCTCTCAAAAGGTGAAGCGGCTGTCGATAAGATCAAACGAAGTCTCGAGCTGTTCAAACGGTCGGCCGGTCAGGTGACTCTCATCTGGCATCCATGGTCGCGCACAGAAGAATACCTTAAGTTAAACGATTCACCTGTTATCGATAGTTTTATTGAAATGACCGAGCGGTTCATCAATGAAGACTGGGGTATTCTGGACCGTAATGATTCCGTCAGTGAGGCTATGAACGTACTGCTTGACTGTGATGCATATTACGGCGATGCCGGAGAACTGATGCTTGGTGCGCTTAATGCCGGCAAGCCCGTTATGATACAGAATTACGACATGTAGAAAGAGATATTATGCTTACTTTTCCTGAAGGGTATTTTCAGAACGAAACAAGGTGCGGTTTTCACATAACGGCCATGATGAAGCGCTTTTGGGCTTCCCAGTTGGAGGTCCTTTCGTGGGTGGATTCGGTATGCCGCAAATACGGGATCAGATATATAATATGCTACGGTTCACTTATCGGAGCAGTACGGCATAAGGGATTTATCCCCTGGGACGATGATATCGATTTTGCGATGCTGCGAAATGATTTCAACCGCTTTATGGAAGTGCTCCCCCTGGAGCTTCCCCCGTACCTTTCCTCAACCACTCTTCTTCCCGGAGCAACTCCACCCAAGGAAATGACTTTCGGAATAGGAAACGGGACCAGGCTCGATACTAGCAGGGTTTTTCTAGAGCGTTTTCACGGATGTCCTTACGTTGTAAATATAGATCTTTACGTCTTTGACAGGATACCGGATGATCCGGATGACTTTGCCTATCAGGACAGGCTTATAAGGCTTCTTGACAGGCTTCTCATGCTCCAGTGGGAAGTGGATGATAAGAGCATTTCAGGTGAAGAATATAAGGAATATAATGCGATACTTAAAACTATAGAATCCGAACTCGCTCATACCTTCACGGATAACGAACCGATGAAGCTTCAGATCCTTCGTATCCTTGACCTTGCCTGCGCCCTGTGTGAGGACTGCGGAAGCGCAAGGGTCGGAAACCGCGAGCAGATGCTTTACTATAAAGATCCCGGATTCAGGGAGGAATATTTCACTGATACGATACTGGTACCTTATGAAAACGTTATGAACGTTCCCATACCGCGGGCATCGGATAAGATCCTTCACGATATATTCGGTAATTATGAGATACCGCTCAAATTCACGAGCCAGCATGCCTATCCGTCATATCACGAACAGCGCGATATCCTTTATAAGGAGCATATAAAGCGCGGGCTTGATATCCCCGAAGACTTTCTTGAATATGATGAAAACGGACACCTCGTGGTCGATCCGAGGACCATGGTTATTTAAGGACTGTGGTCACTAAACTGTCATCCCGCGTATTGACTTTAACGTCTCCCCATAATCCCTGCCTTTACCGAACAGCAACGTGGTCCCCAGTACGAATCCCTTGACGCCAAGCGGAGCATATTCCATTATCTTATCGGCGCCGCAGGCCCCGTCCCAGTATATCTCAAAGTCCATATCCTTTTTGAGTTCCAGAAGCTGATCGTATTTTTCGCGTACATACGGCAGGAACATCTGCGCCGCATTGCCGGGATTTACGGACATTACCAGAACCTTCTTGACTATCCTCAGCATCATCCTGACATTTTCGATACTTGTTCCGGGATTTATTGCTATGCCGGGGATCATGCCCGCATCAATTATCCTCTGTAGCGTAGTAGACGGATGATATTCCGCTTCGGGATGTATATACACGGTATCGCCCTCGTTAAGACTGCCGGTAAAAAGGCTTATAGTATTGATTGGGTGTTCTACCATAAGGTGAACATCAAGCGGTTTATCCGTAAGTGATCTTATGCACTTAAGATCATTTAAAGACATGGCGAAATTCTGCACGTATCTTCCGTCCATGATATCGATATGAAAAGAATCTATACCTCCTTCATCAAGGGCATGTACCTCTTCACCAAGATTGGTATAATTCGCACACATCATTGAAGCCATTAATTCGATATCCACTGATATTCCCTCCTGTCATTTACAACAATATTATCAAAGCCTTCCAACGCATACATCTCAATAGCTTTCCATTTCGTATCACCATAATTGTAATCCGGATAAAGCGCGGTCTTTTTGCAATTAACTGTCTTTATCACATCACACAGTCCGCTTCTTATCCCGATAAAAGTCCCTGCCAGTTCAAGGAGGGATTTCATCTGCGAAAGTTCGGCTCGGAGTGGTTCGGTCCCGGGCAGCGGTTTTTCATCACCGCTTACATTCGTAAACATCTTAAAACCCTTGCTTCCGTATGAATCCGTGATCTCCTGCCAGATGTGATCCGGAAGGGCGATAACGGATTTCGCATACGGAGAGAGTATCACCGTCTTCCCCTCTTCTATATTATCCTTTCCTGTCCATTCTTTCCAGCATGTCGGTAAAACGGGCGCAGTTTCGGGATCAAGGCCGAATACTCCGCAACGATACATATCCTCCAACGTGATCCTTTTTATCTTAAGGGCTTTATGCATGTTCATCACATACGGTCTGTCCTGATGAGCCACAAATGCATCATCCGGTTCATCATGTATCACCGCCTGGATCATCGGATCCATCTCATCCCGGGCGATCACGGTTACATTCCGCGTCCCGAAAAGCCGGGCCACTTTCCGGCATCCCTCGGATAACACACATATCATATAATCTTTTATGTTTCTGCGCTCGAGAAAATAAGGAAGATATGATGCACACAGATATACATCCCCAAGAGCATTGAAAGGACAGAATATCATATAAAGATCCGGATGTTCCTTCTTCAAGCCGTCAAGGAGTGACCGCCCTCTGTTAAGCCTTTCCCTCTTTCTCTCATAAGTATCTTCCGAAAAAGAATATTCCGCAAACGTATTATGATCAACCAGCCGTAATATCGTTCCTTCAAACCCCATATCGAGCAATTGCTTTCGCATAGCTTCATAAAACCGGATAACGATAAGAACTGTTGTGTTCTCAGACGGATGATCCAGGACCTCCATAGGCGGGACCACCGGGATCCCTCTGTGAACGGTCCCGTATTTATCCCCGTTATTATCAAGGATCGCCCGAACCTGATATCCGTCACTTAAAAGAAGATCGATAAGGGACAGACTTGCTTCACAGTGACCGAAAAGAAATATGTCCTTCCCGTCAAGGCTGGATTTCACTTTATTATAGTTTTCGGTCATTTCATTATAATGCGACTGTTCCATACCATTTACAATACAAACGCCGCGATCGCTTCATCACGGCTCAAAATCCCCGAATCCACATAATTCCATATGCTGCCGTAAACGTTTGATGTCTTAAGATAAATGAGACGGTCCGAAGGCTCATAGGTACGATACAGATCAAGCAGCAGATCCATTTCATCCTTGGTGATGACTTTGACAAGGTGTCTGTCACAGCTTATATCAAAAGGCATTACGGTAAGAAATGCCAGCTTCTTTTCCGTTTTCCTGACAGCTTCCGATCCCTGAATAAGGACTGCCATATCCGGTTCGTCCTCGTTTCCCATGAGAAAAACTATATCATACATTTCAAGAAGGCTCTCGACTTCTTTTATTATCTCTTTATCCTTCAATCCCGACTTATCCTTCCCGATCCAAAGATTCAACAAACCTCATGGCTTCATGAACCGAAACATCCGCATTCTGGTATTCATGCTGGCCCCATCTTCCGACACCGTATAAACCAAGCGGCCCGTAATGATCAAGTATCCTCTTTATCGCATCCGCATGCCCGATCACAGGAACAGGATATGCGGCATCCGTAACATACTCCGCAACGGCCGGACGGTCATCTATCTTTAAATTGCCTTCCTTATGATTGATGATATTTGTTTCCAGATAAATACCGTTCTTTGCGCTGTCCTGCGCAAAATTCCCGATATAGAATTCTCTGTGATACGGCTTATTCTTATCCGGGATATATCTCCAGTGCCAATTGATGTCATAATGTTTCTCATACAGTGAAACGACGATCCTGTTATATCTTATCTTTTCAAAGTCACTCTTCAGTTCAACCGGATTTCCAAGCGCTTCATACAGATCGCACCATGGTGTTGTGTTTATGACTTTGCCGGCCTGATATTTTCCGTTTATTACCCAGGCATCATCATTCTTTACGATGCTTTCAACCTTTTCACCACACTTGATGTATGGGAGTTCATCCTTTGCAAGTGCATTTATGATCGCCTGGAATCCACCTTTTTTCGGATAATAAAAATGTATATGAGCTGGGAATTTGGTAACATCCTGTTTCCGCTGAAGGCAATACTGCAGCACCTCTCTTACGTTGACCCTTGGAATCTTATGGAGCCAGTCTATATCCATTTCCTTTGGCTCTACACCCCACAGTTTCGTATTATAAGGGATCATGTATTCATCACATATCTTATCACCGAGCTTCCAGCGTATCCACTCCTCATAATTACCCGGCTCCGGACGCCCTGACTGTTCTCCGTTACAGATAACCGAAATGATATACTCGATCTGCTCGTTCATTGGAAGCTGCCAGATATTGGATTCTATCGGATAGTCTATGGTCTCATCACCCAGAAGTATCTTGGAAACACGCTCATAATAATTGAACTCCTCTTTGGGGATATGTTTAAACACCAGATCAAAAACTTCCTGATGCTTTGTATGAAAAAAATGCCCGCCCCCGATATCAAGCGTATGTCCCTGTATCCTTTTTGTCCTGCACAGGCCTCCGGGTTCTTCCTCTTTCTCAAGGCATATCACGTTCCTACCTTTCTCCCTCAGGAGTTTGCAGAGCGTGATCCCGGTTATACCCGCTCCGATGATAATATAGTCATACATAACAAACTGTTCTCCTTTATCCAAACGGCATATACTCCTGAAGACCGATCACCCTTTCCGGGAGATAAATCTTTATTAAATCTCCGTAAGCATGATCGTTCGTTGCAAGTATATAGTCCGCTCTTTTCAGTGCATCATCGGTATGCACTATCATATTTCCGCATTCTGTCTTTTCCCCGACATGGTCGTTGGTGATGTCGCAAACACCGCTTAAGGGAATATCATGTTCATAGCAGAAGAGTTCAAAGTCAACACCTCTTCTTCCCATTCCCCACATAAAAAGATTCCCGTTCAGTTTTTCAAGCCGGCCGCATATCATTTCCGCATTCTTATTGAGCTGTGAGAGAAAAGTAGTATAAGCCTTCATCCTTTCACAGATTGCCTCGTGATACATACCGCCGGTTTCGATATCAAGCGTATTCAGTAGCTTTTTTTCCACTTCCCAAACCCCGGCAAGTCTTTCTCCGTTCTTAAGTACGCGCATGGTCCACGAGCCCGCTGCGTAACGTCTGTAAACGGCCATTTTCTTATCGATATAGTAAATGCCGCCGCGCAGGGAGCCCTTGATCTGAA
>JAILLY010000046.1 GCA_024692905.1 Lachnospiraceae bacterium | reverse complement strand
ATGGTTGCCGCCAAATCCACCACAGAATATAATTATCGCATAATAAATAACGGAGGAAGATACCATGGCAGATATTTTCGGCGCTGATACAAAGAAACTCGGATTCGGATTAATGAGGCTTCCGGAAACGTCAACTACCGGAAAGTTCGGAAACATCGATATTGACTTGACAAAGAAGATGGTAGACCATTTCATCTCCCAGGGTTTCACATATTTTGATACCGCCTGGATGTACTGCGGGTTCAAGAGCGAGGACGCGGCGGGCGAAGCGCTGGTAAGCAGGCATAAAAGGGACGAATATACGCTTGCGACCAAGCTCCATGGCGGATTCTTCAGTAATGAAGATCAGATGGAGCAGATATTCAATACCCAGCTTAAGAAGACCCGCGTTGATTATTTCGACTATTATCTGCTGCATGATCTTGGCGAGGATCATTATAAGAAATACTCAAAGTTCGGGTGTTTTGAATGGCTTGAGGATAAGAAGAAGGCCGGATATGTAAGGCATATCGGATTTTCCTTCCACGACAGGGCCGACCTGCTTGATAAGATACTTACGGAGCATCCCGAGGTCGAATTCGTCCAGCTCCAGCTCAACTATCTTGACTGGGACAGCGAGGCGATACAGTCACGCAAATGCTATGAAGTATGCACAAAGCACGGCAAACCCGTCATAGTCATGGAACCTGTAAAGGGCGGTACCCTGGCGAATGTGGTTCCGGAGGTCGAAAAGCTCTTTAAGGACTACTCTCCCGATAAATCGGTCGCTTCATGGGCCATCAGGTTTGCTGCAAGCCAGCCGAATGTAAAGATGGTGCTCTCGGGAATGGGAAATATGGAAATGATGGTGGATAACACCGCATATATGCGTGATTTTACCCCTCTTAACGATGAGGAGCTTAATATCATAAAGAAGGCCACGGATCTTATCAACTCAAGCATTGCGATCCCATGCACTGCCTGTGCTTACTGCGTCGACGGCTGTCCGATGAACATTCCGATACCCAAATATTTCTCGCTTTATAATGCCGAGAAACAGGAATATGCCGGCAAAGGTTTTACGCCTCAGGGCGGTTATTACAACAGGCTCACCCAGGTGTACGGCAAGGCCGGTGACTGTATCGGGTGCGGCAAATGTGAGCGGATCTGCCCGCAGCATCTTCCGATAAGAGATAACTTAAAGCTCGTGGCTGCGCAGTTTGGCGGCTGATGAGGACCGGCCGCGACTGACTCTCATATCCTCTCATTCAATTCGATATTCAAACCCAGCAGTTTGGCATATTCGAAGGATTTTCCGATCTCTATCGTCTTTTTCCCGTTTTCAAGATCCGAAATAAAACTCACCGACAGCCCGGTATACTCAGATATATATTTCTGGGTATAGCCGAGTTTCTTCCTGCGCTCCCTTAATGCCTTTCCAAACTCTGACGGATTGTTTATCTTCATGTCTTCTCCCTTTGCCGAACGGCTAAGTCAATAAGGGCTTAATCCTCCAAACCAAAATTCAGAACTTCATTATACCTTGCATTTGCCTGTTCGCTTTCTTTCTTGTCTCTCCACCTTGCGATATCGGAACAGATGGCAAGCATTTCATCTACGACAAGTTCAGCTTTTACGGGCTTTACGTTATTAAGGTAAGATGTCATGCGGTCCATGGCTTTGGGGCTGCCAAGGTTCTTAACGTCTGGTCACCGAGGGCCTCAGGGAAACCAAGTTCTGTCAGGGCATCCATCATTCGGTTTTTGGCTATAAGCCAGGCTTTCTGTTCATCAGTCATTTCAATATCTCCCCGGACAGGATAGTTTCCTGCCCATATCTCATAGTATCGTTCCATTGGCATTATTTCAAGAAAAAGGAAACAAAAACCGCCTTCCGGCAAATAACTGTATTTTCTGTTGTCCGAAGATACTGTTTTGTCATATAATTATACATATATGACAAACACTCCGGCCTTCGAGCCATACGATATAAACAGCCGATCAGACAGGAAAGGACAGATCAACATATGAAAAAAAGGTTATTGGGGAAAACGGTTTCAAGGAGCATCGCAGCACTTACCGCATTTGCGATGATCTTAGGCAGTTCACCCGCAGATATAATGGCCGGTACGGAAATCGAGATCGAAACCGATATCACAGCGCCGGATGATCCCGTGCCGGATGGTTCGGTTTATGACATCATGACCGAAGACGAACCGTCCCTTTTACCGGATGACGGCTTAACACCTTCCGATAACGGTGCAGCAGAAGAAATACTTCGGGAAAGTCAGGATGATGCTCTTCTTAACGATGGTGAATTTGAAGTCGTGATCCATGACTTTGATACCGATACCTCAAAAGGGATCCCGGCCAAAAATGAGCTGGAGGTCGGAAACGCTTTCGAGGTCGGTTATGAGATAATCCCGGCTTCCAAAGCGGATTCGGTCGATATCACCGTGACATCATCGAATCACAGCATCGCTGCGATCGGAACGGAAACCGCAAACAAAAACAAAGTATTCCCCTGGAAATACGGCACCGTTACTCTGACTGTTACTGCCACCGATAAAGAAGACAATACCAGACAGGCATCGGCAGACATCACTGTCACCTGTGTATATCCTGTCGAAAAGTTCTTTCACATCTATGACAGCAATATAAGGTTTGCATTTTCCAAAACCGCCCTCTATCCGGAGGGCTGGCTGACATATGACGGCAGCAAATATCTTACGGGAAAAATCGAAGAAAAAAACAATAAGATTTATTACTTTAAGGAAAGTGCTGCTTTCCCGGGACCGGATGATGACGATCCCGAACTTATCCTTGACGGGACGTCATATCTGTTTGATCCCGATACATGCGAATTAAAAAAGGAATGGGTAAAGATCACCGGTATAGAAATGGGTCATGTCCCGGCTGAAGACACCGGCATAGACGAAGATACGATGCCATACGGAACCTCCTGCACACTGACTGCGACCGTTTCACCGGTCAACGCCAATGATTCTTTCGATCCCGAGTGGGTCTCGAGCGATCCGTCAGTTGTGAAAGTCACTCCGCTCGGATATAAAAATAATGAGATATATGCAAGGATAGATGTAATAAAGAAAACCGAAGACCCGGATACTCCTGTCACCATATCCTTAACAGCCGGCGAGGGAACTAACAGGAAGGCATGGCCGGGAGCATCCATAGATATCTACACCCGCTGTCCTGTGGGATGGTTCAGGATATCGGGGGACTCTTATTACGGAATGATCAAAGACAGCAGCGAGGACCCTGCCTCGATAAAGAATAAAGTAGAACCGGTAAAAAACACGGAACAGACGATAGACGGCAGAACCTATTGTTTCGATCAAAACGGTGTCATGGTCAAAGGCGTCCTGGATACGGGATCCAAGATTAAGGATTACGGAGAGAACGGTGCTTTAAGGGCAACGTATGAAAAGAGGGGATTTGTCCCGCTCCCCGAAGGTACCATATATTTCGATGAAGACAACAACCGGGTCCTTGGAGAGATCGTTTATGATGCCGACGGTAACGGTTACTATACGGACCCTGCCAACGGTTACCTTATGAAAGGGTATTTCAGCGATTCCGGAAACAATTATTATGCCCTCCCTGCAGATGATGAAAAGACCGGAGAAAAGGCCGGCCGGCTTCAGAGCGGATGGGTATTTGCCGGCGATAAATGGAGGTTATTTGCCGGAAGCGGGGCTGCAGTGCCCTATTCCGAGATCTCTTCTTCTTCGCCGGATCACTGGATCCAGTTAAAAGACGGCTCCGGAAGATATTACAGGCTTCCCGGGGGAAAATTGCTTTCAGGCTGGCAGACGATAGACGGCAACAGATACTATTTTGGCAAGGACGGAAGAGTCGCTTCCGGATGGCAGTCGATCGGAGGAAAGGTTTATTATTTCGGAGTGACCGATGACTGGGATTATGACGAAAACAGGAAAAAAGCAACCGATGATCTGGGAGTGATGTTCACCGGAAGAAGAGAGATCGGAGGAAAGAATTACTTATTCAATTCCAAGGGTGTCAGGCAGACCGGCTGGCAGACATTTGATAACGGAAAGTATTACTTTGACACAAAGGCTGACGAAAACGGAGTTGCCGGAAGGATGGCCGTGGGAGTCACCCTGATCGGTTCGGCAAAGTATTATTTCCGTGAAATAAACAACGATGATATGGGTGTCCTCCTGACAGGCTACGCATCTGCCGAAGATGCCGGAGGAATCCTGCGGCAGTATTATGCAAAAGACAACGGGGTTTTGCTGCTTGGCTGGCAGAAGGTGGGAACAGGATATGAATTCTTTGACTATAAGCTTGGATATAAGATAGAAGAAAGTGATGATTTTACCCCCGGCTGGTTCGATACGGTGGATAACGGTCACTCTTACCGTTACTATTTTAAGAAAGCAGATTCACCCGTTACGGGCCTTCAGACCATAGACGGCGAGAAATACTATTTTGATCCCGTCACGGCAAGGATGGTCACGGGTGTTTGTAAGATCGGAAACAACAAATACGTCTTTGATGATAACGACGGACATATGCTCAAAGGATATGTCGGTTCGGGCGGAGCAATGTATTTCACAAATGACAGAGGTATCATGCAGTACGGATACCTGTCCGCCGGGGGCGGCATGCATTATTTCCTGACCGATCCGGATTCACCCGATCACGGAAAGGAACAGGGACTGGTCGAAGTTGAAGGTCCGGCCGGCTTCTGCTCTACCGAAGGCGGCAGTATCATATTTATTAAGAACGGAAAGCTTCAGAAGGGATGGCAGACTGTCGATAACAGAAAGTACTATTTCGGCGATCACGGGATACTTAAGACCGGAGAATTCCTTATAAAAAAAGACACCTACAGGACATATACGGCTGAAGAAGCTCAATCGGCAGGGCATCCCGGATGGATTGGAAGTGCCCGCACCGGATCCGTTAATGACAGTGACGGAACAAGGTATTATGACAGGAACGGAAAACGCAAAAACGGATGGGTCAGCATAGATGACGGCTGGTTCTATTTCGATCCTTCAGACGGTCTTATGCTAAAAGGTCTTTTCACGGCAGGTAATAAAACATATTATACGGATCCGTTAACCGGAAAGAGACAGACAGGACAGGTTGCCGCCTGCGAACGGTTCTTTGACAACAGCGGTGTGATGCGTACCGGATGGAAAACGATAAACGGCGAAAAGTATTATTATGCTCCGGATACCGGCATCTTAAGAAAGGGTGTCTTCCGTATCGGCGGCATTATGTATCTTTTCGATGAAACAGACGGACATATGCACAAGGGCGGATATATACCCGTTAATTCCGTCAGATACCTCACGGACAAGACCGGGCGGCTCATGACAGGCTGGCAGCTTGTTAATGACGCAGGTCTGACCAAATGGCATTATTTCGATACCGCAAGCGGAAAAGAGCTGTATTACGACGGCAGTACGAACGAAATAGGCCTGTTACCGCCCGAAACTATAGACGGCGTGCTATGGTATACGGCCGAAAATCTTCCAGACGGCAACAAAACAGTACGTGCCCGTTTTGCTTTTAAAAACAACAAACCATTAAAGGGATGGAAGACCATAAACGGAAACCGGTATTATTTCGAAGAAAACGGAAGGCTGGTGACAGGTTTCCGCACGATAAACAAAGCCAGATATTATTTCGATGAATCGTCCGAAGCGGGGATCGCAAAGGAAGGAGCAATGCTTAAGAACGGTATACAGAATATCGTCGGAAGTTATTACTTCCTGCAGCCGTCGGGCGCCTGCCGTACCGGATGGTTTGACACAGCAGACGGAAGATACTATGCCGATCCCTTAACGGGTGAATTGGCGGTAAGTTTTGCAAAGATCGGGGATAATATTTATTATTTCAGTGATTCGGCTGCAACGATCGGATGTATGCAGACGGGATTTATAAAGATCTCCGAGAACGACCGGCTGTTTTATGATGATCCGGCCGGATCCAAAGGTGCTTCCAATACATATTATGCCGATGAGAAAGGAGTTATCGTAACTTCGGGATGGAGGAATATCAAATCCGACCCGAAGGTCAAAGACAGTCAGGAATGGTCGTTTTACTTTGCTCCCAACAGGCCTTATATCAATACGGGTGACTTCATACTGACAGGCGAGATGGCTGTCGGTGACGTACTTATCGATGATAACGGAATTATATCCGCATACCTTGATGACGGGACCGGTCCCAATGACGGTTTTGGCTCGGGTGGCGATACAAGGCTTTATGATGAATGCGGAGTCATGCAGCTCCCTTCAGGACAGATCACGGATATCGGCCATTATTACCGGTTCAATCACGAAACCGGTGCAAGGCGCAAGGAGGTACTGTATTTCTACGGAAACTATTACGGACTTCCCATAGATGAAAAACAGGCAGCCGTGATAAGTTCCATAAGCAGATACACGGACTCCGGCATGAATTTCGGATCGGAATCGGGTGACTTTATCACCGTAAACGGGAATTCTTCCGGTGTTCTGGCCGCCAAGGGATTGACAACATATCCGGCTGCAACCTTCCCGATGTGTGCATCAAAAAACGTTCCGGACGAACAGGAAAAATATGTGGCCGGAAATGACCTGAATAGTGATGACAACGTTGATGTACTTGATGTGGAGATATATTCAAAGGATGTATACGATAAAGCGATAGCCAAATACGGCCCGAGAAATCTCGTTCTTGCCGGAGCGTCATCGGGTGCCGGGATATGTCTGAGCCTTTATGATCATGCTCTCAATAAGAACGAGCCAAACAAGCTGCCCTCACAGCTGCTTCTCATATCACCGTGGATAGATGTGAGAATGAGCAATCCGGCCTGTTCATCCCTTACGAAAAGCCAGATGGGTTCTACGGATGTAGCAACGCTTAAATACTGGGGAGCAAGATATATAAGAGATGGGGAATATACGGATGAAAACGGTGTGAAGCCTTATGCAGGCTGTGCCGGAGAAAGGGATAATCCTTTTGCCAGCCCTGTACTTTATGACAACAGCCGGATGAGAAATGTCATCATATATTCCGGGACATTCGATCCCTGCTATTTTGACTGCGCACTGTTTGCCGAAAATGCAAAGAATGCCGGAAACGACGGCGTGATCTTAAATGAATACAAAAAAGAACAGCATGGCTTCGTCTTCTCTAAAAACAGCTCCGCATCAAAGAAGGTCATACTTGATTTCTGCCGGAACATAATGACACAATAACCGTAAGGGACCGGGGGACGGTTCTGTGGTCCCCTGTCTGTTCCGGCTGTTTTAATGCACAAAAAAGGAAGCTGAATATCAGCTTCCTTTAAATTCGTAGAAATCCTACCGGATTTCTTTGATGCCTCAAAGCCGGCAGGCTCCCCCGACACAAGGTCGGGGGCAATACAGCGCTACCAGGATTCGAACCTGGAAATGACGGAGTCAGAGTCCGTTGCCTTACCATTTGGCGATAGCGCTATATATGACTGCGTCAAAATCAACGCTAGATGATTATACATCACGGCCGCCGATAATTCAAGTACTTTTTTTCCTTATATTGACCGCTTGTTTTCCGTTATATTGACCGCCCCCTGAAAATCAAGTATACTTTTTTATCATCCGGTTGATTCAGATAAACATATGAAAGCGATCAATATCTACGTACTTACAAGAATAGACAGGGCCGGTGACATTACCAGGGCCGAGCGCCAGATGTCCGGGCGCTCATATTATCTCAAGGTGAAGGACTGGGAGATCGCGGGACTGCGCGACCTTACCGGACATCTGTACGGCATACTCGGAGATATCTCATATCTTGATTTCTTTTATTCGTTCACAATTCCCAAGCTTGGAAAGGAATTCGACCTTCTGCGCATAAATGACGATACGGTCATAAATATTGAGCTTAAGAGTCACAGCATAAGCGACGAACGGATAAAATACCAGCTTGCTCTAAACAGGAATTACCTTGCATCACTCGGACGCTCGATACGGTCATACACCTACATAAGCAGCGAAGACAGGCTTGTGCGTTTAAGCAACAGCGGCAATCTCATTGAATCGGACTGGGATTCGTTAAGCCGTGACATACTTGGTCAGAATGACTGTGAAAAAGATAATATCGAGCAGTTTTTCAGCGAGGAAAAATACCTGATATCACCGCTGACAGACCCGGAGCGTTTCTTAAGGGGCAGTTATTTCCTGACTTCGCAGCAGCGCGATATCAAAAAACAGATACTCGGAAATATAAAGAACCCGCATAACGGGATCATTCCAATGCAGGGATTTATGGGGCTTCCGGGAACCGGCAAGACTCTGCTGCTATATGACATCGCCATGGAATTAAGTTCAGGCAGCCGGCGTGTATGTGTACTTCATTTCGGGTCGTTCCCCGATGAGATGAAGATGCTCGACAACCGCTTAAAGCGCATTGACTTTTTCCCGTGTGCCGGTCTTACGACACTTCCCGGCCTTGATGCATACGGCTGTATCTTCGTGGATGAAGGCCACAGGATGAGCCGGCAGCTGCTCGATGAACTCACTGCCCTGAATGCCGGAAAGGGGATACCTGTCATAATCTCCTATGACTATGAAGCGATCATATCTCCCCATGAACGCCCCGATGATGCAGGTGAACTTATCGATTCTCTTCCGGATCTTATCAGATACCGTCTGACCAACCGTATCAGGATGAACATCGAACTGTCATCATTCATAAGCTGCGCGATGCGTTACAATCCGGCTCCCGGTTCAGGCGCAGCCCACCGTATGAAGGCTTATCCTTCGGTAAGCATATATTATGCCAACGATCCGGCTGAGGCCGGGATACTCTTAAACGACCGCATACGGAACGGTTATACTTATATCGCGGATAATGCCATGGCGACCTGTCGTGAATTCGACAAGGTAGTCATGCTGATTGACGGATCGTTTTATTATGATGAGGATGGTTTCCTGCGGTCAAAACACCCGGAGATCCCGGTGCCCGGTCCCGAAACCCCGGCAGCCTCCGAAACGCCGCAATCCGCAAGTACCCATGAAATAAGCGTACAAAAAGACGCTGCACTCAGCGTGCGGCGCCTCTTTCACGGCCTTAACCGGGCCAAATCAGCCCTGTCTGTCATAGTCATAAACAATCCCGAAGTCTTCGGTACCCTGCTAACCATAGCACAGGGGCGCTGATGTCCCCGATCTACAGCACTATACTTATCCTTGTTCCGAGTTCCGTGACCGAAGTGATCTCGAAATGTCCCTTATGCTTATCCACTATCCACTTGGCAATGGACAGTCCCAGTCCCGTGCCCTCGGTATTTCTTGCCTCATCGGCCCTGTAGAAACGTTCAAACATATGCTCGATATCGGCATCGGCCATACCTATCCCCGTATCCTGTACACGAAGATACGGCCTTCCTTCATCGGTACGCCCTGTCGAAAGTGATATCTCGTCGCCTTTATTGGTATACTTCGCGGCATTATCAACGAGTATCCTGACTGCCTGCTTAAGGAGACCTTCATCCGCCTGAAGCCTTAAATCCTCGTCGGAGGCCTTAAACCTGTAGGGGTGGTCTTCATCTATCATGAGTGATTCTTCATATATCTCACGCATCATATCATTTAACGAAACATCCTTAAGGTCGATCAGTGTCTTGCCGCTGTCACCGCGCGCAAGGAACAAAAGCTGCTCCACAAGATGCTTCATGTGCTCGGCCTCATGGGAGATCGCAGTGATCGACTCCTCGAGAACCTTCTCGTCATCCTTGCCCCAGCGCTCAAGCATGCTGGCGTAGCCTTCAATTACCGCTATGGGTGTCCTGAGTTCATGAGATGCGTCATTTACGAACCGCGCCTGCTGCCGGTAACTTGCCCTCATCCTC
This sequence comes from Lachnospiraceae bacterium, assembly GCA_024692905.1. Classification (GTDB taxonomy): domain Bacteria; phylum Bacillota; class Clostridia; order Lachnospirales; family Lachnospiraceae; genus UBA2868. The sequence continues at coordinate 42,945 of JAILLY010000046.1, read as the reverse complement.
GACAGCAGGTTGTTCATTGCCGCCTCAATTCCCTGCAGATCGGAATTATTGAAGGAAAGCTTCTCATCTTCGCCCGGCTCAAGGTTCGATATCGCATCCTCGATGATCCTGTACTTATTGTCATCAAAAGTCATCCGCGAAAGTTCATCCGCCTTAAGTGCGATCTCGTTTATGGGGCGCAGTATCTTGCGTATCTTTTTATTATCAAAAGGATACTCTATCAACAGTCCGATAAGCTGGACAATTACGATCGCTGCCATCGCTATCGCCATATAGCGGTAATACAGCCTCATCGAACCGGTGTTAAACAGCTCGGCAAGCACCGCATACAGTTCATCCCTGTCTCTTGAGACAGTGTACTCATTCAGACGGTCACCGTAATGGGATATGAACTTCTCACCATAGCTGTGATACGCATTCGAAATAACGAAGATCACCTGCATTATGACGGCAATGATCATATCTTCAAAGAATATCCTCTTAAGTTTTTCCCTGACCCACAGGCTGTGTATCCTTCGGGTTATCGACGTCATCCGCCGGGTCTCGTAATTATTCGGATTTGATGACATATCCAACACCTCTGACTGTCTGTATCATCTTGATACCGAAAACTTCATCTATCTTCGATCTTAAGAAGCGGATATAAACATCCACCACATTGGTTTCGCCTATATAATCGTATCCGCATACCTTTTCAAGCAGCGTATCCCTGGACATGACTATATCCATATTCTCAAGGAGGGTCTTAAGCATCAGGAATTCCCTGTTGGTAAGGTTCACCTCATGTCCGTCATATCTTACCGTATGCTTCTTATCATCAAGCACAAGTTTATTCCAGACAAACACCCCTTCTTCCGCTACGACACCCGCTGCCGGCGCATCTGCCGCAACGCGCCCGCTTCCGGACGATTCAAGATCCATGATCCTCGTATGCATCTTTAATGCGACCCTGATCCTTGCCAGAAGCTCCTCGATCGCGAACGGCTTGGTAATATAATCGACCGCACCCGCATCAAGGCCCGATACCTTATCCATCACCGCATCCCTTGCAGTTACAAGGATGACGGGCGTATCATTCCCGTCATCCTGTCTGTACCTTCTTAATACTTCGAGTCCGTTAAGTTCCGGAAGCATGATGTCGAGCAGTATAAGGTCGTACTTATCCTTAAGAGCCATTTCCAGCGCGCTCCTGCCGTCAAATGCCTTGCTCACGTCATATCCCTCATGCACAAGCTCAAGTTCAATGAACCTTGCAAGCTTTTCTTCATCTTCCACTACCAGAATACGTGTACTCATCTGCTGCTCCCTTTTTAATATCCGGGCGCTGCGGGATCAATTGTCCCTGCTGCCCTTATCATAACTTGTCGAACTCATCCTTAACCTTTTCGACCGCATTTCCTGCCTTGTCCAAAACACCGTTTATTGCCGTTGCATCGTCAATCCCTTCGATCGAGTACCTGCAGTTTAAGAACAGGCCGACAATAAGTACGACGCCTACCGCCCAGAAGGCAAATATCAGAGTGAGTACCAGTACCCATAACGGAACCTGGATTATCCTGTCGCCTTCGTGCTCAACCACGAACTTGTTATCCCTGCACTTGATCCAGATAAGATGAAGGAGGTGCTTTATTTTCTCACCCAGGGGCCTGTCATTGATCCTGCGGCTCCTGTCAACCGTATCCGCCACACTCACGTAATCCCTCTGCTCATCATATGCGGTCGATCTTGTGCTCTGCTCACCGCTGACTGTCTTGCCCTGTGCCTCAAGAAGGATCATAGCATCCAGGAGATCGCCGTTAGCCTCCTCAATTGCCTTCTTGGCCTCTTCATAAGTTACGTTTGCTCTCTGCCTTAATTTTTCAACCTTTTCGAATTCATCCATTTTTATTCTCCTCTTTTTTCAGTTCATGATAAGTTGTGTATCTTGGTTTCCCGTTACTCGTCAGCACCGGTTCATCCCCTCGACAATACACACTTTACCTTTAATTAATTAATCCATCTTTGAAAAAAGATTAAAATTGGATTAAAAATCAAAAAAAGTCAGATCATTATCCAGCCGTCGAAATATTTCATCTCATTTTCGGAATCCTTAAGATATGTTGACGGATACAGAGTCATATGCCCTTCCTTGTCGTTAAGCAGCGCCGCCCACTGGCTGAAAGTCGAATTTGCGATTATATTATGCTTGCACATGCTCATAAGCTGCATATCCCTGAAGCTTAAGTCCCCGTCGTTTCCCGTTACGATCTGCTTATTGTCAAGCCATTCAAATTCCCTGCGTACAAAATCACTGTCATCGGAGAAGATGAAGAACTTCGGATCTTCCACCCTCTCCTTTATATAGTTCACCGCGCCCTCGTAATAATCACGTCCAAGCGCTTCAAACATATCCTCATAGGTCTCGGAGATATAATCACCCCGCCTTATATGAAGGCTCACCGAATTGGATGAGGTGATCTCCTTCTCAAGCTTTCCGTTTATTTCATCGGTTATCGCCGGAAACCTGAAATGCTGCCTCATCTCATCGAGCCTGCCGTTTAAATACTTCTCCTCGATCCAGAATCCGATGATATACCAGTCCTTACTGACATCAAGAGACGTGACTTTATCATACAGGTCATTGCTCCCATCGTAGTTGTCTTCATTGTTTATCTGACCACCAAGCTGGTCGATGATGTAAGGCTCTCTCTTTTTCCGTGTAAACTCACGTATCACACGGTTTGGATATCTCCTTATCTTCTCAAATGCCCTTGAGGTAAAGTCACTGTATCTGCCGCTGCCGACACCGCTTCCGGGCTCAAAGGAAAGGCTGCCCGAATCAAGCGCGCTCCTGATATTTCCGCCGGTTATCATACTGCGGGGCTTAAAAAGATTGGGGATCACTCCGGTCACACGGAATATCTCGCGCTTCGTCGCTTCCTCCACCTCAAACGGGGAGTACGGATTGCTGCCGAATATCCTCTGGAGCTCATAGCCGTGATGATCGTTATTGGCATAGAACCACGTAAGATCTGCCTTGACTTCGGTATCCTTATATAAAGTTTTAAGGAAGCGGTAGAAGGAATACTGGAACATCTGGTTCCCAAGACCGCTCGTAAAGCGTACTATTATCATTTCTTCCTTCCAAAGATCCTGTTCATGATGCACCGGGCACTGTATTTAAATAAAGATACCGGCTTATCATGAAGAACAACATGCGCGATATTATATTCATACATATCATTAAGGAATTTCCTGTTTTCCTTATCCGGCTTACGAAGGAACATCTTAAGCGCGGTCTCGAAGTCCTTCTTTGCGCGTATCGCCGCATGATCCGTCAGCCCTACCGACTCTTCGACCCATTTCGTCATGGTGGTATTAAGGTAACAGTCATCCCTTACAAGGTCCCTCTTCATGGCGAGCGAATTCCAGTTTGTGCCGTTATCCTTACGGACATACCGCCAGGCGCTCATCTTATCATCCATCCTGTAGATATCCCCCTGGATGAGCAGAAACAGCAGAATCAGCGCGTCGTCGACAAAGTCATGCGCCCTGTAGAGTATGGTATAGTCATACTTACCCTCCGGATAGATGTTCTTTGATACGAGCGTCGCATAATGTCCCGGCCATTTTCCGGACTTCTTATAGTCTTCGTATGTGAACCTGCCCGACCATTTATACAGATCCCCGACCTTGAGTGACTCTTCATCCGTTATCTCACTCCCGTCCTCGCCGATCATCACGCAGTCATGCATGCATGCGATATATTCGGGATGCTCCTCAAGAAAAGTCACCTGTTTGCTGAGCTTATGTTTATCCGTCCAGCGATCGTCGCCTTCAAGGTATGCAAGGTATTCGCCCCTGCACTCCATCGTCGTATTATATACATTTAATGTCGGGCGGCCGAAATTCTTATCGCGGAATAGAAGCCTTACCTTATCGGGATATTCCGCGGCCACCTTTCTTAATATCTCACGGGTTGAATCGGTCGAGCAGTCCTCGCCGACCACGACCTCATATGCAAAGTCCGTTTCCTGCTCGCATACGCTGCGCAGGGCCTCTTCGACATATTTCTCATGATTATATGTGATAAATATCACGCTTAACTTGATCCCGTCCATTTTCCTTTGCGCCCCTTATCTCCCGGAAAGTCCGGTCACGGCGTTTCCTGCGTTCCTTCGATCTCTTTATACGTAACTTCCCTTACACCGCCGTCCTCTACCTTGAATATCTTCTGGCAGTTCCTTAAGGTGGTAAGACGGTGTGCGATTATTATGAGCGTTTTCCTGCCCATCAGGTTATCTATAGCCTCCATGACGGCGGTCTCTGTTTCATTATCGAGCGCGGATGTTGCCTCATCGAGTACGAGTATCTCGGGATCGTCATAAAGAGCCCTTGCTATGCCTATCCTCTGGCGCTGGCCGCCCGAAAGCCTCACGCCGCGTTCTCCGACCATGGTATCAAGCCCGTCGGGAAGCGACTTTACGAAATCCTTTATCTGGGCTTCTTCAAGCGCCTGCCATACCTTGTCTTCATCGATCTTATCGTCATCGATACCGAAAGCCACATTGTTCCTTATCGATTCATCCGCAAGATATATCGACTGCTGGATGTATGCAAGCTTCTTTGACCATTTGATCGGGTGCTCATGAACGTTCATGTTCCCGTAATAAACTGCCCCGGAGGAAGGTGTCAGTATCCCGAGTATTATATCCGCAAGGGTTGACTTTCCGGCACCCGTTGGACCCATAAGGCCCACTGCATACCCGAGGGGTATCTGAATGCTCACGTCTTTAAGCACATCCCGCTCGGTATGCGGATACCGGTATGTAAGGTTATCAACCTTAATGGATACAGCATCCTTTATCTCGAAATCCTCTGCAGCATCGGTAAGCTCAAAGTTCTTCATATCCTCCGTATCTTTTATGTCACGGTAGATAAGGTCGACCGACGGCTTTAAAAAGATTATGAGATTGGCGAAATTGTTTATCTTGCTGACCGAGGGCAGGAGCTTGAATGCGGCAAGCGCGAACGCCGCAAGCTGGGTGATCATCGAACTTAAGTCCTCGCCGCGGTATATCTTGAAGGTAAGTACCAAAAGGACCGCGCCGATACATACGGCCTCTATAACATATTTGGGAGCCTGGCCCAGAACATTGTTGTTCCGTACGGCCCTCATCTTCTTCCTTCCGTATCCCCCGAAGGCATCAACGAAGTACTTCTCCCTGTGAAGGATCTTTATATCCTTGACAGCACCGAGTGCCTGGTTTATCGACTGGTGCATCTTTCCGTCGTATATCTGATTCTCCCTGCCGTATTCCCGGGCCTTATTCTTAAAAAGTACCAGATAAAGGACCGTGAATATGCCGAGGATCACTGCGACCGACAGGGTTATGAACCAGTCGACCGTAAGCAGATAGAAGCATAAAAGGACTGATATAAGAAGTTCTGAGAGCATAAGGAAAACGCTTAGGAGCATCTGGAAGAAACGCTCAGAATCCAGCATTACGTTCCTTACCATCTCAGCCGAGTTCTTATCAAGATGATAGGTGTAGGGTTTCTTAAGATAACAGTCGATAAGGCGCTCGGAAAGCCTTAACTGGTTGTTGAATATGAACGTATACTGAACGTAATTGATCCACAGAAGGTATGCGTTCTTGACAAGATAGAGTATTATAAGGCCGATCACGAAAGTCAGGAAAAACTGCCTGTCATCCTTCATCCCGAACGCATCGTAAATGCCCTTATAAAGTGCATTTGTACGGATCTTCTGAGGATCGGTCACTATGGAAACCAGCTGAGTGATGAACGAAACCCCCGCCAGTTCGAAAAGCGCACCGATGAAAAGCCCGATACATAAAAGGACTGACTGTAACTTCTGCTTACGCGAAAATATGTAGTTGACCTTGCCAAGTATACTCATTTATTATCCTGCTCATTTCCAGAAATCAAGTTCCTCACCGGACAGTCCTATATCACTGCCCAAAATACCGGTGACTTCCCCTGAGCCTTTTGTTTTTCATAATCCTTAAGCGTATCTATCGCCACCTTGCCGAGTATCATACAGGAGGGAAGGTTTATGAGGGTCATGCATCCCATCGTGATATCGGCCAGGGCCCATGCCGCGTTCATCGGTGTGGATTCCGGGAACAGCCTTATCTGCACTCCCTTTGTCAGTATGGTAAAGTAAATGCCGGCTATCGACATCACGATTATAAGTATGGGATAGTACATTATACTGTCTATCTTATCAAGCATTGCTGTCATATCAGTCCCTCCATCCGGCCTTATCGTCATCAGAAAACCCCGTGACCATGTATCCTTAAGATAGCATAAATCACGGGGTTTATCAAACTGTATGACCCTTAAAGCCGAGCCGGGTCATACCGGCCCTTCGGCAGGCAGCGATCAATTAAAAGATTTCTGCACTATATTGAAGGTTATCGTCTTGGTACCGCAGTACTGTTTGCGCCCGCGGAGCACAAGAGTGGCCTTGCCGGTCTTAACGTTGTTGGTGCAGCTTACTATCTCGTAATCCGTCGGAGCAACGCCATCCTTCCCGATCATTACGGTCAGGTCTTCCTTGCGCGGGATTACCTCCTTCATGGAATATACGTATACTGCCTCTTTGCTTATCTGAACGGATGCCTTGGCCAGATCGGCGACACCTATACGGTATGTGGTATCTGCGGTGCCCGAATAATTACAGTCACTCAGGCCTTCCGCGCTGATGCTGACCCTTATCAGTGCTCCGGCAGGAGCTATGTCGTTCTTTCCAAGGACCGTCCCTGCGGGTATCACTGTTCCGTTATTATCAAATGCCTCGGCATAGGTATATACCGGTTCCTTGCCATAATCTTTGCCCGCGCCGAGAGCCTTACCGTCAGTATCCTTAACGACCGGCTTGGATAAATAATTACCGGCCTTGTTCTTGTAGACCACGTCGGGTGCGCTGATGCTGACAAGTCCCAGATCCTTCTGCACGATGTTAAACGTAAAGTTAAGGGAACCCTTGAAACTGCTCTTGCCTTTTACAGTAAGCGTCGGGGCCTTCTTTTCACCAACGGTTCCCGCATCCGCGACCATGCCGTTATTCTTATATGAAACCGTGTAATCTTTTCCGTTTACAAGTTCCATGCCCTTATAGGTCACCCTTACGTCGGGTTTGGTGCCGCCCTTTGAATAAACCGCGTCTTCATCATAAATGACGGCAATATTGGGTTTTCTCTTTCCGGCATCTTCGTTAAGGTCATAAGGAGTGATCTTGAATGACTTCTTTGATGTTCCTGTATACTTTCCAAGACCCGTATAAGTAACGGTTGCCGTCCCGGCGGCAATATTATTAAGATAAGTAACCTCATAATCCCTGCCCTTCTCAAGCCTGACGGGATCACTGTTCTTATCCTTTTTGTAAGTAAGGGTTGCGTTCTGATAAAGCGTCGAACCCGTGAATTCCTTCGTAGCCTCAAATCCGTCGATCACAGCCTTGCCGATGGGTAATGCGGTTATACTGAAAGTCTTCGTAAGCTTTCCGTCATATTCACCCTTACCATAGATCGTCATCGTGGCTTTACCTACCGCATCATTACCGGTATAGGAGATAACATAGTCCGTATACCTGGTAAGCTGTACCGGATCGGAATTTTTATCCTTTTTATAGGAAAGCTGCACATTCTGGGTAACGGGATCGCCATCAAATTCCTTCGAATTGGCAAAGCCTGTTATCACTGCCTTGGAAATAGGCAGCGTACCTGCTTCCCTTATTACGTATGCAAGCTTTATCGTATCGGTAAAATTACCGGTTCCCGTACAGGTAAGGTGATAGGTTCCCGAAGCCTTAAACTCAGGATCGGGTACTTCGGTATATTCGATCGTATAATCCTTTTTCTCGCTGAGCTTCTTGCCGTTATACATGATAACCGGCTTAAGCTGCTGTTTCTTTCCGGTAAACGCTACTCTGTCAAAGACAGATTCTTTGTTGATAATATCACCGACGAGGACAACCCCGCTGTTGAGATCGGTATAGGTATTTATGACCGGTGAAGCCTGCAGGATCGTCCTCGGAACTATTGCAAAATATCCGATGAATGAATCCTTGTAATTACCCTTACCGGATATGGTCACCATAGGCACCTTCCCGGACTGCTTGACCGCGTTGGGATCATACCTGTCAGCAACGGCCGTCACGTTTTCGTTATTCTTGCACGCTATCGTATAATCCGTCTTTTCCTCAAGAAGAGTCGTATGATGATATACCCTTACATCAGGTATTATCTTCGTTCCCGTGTATATCGTCTCCTCGGGTATGCCCGCTGTCCACAGGCCCTCGGGAACATCATCAACGCTTAAGAATTCATAAGCAGCCCTGCCGTTCCATCCGCTCCTGTCGGAAGGGATAACGTCTCCCCAGTCTTCCGTCTGCTCCTCAAATGTATAGGTGTAAATGCTGACCCTGCTTAACCTGTCACCCTTTGATGCCACCGCCTTGAGAGTGATTTTTCCTTCATGGAGCAGTTCTTTGGTAAGTTTTATACTGTCTTCATAGATGACTGCCGAACCAGACAGATCAACACCGTTTGTAACATCCGTTCCATCGATCGTGTAATAAATATCCGCACCGGCATCTGCACATGAAAGTGATACGGATATCCCCTCAGGTACCGCGCCTGATTTAACATCAGCTTCGGGCGGAGCGACCGATATCGTGTTATTGGCAGCGAATAAAGCCTCAAGCGTAAGATTGGCGGTCACGGGCAGGCCGGTATCATAAGCATTGCCTGCTTCATCCGTCCAGCAGATGAAGGTATACCCGTCTTTAACCGGCTTATCCCAGCCCTTTTCGTCAACGGAGCTGCCTTCGGTCACAGTCATCGTATCAAAGATACCGCCGTCCGAATTGAGCGTCACCGTATACTGTTCAAGCCACTTAGGATATACCGTAAGATCCCTGGCCATCGTAACCGGTACGAATCCCTCTATGGGCGTTGCGAGTTCACTGTCTAGATACCATCCGCCAAAGCAGGATCCCTGTCTGGTCGCGGGCTTAAATACTATCTCTCCGTCGGTCGTCCTGTAGGATGTCGGATTAAGTTCGTCGTTGAATTCGCCCTGCTCGGGATCGAGCATATAGGTTATATGGTATTTTCTTGAGCCGGTCGCCTGGAACGCAAAATATGTATATTCTTTATTCTCGTCCCTGTAATATTTATCCTCTACCCAGCTTTCGGCGAAGCTTCCAGCCGGACCGTAGAAATAGAGGGCTCCCGAAGCGAAATCAAACGCCGTTACGGAGCTTACGAATTCTTCCTCACCGTCATCATTGGTCACCCATTTATCGGTATAGTATATATACTCAAGGCTCTCGGGCATATCGATCCTTGCAAGCGACGAGCAGTAACAGAACGCATTCTGGTTTATCCTGAGAAAACCTTCAGGCAGCATCAGGCTTCCGAGTGCTTTGCAGTTATTGAAGGCATACTCGTCTATGACCTTTAAACCTTCACTGAGTCCGACCTTCCTGAGTTTAGTGCAGGCATAGAAGCAATTTGTCGGGATCTCACTAATCCCCGAAGGGATATTGACCGAAACAAGGGATGAACAGCCGTTGAAACAGTTTGACCCGAGTTCCGTAAGTCCTGCCGGGATATTTATTTCCGCAAGACTCCGGCAGCCGTAGAATGCACTGTAACCAAGTGCCGTCAGGCTGGCCGGAAGATCTATCGTCTTCAACCGGCCGCAGCCATAAAACGCATATGACGGCAGCGCACCAAGCTTAGCCGGCAGTTTAGCTTCCTTAAGGCCGACGCAGTTCCCGAATGCAAAGGCGCCTATCTTGTATACGCTGTCGGGGATGGTCACCTTTGTGATCTTACCGCAATCATAGAAGGCATATTCGGCGATCTCTTTAGTACCGTTATCTACCACAAATTCTCCGTCAACAAGTCCCGGTACAAGACACAGGACCTTGCCGTCCTTGGAATAAATTGCGGTATGGGCCGCATTGGCCTTATAGTATTCATTTCCTTCATCCACATATACATAAGCATAATCCTTTTTATTTCTGAACAAGGACATGCTTATTTCCCCTACGCCGGCAGATATGTATAGAACCTTGGTGTCGACACCGCCTATATTTTCGGTCCCTTCGAAATTCGCCCACACAAAGTACGTTTCACCATCGGCCGATCCCATGAGAACGCCGTCATCCGTAACGAAGTATTTATCATTTCCCTCGCTGACAGTCAGCGTCAACAGATCATTACAGCCTTCCAATGCCGTAGAGTCAAAGGATGTTACGGTGGCGGGTATGTTAAGCTGCGTAAGTCCCGATCCCGCCAGGGCATAACCGCCCACAGTTTCAAGACCTTCATTTAATGTTATGCCTGTAAGTGCCGAACAGCCCCTGAACACACCCGGGTTAAGTGTCACAACACCCGAAGGTATGGTAATCCCGGACAGTCCGGTATATGCAAACGCATAATTACCTATTGATTTAAGAGCATCGGGAAGGTTGACTGTATCAAACCGGCCGTCCATATAGAAGGCATAGTAGCCGATCCCCGTAAGAGTGGCGGGAAGAGTCACCTTTTTCAGAGACTCCATACCGGAGAATCCTTCAATATATGTTATACCCTCTCCGATCACTATCTCCTCTACGGTATCATTTGAATACCAGGGGAACCCGGCGCTGTACGGCGCTCCTATGAGTTCATAATTCCGGGTATTATCGATCATCGCACCGGTTCCGCTTATCGTAAGCTTCTTCCCATCATTGCTGAGGCTCCATGACAGTTCAACATCACCGGCCCCACGGATGGTCCCTTCCGTAGGATCTGCGGGATCGCCGCTGTCCTTTCCGGGATCTTCTTCCGTATCGAGCTTATTGATAAGCACGAAGTGAGGGATTATCTGGCCTTCGTTATACGTACTCACATACGCTTCGGTCTTTGATCCCTCGTTCCCGTATAAGTACACTTCCTGACCCGAAGCATTCTCTGCAAACAGATATCTCGGGAATATCATGTTATCATTCTTTACGATAAGCTGCCTTAATTTCTTGCAGCCGTAAAATACACAGCTTGAACGGTTCTGGTACGACGATCTGTTTTCAAGCGTTACCAGGGAAGCAGGGAATTCAGCTCTCTCAAGCTTGCTGCAGTTTGCAAACACGACACTGCCAAGGGTCGTGAGTGACTCCGGGAGAATAACCTCCTTAAGTCTGCTGCAGCCGTAAAAACCGCAGAAACCTATTGACGTGATAGACGGTGTCCCCGAAAAAGTAAGTTCATCCGCATTTGAACAGTCTTCAAATGCGTAATCACCTATCGTGGTAACCCCTTCGGGTATGATGATCTTCTTTAAGCCGTCACAGTTATAATACGTATATTTTTCAATCGGACCCGTGAGCGATGCGGGTACCGTGGCATTACTCCAGCGGCTGCATCCATAGAATGCATACTCACCTATTGATGTGACGGTATCGGGAAGCTCCATATCCTTAACCATGCAGCTGTAAAATGCATATTCTCCTACGGAAGTCAGGCTGCCCGGAAGTCTTATCGTTTCAAAGCCGTCGCAATTGAGAAATGCATACTTCGCTATATCGGTCATACCGGTCATCGCGCTCAGATCCAGTTCCTGAAGCTCATCACTGTTCCTGAAGCACTGGGTTCCGAGAGACTTAAGTGCCGTGCCCGGAAATACCAGTTCACCGATCTCCGTATATGCAAAAGATTTGTACAGGATATATTCAAGCGATGACGATGCCGTTACCTTAGCAAGCTCAGTGTTCTTGCAGAAAGCATAAGGAGCGACTGTCTTTACGCCTTCGGGTATGGTGTATTCTTCTCCGGCTTTTCCTTCGGGGTACTTGACCAGAGTATTTCCGTAGTTTTCTTCTCCCCGGACATGACTTCTGTCAAACAGTACTCCGTCGACGGCATAAAGCTTGGGGTTGTCTTCATCGACAGTAAAGACCTTGAGCCCGTCGCAGCCGGCAAAAGGGTCGTCATCAGCCTCATCCATCGTATATATTATGATATGGGATGCGGTAGCGCCGAAATGGAGATGTTCGATCTCATAGCAGTTATAGAACGCTCCAAGCCCGATATTGCCAAGAGACTCATAGGTACCGTTGTCAAATAATCCCTTCAGCGAGCGGCAGTTATAAAAAGCATATTCACCTATCACTATATCTCTGTTGTTATTTTCGAATCTTATCTCTGTCAGATCCGCGCAGCCTTTGAAAGCCTTCGTTCCGATCGAAGCAAGAAACGAATCACCCCTGAAAATGACCCTGTTAAGATCACTGCAGCCTTCAAATGCCGATTCCGGAATTGCGGTAAGCCGGCTTCCTGCCTCAAATATAACTGTACGCAGTCCTGTACAGTTTTTAAAAACACCGGCCCCGAGACTGTTCACATTGGCAGGTATCACGATCGAAGTTATATTACTGTTCCCACTGAACACGCCTGCAGGGATCGATGTGGTAGCCGGATCAAATGTCAGTGTTTCCGTGGCTTCCCAGCAGGGAGGACAATAACACAGGGCTCCCGCCGAAGAATAAACGATACCGTCTATGGAATAAAATGCAGTATTGTTTTCATCAACATTCACTTCCGTAAGAGCGTCGCATCCTTCAAACGCGGTTGCATCGAAGTCAGTGACACCCGGTCCGAGATAAACAGAGCCAAGAGATGTACAGCCTCTGAATGTGTAGCTTCCTGTTTTTACGGATTCAATCCTGACGCTTTCAAGCCCGGTACAGTTGGCAAACACATAGTTTCCCATGGTCGTTACGGTTGCGGGGATCGTAATATTCTTGAGAGATGTACAGCCATAAAAGACGCTGCCTCCCAGATTCGTCAGCGTTGCCGGAAGCGTAAGATCCTTAAGCAACGCACACCCGCTGAACGCACTGTCATTAATCTGGGTAACTCCGGAAGGTATCGTAAGCTCACTTAAGCCGGAATTCTGGAAAGCCCCGCTTTTGATCGTTTTAAGTGACTCAGGAAGACTGAGTGTCTTAAGCGATGTACAGCCCCAGAACATATACTGGGGAATGGCCGTGGTTCCCGCCGGGAGGCTTACCGTCGCAAGGGATGTACAGCCGTAAAACATTGAGTTGTTGTACGATGCAGGATCATGTTTGAGCACAGCCTTTTTCAGCAACGTGCAATTTCTAAACACTTCGCTTTCTACGTTTGTGACTGTAGAGGGAACCGTAACCTCGGAAAGTTTTACGTTGTCCGCAAAGGCGCTGCCTCCGATTCTTGTAAGTCCCTCATTAAGCGTGAGCTTCGTAAGGCCTGACATTCCCTTAAACGAGCAGTATCCGACATGCGTTACCGACTTCGGTATAACAACGGATGATACAGAGGTACAGTCCTGGAATGAATAATCGGCTATGCCGGTGACTGTGCCTTCGGTAAACTTTATGGTCTTAAGTCCGGTACAGCCTTTGAACATATCCTTGCCCGTAGCTCTGCAGTTTACTGTCACACCCGAAAGGCTCGTGCAGTCCTCGAAAGCATAATCGTTTATGCTGGTAAGACTTTCCGGCAGCGTTATGCTGCCTCCGAGAGATGAACAGCCATCGAAGGCCCTGCGTCCGAGGGACGTAAGGGAAGCCGGGATCACTATGCTCTTAAGGCTTGAACAACCATTGAACGCCTGCTGTTCTATGGAAGTTACGGTTGCAGGCAGGGTTATGGAGGTAAGATTTGAGCAGTTCTCAAACGCCTGAATGCCTACCGTCCTGAGCTTTGATCCGGATTCAAACTTAACGCTGATAATATCTTTCTTGCTCTGGAAAGCATATGCCGAAATACTCGTAGCCGTTTTGGGTATGATCACGTTTTGGGGATCGTGGGTCTGGCACCACTTTGTATACCAGGCTTTATCAATAGTGGTCACGGCCGGTTCGACCCCAGGCGGACGTAAGTACTCCCTGCCATCAGACTTTGTATATACTATGCCGCCTTCACTGTAATAAACGGTATTGCCGGAAGCAACATTTACCGCGGTAAGGGATGTACAGCCATCAAACGCGTTTCTGTCAAGACTGGTAACACTCGCTGGTATCACTATCACCGTAAGACCGGTACATCCGTAAAAGGCCTGACTATAGATCTTTGTTACCGATGAAGGTATCTTAAAGTTCGAAAGGGATGTACAGCCGTAGAAGGCATGCGTACAGAATTGAGTAATCTTCGGCGTCCCGGAGAATGTTATTGTGGCAAGGTTCGTACAGGCTCGGAATGCATCTTCGATATCCGTAACACTGTCGGGTATCGTGACCGAAATAAGCGAAGTACAGCCGGAAAAAGCGGAACCGTTGATCGCAGTGACCGACGACGGGATCGTTATCTTATTTAAGGAGGTCGCCCCTAAAAGGAAGCATGTCGGGATCGTTTTCAGGCTTGTGGGAAGATTCAAGGTCGTAAGTGAGGTACAGCCCTGGAACATATACTTACCAAGCGTTTGATAGTCATTGGGGATCGTTGCGCTGCTAAGGGAGGTACAGCCTTTGAATATATCATCTCCGAATGACGTGATGCCTGAAGGAAGTGACACCGAGGTTATTGAAGTACAATCCTGGAATGCACCATATCCGATTTTCGTAAGTCCCGACTTGAGCGTTATGCCCGTAAGCGCGGTACAGCCGTAGAACGCCTGATAATCAATGGTTGTAAGACCACTGTCAGGCAGGGTGATGTTCTGAAGCCCCGTACATCCATAGAACACCCGGCCTCCTATAGTGGTAACGCTCGAAGGGACAGTGAAGCTCTCAAGAGATTCGCAGTTCTGAAATGCATACTGCCCGCCAAGAGTCGTCATCGTCGAATCCTGCGCAAATGTCACCGTTGCAAGATCCGTACAGCCTTTGAACAGATAATTCGGGAAAGAAGTCACTCCTTTGGGCACGTTTATGGAAGCAAGAGACGAACAGTTTTCAAAAGCACTCTCCCCGATCGAAGTCACTCCGGCGGGGAGCACGATCGTTTCAAGAGATGTACAGTTATAGAATGCTTTCTTGCCTATCGTCGTAAGTGCCGAACCTTCAGCAAACGTTACTGTTTCAAGAGCCGTACAGCCCTCAAGCGCTCCCTCATCTATCGTTGTTATGGAAGCGGGAAGATTTATCGTCGTTACGGTTGTATTTCCTTTAAAATATGTTGTGGTAAGTTTGGTCACACCTTCACTTACTGTGATATTGCCCGTGTAAGCAGCGGGCTTTATATACAGGATATTGTCGGACATCCTGTATACGGCGCCGTTAATGTCGTAAAATGCCGTATTGTTTTCATCCACATTTATCGCTGTAAGCGAGGTGCATCCGTCAAACGCGTTCTGCTCAAGCGTGGTCACGCTCGCGGGTATGTTTATCGACGTAAGCGAAGTACAGTTTTTAAACGCACTGCTGTATATTTTTCCTACCTTGGACGTTCCCGCAAAAATGAACGTGGCAAGTGAAGCACAGCCGTTAAATGCATTTGAAGCAATCTCGGTCGCGGTATCCGGCACCGTAAAGCTCTCAAGAGACGAACAGTTTATAAACATACTGTTCGTTACTTTTGTTATCTTCGGAAGGCTGCAGGTCGCAAGACCGGTACATCCTTTAAAGACTTCCGAACCCGTAGTCGTTATACTGCCGGAAGAAAAGGAGGAAAGTCCGATACAGCCCTCAAATGTATTATCACCAAGCGTTGTGACTGTTTCAGGGATCTCCGGTGCGGTAAGCGAAGTACAGTTTTTAAAAGTGTTTGTACCCAGAGATACCAGTACGGAGGGAAGCTCAACTCCGTCAAGCTTGCTGCAGCTGTTAAACGCGCTTTCACCTATCGTTGTTACCGTTGAAGGTATTTCGATCGACTCAAGGGAAGTACACGCTTCAAACCAGCCCTTTGGAATGGTGGTAAGTCCGGCCGGAAGGGTCACGGTATCAAGCTTCGGACAACCGTCGAAAACATATGAATCATTGGTGGTATTGAGAGTAAGCGTTGTCCCGTTAAATTTGACCGTCTTAAGGACATCGCAATACTGGAATGCATGATCTTTAAGCGTCGTAAGGCCTGCGGGAAATTCTACGGAAGCAAGAGCATCACAGTTTTGAAACGCATATGTTCCGATAGTCGTCACCGAAGCCGGTATCTCGAACTGCGAAAGAACCGTGCATGACTGGAAAGCATGATCGCTTATGGTCGTCACGGCAGGTGTTCCCGCAAAAGTCACGGTCGCAAGAGCGGAGCATCCGTAGAATGCATATTCACCGACAGTGGTCACCGAGGCCGGTATCGTAATAGCGGTAAGAGCCCTGCAGTTATAAAACGTATTATTCGGAATCTTAGTGAACGTAAACCCTTCGGCAAAGGTTACCGCTGCAAGCTTTGAACATCCGTAAAATACATTTGTATCCATGGTTGTCAGCGAGGCAGGGAGCTCAATGGAAGTAAGGTTGGTGCAGTTGTAGAAAGCATATGAACCCAATGTTGTAAGTGTAGACGGAAGTGTAAAAGACGAAAAGCCCGTACAGCTGTCAAACGCTCGGCTTCCGATCGATGTAAGCCCTTCCGGCAGTGCGATGGCAGTGAGCTTCTCGCAGTATCTGAAGGCCTGCGAGCCTATGGACTTTAAATTGCTGCCTTCGGGTATGGTCACGGTCGCGAGGTTTTTACAACTTGTAAATGTATCGTTCTGGATCGCTTCAAGATCGGCAGGGATATTTATCGATGCAAGGTTATCGCAGCCGTTAAACGCGGCATTTGCGATCCCGATAACACTCGCGGGAAGAATGATCGAGGTTACGGCATCACAATCGCCAAAAGCATATGAGCCGATCGAGGTAACGCTTCCGGGAGTTGTAACTGAAGTCACATACTTGAAAGACTGGAATGCGTAATTTCCTATGGACGTGACCCCTGTCTCTATAACAAGGGTTTTTATGTTATTCCGGGAATCCTTCCAGGGCTGGTATGAACTGCTGGAAAAATCCGCCATCGCGCCGGTACCTGAAATGGTAAGCGTAAGATTATTTCCCTGTCCGGTAATGGCCCATGTTACTTCATCTTCACCGGTCTTGCCGCAATCTCCGCCCGTTGCGGGATCACCGTAGCGGGGGATATCGGTCTCTTCTTCAATCTCTTCTTCTGTCCCGGATCCGGTCTCTCCATCATACGGATCTATATCCATATCAATATCATCTTCCAAAACAGCTTCATTTTCGTAGCCGGCCGGAATATCCTCCGTGATGATCTCAACATCTTCAGATGTTATGTCAATCTCATCGATGTCAGGAATCATCTCCTCTATAACATCGACCGGCTCGTCATAAGCCAGCGCTTCAACAGGGACCGATGTCATTACCATTCCGGCCGAAAGAAGCAAACCAATGATCCTCGAAATCCTTTTCTTCATATCATGTCCTCGCTTTCTAAAACAGGTTTTGGATGGCATTTCAGATGTAATTGCATGGTGTGGTAAACTATTTGCCGTCATTATTTGTATGAAATGTGATAATAATTATAGCAGATATGAAGTGATTTGTACACTTGAAATAGCAGAAATCCAAAGAAAAAAAACAGTCCGGAAGTGCGCCCGGGAAACGGTCAGAAACGTCCCGCCACGTTCTTCTCCCAAAGATAAGGATAAAGCATGCTCCAGGCCCGTTCGCCCATGGCAAAAGTCGCGTCCTTATCGTTTATGACCGCAGACACCGCTGCTGCCACAGAAGAAGGATCGATAAGAGTGCATGTCCTGAATGACTCTGACGTGATGATATCGGTGAAATATTCCTTAAGCGGACCCTGCATCCATTCGACTATCGGCGTGTTGAAGCCTATCTTAGTCCGTCTGTATGCTATCTCTTTAGGCATGAAGGGTGCCATGGCATCTCTTACAATCGACTTGCTGAAACCGCCGTGCAGCCTGCTCTTCCAGCCAAGCGACATCGCGAAGCTGACTATACGGTGATCCATGAAAGGCATCCTTATCTCAACACCGTTTGCCATGCTGTAGCGGTCGTAGTTACGGAGCAGCGTGGGAAGTATCGTTTCATGGGATGACGCATACAGTATCTTCCCGAGCGTATCCATGGCTTCATATCGCGGATCTCCCGCCGCCCTGACCTTCTTATACGGCTCGCTCCCGCTCTTTAACGCATCCTTAAGCCTCCGCTTCATGTAATTAAGATAAACCGAGGTCCTGCCCGTATTCTTAAGAGCTATATTGCTGCCGTCCTTCGGGAAGCTGCCAGTATATGCATCAAGCACCATATCCCTCTCGGTCCTGCCGCGCGCGTCCCGGAGCGCGTGTATAAAATCAAAGGTATATCCCCCGAACAGTTCATCCGCCCCGTGTCCGTCTATCGTAACAAGCGTATGATCCTCTCTGAGGGCTCCGTAAAGGAGCATCATCGGGATGGGGCTTGTAAGATACACATCCTCGAAAAGGTATATGAGATCATCAAGCTTATCGATCGCCTTAACCGGATCGATATCAACGAAGGTACTGTTTATCTTAAGATGGTCCGTTACCTTTCTTGCATAAACGGATTCATCCATCGTCGTTCCGGGGAAAGTCGCAACATACGCATGCTGCCAGTCCCTGTTCATCCTCGCGTCGGGTGACTGTGCGTCCGCTGCAAGATGCGCCATCGAGCATATCACGGCGGAGGAATCGATCCCGCCCGAGAGCGCGGTGCCTATCGTAACGTCACTCCTCATCCTTAACCTGCACGCATCAAGGAACATCTCCCGAAGCTGCATGACCTGTTTATCATAATCGGCAGGCACAGTCACAAGATGGTCGAGCGTATCCCACCAGCGCGTTATCTTCATGCCGTTTGAGTCCGCATAGGCATAGGATCCGGCGGGAAAACGCTTTATCCCTTCAAGCACGCATTCATCCGTGCTCTCGTAGAATACGATGCGTGAAGGATCGGTAACAAGAGCCCGGTTCGGCTTAACCTCGCCCATGAGCGGCGTTAACACCTTCATCTCGGAACCGAACGCAAGGGCATTATCCTCAAGTTCCGCATAATACAGGGGTTTCACGCCGAAGCGGTCCCTTGCTATGAACAGTCTCTCTTCCCTGCGGTCCCATATGAGGAACGCCCACATGCCGTTGAACTTACCAAGGCATTTCTCACCCCACTCCATGTATGAAGCAAGGATGACCTCCGAATCCGAATCACCCCTGAAATCATATCCCTTAAGCTTAAGCTCTTCCCTTATCTCAACGAAATTATATATCTCCCCGTTAAAGGACAGTACATATCTTCCCTTACCGTCCGGCGAAGGAGGATATATCATGGGCTGGGCCCCGCCCTGTGTAAGGTCCAGGATCGCAAGCCTCCTGTGTCCGAGGGTCGTTCCCTTTTCCTGCCACACTCCGCGTCCGTCAGGTCCCCTGTGCTCCATGCGGTCCACGCATTTATCGGCAAGCTCCCTGTCGATCTTCATATTTATGACTCCGAATATTCCGCACATAAACTCAAGCCCTGCCGTTTTCTTCTGCCTCGGCCATATCACCGGCAGCTTCATTTACGTTCATATTTACCGCTTCTGTATCTTTATTCTCCGCACCGGTCACCCGGCTGTCAGCAGATTTACCGTTTTCCGTACCGGCTGCGGGCTTACTTAAGCCTTTCCCGGCCTGAAGCTTAACCGCCCCGGACTTCTTAGCCTTAGGTGCGGGTATAAGCCTGCTCTTTATCCTGAACCCGAGAACCTTCATCATCTCCGATGCCTTGAGTGCCCTGTAATTATACAGATATTTCCTTACCTCACCGGCCTTCGGTGCCCTTCCCGGCTTATCCGTATCGTACAGGAAGAAATCCTTGCCGCCTATCTTATATAATACGTTGGCATCCACGGGCCTTAACCTTCGTCCGAAGCTCTCAAGTATCCTGAACGAAAGAGCCTTTCCGCTCAAAACATATCTCTTACAGCATTCGGGCTGCTTGACTCCGTACAGGTCGACAGTGACCTCACCCCTAACGGCCTCCGTAAGCCTGTGTTCAAGCCTCATATTCTCGAAATATGCGTCATACACCGCACCGGATTCATCTATATCGGCAAAATGGAAGTCGATCTGCCCGTATTTCCTTATCCCGGCGATAGGGACCTGAAGATCGTTAAGCCCGGCGCCCCTGTCCTTCATATGCTCTCCTTCGTCACCGAAATTGGTGGTAAAGGATACGCGCGGATACAGGAAATACCTGCCGGTATCTATAAGATATTTAATATAGTATTTAAGCCATGACTTTTCAGACCATGAGGATACGTTAAGGGGCACGTTGCCGGCAGCCACCGGCTTATCCCCGTTTTCGTCCATCCATTTCCTAAAGCCCTCCCACTGAGCCGCCGTAAATGCCTGGCCCCATGAGGAAGCAAACTGCATATAGTAATTATCGTATCCGTCATCAATGGCTTCAAACGGCTCCCTTGCATGAACGTTAAGGCGGTGGGAATAAAGCGATATACCGCCTATGCGTCCCTCCATCCTTGTCGCCGAAAACGCAGCAAGCGTATACATATAAAACGAAGGAGATACATACAGATCATCCTCAAGTATTATCACTCCGTCATAATCCTTTGCGATGTCCCCGCATTCAAGCACATGACATTTAAGCCCGAGGTTTTCCTCATGGAACCGCAGGATCTTCTCACCATGTTCCCATACATAATCCTTCGCGACATCCTCAACTGCGGAAGAATCACTCTTGTCCACGCTTATGATAAGCGGCACATCCACTCCCTCCGGATAATAAGCATTCGTAAGGGAATCAAGAAGCCGCCTTAAAGACTCCGGTCTGTTATATGCCACTACCACGATAGCCGTCATGTTCATTATTCTTACCCTTTATCCTCATCTCTGTTTTGACCAATTCGGTCATTTGTGTTTCTTTTTGACTTAAACAGTCAATTTTTCAGGAATTTATCCACGTCATCAAAGGCTCCGGCAGCCGCAAGAGCGCTTATTTCCTTGGTTTCCATGTCCCACCAGCGCTTATCGGCAAGTCCCTTCACGGTATCCTCCGGGAACCTGCTCTTTATCTTGACGGCCGGTATGCCTGCATAGATACCGTACGGTTCCACATCCTTATTTACCAAAGCCCCCGCGGCAACCACGGCCCCGTCTCCTATCTCAACACCCTCAAGGATGCTTACATTATTGCCTATCCAGACATCGTTCCCGATGACGACCTGTATCTTCCGGCCGGGATCTATGTACTTCATATCCTCATAGGTGTCGGCCTTGGCATAGCTGAACTCGAATGCGGTTGACTTTCTGTAAAACGCCGGATGAAGAGCGACATGCTTACCGTCAAGCGGGTGGGTCCCAAGCTCGGTAGTCACCCTTGCACCTATCGAAGCATACTTTCCGATGACCGTGTTTGAGATGTCGCTGCCGTTATTGATAATAGATCCGTATCCGACCCTGACATTTGAAAGCCGGACATCCCTGCCTATGTAATTTCTGCCTTCAAGAACAGAGCCCCTGTTAATATATGAGCCCTGCTTCATGATGCTTCCGGTGCGGCTCTCAATCCCCATCCTGACAAAGGGAAAACAGATCCGCCTGTAAAGGATCGATCCGGCTTCTTTGATCTTTCTGATAAACATTCCTATCCTCTCCGTTTTAAGGGTACCCTATGATACCGGTCGTAGATGAACCTCTCAAAATACGCCAGCCCGTAACAGATGTAAAATATCATATCCTGAACGGCGTTCGTATGCAGATAATACTTATTATATATCCGGAAGCTTTTGTAGAAATTCGGGAACGCCCTGCATTTGGACGAAGCATATTCCTTCTTTATACTGGCCGAATGCATATGGTCGTATCTCTCATCCGGCAGGACACCGACCTTCTTGCCCGCATCCTTAAGCCTCTTTGCAAGGATGATCTCTTCCGCATACAGGAAGGTCCTTTCGTCAAAACCGCCCGCCTTAAGGTAATCTTCCGTCCTTATAACGAAGAACGAACCTTCCACGACACCCGCATCGGCAAGAGGTCTGCCCGAGGCGATCAGTTTCTTCTTTATCCGCCTCTTGTCAAGGTTGAACCATACAAGGAACAGGCTCTCTATCATCCCGGCAAAGCCCGGAAGCTTCCAGACATTATAACCCTGCCTTACCAGAGGGGCCATTACCGCATAATCCGGCTCCTTATCCATCATCTTAAGCATATTGGCAAGTGTCTTTTCGGATACGGCGATATCCGGATTGGCCACGAAGATATACTCGGGATCGTAATGCTCTATCGCATATCTTATCCCGAAATTGTTGCCCTTTGCGTATCCTCCGTTTTCGGAAGTCTTTATGACGTCCGCCTCGGATTTCTTAAACGCATCCCTCAGGCGGTCATAGGAACCGTCGGGGGAGCAGTTATCGACTATTATGACTCTGTCGGGGCATTCATAATCGATCACCGACCGCGCAAGCTTCTCGGTGACTTTCATATCATTATAATTTAAGATCATCATGACCGATCTGTACTTCATGCACGCCTCCCGGACTGTTAAGCCCGCTTCTATATATAATACCATAAACTTAAGGATTAGTCTTGAATGAATTCCCCGGGCGGATAAAGCGGGATAAAAAAAGTTTCTCTCATAGTTTGGATGTGCTATAATTTATTATATGAAAGAGACAAGCAGACCAAACGTATCGATAATAACCGTATGCCTGCATCCGGGCAAGGAGCTTGCAAAGACGATAGAGTCAGTGATCGCCCAGGATTACGATGATTTCGAATATATCATCCAGGACGGAGGGATGGATAAGACCACCTCATCGATCATTGACAAATACCGCAAGCGCTTCAGGGACCGCGGGATAAGTTTCCGCGTCTTCAGTGAGCCCGACGAGGGCATTTATGACGGAATGAACCGTGCGGTTACGCATACAAACGGCACCTGGATCAACTTCATGAATGCGGGTGACTGTTTCTATTCCGCTTCGGTATTATCCTCCATATTCGGACGCAGCAATTACCCGAACGCGGCGATACTCTACGGTGATGCCGTCGAATACGAATACGGGAACTATCATATGTTCCGCAAGTCCTTTTCCAGCATAGAATCACGCATGCCCTTCTCGCATCAGTCGGCATTTGTCAACCGCGAGCTCATGAGCCGCTATCCGTTTAAGACGGATTACAGGATCGGCGCCGATTACGACTGGCTTCTTTCAATGCATAAAAAGGGGTTCTTCTTTAGGGATACGGGTGTGATCACGTGTATAATCACCAAGAACGGAGTATCTTCGCTCAAGCTGTATGATACCTATATGGAGACTCTTAAGATAAGGAATGCACACGGGATAAGCGGGCCTACCGCTGCCGAACTCATAGTCAAGAAGCGGGAAATGCGGATCAAGCAGTTTGTGATGGATCATTTTCCGATGTTCATAAAGAAGCTGATAAGGCGTTTCCAGTTAAAGCTCCGCGGCCAGTATGCCGACCTTACGATACCGCCATGGGCCAAATGATCCGGGCTTTACTCAAGGCGCTTTGAAAGCCTGGCAACTATCCTGCTCCAGTCGAAATTACGCCGGGTGAATCCTGCAGCAGATCTTGCGATGCCATCCCAGTCACGGGGGGTATCGCATATTTTTATGAACGCATCTGTCAGTTCCTTAATGTCACCGGCCTTTACGGCGCTCCCGAACTCATACCCGTGGGAAACGTCGTGTCCGGCAGGCACCATATCCGACGTTATAAGGTAGCAGCCGTGCATTGCGGCCTCAACGAGCACTATGCCGAAGCTTTCGCTCAGCGAAGGGAGCGCAAATACCCTCGCCCTCTCATATTCCTCATCCAGAACCGATTTATCCGTGATCTTTCCGGTAAAAGTCACCCGTTTCGACATTTCCGGATATTTGACTTTAAAACGGGATATGACATCTTCAAACCCTTCGTCCACAGGTCCTACGAGCCTTAATTCCCACGTGCTCCGCGGTGACTTTCTCAGATATCCGGCAAAGGATTCGAGCAAAACACCGGTGGCCTTCTCATAGGTCCCGAGATTCCCGACGGTAAGGATGATATCTTCTTTATTTACCTGACTTTCCTTAAACTTCGCATCATCCTGCTGTCCCGGATCTGCCATAAAGCACCCGTTAGGGATATATATGACTTTATCGCCGAAGAAAAGCCTTAATTTCTTAAGCATGACCGTCGTCTCAACGGAAACGACATCTGCCCTCCTTATGGTCGCCCGCTTTATGATGCCGACAGGATTCTTCCTGAAGCAGTCCTTATAGCCCTTTAAGTTCATATCGAGCTTAAGATATATCTTTCCGCGGGGATTGAACAGCTTGTATACCATCCCGTATAGCCAGGATGAAAGGTTTAAGTGATAGGTGTTCAGGATATCGATACGGCGGGCATTACGCATAAGATACCGCATCCCGTCGATCTCCCTGCCGCGGCCGGACGGCTCGATAAACTCAAGCTTTAAGCCCTTTACCTCATTATCGGCATATCCGTAACCGGTATCGTTATTGTAGGTGACTATGCTGCAGTCCATCCCGTGTTCCTTCATGAGAAAATACGGGATCATGCCCACATCCTTAAGCAGATGGACATTCTCGGTTTTCAGGAATAAAGTCACAAATTTCATGCTCTGATTATATCATGAATAAAATATTGTAACACCCCCGTTTAAAAATGTATTTTAAAAATCACTCCTTTGTAATAAAATGATATTTGTATGAAAATATATAAGGAGACTGGAACATGACTATAAGGATAGGAATACTCGGATACGGAAACCTCGGAAGGGGCGTTGAATGCGCGGTAAGGCAGAATGAAGACACCAGGCTTACCTGTGTATTTACAAGGCGCGACCCGGCGAAGGTCAAGATCCTCACTGAGGGCGTAAATGTTTACTCCGTTGACGAAATACTTAAGCATAAGGACGAAGTTGATGTTCTCATAATCTGTGGCGGCAGCGCAACCGATCTTCCTGCGATGACTCCGAAATACGCCGCCGATTTCAACGTCATAGATTCATTTGATACACATGCGAAGATCCCGGAGCATTTCGCAAATGTCGATGCCGCAGCAAAGGCAGGCGGCAAGGTTGCGATGATCTCGGTCGGATGGGATCCCGGAATGTTTTCCTTAAACCGTGCCTATGCGAATGCGATACTTCCCGAAGGAAAGGACTATACATTCTGGGGCAGGGGCGTAAGCCAGGGCCACTCCGATGCCATCAGGCGTATTGACGGGGTGCTGGATGCAAGGCAGTACACGATCCCCGTAGAATCTGCGGTTGAAGCCGTACGAAGCGGCAGCAAACCGGAACTTACGACCAGGCAGAAACATACCCGCGAGTGCTTTGTTGTAGCGGCAGAAGGCGCCGACAAGGCAAGGATCGAACAGGAGATCGTGACAATGCCCAACTATTTTGCGGATTATGACACGACGGTCCATTTCATCACTCAGGAGGAATTAGACCGCGACCACAAGGGTATCCCCCATGGCGGAATGGTCATAAGGAGCGGCGTTACCGGCATTAACAGGGAAAACCGTCATATCATAGAATATAAGCTGACTCTTGACTCTAATCCCGAGTTTACCTCGTCGGTACTCATAGCCTACGCAAGGGCAGCCTTTAGGATGTATAATGAAGGAATGAGCGGCTGCAAGACCGTATTTGACGTACCTGTGGCATATCTTCTGAATATGAGCGCCGAAGATATGCGTAAAAATATGCTCTAAAGGGGTCACACATGAACCAAAGCAATGAACTTACCGCTGCCGGTGCCCTGATATCCGACTACGACCGTGTTGCCATAGTGGATGCGGAAACCGGACAGGTGGTATCCGAAGGGAATCAGAATATCTTCTCATCGCATGTAACGGGCGACTATGAAAACGTTGATTACGACGGGCAGCTTGATGCTTTCATAGACCAGCTTGTCATTGATGAGGATAAGAACAAGGTCCGTATCTCAATGGAGCTTCAGCTCATCACGGCCACTCTCGGATCAGGAAGGTCCCACTATGTCAATTACAGGGTTGACATAGGCGGGGATATAAGGGAATATCAGTCGAAGTTCAGCCGTATCCTCGGAAATGACAGGATACTGATCGCCGCAGGCAGTCTTGATGTCAGCGGTCCCATGAGCGAATACCTTCGCAGGGTCGATACGGCAAGGCGCAGGGTCGATGCGATAAACAGTGCAAAGAACCGTTTCCTGACAAACCTTTCTCATGATATAAAGGAACCTCTTAACGGGGTCATCGGGATGATGGAGATGGCAAGGAAGAACATCTCCGATGTCGATAAGGTCAGCAGATATCTCGAGAACATGGAGAATCAGTCAAGCCATCTTCAGTCATTACTGAACGACGTGCTGGATATAAGCAGCCTCGAAGATAATCATGTGACTATCATCAATCTTCCAATGAACATAGTCCTGTTCGCGCAGGAATGCGTATCGATGGTATCCGACAGGCTCGGCCAGAAGGAAGTGAACCTTACGACCGAGTTCGGCGAATTCGAACACCCCTATGTGCTCGGAGACCGCCCTCATCTTATGAAAGTCATCATAAGCATACTCGATAATGCTATCAAGTTCACACGCAACGGAGATATCATATTCTTCAGGATATACGAGAAGGTAAAGGACGAGGACAGGGTTGAATACAAGTTTGAAGTCGAGGACACCGGCATAGGTATGAGGTCCGAATTCCTCGATCATATATATGAGCCTTTCTCTCAGGAGTTTAAAGGGTCCGCAAATGCCGGCCAGGGTTCGGGACTCGGCCTTACCATATCAAAGAAGCTGATCGAGCTCATGGACGGACATATAAAGGTTCGCAGCAGCCAGGGTATAGGATCGAAGTTCACGGTCACTATCACGTTTGATATAGATAAGGAAACCGAAGCCACTCTCGCAGGATATACGCATTAAGAAGCCATCCCCGTCACTGCGGCGCTTCCCCAAGGTACGATACTATCCCGTCAAGGTTAAGGGTAAGCTTCCCGCCATAGATCCTTACGGGGATATCATCCTTAAATGTGTGGTCGACCGAATCTATATCATCCTCGTCAAAGAAATAGGTCCGCACAAGGTCCTTCTTATAGTCTATTATCCAGTATTCCCTTACTCCCGAATTCCTGTACTTCCATAGTTTAAGCACATAATCATTTATCTTCGAAGAAGGTGATACGACTTCTATGATGAGATCCGGTGCTCCGAAAATGAAGTACTCCGTAATCTTATCCCGGTCACAGACCACAAACAGATCGGGCTCAAGCATGGTCTTGTTATCCCTGTCAAGCTGCACATCCATGGGAGAAACAAAAGGAACGCATTTACCTTTATTCTTATCAATATAGTTTCCGATCTGCCGAAAAAGAGAACCTATGATCATCTGATGTATGCTGGTCGGTGATGCCATGTCATAGAATACACCGTCTATCAGTTCCACACGCCTGTCATCGGGAAGTGCATAATAATCATCAAGAGTCATCTCCCCATTATTGGCGCGTTCATAATCAATGGTATCAAGAGCTGAAGTACCGTCAGTACCGGCATAACCATACTGCATCTTAAGATTGGGAGATTCCGCGGATATCTCTTCAAGCACATGTTTTATCCCAAGCGCCTCCTCAATCTCATAAAAAGTCTTAGGCCTTGGGTTCCTGGTAGCCCCTGTCAGCACCTTCTTAACGGTACTCTCCGGAACACCTGACCTCTCGGAAATATCCTTATAGGTCAACTCAAGCCTTTCCTTATAATACCGGAGCCTGGCCAACTGTTTTTCTCTCTTCATCTGATCCATGACATACCTCCCGCCGTATATGCACCTTCGCTTATCACGCAAACGGTACTTTCGGACCATATAAATGGTCCTTTATGGTTCCATAATACCATATACAGGGTGAATGTCAACAGGACAGGATCCCTTTCACGGCACGCTTCAAAAAACAGTCAAGCTGCATAATGACCGCCGTTCCTTTTCCTGAAAGTTTCATGATATGATTTACAGTTTTTCTTTATACCCGTCTTTAAACTCTTCCTGGGCGATCATCAACATCTGACGGGCACTTAATTTGCTCTGATATTCCTTATTATCGAAGAGGTTCTTATGATCCTCGCGCACAGTCATCCCCTTCTCGAAAGATATTGCGTCAAAGTCACGCGAAAGCCAATCATAATCATCATCCGAGATCGTATCCGGGTCAAAGAATTCTCCCGCAAGACGGAAGGAATGCCATTCACGGAGCCTGTAAATATATGGCGCGGTAAGGCATACGAAATTTCCGTAGGTCTCAAACTCCGAGAAACCGTTTTCCTGGATATCTTCAAGCGGTATGCAGTTTATTATCTTCTCGTAAAACTTTTCTCCCTCTATGGCGTTATTTGACTCTATCTTAGCTATAAGCTGCTGCATTATATCGCGTTTAAACAGCATATGCTCCGATATGAATGACGCTTCGATGAACTTCTTAAGGCCCGGTATGAGCCTCCCCATTGTCGTAAAATACAGCTCGTTATATTCATGCTTAAGATCAAGGAACGGTACGCCCGACTCATTGAACATCACAACATCCTTGCACGGCACCGTATCACCGTCCCAGGACATATAATATTCGCCTTCCCCGAAACGTGAATATTCCATCTTTAGGAACTGCTGGTAATACCATCCCGTCACGCCCCTCGGAAGATCGCGCCTCTTAAGAAGCGGCTGCATCTTGGCCGTCATTACTATGTGGACACTGTCAAAGGGGATCACATCATTTTCGTTTATAAATCCGACGCGCGAAGTAAGCCCGCTTTCATCACCCTTAGTCCATTCATCAAGGACCTCCTTAACATCCGGACTTCCGATAAAGATAAGACGGCCCTTTGGAAGCCACTTTACGACCCGCATAAAATTGCTCTTTATGCGAATAAGATCCGGCTTCGTGATCACTATGAGTGTGTCAAAATTATGGTCCATATCCATCCTCGCTTTATACGTTAAATTTCCTTATATTTTAATGAATATTGATATTCCACGTCAAGCGATCGTTATTTCATTTTGTGCATAATCATGCTATAATCCGATAATATAAAGTGGTATTTCCTCTCTCCGCCTTGCGAATGGCCAACCGTGTCAACAGGAGGTTTTATATATGATAAGATTCAATGCCGATTTCAAAGAAACACGTTATAAAGATACGGTAATAAACTTTGACGGTGGATTTCCCATTGTTTATATCGGGCGCGGAAGTTATGCCGAGAACACCTGCATACACACATACTTCGAGATATCAAACGATGAACACGTTCATCTTTTATACATCGGCCGTTATACTTCAATTGCGGATAATCTCAAGATCTATTGCGATATGAACCATGATCACCGTTCTGTGTATATGGGGGTCATATGTGATTATGCCGACAGTTCCGAAACGGCATCCTTCAGGGAACGCCTGGGACAAACCGATAAAAGAATGCACCGTAAAGGAATGACTGTTATAGGAAATGACGTCTGGATCGGAAGCAATGTAACTCTCATATCGGATGTCGTTATTGGAAACGGAGCCGTCATCGGTGCGGAAAGCGTTATAACTCACGATATACCCCCCTACACGATATGGCGGGGAAATCCGGCGGTATGTGTGGGCACCCGTTTTTCTGAGGATATTATAAACGGATTACAGAAAATATCCTGGTGGGATTTCAGTTTGGACAGGCTCAAAGAAATAGAATCCGATATGAAGGGCGATGTCGGCGATTTTGTTTCAAAATACGAACCTCTTGCCGCGGATCTCTCAGCGGGAGGAAACCCTTTGGAAATCCCTAATGATCTAAAAACAATGGTAACATTTATTGATATGGAATCACCGTATCCTGTTTTTTGTGATGTAATTGAGCAGTTTAGCAATAAATACTGCGACAGAAGCGCTAACCTTGCCGTCTGTTACTATAAAGATTCTGAAAATGATCTGATGACTATGGATGCTATATCGGATCTGATAGATGAACTCCGGGGCAAGGCAAACATATATCCGGCCGGAATAGGATCGGGGGATGATGAACAGGTCATATGTCATTCCAACGGCCTTATTCTGGGACGGGACATAAAAAACATTCAGCGTATAAGCTTTGCCTTAAAATATGGTATAAAACTGATTTCCGGTGTAAACAGACCAATCTATCCGTAAAACCGTCAGCGATCCTCTACCTTATAAGACCCAGCAACTTTTCAAGATCATAGAAGTTTG
Source organism: Lachnospiraceae bacterium (assembly GCA_024692905.1). GTDB lineage: Bacteria > Bacillota > Clostridia > Lachnospirales > Lachnospiraceae > UBA2868. Next base: position 12,731 of record JAILLY010000046.1, on the reverse strand, counting down.
CGCCTTTTAGATCACCGGTCAATGATCCTTTATGTTCATCCGAATGTTCAATCCTTGAGCATAACGAATAGAAGAGTATCCTCTCTTCCTGTGTACTCCTCCTTGAGCTTTTTACCTCAACAATTGACATATAAGTGATAAGTGTCGAATAAAGGATATATTCATATGCTATCCTTTCGTAAAAATCCTTATTCACGAAGCCCTGCATAAACACATGAAAGAACCTGTAGGCTATCAATTGCTCCATTTCGATCATGATCTCGGGAGTATACAGAGTCTGAAATGCCTTTTTAATGGCGTCCGGATCTTCTATACCGTTTTTTATTAACTCATCTGCCATGATCTTACAGTCTTCCCACATAGGGATATCACATGATGAAACCATCATATTACGAAAGACGATCAAAAACGCATGTATCTTATCTGTTATATCACCGGAATTCCCTGAAAAGTTTTCCAAAAACATGCTATACACGGAAGGTTGTGAGAAAATACCTGTAAGATCACCGGGATCCCCATTATTACGCATGATCTCCTGGAATCTTTCCACAAAAAAAATAAGCAGCGTCAGCCTGTCACTTAATGCAAGTTCCCGGTTCTGCAAAATTCCGAGTCCTGCCGTGAACGCTCTTATTGATTGATTGAAATCATTCCAGTAAGCCTCGCTTTCCGGTATATCAGCCATTTCATACTGCATCATCTTCTCATCGGAATCATTAAACAGTATCTTAAACGGCTCCTTAAATTGCATTATCATCCTGTTTACTTCAGGGCATGAATTTGCCAGCCCGCAGAACAGGATATCACCGACCTGAAAGATAGATCGGGGATAGTTTCTGCATACAAAACATAACTTGTCAGGCCCAAGTTTTCTGTATATTTTACAAAGTCTGTTCTCATTGAGAAAAATGCATTTTTTATTACCCGTCATCTTAAACCGGGCACCGTCTTCCGTAAAATCTATCCCTTCACGTAATTCATCACCGAATTCCCCATCCACGTTTCGGTAATACTCTGCTGTTTTATCATCGATCCTGATGGTCCAGTCACCGCAGCAGGTTATCGGGCATTCGCCTCCGATACATTCAAAATCATCATATGATTCTATTGATAATACTTTCATACTCCCTCTCCGATCCTTGCGATAAGTCTTTCCGGGTCATCATCGTTCTGCTGCATTATTTCAATATCGATCCGCCCTATTTTATCGAGGATAAACCGATTATCATAATCGCCTTTCACCAGCATTCTCTTTAAAGCTTTCAGATCACGAAGTGAATCCAATGTTTTTTCCTTTGACTGCGTACCCTCCCTGATCGCCTTCAGACAGACATTGATCGAAAAAGAATATAACTGAACAAGCACATATTCTACAGCTTCGCGGATCCCCTCATAAAAAGGAAGGGAAAACAGTTTTTCATGCATGGATCTCATTGCCGTCACCGTGCTGTGAAGATATTTATCAACATCCACGGTTTTTGACAGCGAGTCCCCGCTGTCCCGGTAAACATACACAATCTCCTTAACGTTTGATATCATCTTCATCTTACAGAACACTTCAAGGATATAGTCAAGATCCTCCAGTACATATTCTTCACGAAAAGAAATACCTTCGGATATAAGGAATTCTCTGCGGAATATCTTGCTGCATATGTATCCGCCGGATACGATGAGCCTGCTTATTTTTTCATTATCCGGCTTTCCTGAAAGATCATCAGATGTATACACTATGGCGTTGTCGGTGTTCTGCTCATATATACCACCGTCAACAACGTCTGCACCACACCGCACAGCCTCTTCGTATAAATGCTCATACATCACGGGAACCACAGCATCATCAGAATCAACAAACCCGATATACTCACCTTGTGCATATTCCATGGCGATATTCCGCGCTCTTCCCGGGCCTCCGTTTTCCGAAAGCTTTATCAGCATTATATTATCCGGATACCGTTCTTCAAATGCTGCCGCTTTAAGTACGCTGTTGTCTTTGGAACAATCATCCACGATCAGCAGCTCCATATCGTTAAATATACTCTGCGACGTGAGGCTCATGAGGCATTCATCTATCGTATTTTCCGAATTATACATCGGGACGATCACTGATACTTTTTTCATAACATCCTACCGTTTTTCAACATTTGATTTAATCTGTGGAAATGAGTATACTCGGATCGTACTTTTTCATATCCGTTTGCGGCTATGGAAGCCCTCTCTTCCTCGTGAGACAGATAATATCCGCACTTGTCTGTCAGTTCATCAATGCTGTCATATGTTTCAAGATCCCTTCCTATTACAAACATATCCTCAATCTCTTCCTGATAATTGGTCATCAGGAAACCTCCGCAGCCAAGTATATCAAAACACCGTAACGGAAGTCCCGTTTCGATGGAACGGACAGTCATATTAAGATTGATCTTCGAAAGGTTAAACACCTTAGGCATTTCAATAAGCGAACTGACTTCGCTGTGTATGTTCACATTATCATATCCCGAGGTATCACCTCTCGTATACATATCCACTTTGAAGTGCTTTCCCAGCTCATTTAATGTCCTGACCCTTTCTTCCACGGCTATATGAGATGCAATATATTCATGCGAAACAACATAAGTGTCAATACTGTCGATCAATTTGTGATAATTTGGAAAGCTGTTGCCGGCCGCATTTTTAATATCATCAACTATACGATCCACCAACAGGTCCTTAGCCGGATAATAACCGTATATCTTCAACGCACACTCGACAAGCGCATCAACGAAACCTTTTGTATAGTCCGGAATATCCGGGAATGAAGCCAGTGGATCCTTTTCCCTGTAGGTTGAACCGACAAAGGCAATATCGGAACCGAATCTTTTTCTGTCATCATCTGTTATCGATCCTATGACCTTATCAAATCTGTCTACCGCCGATGCAAGCGGAAGATGAAAAATACAATCTCTGTTATAGGAAAGAAAGCGTTCATATTGTTCGCGGTCAAACATGAATATTCTGTTCGTCGGATGTGCAACAGACCTGCTGAACAGAGTCAGAACCGGAGAATCCACTGTCTGACTCACATACAGAGTATTATATATATTACATATGTCCGCAACGACAGGATAGAAATTGATCCCGTAAACAAACATGGGTGAATGTTCACGGATCCCATCCTCTACATGCTTCATTATGATCTCATTATCAACATTGCCTCCATTCATCCGGGTATCAATCTCCACAACGTTAACCCCGGCTTTTTGGAACGCGTCGATCATATCCGGCTCATATATACTTCCGTACCTGACAAATAATATGTTCATATGTTTTCTCACATTACAAGTAATTTATTAAGCTGCTCCTTAAGTCCAAGTTTCTCTCCGACCGCAATCTTTCCGTTATGCGCGATCTGCCTCCGCTCTTCTTCATGTTCAAGATAGTAATCTATCTTTTCAATGCAATCTTCAACGCTTCTGAACATAACGACTTCTTTGCCGTCTTCAAAAATCTCTCCGAGCTCCTTCTGATAGTTAGACAGAAGGAAGCCTCCGCAGCCCATTATATCAAGAGCACGTAAGGGAATGCCCGTATGTATACTCCTAAGAGTCATATTAAGATTGATCCTGCTGTTTCTAAATACGACGGGCATGATACTGTTATAATCAATATAGCCCCTGTTGGCCCTTTTAAGCAAGGGCAAAGTCGAAAGATCGGATCCTGTATACAGTCTGAAGTCATATCCTTTGCCGGCAACCTGTTCAAGCAGAATACGTCTCTCATCAACCGTAACCTTCTTCTCAAGCACAGATGCCCTGAATATATATTCTACATCCTCTGTGTAATCTTCACCGGGCAGAAGTCCGGCATTTGCAAGAATATTTCTGAGCTCGTCCGTCAGCAAAGTATCCTTAGCATTTTTATCGTTCACAAAGAATGTATCAGGAATATCCCTATCATATATAAATCTATGACATTCTATATATTTATCTGCTCTTTCCCTGATTGTGTCCGGCATGGATATATTTTCATAATAATTATAGGTATCGGAATAAAGACTGCCGACAAATGAGATATCACACTTATATTCGCTTTCCACCGGTATATCTTCTTTCCAATCAGAACCAAGTGGAAGATGCATGACAGACTTGATCCCGATATCATTAAGATAACTGACCATCGCCCCGTCAAAAATACCTATATGATTACAGTCATAGCCAACCGTTTTGGCAAACAAAGTATAATGCGGGGAATCATAAACCCAGCTGTAATATGGTATACCGATCGTATTGCAAACCATTGAAATGATTGGAAAATAATTATATGAAATGATCGCATCTGCACCCACGCCGTGAACCATGTTCATAAGTTCACCGGCCAGTTCAAGGTCTCTTGTATAATGTTTGCATTTTGTACTGCATTCGATGATCTGATGCCCCGACTCCGTAAGCGTCTTTTTGAGTAAGGTCTCCGAATTACTGCCCCATTTATATAATACTATCTTCACTGCGAAATAATCCTCTTGTCACATTCAATATGCCACGTAAAAGGGGATCGGCTTTCGCCAATCCCCTTCTCTACAGTAGTATTCTGACTTATTAGCCGAGCAGTGAGAGAACACCCTGGTTAGCCTGGTTAACCTGTGCAAGCATTGACTGACCTGCCTGAGCAAGGATATTGTTCTTGCTGTACTCAACCATCTGTGAAGCCATGTCGGTATCACGGATTGAAGACTCAGCTGCGGTAGTATTCTCAACTACGTTGTCAAGGTTCTTGATGGTGTGCTCCAGACGGTTCTGGATAGCACCAAGGTCAGACCTCTGAGCTGATACAGATGCAATAGCCTTCTTGATGTTATCAATAGCGGTACCTGCATTTGCTTCGGAAGTAACGTCAACCGTTGAAAGACCGATCTGTGAAGCATCCATGTTCTTGATGGAAAGGCTTATGATATGGCCCTTCTCAGCACCAACCTGAAGGTTCTTGTTTGAGAAAGAACCGTCCAGAAGGTTCTGGTTGTTGAACTGCGTTGAGTTCTTAACACGATTGATCTCGCTCTTAAGAGCATTAACTTCGCTCTGTATAGCGCCCCTGTCTTCAGCTGTCATGGTTCCGTTCTTAGCCTTAACTGCAAGCTCGTTCATCCTCTGGAGCATATCCTCAACTTCGTTGAGTGCGCCTTCAGCTGTCTGTACGCAGGAAATACCATCCTGTGAATTCTTTGAAGCCTGAGTAAGACCACGGATCTGACTCCTCATCTTCTCACTGATCGTGAGGCCTGCTGCATCATCAGCTGCCCTGTTGATCTTATAACCTGAAGATAACTTCTCGGTTGCCTTTGCCTGCGAAGATGTCGTAACACCTAACATTCTGTTTGCGTTTGCCGCTGTCATATTGTGCTGTACTACCATATTAATTTCCTCCTTGAATTTGAATTGTGCGGCTTCCCTGCCGCGTTAATAGTGTCGATCCTTTGCTCCGGCCGTACGCTCCTTCACGTGGGATCTTAACGGCATTTCTGCCTTACTGTAATATATATCGGAGCAAGTCGGGAATACTTAACCCCTTTTTTGAAAAAAAAAGAGAATTTTTTCAAAAGTGATATATATCACAAAAATATCCTTAGCTACTATTGTGATTTTAGCACACATTTGTGATGTTTTCAAGCCTTAAGCTCTGAATCGGCCTACTTTTTCTGATCAAGTATGGAGTCTTCAGCTGCCCTTATAACTGAGTTTCTCATCGTGCTGTAATATGTACTTGCAGCTTTCAAACCGGTACGCTGTTTCTTGATCTCCTGCTTGGCCTTAAGAAATATACTGTCGATAGTGCTTCTGTTTCTTTCTTCACCCGTTTGTATCCGGGCGCCTTTATCGGTCAGCCTCGTGATTATTTCCTGAAGCTCCTTTACCTTGTCACGGTATTTCTCACGGTTGGCCAGAACTTCGTCCCTGACAAGCTTATAAGTACTCTCGAAGCCCTCATCAATAGCGGTTATCCTGTCTATCGCGGCTTCCTTCTCCTCAACAAGAAGATTAAATGCATCCCAGTCGACCTCCTCATAGGCCTTTCCTTTTATACAGGCTTCCTGCGCTGCGTTTTTTTCAATAAGGCGATCCAGCAGTGTTTCCTTCTTATTAAGACTGTCGATCATTACCTGAAGATAATTATCAATAGCTTCCATTAAACCCGCTCCTATTTATTAGCCAGTTTCATGGCTTCCTTCCATGTATCACGCATCGTATGAAGATGGCCCGAAACCTCCTTTAATATCTCGATATCCTTGGTCATATTAGCTTCGCGAAGTCGTTGCATAATATAATTGTATACATTATTAAAGTCATTTGCCACTTCGTACTTAAAATCAAGGGTCATCTGGAACTCCTCGATTATTCGCTCAACCTTCATGATATTATCATGAGCCTTCTGAATGTCATTTTCCTCAATTCCGTTCGTAGCAATATTACAGAACTTGATCGCTCCGTCATATAGCATAAGAGTCAACTCCTGAGGTGAAGCAGTCATGATCTTGTTTTTGTTGTACTGAGCATATGCATTGTTAGGCATGGCCATGGTTGAAAACCTCCTGAATTAATATATTTATTTTGGTCTTCAAGCTAAAACAGTCATGCATGCAAACATGCAGACTGTCTTAACTTTCAACCCTATATCGCTCACATTCCAAACATACTTGAGATATAATTCTGCTGCGAGTTAAGAGTGGTCATAGCCGCTTCCATCTTAGCAAACTGCTTATAGTAACGATCCTCGACGGATTTAACATAATCATCCCACTCGGTAACCTTACTCTCATACTTGGTTATGTCTTCTTTCATCTGCTTGTCATCGTAGAAGCTCCCGTATGACCTGGTGCTCGAACTCTTGCTGAAATCCTGCAATTTTTCATACATATTTTTTGCCAGCTTCGTAAAGAACTGGGTCACAGCCTCAGGATCGGCAGCTATCGCAGACTTCAGTTTATCTGCATTTCCTGATGATTCGGGATCATCCGGGTCTCCGTCTATATGAAATGCATTTCTCTCATCTTCCGGAGCTGAAAAATAACTTAATGTATTGATACCAAAAGTCGATAAACCATAAGTTTTACCGCCTATATCAAATGTCTGGCTCATTGAAGTCCTGAGTATACTTGATAATGTAGACAGGTTCCCGTCTCTCCTTAACAGGGACTCGTTTACCTTATCTTCCCACTTCTTTATCTCAGAATCGCTGAGTGCTTCCTTTTCATCGTCGGTAAGGGGATCATATCCCTTATTTGCCGGCGCGTTATAAAGCTTGGTCATCTCATTGATAAGCTCACTGTAATCCTTAATGAAAGACTTAACCTTATCATATACGGCATCATAATCGGTATCGGTATTGATCGTAATCTTACCATCCGTCTTTTCCTTAGCGGTTATGGTCAGACCGTTTATATCAAAAGTATTGCTGGAACTCGTGAATACAGCATCATTCAATTTGATCTTTGCGTCCTCGCCAGGAACCTTTACCGGACCTTCGTAACCGTTAGTTCCTACCTTATCAGGATCTGCCACAAGTCCTAATGCTACTAAAGCCTTGTTGCCTTCTGTTGATGAGGATTCAAACTCAAATTCACCTTCAGTACCCGATTTTTTTGCACTAACAAACAGGCGACCGTTTTTCTCATCAAAATTGGCATTAAGTCCTGCCGTATTAAGGCGGCTCACAAATTCATTTACTTTCATATCCGGGGTTATATCGAAACTCTGTCCGTTTACGGATATCTTCTTTGCCTCAAATGAATCATCCCCGATGAGACTCCCTATTGTAGTATCTCCTGTCGTACCTTCCTTAACCTTTGCGCCGGTAAGATATGCCGTCTTAGCGGTTTCCAAAACCTCAAGTGTCTGTGATCCTGTAACCGCTCCGTCAGAAGATATAACCGATGCCTTGGAACTATCCGATACGGTCGTCTTCTTGCTTGAATAATAAGAAGAATACTGCATATTTGCCGCATATTTGGTGGCAAAACTCTTAATCTTCTTATTAAGACTCTTCCATGCGTCCTGCTTAAGTTCCGCACGCTTCTGCTGCTTGGTATAATTGCTTCCTTTTGTTCTGTATGCCTTGACGAGATCCTGGACCATTGCGTCAGTATCCATACCCGAAGCCATACCTGCTATCCTTATTGCCATATGAACACCTCCTATCTCTTCTCGTCAACAAGTATCCCGGCCATCTCCCATAACTTGGCTATCATATCCAGGGTCTTCTCAGGCGGGAATTCCTTGACTACTTCCTTGGTATCCTTATCAACTATCTTAATAGTTACTCTCTTAGTTGCTTCATGAACACCGAACATTACTTCATTATTGGAATTATCCAACTTCTTATGGAGATCCTTAACGGCCTCCTTAAGCTGCTTCTGACTCGCTTCTCCATTTGACTGCTGGCCGCCTTCACCTTCTGTATCGGTTCTGCCCGTGGAATCAACTATAACAGTCTTGCTGTCAACCGCCTGTGCTGCTTCCTGGGAAGATGCCTCTTTGAATTCGGCTGCCGGTTTGTCAACGGGAACCGCGGGACGGGCTGTCTGCGCACTCTGTATAGGCTGCGCCTGTAGCGTCATCGCACTGTTTACCGGTTCGATCGACATTTCACTTCACCTCCATGTTACTTCCGCCTCTCTGCGGATATGTGCATTCCTTTGCATAAAAACAAAGATAACGATAGGTATCTATGTTGTATATCGACAATAATCAAATAAACTTAAGTCCATTTTATAAATAACTAAGTTATTTTTATATCTTTCAAAATCACTCCCGGCTCATTATCCCATCCTTACTAAAAAACCTCCCTTCCAAAATGTATCCGCTCTTACCCACGAAGTATTCTTCGTAGTTATTGATCAAGTATTTAAAACTGTCATAAAGAAACCAATTATCCTTATTACAGATACAGTAAATGCGGCCATTTTCACTGATCAGCCTGATAGCCTCCTCTATAGTTCCCCTTATATTTTCTATATCTACCGTACCATTTATGATAACAAAATCAAATGCTTTGTCACAAAGCATTGTCTTCTCATAGTCCGAAACCAGAAATCTGATCATCGGATGCCTGTCCTCACTTATCTTACAAATAGCATCGATCCAGGTATTTTCATACCCGTTTCCTATTATATCGCTTACACAGTTTAATTCCGCTCTCTTGTTTAAAACACCAAGAATAGAGCCTATGTGATAACTCAACACACCGTTTCCCGCACCTAATTCCACTGCCTTAAGCGGTTTTGACGTCTGAACCGCATATTCAAGTATCAAAACATCCAAAAATGTATATTCAACCATAAATCGGCCCTGATCAGTACCCTCACTTACCGATTCGTGTGCATCCATAAGGTCTACAATAAGATCTCCCACTGTCAGATCTCCGGTTAGAGTGTGAAAAGGCAGCCTGCTCTTATTCTTCATAAAGTCATTAAGATCAAGTATAACCTTTTCATTATCTCCATCCATATAAACAAATCTGCTATCACGGGTTACAAAGCTTCCCATATAATTCCCTTTCTATTTTAATGGAATCAAAATATTTCTCTCCCCTCCACCTTGCATTCCTCTGATAATCAACCAAATCCATTGAATTACACAATTCTTTAAGGATTCCTTTGTAACCCTCAAGGTCATCCACCGGGGAAGACATGCCGCATATTCTGTCTTCGTCATCCAGCGGTCCCGTCGCATCCAGATAGGCATCAAATTGCGTAACAGCTATTGCGCATCCTGTATACAATGCCTCAGATATCACGTTTGGCGTTCCACCTTCAATTCTCGATGTCAGCGTAAATATGCTCGCACGCTTGAAGTGAGAATGCAGTTCCTCTCTGTCCAAAATATTTCCAAAAAAGATCACTTTCTCTGACAATTTCGGATACTTAAATAAATACCCATCAATGTATTCCCTGAAGTCTTCTTCAATGCTTCCAACCAGTTCAAGCTTCCACTCCGGAATATCATCTGCTATAGCAGCAAATGCCTCCATCAGTATTTCTGTAGCTTTCTGCCAAGTTCCATGTCTCGCAACACACAATATTACTTTTTCCTTGTTTTTCAAAATTTCATCAATATTGTCATCAAATCCAAAGACATTATAATAGCCTTGCCTTATACAATCTATATGCCATGGCCATTTCTCATTCAGATGATCCTGCATGGATTTACAAGTTGACCCTTTGACATCAACAAAGTTCATCATCTCTAAATAATCAGGATCGTCCCACTTTATCCTGTCCATCCATTCACTGTTTTGGTCGAGATTCATAAAAATCTTTCCGTTCGGATTAATCCTTTTATATTCAACAACTATATTATGATTATACTCATATGCCCCCTGCAAAACCAATAGATCAATTCTACTTGCGTGTTCATGAATATAGTTAAGCATACCCTCTGGAGGATTGTTTTCAATAAGTTCCAATTTAAGTCCCGGAAGTAGACTCAGATACGGATATGTTTCATTTCCCCTGTAGCTTACTGCAGTCACCTCACATCCGAACTCTGTATGAAAAAGATATGGGATCATACCAAATGCTTTTACAAGATCAACATTTGTAAATGAATACAATGCACCCGATATAGCTGTTACGGTTTTGATCTTAGTATTTTTTTCTTTTTTGGTATGCGGCCACAGAATGCAGTATAAAACACTGCCATCTTCATCTTCGACTGCTCTGATCACACACGATGGAAAGAAAGCACATACAAATAAAGGTATCTCCCATAAATCCGACAATACAGATGAAGCTCTTATATTAAAGTTCTCTCCTGTTTTTTCCAATCGCTTTTCAAGTTCGGTCATCGAAGTCTTTATTTCCCTGTCGGAAGCAATAAACTGTCCTTCTTTTATCTTATCTAAAAACCTGTTGACAAGGATTCGGGAAAGCTCGTCATCCAGAGAATCCAGGGCCATCTTTATCATTTTCTCATTTTCATTTAACACCTGTATAACGTCGATATAGCCAAACTGTTCTTTACCCCTTATTGAAACAATATTATTTCCCATTCATATTCTCCGGTTATCGGTTTAGTTTTATTACTATTTAGTACTGATATCAAAGAATGCTTAATGCGAACAAAAAAGAACACAAGGAAAAATCCCTGTGTTCTTAAATCACAAAATCATAAAACGCTCTTCAGTGCCTCTGCCGCATCATTCTCCATGGCCTGCTTATTTGCTTCCTGGATCTGCAGATATACTTCCTTACGATAGATTGGGACCTCCTTGGGCGCACTGATGCCAATCTTAACCTGATCTCCCCGTATATCCAGTATCGTAACCTCGATACAATTGTCTATGACAAGTGATTCGTCTTTTTTTCTCGATAATGCCAACATATTTACTCACCTGCCTTTTCCTTAGCTGCTTTTAATATCTCATATATCGGGAACTTAACCTGATACTTATCATCATCAATGATAAGCTGTCCCGCCTTAAGTGATTCACTGTTTATGATAATGGGCCCCTTGAGGTTAACCGACATCTTCTCAATCTCCTTAGGAACCGTAATGGTCACGAGCACGAGCATGTTCTCCTGTGTGATGTTGCCAAGAGGCTTTAACAGTTCATCTTCTATATCCGGATTGTAATCCGGGATAATGGATAACGGATCGACCACAGGCATCGCAAACGCCGGTTCCTGTATCGACTGCATCCACTTAATACTGCCATTGCCCTCACCATCATGTATGAGCAGGAAGTCCTTAAGCTCGGGAAATCCTATTATACCCTGGGGAAAAGTGATCAGCTTATTCTCATCAACACTAATAGTTCCGAATAACTTGGTTTCAATATTCATACCGTTCTCCCTTCTAATACACCTCATCCGTCAACTTCCCACTAAGGGAAAGGCATTAATATCTTATCACACTATAGGAAATTCAACAAGATTCTTACAGGTAATTAAGAAGACTTGCCTTTGACACTTTGGCAGCTGCCTGCTGGGCTGCTTCAAGCGCCAGTTCCGCATTCTTGAGGTCGATGGCAGATTCGGTAAGCTCCACGTTTATATTATCATCAGCCAGTTCTTTGAAATTCTCAAGCTGATCGCTGACTCTCGATTTGGTAAGCGCAAGTCTTGCATCCAGGCTTCCCATTTCCGATATCTTATTATTGACAATACTGGAATATCCGTCAAAAATGGTTATGGCGTGCGAGAACATCTTCTGCATCTTCTCTTTATAAAGGTCATACTCCTTCTGTACAGAGTCCTTTAATTCCTTAAGAGTAGCCCGTTCCGCATCACTTAATGCACCACTGTTTTCCTCAAGGCTTTCAACCTTTTTAAGCTTGTCATAAGCATCCTGACAGCTCTGGGTGACCGCGAGAAGTTCATCCACGTCCCTGACTATGGAAGTTTGGAATACTTCATCTGCGTTTACATTTATTTCTATCTTCTGGTTATAAGCTATCTCATAGCGGATCTTCTGATCCTGAAAATCCGCATAGAACCTGTCGGGAGCATCCTCTGCCTTGGTCTCATCCTCGCTGTAATTATACCTTATCAGCCTTCCCGCATCGGAATCATAGGTCTTTGCCGCAAAATAGTGCTCAGGACGCGGATCGTTCTTAAGCCAGTCTTCCTTTGAATATTCAACGCTGGCGTTTGAACCCTCTTTACGCATCTGGGCTGCAACATTCGCTCCGAGAATAAGCTCGCCCGTAGTCGTTATCAGCCTTACCGAATCCGGGTCTATATTGGTATAGTAACCGTCATTGGTCTT
>JAILLY010000009.1 GCA_024692905.1 Lachnospiraceae bacterium | reverse complement strand
ACGCATATCCCAGAAAATCAGCCCAAAGTATAACAAATACAATGATCCCGATAAAAAATCCGGCGGCCCATAGATACAAAAGACCTGTCGCTTCCTTGAGATCTTCCTTTTTGAACTCTCTGGTTGATTCCAGAGTCTCTTCATTACTTATAACTTCCTTGATTTCAGAGATCGTGAGTTTCTTCTTGTATTCAAAGCCGGCTTTAGTGTATTTGTTATAACACTTTCCGCATATTGTCCCGTCTTTTACCGGATATTCTCCAAATCCGATACCTTTGCCACAGCAATCACATTTTTTAGCCATGGTTTTTATCCCCTTTTCTCCCGCATCCGGCCGAAACCGGATGCGGGTAATCTCAGGCCCTTGTAGGCGCGCCCATTTGTTTGAGCTGCTGCTTACGTTTATACATCATCTGATCGGCTCTTTCAAACACATCATGAACCAGCTGGTCTTCAGGCTTCAGAACCGAATATCCGATAGAAATAATAACTTCTTTATTTTTGATGTTATCCTCTATGGCAAGGTTTATCTCGTTGATCACTTCCTCCATCGTATCATAGCCCTTCTCCTGAAGGATGACCACAAATTCATCTCCGCCTATCCTGTAAACCGCTCCGTGGGTGAAAATGAGCTCACTTCGGAAACGGCTTCACTTGTTGCCCTTGAGGTCTGTCTCGAAGACATAAATGTGTTGAGGGTCACTATTGTCAGGAAAAATATGCTGCCAATGACCGCCGTCATAGTGAAGGTTTTTCTCGTGATCTGTCTTTTCATCAGTCATCACCATACAGCAGCTCAAGCATTATGGCTGCGTCCTCTTGATAGATTACCGTGGTTATCTCGTCCGTCTTTTCTTTGAACAATTCGCCGGGCTTGTTACCGTCCTCTATCTTTACCGCGATCTGGAGGGTATCAAATCCGATCGAATAACAATCCTGTACGCCGAGGCAATAGATTATCCCGTCTTTCAGATAGTGCAGGGCTTCCTGGTCATGATCCATGCCGACAATAACGGTATTGCTGCCTGTCTCCGTTATCGCCCTTGCAGCCCCGACGGGATTACTCATATTGCAGCAGATGATCCGTCAAGATCGGGATTATCCTTAAGTATCTTCATCGTAAGATCGTAGGCAAGATCCACGGAATCCATATCATACTCAGTGGCAACTATTTCCATATCGCCATATTTGGCAATGGTATCCCTGGCTCCTCTCGCCCTGTCTTCATGGCAGGGTGCACCTACGCTTCCCACAAGAATGGCAACCTTACCCTTGTATCCAAGCTTTTTGCATAAGGCTTCCGTCAGATCGACACCGTCTTCATAGTTATGCGTGTTCCCGACATATGCTATCCTCTTACATCCTTCGGCTGCATCGGAACTTGAAAAAGTCATCACCTTGCTGCCGGAATCCACCAGTTCATCAAGGACCGGGGAGATTATCGCCTCATCGGCAACATCGACACCGATCACGTCAAAGTCCTTATCTGCGGCCGCAAGCAGCCTCTTCGTCTGGTCTTCGGCAGATGCCGCTTCAGGCGCCATGTACTCATACGTGACCATAATGCCCTTTTCAAGAAACTTTCTCTGGGCATCCTCCATACCAAGAGCTACCGCATCCCACCACGGATGTACGATCTTATATGTAAAATAGAAATTATAATGATCTTTTTGGGGTTCGTAATTATCCATTTCATGCTCGAAGTTTACGGCACTCTTCACCGCATCTGCGGATCCCTGATCTGCTCCGGTTTCACTGCCGGATCCATTTGAGGCGGCATTCACCCCGGCGCCGGTCACAGAAGGAGCAGGGGCACACGAAGACAAGACGGCCGATGTCAACAGCACGGATGATAATATGCAGGCTTTCCTTATTTGATGTTTAATTGGGTAACCCTCCGAATTATTATATTATTTTAATACCAACCCGTCTTTTTGTCGATATTGCTTCAATATCCGCACCAAAAGCCTGCAGGTTTGCAGACCTGCGGGCTTTTAAGATCCGTGAAGTCCTCTTGTCATCAAGGGGATGGATCTAATCCATCATGGCTATACCGAGTACTCTTGCTTCTATAGCAAGCCGCACACGTGAAAGGCCGCTCTTTTCACACATATGGTTAATATGCGTCCTGACGGTTGCCTTGCTGATCTTGAGCACATCAGCGATCTCCCGGTCGGTAAGTCCCTCCGTCATAAGGCGCAGCACATCCAGTTCCCGCTCCGTAAGCTCATTGCTTTTCATAAGACCGATATCAACGACGGGAGCTTCACCGGGGTATACAGATTCACCCTTTACGGTCCTGTTCATGACCTCGATCAGGGGCATATCGTTCATTTCCTTGTACCAGAAGGATTCGACCCCTATTTCCTTTGCATATTTAAGGTAAGAATCATCAGGCATGGATGTAGTGACTATGATCTTGACTTCCGGAAACCTCTCCTTTATGGCCGCAGCCGCGTTAAGGCCGTTCCCGCCCTCCTGCATGACAACATCCGTGATGCACAGATCCACATCATGAGCGGAAATGAACTCTATCGCCTCGTCAGCCTTCGATAATTCCCCGACAAGTTCATAGTCCTCCGAATTATCTATCATCATCTTAAAGAGAAGGCGCGGTATATTCTGATCGTCACATATAAGTACTTTAACCGGTTTACCCATGATCAGATGCTCCTATCATATCTTTGTATATTTTACCATATTTTGCCCCGTTTGTGACAGATTTTGGCTTTATTTGTCTTTATGATCCCGGATCCGGCACCGGTTTTTGAAAAAATCTTCCGGCCGGCTTGCCTGCTTTAAGCATATTTTATAAAATCATATTTAGAAAACAACCAACCGGATCATCCCGAAAGGATCGAAAACATGGAGAAAAAACCTTCCGTCATTTCAACAATACTCGAAGCCTTCGTATTATGTTTTCTGTTTACGATCATCTTCCTTATGATAAAGGCATTTATACCCTCCGATGATCCGGGGGAAGCAAATACCGGTAGTTTTGACTCTGAACCTTTTAACGAAGGCTGGATGATGGAAACGGATGGCAGTACGGATCCTGTTACGATCCCGGGGAAGCTCGATCTCAAACCGGGTACGGTGATAACGCTCATAAATAAACTGCCGGATACGATAAGTGACGGCATGACCCTTGTATTCCGCACAAGCATCGAGGATATATATATTTACATTGACGGAGAGTTACGGGAATCCTATGCAAGCTCGGGATTCAAAAGGATGGCTTATCATCTCCCAAGTGCCTATGTTGTTGCCGATATAGGCAAAAAGGATGCCGGCAAAGAGATCAAAGTCATGATAACGGTCAAAGACAAGGGCATCTTTAATGAGATAAGGTTAAGCAGCGGAAACAATGCATGGTTTAAGATAATCCGCGAAAACATGGTCATTACCGTTATCGCTTCCATCGTTTCCATTCTCGGTCTTCTAACCGTGGCATTATACCTTTTCTTTTACAAAAAGGCCAATTTCGGCAAATCCGTCCTTTACCTGGGACTTTTGATGATGGATATGGGAATATGGTCGTTAAGCGAATCGAGGCTGCGCCAGATCGTCTTCAACCGTCCCTCCTTATCCACATATTATTCTTACTTTTCGATGGAGATCGCCGGTGTTTTAGTCTGCATGTTCTTAAATGAAGTTCAGGGAAGAAAGAACAACAAACGGTATCTCATACTTGAATCCCTGATGTCACTGCAGATAATCGTAAACGTAGTCATGGCGTTTACCGGCATTGCGGAATTATACGAAACCATTACCTTCTCACATATATGGTTCATATTCGGGATAATCGTGATCATTTACAGTATTTCGGCGGATATCATCCGCAAACAGACGGGCGATTACCTGTTCGTACTTGCCGGAATGGCTTTCTTTGTCCTGTTTGTCATCCTCGAGCTTGTCAATTTCTATCTGAATCCCTTCAGGAGCCTGGGTACATATATATGCACGGGATTACTGTTCCTTCTTGTGTTCACCCTGCTCCAGGAAACAGACAGGATATACAGGTTAAGGCTCGAGAAGACCATTTCCGATGCCACAAATAAGGCCAAGAGCGAATTTCTCGCAAGCATGTCCCATGAGATACGCACCCCCATAAATGCGGTGCTTGGAATGAACGAGCTTATCTTAAGAGAAACCCCGGACCCGCAGATTATGGAATATGCCGAAAACATAGAGACTGCAGGCAGGTCTCTTATGGATATAATCAACGATATACTCGATCTTTCAAAGATCGAGAGCGGAAAGATCGACATAGTAAATACCGCTTACGATCCCGCCCTTGTCATAAGCGATGCATGTACAATGATAGAAAAACGTGCCTCCCAAAAGGGGCTGTCCCTTAAGGTCCACATAGACAGGGAGCTGCCTTCTAAATTAAACGGCGATGAAAAAAGGCTCCGCCAGATACTCGTAAACCTTCTGACAAATGCCGTAAAATACACCGAAAAAGGACAGGTGATACTTACCGTCAATGTTTTGAAAAAAGAAGCTTTAAAGGCATACCTGAATATCAGTGTAAAGGACACCGGCATAGGCATAAGGCCGCAGGATCGCGACAGGCTGTTTGAATCCTTCACCCGTCTTGACGATCCAAAAACACGGAACATCGAAGGCACCGGCCTCGGGCTTTCGATCGTCTCGGGACTTCTTGAAATGATGGGCAGCGAACTGAAGCTTGAAAGCATCTACGGCAAAGGTTCCGACTTTTATTTTGATCTTACCCAGGAGATCGTGGACGAAACGCCTGTAGGCGATTACGAAGAACATATTGCAAAAAGGCGCTCGATCAAAAAACACGATGGACATATTTACGCCCCCGGCGCAAGGATACTGGTCATCGATGACCGGCCCATGAACCTGGCCGTCGTCAAAGGGTTCCTTAAAAACAGTGGGATCGTAACGGACGGTGCACTCTCCGGCGAAGAAGGCATGAGCCTTATGAAGGAGAATCATTATGATATGGTTTTCTTCGATCATATACTTCCCGGGCTTGACGGGATAGAAACATATAAAAAATGTCTGAGCGAAGGGATTCTCAGCCGCGACTTCCCTGCCGTAATGATGACGGCAAACGCTGTCGCGGGAGCAGAAAAAGAATATCTCGACGCAGGCTTTTGCGACTACGTTTCCAAACCATTCACAATGGCGGAACTGTCACAGGTCATCGCAAAACATCTGCCGGAGGATATGGTTAGCTATGTATCGCAGACCGGATCTCCCGTCCGCGGCGGGGATGAACCGGAAGCCCCCGGGGATCTTACAGCTGCAGATGATACCGGCATTCTGGATGTTTCCGCGGGACTTAAGGCATGCATGAATGATAAGCAGGTATACTTAAGAGTGATAGATGAATTTCTCAAAGAACAGAACGATACCGGGCTTAAGGAGGCTTACGAAAAGAAGGATTGGGAAAAATACCGTGTTACCGTTCACTCCATGAAATCAGGAGCAAATTACATCGGCGCAAAGAAGCTCCATGACATGTCCTATGACTGCGAGGCCGCCCTTAAACAAAACGACCGGGACTATATAGAACAAAACCACAGCGATCTGCTCGCATTATATGAAGAAACAAAGGCACTCATTCTTAAACTCAGGTTATGATATACCGGGTGATACGTGTGACTTCCTTAAGAGTCATGCTCACGGATCAAAACAGGTCCCGGAAGGGAATATACAGACGGGTTTGGCGCTTATAAGCTCTTTACTCCCGTCTCCCATGACTTCACCGTATCCCTTTGCGTATTGTTCATCCTCTTTTGATCCCGGCAGGAAACAGGTCCATACGCTCCCATCCTCAAGTACGGAGATAAAAAAGCTTCTTCCGCAGCCCATCTGCACGGTATCGCTCAAAACATAGGCATAATTCTGGGGTTCTGTAAAATACCCGGCGATATCCTCAACTTCGGATGCCGGCGTCGGATTATCCATTTCGATACCGGTCATCTGATAGACGTTTTTCGAACGGTACAGCTCATCATCTCCGGTAATATAACCGATCTCCCTCCAGGAAGCCCTGCAGTCCTTAACGTTTTTGTTTATAAGTACCGGTTCAAGGAACGGTATGCTCTCACCTTCCGGTTTGGAAGCAAGTACATTCACGTCCGCGATCGTCCCGTATGATAAGTCACCACAGGCATAAAGATCTCCGTTCCCGGTAAGGATCACGGCAACCGGAGCCGTATATCCGAGCGTATCGGAATCATCCTCAAGCGAGAAATCCGTGACATCCTTCATGATCACCACAGGCGCAGCGCTCTCGGAACCGAAATAATACAGATCGCCATTTTTATCAAGGATAAGCGTGGCCGATCCGGTGGTATCAACATATCTTTGTTCATTAAGATCGTCCCACTTATACTCGTAACCATTTATACCTGCTATTATCGAGGGCGTGATATCCGCAGGATCTTCCGCTTCCTTCTTCCCGCTGCTTTCTTCAAGTGTTATGACCGGTTCTTCTTTGCGTTCCTCTGCCGTGTCTGAAACCGGTGCCTTCGCATCATCCTTATTGCCCCTGTCGTCAGGCCTGCAGCCCGAAACCGGGACCGATATAATGATCACTGTTATGAGGCAGATCGTCTTTTTTAAAATACCAAACATATATCTTTCTCCTCCGCGCTCCCCTTCTTCGGAGCATGTAACCATAATATCATACGAGCACGGCATTTTTAATCTGATTTTAATAATTCGTAAAAGATAAATTAAGAAAGCGGTGATATATTGACTTTGTCAAAGCAAAATAGACACTGCTAATTTGCTGATAAGAATATTAACAATCATCCGGCAACGGATTATAATGTGATCGTGGAAGGGAGGTGAGCATTGATGTTGACATTACTTATTACCGTTTTATTCTTTGCAGTATTCGGTAAGATGCTGGTCTTTGCCCTGAAGGTTGGATGGGGGATCTTTAAGATCGCAGCATATCTGATCTTCCTTCCGGCGCTGATCCTGGTACTGGTGTTTGGCGGGCTGTTGTATCTTGCGGTTCCCGTACTCATTATCGCCGGTATCATCGGAGCGGTCGCAAAGGCACATTAACTTAGATAAAAGGAGGAGTAAAGATGGGAATAACACTTGAAGCAGTTGAAAAGGTAATGGAGCTTACCGGCGCTGAATACGCCGTAGCCAAGGAAGCACTCGTGAATGCGGACGGAGATATCGACGCAGCCATCCAGGCGATAGGCGCAAAGTCGGGCGGAACCGGTGATGACGTTAAGAAACTCATCGAAAAGCTCAAGAAAAGGGTAAAGGAAGGCAACGTTGACAGGATCCAGATCCGCAGGGACGAAGAAATAATCCTCAAGGTTCCCGTAAATGTCGGTATCGTAGGCGGAGTCCTCGGTATAGCCATGGCACCCTGGGCACTTATCGCGGGAACGATCGCAGCCTTCGGTTTCGGGTGTAAGCTCGAGATCGTCAAGAATGACGGTTCGGTTGATGAGATAGTTTAGGAAATACCTCTCCCCCCAATAGCGGTGAGCCGGTTATTTAACCGGCTCATTCGCGCGTCTGTATGTAACAGTCACATCATTTATCTTCCTTGCAAGGGCTTCGGAAAAGGCTCCTTCCTTCATCCTCCATTCCCAGTTTCCGCCAAGCGTTGAAGGTATGTTTATCCGAGCCTTCGAATCAAGTGCCAGATAATCCTGCATAGGGATGATACAGGTATCCGCGGCCGATGAAAGGGCGAGCCTTATATAATCCCATGCAAGCTCCTTACCCTTATGTCCCTTATTGTTCAGGTATTTATCCGCAAACTGCCTGTCCCTTACCGAAAGGGTTTTATACCAGCCGACCACTGTATCGTTATCATGGGTACCGGTGTATACCACGCAGTTCTTAGTATAATTATGGGGAAGATATTCACTGTCAACCTTGTGGTCAAAGGCAAACTGCAGGACCTTCATACCCGGGAAGCCGGTATTCTTAACAAGCCTGTATACCGAGGGAGTAAGGAAACCGAGATCCTCGGCGATAACGTTAAGCTCCCCGAGTTCCTTCTTCATGGTCCTGAACAGGTCGATGCCGGGACCCTTGACCCACTCACCGTGCTCGGCAGTCTTATGGCCGTAAGGTATCGAATAATATGCATCGAATGCCCTGAAATGATCGATCCTTACCACATCATAGAGCTTCATGCAGTGGCGCATCCTCTTAAGCCACCACTCATACCCCGTTTCCTTATGGTAATCCCAGTCATACAGCGGATTGCCCCAAAGCTGGCCGGTCTTCGCGAACGGATCGGGCGGGCAGCCCGCAACGGCGATCGGAAAGCCCTTCTCATCGAACTGGAAAAGCTTCGGTTCGGCCCAGGTATCCGCACTGTCAAACGCCACATATATCGGGATATCGCCCACGATGCTTATACCCTGCGCATTGGCGTAAGCCTTAAGAGCCATCCACTGCTTATGGAACTGATACTGGATGAACTTATAGAATCCGATCTCACCTGCATATTTATCACGGTATGCCTTCATAGCAGAACGCTTACGGAGCCTTATGTCGTCATCCCACTCGGCAAAGCTCACCCCTCCGAAGGAATTCTTGACGGCCATATAGAGGGCATAATCCTCAAGCCAGAACTTATTCTCCGAAAGGAACTTCTTATATTTCCTGTCTTTTTCAAGATCACAGCGCTTAAATGCCGCCTTGAGCACCTTGAACCTTGAAAGGTATATCTTCTCGTAATCTATGGACGCAGGGTCCTTCCCGAAATCATATCCATCGCATTCCCCGCGGGTCAGCAGTCCTTCATCCATAAGGGTCTCAAGATCGATGAAGTAAGGATTCCCGGCAAAGGTCGAAAAGGACTGATAAGGTGAATCCCCGTACCCGGTAGGCCCGAGCGGTAGTATCTGCCAGTAAGCCTGGCCGGCCCGCTTAAGCTTATCCACGAAATCATAAGCCTCCTTCGAAAAAGAACCTATACCATACTTTCCCGGAAGGCTTGCAACAGGCATCAAAATACCGCTTCTTCTCATATGATCTTCTCCTTATGAATCCCTACCGCCGGCTACCTTGCTTTTTTTGCTACTTTCGTTGTCTTTGCTGCTTTTGCTGTCTTTACTGTCTTTTCGCTCTTGGTATTTTTCGTCTTCCAGATATCCTTATCGTACTGCTCTACGGTCCTGTCGGATGAGAAATATCCGGCCTTGGCGATATTAACGAGCATCTTTTTATTCCAGGACTTGCGGTCTTCATAATCGGCAAACGCCTTATCCTTGACCTTTATATAATCCTCAAGATCAAGAAGAGTCATGAACCAGTCTTTATTAAGGAGCTCATTATACAGCCGCTTTAAGTTGACCTTATCCCCGACCTTCAAGGCTTCTTTGCTTACGATAAAATCAACCGCCCTCTTTATGACTTTGCTCTTCTTATAATAATCCTTCGATACATAATCAGCCTTCTCGTAATGCCTTATGACCGTGTCGGAATCCTTGCCGAAAACATATATATTATCCTTTCCGACAAGATCGCATATCTCGACATTTGCTCCGTCCATCGTTCCGAGAGTCACTGCACCGTTCAGCATGAACTTCATGTTCCCGGTACCCGATGCCTCCTTGCTTGCAAGTGAGATCTGTTCGGATATGTCGCATGCCGGGATAAGCTTCTCGGCATAGCTCACATTATAATTCTCGACCATTACGACCTTCATATACGGTGATACTTCGGGGTCGTTGTTTACGATCTCCTGAAGCACGAGGATAAGGTGGATTATGTCCCTGGCGATCACATATGCGGGCGCCGCCTTTGCCCCGAAGATAAACGTCAGGGGACGGGTTGGCTTTTTGCCTGACTTTATCTCAAAATACTTATGGATTATATACAGCGCGTTCATCTGCTGGCGCTTGTATTCGTGCATCCTCTTGATCTGGATATCAAAGATCGAATCCGTATCGATCGCGATGCCTTCCTTATCCTTTATATATGCGGCCAGTTCTTCCTTCCTGCTGCGCTTGATGGCTGCGATATCTTCGCACACCTTTGCATTATTCTTAAACTTGAGCAGTTTTTCAAGCTCATCCGCATCCTTCTTCCAGCCCTCACCGATCTTGGTGCTTATGTAATCGGCAAGTTCCCTGTTGCATGACATGAGCCAGCGGCGGAAGGTGATACCGTTCGTCTTGTTATTGAATTTCTCCGGATATATATCGTAAAAATGCTTAAGCTCCGAAGCCTTGAGTATATCGGTATGAAGGGCGGCAACACCGTTTATCGAATATCCGAAATGGATATCTATGTGAGCCATATGCACCCTGTCATCATCATCTATTATCCATACTTTCTTATCCGGGAACCTGCGTACGGTCTGCCTGTCGAGTTCCTTGATTATGGGAACGAGCTGAGGAACCACCTTCTCAAGATAGGCAAGCGGCCACTTCTCGAGCGCTTCGGCAAGTATCGTGTGGTTCGTATATGCACAGGTCCTGCTGACGACACCTACGGCTTCGGTAAACGTAAAGCCTTCATCCTGTGTGAGCAGCCTTATAAGTTCCGGTATGACCATCGTGGGGTGAGTGTCGTTTATCTGGATGGAAACATGCTTATCAAGTTCATGCAGGTCAATACCCTTGTCCTTAGCTTCGGAAAGGATCATCTGGGCACCGCTGCTGACCATGAAATACTGCTGGTAGATCCTTAAAAGATTCCCCGCCTCATCCGAATCATCGGGATAGAGGAAAAGTGTCAGGTTTTTCTTAATCTGCTTCTTGTTAAAGTCGATCCCCTTCTTTACTATCGACTCATCCACCGTATCAAGATCGAACAGGTGGAGTTTATTAACGCCGTTATCATATCCTATGACATCTATGTCATACATATGACTTACGACCTTCGTCTTTCCGAAAGAAACCCGGAACGATCTGCCCGTATCGTTAAGCCATGACTTGTCCTCGATCCAGTCGTTTTTCACCGCATACTGCTTATGATCCTTAAACTCCTGCTTAAAGAGACCGAAATGATAATTCAGCCCTATACCGTCGCCCGGGATCCCGAGTGTAGCCATGGAATCAAGGAAGCAGGCTGCGAGCCTTCCGAGTCCGCCGTTACCGAGTGAGGGCTCGGGTTCGGCCTCCTCCACATCGGCAAGTGACTTGCCGTGTTTTTTAAGGATATCATCCACTTTGTCATATATCTTAAGGTTTATCAGATTATTGGCAAGCAGCCTGCCGATAAGGAATTCGGCAGAGATATAGTATACCTTTTTCTTTCCGGTTATCCTCTTTTTGCCGCTTATCTCACGCTTGGTGAATTCAAGCAGGGCATAGTAAAGTTCATGATCGCTAAGCTGCTCCATCGGCTTATCAAAGAGTTCGTTTATGATCGCATTAAGCTTTTTTTCCATCATATTCTCCTTTATTTATCCGGGATCATGCACGGAAATCCTTTTCCGTTATACTAAAGTATACGTTTTTTCAACCGGTAATGCAACGTTTTACAAGAAAAACCCCAAATAGACTGACAAAATCACAAGGACACAAAAAGTTCACAGAATAATTAGCACTCACCTCTTGACAGTGCTAACAATCGGTGGTATAACGTAGTCAGAACAAGGGAAAAGGAGGAATGACCTATGTTACTGCCTAGTATTTTTGGAGAAAACTTATTGGATAATTGGCTGGATTTCTCAGATGTCGACCGCAAGCTCTACGGACGGAATGCATCACACGTCATGAAGACGGACGTACATGAGAATGAGCAGGGCTATGAAGTCGATATCGATCTTCCGGGATTTAAGAAGGAAGAGATCGATCTGTCGCTTGAGAACGGATACTTATCTGTCAGCGCAGCCAAGAACCTTGAGAACGAAAAGAAGAACTTAAGGGGCAAGGTTATACGCCAGGAGAGGTATTCCGGCTCAATGCAGCGGAGCTTCTATGTAGGCGACGAAATAGAAGAAAGTGATATCAAGGCCAAATTTGAGGACGGCGTGCTCAAACTCGCCATCCCGAAGAAGGAAGCAGCCAAGATCCCCGAGAAAAAGACCATCGCGATCGAAGGATAAGCTTTCCTTAAAAAACAGGAGGCGCCATGCGCCTCCTGTCAGACTGTAGACAAAGTCAGGGGCAGTGCCCCTGATTTTTTTGTCAAAAACTGCTCAAACCCGCATAAACACTGGATTTCTCGGCAGTTTTGTGGTATAATTTTTATATCATTTCAATGAGGGGTTTGAGGTTATGATGACACAGAATACCGACAAGAAAAGAGAACAGATCCAGATGTTCTGTATGGATGATCTCGTTCCGAAAGACCACCTGTTGCGCCTTA
>JAILLY010000137.1 GCA_024692905.1 Lachnospiraceae bacterium | reverse complement strand
TTCCTTGATGGTAAATTCAAAAGACACCTCTTCCTTATATTCCTCGGGTTCCACTACAATATAGTAAGTTTTCCCCTGGATAAGATCGAAAGGCTCATTGTCCTTATGCCATAACCTGTTATCATGGTAATAATATGCTTTATCCGTGGTAGTGACATATTTTTCACTGTCGGTCATTCTGAAACGCATATCTTCATTACCTGTTCCCGAAACATAATATCTTCCGGTAAAAGCAGGTGTAAACTTGTAGTACTTGAAGCTATCCTCAGTTGCCGTGCCATTCTGTTTTTCATTTATCTTGATAGCCTTGGCGTTTTTGAATTCCGCATCTGCTTCCCTATCCGCCTCAAGATCATCAACTTCAGTGACAGCTTCAGCAGAGTCATCATTTAAGATATCGTCCCCATCGAAAGCAGCAGCTTCATCAACAGGATCAGCCTCTGCACCATCCTCCGTAAAAAGTGCCTCGCCATCAACTGTTTCGAGCTCTTCTTCCAATAAAACGGGTTCACTGCTTATAAGCTCATCCGCGAACGCAGCCTGCGGGACTGCGGTCACTGTACATGCTGCAGCCAACAGAACTGCGACCACCTTCATAAAGCTTTTTCTGTACATTTTCCTTCCTCCTTACAATTATTTTGGCAATTGTATTTAATAAGTCATTGGATTGCACCGTGACTTAATCTTTATTATATACCCAAAAAAGACATATGCGCTACCGCCAAAAGTATAGGTTTTTGTTTATATAAAAAAAGCAGGTGTGAAACAAATGTTTCGCACCCGCTTTCTGCATTGCTCAGGTATTTATTTACAGATCTGCAGGAACTATCTTAAATGACACTGTCTGGGCTCCGCCCCATTGTCCGCGTCCCCTGAGAGTGACTTTGGCAGTTCCCTTCTTATCATTCTTGGAATAATCCGTAATGATAAAGTCTTCACCAAGCGTCAGCTTCGTAGTCTTGTCTGCTGCTATCGCAGTTGTAAAATCATCCGCCGTAAGATATACCCTGCTGCCCTTTACATATTTCTTATCCCTGATCTTGAATGTAGCCTTGGCAATACTGCTGTCGACATTTATGATCCTGTAAATACATATTGCGGTAGATCCTTCGTAGTTACCTGTTCCCGTAATGGTTATGGTTATTTCGGTTCCCGGTTCCATCGGGTATCCCGCAGCTTTTCCTACATAGAAATAATCTTCTTCGGTAAGTTTCTTATAATCGGTGCCTTCTTTAAGCTTGGTTCCGTCAGGAGCAACCAGTACCGGTTTGGATATCCATGATTTTAAATTCCTTAAGTTGTATATGGCATCCGGTGCATTGATACCTACCTTGCTCAGGTCACCCGGGAGTACGGTATAAGGTATCTTAAATGACTGACCCTTATATCTTCCGATACCGGTCACCTCTATAAATGCCTTATCGCCCGCCTTCTTATTATTGGTGTACTTGACGGTGTAATCGGTATTTCTGTAAATATTGTAAGTACTTCCGTCTTCTGTTGTCAGGCTGACAGAGTAAATAACCGGTTCCGCCCCCTTCTTTGAATACCTGCACCCTATTTCGGACTGGGCTGATTTTCCGTAAATGACTTCCTTATCAGCACCATCTGTCTGATCCTTAACATGATAGTCAAAGTCACTCAGCGCATATGTTTTGAAGCTCTTCTCAAAAGTATATTCCCCGCTGTAGCCATTATAATCGTACCCATGGATCGATATCTTGGCATCGGTTTTTCCCTTAGGAAACTCTGCCCGTTTTACCCAATAATCCTGATTTCTTCTCAATTCCTTGCCGTTTACCTTAACCGAGAACTCTTCAAGCCAGCTCCAGGATCCGGTATCATAGAAGTATTCCTTATCGGGCCATACTATTTCAACATTGGATGAGGTAAGCTTCGTGCAGGAAAAAGGTATCGTAACATACGCACTTCCGCAATACCTTATCGGATCGGTATCCGTAGCATCTCCATTACCTTCAACTCCCAGTATTATCTTATCCGATTCCCATTCCGAACTAAACCAGAAAACATTATACTTGGAAGGATCCACAACCTTTTTTCCGTCCATTACGGTTAGCTTAGGCATTTTTATGTCCATATATCCATCTGAGGTATCAAACAATTCTTCAAATGTATATTTGGTTTTCTCAGGTATGATCTTGCATTTTGACATGGGAACGGCATTTTCCTTAGAGTATATGGCCATATTAAGCTCAGCTGTACCCTCATAGTTTCCCATGCCGGTTACCGTGATCTTCCAATAACCGGGTTTTACATACGCACCCTCTTCCTTATCGGGATATTCAACATAGAAATCACCTTTGCCATTTTTGGAGCCGGCTTTAAGCTTAATATATTTGTCTTTAAGCCTTACCTTAAGCTCAGGAACCGGTTTGATTTCCTTGCCGCTTTCAATGAATTCAAGCTTGGAATAATCCGTATCGAAGTTAAAATAGTTTTCCGTAACTTCTTCTCCGTCTCCATTGATATAAGTAACTTCTGAAACAAGATTATAATGTTTTATCTCAAAAGGAACCTCAAGGGATGCACCGCCGAAATTACCTTTAGGCTTAACTATTATCTTGGCGGTTCCGGCTTCCTTATTATTCTTATATGAAAGGGAGTAATCAATTATGGGACTGAGAATAAAACCGTTCTTATATATGCTGATCAAATTGGGGCTGAATGTACGTGCGGTACCGTTATAAATAAGGTTATCCATATTATAATTATGAATATAAACGGATATGCCGTTCTTCGCATAAAAGGGAGTATGGCCGTTATCCAGTTCCCACATCTGTTCCTGGGTTTTTGTCTCTTCCTGAATTTCGCCCCCGGACAATGTAGGTTCATCATTCCCGTCTTTTGACAACACTTCCGCTATATCGTCTGCTGCAAGCCCTTCATTTACAATTTCTTCCGTAAGTTCCGAAGTTGTGAGTAATTCATCCTCACTTTCCTGAAGGCTCAGCAGGCCTTCCTCACCGGGCAACGCTTCCGTTGTTTCAAGCAGGCTTTCTTCAGGCTCCTCGGCAATAAGGTCATCGGCCCATACAGGTACAGCAAAAGGGTTTGCAGGCACCATAGTCACTGCAAGCGCCAATGCCGTTAAACAGCTCAGTTTTCTTCCAAACATTTTTTTCATCAACTTCCTATACCTCCTTGTCTTGTATCACATTGAGCGGGCAATGTGGGATTTGTTAATTTATTATATATTCTTTATTCGTTAATTTCAATGAATGAAAGAACTAATCTGCATCCAAGAGACAATTCCCTTCGCTTGCATTATCTGCGCAATCTACGCACAGCCTCGATTCCGCTTCGCTTCATCTCGGTCGTCCGTAGATTCCTATGGAACTGAAAATATAAAAACCCCCGAATGCAAGTAAACTTGCTTCGAGG
The DNA here is from genome assembly GCA_024692905.1 of Lachnospiraceae bacterium. Lineage (GTDB taxonomy): Bacteria > Bacillota > Clostridia > Lachnospirales > Lachnospiraceae > UBA2868. The sequence goes on along the minus strand of JAILLY010000137.1, from coordinate 178 downwards.
GTTTCTATATTTCCATTTCCGCAGATAATGCTTAACGCTTCGAAAACTGGGGTGCTCTTCTTGCGCCCTTGAGACCGTACTTCTTCCTCTCCTTCATACGAGGATCACGGGTTAAGAAGCCTGCTGCCTTAAGTGTGGGACGGTACTCTGCATCTGCCTTAACAAGGGCTCTTGCGAT
>JAILLY010000124.1 GCA_024692905.1 Lachnospiraceae bacterium | reverse complement strand
GCACCGGCGGTGGTCTCTTACACCGCCATTTCACCCTTACCTGCTAAGCAGGCGGTATCATTTCTGTTGCACTTTCCTTAGAGTCACCTCCACCGGACGTTATCCGGCATCCTGCCCTGCGAAGCCCGGACTTTCCTCCCGACCCATGCGGATCCGGCGATTGTTCATCCCACTCAAAACTCTATTTTTTTGAATTCCGCCAGAACATGCATAACGCCCGTTGCTTCGCAACTCCTGTAGACGCTCCGCGTCTACGCGTTATTTATGTTCTTGCGGTTCCTGCTTCGCAGGTAAATCCGAATTCCATCCATGTCCTGCCAAGCAAGCTTGCCGTCCATGTCTGTAATCCGTCTTTGATCCAAATACCAACCTGTTGCTACACATTGAAAATACTCCCCCCTATAAACTCCCTCATAAGGGAATTTTTCGGAACATCCTCACATGTGAAGCTTACGAAATAATCAAGGAACTTAAGGAGCCTCTTGGCCTCAAGATACTCGGGATCGTCCTTTTCTATCGCGAACAGCAGGGGTTCCGCAAACTGCTTTAAGACCGCAAGTTCATAGATGAGTGCCGAATTGAACATCGCATCCGCGGATTCCTGGAACGGGAAGATATTTTCCTCTTCTCCCTTCCTTACCGACTGCCACATTGCAAGCGTTCCCGAAGCCGAAGTACCCCTCGTCCTGTTGTCCCTGACCATACGGCGCAGAAGCCTTGTATCGGTCGTTGATATACGGTTATGCTCATCTACATTAAGGGAGGTGAGCGCGCTTATATATATCTTATATTTGCTCTCGGCAGGGAGCGCATAGGACATCTTCTCATTAAGTCCGTGAATACCTTCAAGCACGAGCACATCCTCTTTTTCAAGATGCATATAATCGCCTCTGTACTCACGCTGGCCGACCTTGAAATTGAATGACGGAAGTTCAACCGTCTCTCCCGCAAGAAGCTTCTTCATGTCGTTATTGAAGCCTTCGACATCCATGGCCTCAAGACATTCGAAATCATATTTTCCGTTCTCGTCACGGGGCGTATCCTCTCGGTTCTTGAAATAGTTATCAAGAGCGATCGGATGAGGCACCAGACCCTTGGCACGAAGCTGGATGCTCAGCCTGTGCGAGAAGCTTGTCTTACCCGAGGATGAAGGCCCTGCGATCATTATGAACTTGACTTCCCTGCGGTTTGCTATATCCTGCGCGATCTCGGCTATCTTGGCCTCCTGGAGCGCCTCGCTCACAAGCACAAGGTCTTCGACATTTCCGGTACAGATCTTATCATTGAGCGCGCCTACCGTCTCCATGTCAAGCGAGATCCCCCAGCGCGTTGATTCCATCATGGTATTGAACAGCTTGTCCTGCGGAACAAACGGCGGAAGCTTATCGGGTTCCTTCCTTGCAGGCATCTGAAGGATAAAGCCCTCATAATAAGGATACAGTTCATACAGATCGACATATCCCGTACTCGGGCACATATATCCGTAATAATAATCATAAAAGCCGTCTATCGAATACACATTGACCTTGGATGCCCTGCGGTACTTAAACAGCCTCTCCTTGTCATACATTCCCTCTTCACGGAACAGCCTGATCGCATCATCAAGATCAAAGGATTCCTTAAGGATGGGCATGTCGGCCCTGACTATCTCATCCATCCGTGCCTTGACCTTTTTGAGGAACTCATTGTTTACGGTCACTTCACCGTTTATAGTTATATAGATGCCCTTGCCTATGGCAAATTCCACCTTGACCTTCTTGAGCATCTCGATACCGGCAACATCGCGTATCGCCTTGATCATTATGAACGTGGCCGTACGCCTGTATGACTTATAACCCGTGCGGTCCTTAAACGTCTTGAATACGATGTCACAGTCATTTGTTACCTTCTTATGGAGTTCCCTTAACTTGCCGTCGGCTCTGGCAAGGATTATCCTTGCATCATAGTCCTTCTGATGATCGTTCGCGATCGTCTCAAACACGGTTCCGACGGGATATTCCCTTACTTCCTCGCCTACTGTGACTCTGACTGTTTTTTTACTCATACCCTCTCTCCTTTAGCTTTGTCATATGACTGTGAACGGTTCTGTATCCCCGTGTGTATAAACCGACAGTCCGGGGAAATTCCTGCCAAGATAATCCCTTATATAATCAATGAATATCTTTTCGATCCCGTAATGTCCCGCATCTATGACCATAAGGCCCTGTGCGACGCAGTCAAGCCCGTCATGATGCTCGATATCTCCGGTGATATATACATCCGCTCCGGCTGCGATCGCATCCTTTATCATGCTCTTACCGGATCCCGGACAGACGGCAGCGGTCTCAAGCTCACTGTCAAGGTCACCGTAAACCCTGACATATTTAAGCTTAAAGCATTTCTTTACATAGCGGGCGCATTCCTCAAGAGTCATGACCTTCGGAAGCCTGCCCACACGGCCGAAACCTTCCTTGGCGATATCATCCTCATATGTCACCGACAGTACAGACCTCTTCTTAAGCCCGATGCTGTCAGCCGCCTCATCGGCCATTCCCATGACATCGAAATTGGTATGCATCGCATAATAGCTTATATCGTTCCTTGCAAGGGCAAGTACCCTCCTTGCGATAAAGTCATCCGAATTGACCTTCTTGATCGCCCTGAATATAAGGGGATGATGGGTTATGACCATATCGGCTCCCGCCTTAAGGGCGCTGCGAATGACTTCATCCGTGGGATCGACGGCAAGATAAACGCTCTTTACCTCCTTGTCTCTCCTCCCGACAATGAGTCCGACGTTATCCCAGTCCTCGGCATAATCAAGCGGTGACAATTCTTCCAATGAAGCGATGATCTTTTCACATTTCATGGTCATCTCCTGTATAATTCGCGTACTGCTATGGGATCGTTCCCTTCGCAGTATTCAAGTGCTTCCATTACGTCATTAAGATCGTTTGAAACCGTTTTAAGTCCTTCCCTTACGCTGTCGGTTTCCGGCGCCGAAAGCAAAGATACCTTAACCCGGTTAAGCCTGTCCATCTCTTGCATTAAGAACATCCTTAGTACCGGATGCTGCTCCCTTAACAATATGCTGCCGAATTTGTAAAATGCGTCACTTTTAAGATCCATCTCCCCGTGAACAGCCTTCATCACGGGATAAAACTTCCCGTCCTCATGCACGATGTCCTCGCTTATGATCATGTATCCGTTATCTTCGAGGAACCGGCGTACATATCCGATATCGGACTGCGGCTGAAGGATGATCTCCTTTACCCCGTCAAGGACTTCCCTGCCCCTTTTCATGATATCCGTCATGAGCATGCCGCCCATACCGGCCATCACGACACAGTCAGCCTCACCGGGCTTAAGTTCGCAAAGCCCGTCCGAAAGACGTAATTCGATATCCTCCGTAAGCCCTGACTCTCTCACGTGCTCCTTCGCCCGTGACAGCGGGCCTTCACCGACATCCATGGCTATTGCGTGAGGTGATATCCCGTTCCTTATCAGATATATGGCAAGATATCCGTGATCGCAGCCAACATCGGCAACGGTAAGGCCCGGAGTTATAAGCTGTGAAACTGCTTTTAACCGTTCAGACAGAGGCAATTTGTTCTCCTTGTACATATATAGGGATCAACGGCTGTCAATCCAGGTAATCCTTAAGCTTTCTGCTCCTGCTGGGGTGACGGAGCTTCCTTAATGCCTTGGCTTCTATCTGCCTTATACGCTCACGGGTAACGTTGAATTCCTTACCCACCTCTTCAAGAGTCCTGGCTCTTCCGTCATCAAGCCCGAACCTTAACCTGAGTACCTTCTGCTCCCTGTCGGTAAGCGTTCCGAGCACTTCCACAAGCTGCTCCTTAAGAAGGGTGAACGCCGCCGCATCAGCGGGTACGGGTACGTTATCATCCTGGATAAAGTCACCCAGATGCGAATCTTCCTCTTCACCTATCGGCGTCTCCAGAGAAACGGGCTCCTGTGATATCTTAAGTATCTCACGTACCCTTTCGACCGGAAGGTTCATCTCCGCGGCGATCTCCTCAGCGGTAGCCTCGCGTCCAAGTTCCTGGAGAAGCTGGCGGCTGACTCTTATAAGCTTATTGATCGTCTCGACCATATGCACGGGTATACGAATGGTCCTTGCCTGGTCTGCTATGGCACGGGTTATCGCCTGACGTATCCACCAGGTCGCATAGGTTGAAAACTTATAACCCTTCTTATAATCAAACTTCTCGACAGCTTTGATAAGTCCGAGATTACCTTCCTGTATAAGATCAAGGAAAAGCATTCCCCTTCCGACATATCTCTTTGCTATGCTGACCACAAGACGGAGATTGGCCTCGGCAAGCCTTTTCTTGGCTTCTTCGCCGTCCTCGCCGCCCTTTTCCATCTTGCGGGCAAGCTCGATCTCTTCCTCGGCCGACAAAAGCGGAACCTTACCTATCTCCTTAAGATACATCCTGACGGGATCTTCTATGCTGACTCCGTCCGGCACGGACAGATCGATGTTTTCAACATCAACCTCGTCCTCCTCGGATAAGATGACTTCCTCATCGGGCTCATCCTCTTCCTCGGTTATCTTAAGTACATCAACACCGCTCTGCTCAAGATAATCGGATATCTTATCCATCTGGTCGTCACCGATCTCCATATCGGCAAAGAACGCTGCTATCTCCTGACTCTCAAGCACGTTCTTTTTCTTTTTGGCCCTCTGCAGAAGTGCTTTCAGCTTCTCATCAATCTTCTGCTGAACCTGCGCCTCATCGATCGTTTCCATTTCCTTTTCGCTCATGATCACTGCTCCTCCGTGTCCTCCGAAAGCTCGATCTGTAATTCGCCAAGCTCACGGAGTATTTTTTTATTTTCGAGTACTGTACTGATAAGATCAATATCCGTCGGATCTGCTTCCCTGGCCTTAAGATCGAGGCTGTGTGTCTTTACCTTAAGAAGTATGTCCTTAAATGCCTTCTCCTTCTCGGCCTTCGTGTTAAGCTTATCGAGTTTCGTGTTGAACAGGCTTCCGACCTCGCTCTGTTCTTCCTCGTTAGTAAAGCGGCTTATGATACCCGCGGGATTTACCTTCCCTTCATTTATCTGCTCGAAGAGTATCTGTGCGACCGTCCGGTATATATCACCGCTGAAGTCATCACTTGAGAGGTATCTGCTTATCTTCTTATATATCTCAGGCTCCTCGCACAGCCATGTGAGAAGCAGCCGCTGCGCCTTCTTTATGCCTCCTTCGGGGTCCTTCTTAGAACCGTACGAAGTGCTCCTTGGCTTCTCATATTCGGGTAAGCCTTCACCTCTGGCCGCGAGCTTTGCCAGGAGCTTTCGCATGTTATCCGCGTTTATCCTGTATCTTTTGCATATCCCTTCAAGGTAGTTATCCCGTTCGATCGCATCCTCGAATTTAAGCAGCATCTTCGCCACTTCACCGGTGAACCTCGTGCGTCCGTCGGGATCGTTAAGGTCATATCCGGTCTCGAGCACGCCGACTTCATAATAGAAGGGATTCCCTGCGTTTTCTATCCTTTTTTCAAACTCTTCGGGCCCAAGTTCCTTAAGGAATTCATCCGGATCCTTATACGGGCTTAAGTCAAGCACCTTCGTCGGGATCCCCGCGGCCCGAAGCAGCGGTATCGCCCTTAAGTTCGCCTTTTTCCCGGCTTCGTCGTTGTCATAGCATAACAGGACATTATCGGTATACCGTTTAAGCAGGTTCACATGTCCCGATGTAAGTGCCGTTCCGAGGGAGCCGACGGCCTGGTCGAACCCGGCCTGATGGAGTGATATCACATCCATGTATCCTTCGCAGACTATTATATTGCCTTTCCTTGACGTCCTCGCATGATTGAGTCCGTAGAGGTTGCGCCCCTTATCAAAGATCATCGTTTCCGGCGAGTTTAGGTACTTTGGTTCACCCTTTCCCATGACTCTGCCCCCGAAGGCGATGATCCGGTGGTTCACGTCCATTATCGGGAAGATGGCCCGGTTCCAGAACATATCGGTCATACCTTCTCGTTCGTTCACATAGAAGATATGCATCTCCTTTAAGACATTATCATCATACCCTTTGGACTTAAGATACCGGTACATAAGGTTCCGTCCGGTCACGGCATATCCGAGCCCGAACTTCTTGAGCGTGTCATCCGAAAGCCCCCTGCCCGTGAAATACTCATAGGCCCGTTTGCCGGCTTCGGAGCGCAGCTGGTAGTAGTAATATTTACCGGCTTCCTTATATGCTTCAAGTATCCTGGCCTTTAAATTATCACGTTCCCTGTCGCGGGCCGAGTATTCGATCTCGGGAAGAGTCACTCCCGCCCGGTCCGCCAGCAGTTTGAGCGCCTCCTGGAAGGTGTAATTCTCATATTCCATTATGAAGGTGATCACGTTCCCGCTCTTGCCGCAGCCGAAACAGTGATACATCTGTCTGGCCTGATTGACTGAAAATGACGGCGATTTCTCATTATGGAAGGGGCACAATCCGAAATGGTTGCTCCCCTTTTTTTGTAGCCGCACATAAGACGATATCACATCAACGATATCATTTCTGGTGCGGACTTCTTCTACAAGATTATCTGGGTAGTACACTTACTCGTTCCTCGTAAATGTTTTAAGATCCACGGACGGTTCAATCCTTCCACGAATCCGGCATATACAGGTCATTGAATACCGCGATCGCAAACCTGTCGGACATGGATGATATATAGTCACATACCACACGTTCCAGACTGTCTGTCCCTTCACGGACCAGCCTCTGGTATTCATCGGGCATTTCAAAATGATTCTTATAATAATACTCGTACAGGTTTTCAACCAGCCGCTCGGCCTTTACTTCTTCGCCCTTGGCCTTCGGGTTCTGGTAGACATTTTCAAACATAAATGCCCTTAGCTCTGTCATAGCCTGTCCTATCTCATCACTCATCTTTATATCATCGATATCCTGGCTCGTGGTGATGATGTCATGTATGAACCTGTCAAGACGCTGGGTGGTTGTCTGACCCAGTGTATTTCTTATCTCCTTTGGGATATCATCCTCACTCAGTATCTTACCCCTTATGGCATCGTCCATATCGTGATGGATATATGCTATCTTATCGGACAGCCTGACTATCCTGCCCTCAAGAGTCGAAGGCATGCTGCTCGTCTGATGGTTAAGTATCCCGTCCCTGACTTCCCAGGTAAGGTTAAGCCCCCTGCCGTCCTTTTCAAGGACTTCGACCACACGCTTACTCTGTATGTTATGTTTAAACCCGGCAGGACATACCCTGTCAAGTGCACGCTCCCCCGCATGTCCGAAAGGAGTATGGCCAAGATCGTGCCCCAATGCTATCGCCTCGACCAGTTCCTCGTTAAGCCTCAGTGCCTTGGCGATAGTCCTTGCATTCTGTGAAACTTCAAGTGTATGCGTGAGCCTTGTCCTGTAATGATCGCCTTCGGGGGTTAAGAATACCTGCGTCTTGTCCTTGAGCCTTCTGAATGATTTCGAATGCAGTATCCTGTCGCGGTCCCGCTGGAAAACGGGCCTGATATCACACTCCTCTTCTTCGACTTCCCTTCCCCGTGAATTGACGGACAGGGTCGCACAGGGCCTTAAATATTCCTTTTCCCTAAGCTCAAGCATTTCCCGGATCGTCATCTCGCAATTACCTTTCTTAATAAAAAGAGCCAAAAATTTGCTCACATTTAATAATATTCTGTGCGGGATCTTAAATTCCTTTTTTTAAAATCATAACTTTTACTCTTGACATAAAGATGCTATGGACATAGAATAATTAAGTGTGCGAGCGCAAGTCCGTGTCCTTTGCGTTCCGCTTTGGAGATTCGTTCATTCGATTCTTACTATACGTAAGAGGGAGGTGTGAAGATGGCTAATATCAAATCAGCCAAGAAGAGGATTCTTGTTATAGCTACCAAGACCGAACGTAATAAGGCTGCAAGGTCAAGGGTTAAGACTTTCGTCAAAAAGGTATATGCTGCTATCGAGGCAGGCGATAAGGCTGCTGCAGATACGGCTCTTAAGGAAGCGATTTCCGAGATAAGCAAGGCTGCTTCCAAGGGGATCTATCATAAGAACACTGCTTCCAGGAAGATCTCACGTTTAACCAAGGCAGTTAATAAGATCGCTTAATATAGCAGGATCATAAATATAAACACCCGGCTGATACCGTCATGTCAGCCGGGTGTTTATCATTTATTCCGTTTCACTGCTCCGCTCGTCTGCGGCGGGTTCTCTCCTTCTCTGGAAACCCGTATCCCTTTTTTCATCGGGCATGCTCAAGTTCCTGAGCTTTCCGGTCACGCTTCCGGTGTTTCCCTTTTTAACCTCATCTATCACAAGACCTCGTATCTGGTCAGTTACGCTGCCGGGCTTAACGACCTGTGCGGAAGCAAGCTCCATCCCGAGATCCTTGATCTGTTCGGTAGGACTCTTGTCACGATGTGCTGCGGTGTTTTCCGCGGGCATGGCCTTTGATATCTCCTCGCGTATCCTGCGGTCATCCTGCTCTATCTGCTCTATATGTTCCTTTATCCCGTTTATCGCCTTTTCCTTGTCCATGGCCTGCCTGGCTGCAGCTTCTTTTACTGCAGCTTCCTTTACCGAATCTTCTTTGGCGGGCTGCTTTACTTCCTGCGGCTTTACGGGCTCGGGCTTTTCGATCTCGGGCTTCTTTAACGTTTCAGGCTGTTTCTTCGGAGCATAGCTCTTTACGGCAAAATCAATATCCTTGCCCTTTGGGAGCTTGTCGGTGATACCGCGGTGCGGGCTCGGCGGAAGCTTATCCCTTGCATCCTTTGCATTTTTGGCCTTGGGCTTAACCGTATTCTCATACTCGGTATCCGATACGGATTTCTCGCTTATCTTACGTACCACGGAGCCCGAAGGTTTATCCTGGGAGTTCTCCGGCATATCCGAATACCTGCTCTCATCATGCGCGTGCTCGGCGGTTATACGGATCGTATTATCCCTTTCAAACGGGAATTCGATATTCCATGCACTGCGGATACTGTCCATAAGCTGCATCATGCGCAGTATCTCGGTATGCGGCATCTCGGGGCATTCGATCCTGCCCTCACGTATTGCCCTCATCACCGACTGTACTTCATATTCATATCCGGTTATCTGCGTCGGTGCGGTGTACTCGGCGACTATCTTACGCTCGAGATTGAACACCCTTAACATCTCGTAATTATTTATATTTTCTATCTCTATATAGCCGTTCGTACCGTTTATGAGACCGCGCCTGTCGGTCTGGGCAAGCATCGTTACATATAATGAAGCCATCCGGCCGTCCCTGTAGGTCAGCATGATGTTTTCCTGGGCATCCACGCCGGAATCGAGCTTGACGCAGTTTGCCGCGATACTGTCTATTGCATCACCGAATACCATTGACGCAAAGTTAAGTACATAAACCCCGAGGTCTAAAAGTGCACCGCCGGCAAGTTCAGGCCGTACAAGCCTCGACTTGTTTATGAGAGGATAACCAAGATTTGCCGATAACGAAGTCGGATTTCCTATGATCCCCGATTTGAGCACCTTATTGATGAGGCCGCGCATCGGCATATATCTGGTCCACATCGCCTCGGCAAGCAGCAGCCCTCTGTCTCTTGCAAGCCTGAGTACTTCCTCGGCCTGAGTCGCATTTGCGCAGAAAGCCTTCTCGCAGAGCACATGTTTACCGTGGTTCAAGCTGAGCATTATATGCTCATAATGATGTGAATGCGGAGTAGCTATATATACAAGTTCAACATACGGATCGTTAAGCATATCGGCATACGATCCGTATGCCTTCTCAAATCCGTATTTATCCGCAAATGCCCGCGCACGTTTAAGATCACGTGAAGCTATCGCGTAGCATTCCGTTCCTTTAAGCTGCGCAAGCGTGGTCGCCATTGTCCCGGCAATATTTCCGGCACCGATAATACCTATCTTCATAAACGTTTCCTATACAGTGAGTTTAACCGTGTTATTTGCAACAGTCATCCCGTCCATGTCATTTATGAACTGGGAGAATTTCGAATACTTATAGCTTCTTATGTTAAAGCTCGGTATCTTCTTCTCTATCCTCTGCTTAAGTTCCGGAAGGCTCATTGTCTTCTTCGGAGCGGAACTTAAGATATCTGTTATAAGCCTCTCGATCTGGTCCTTTGTTATATCACTTTCGGCAAGATCGACGTATATCGTTTTGCCGCTCGGTTTAAGATGAAGGCTCTTGAAACTCTCAAGGAACTTGCTTAACTTGCTGTAGCCGTAATTACGCACGTCAAAATCGGCATGCCTGTTGCTTATCTTGTTTCCGAGCTCACCGACCGTGGTATCCTTGTCATTTGCGTCGTTATCGGTGATGATCTTAAGTATCGTTTCCTCGATATCTTCCCTTGATGTATCACCTTCCTGGGTCTCCTCGGCTGCAAGAACTTCAAGATATTTAAACATCGTACATGATGCCTTGAACGCTTCGACCGTCTTCTTTTCACCCATGCCGATGACGAGCATGCCGGCTTCCCTTAAGCGGGCTGCAAGGCGTGTAAAGTCACTGTCGCTGCTTACAAGGCAGAACCCGTCGACCTTTCCCGAATACAGCATATCCATCGCATCGATGATCATCGCGGAATCCGTCGAATTCTTGCCCTGGGTGTAACTGTACTGCTGGACCGGAGTGATCGAATTCTTTAAAACCACTTCCTTCCATCCTGCAGTCGAGGGATTGGTCCAGTCACCGTATGCCCTCTTATATGTTGCGATCCCGTAATTGCTTATCTCATCAAGTATGAACTTTACGTATCTTGTTGAGATATTCTCCGAATCTATAAGGACCGCGAGTCTTCTGTCATTGTTCTCCATATAAACCTCTGTTACTTAAAGCTCAGCATACGCTCATAAAACTCAGGATTACTCTTCTTCATCGATACCGGCTTATGTTCCGCGTTAAGGAAGCAGTGACTCGTCCTTCCGACCGTACACAGCTCGCCGGTACTGTCAAGATATACCTTATAGGAGACCGTCATCTTGATGCCGTTGAATTTCTCAAGAGTCACCTCGATCCTTGCGGTATCGCCGTAACGGATCATCTTGCGGTACTCACATTCAACGGAAAGGACAGGGCTTATGATCCCCTCATGTTCAAGCCGCGCATAGGCATAGCCCATGTCATCCATAAATGACGTGCGCGCCTCCTCAAACCATCTTATATAATTCGAATGGTGGATCACACCCATCTGATCGCTTTCGTAATATTGGGTTTTGTGAATATATGTGTATGCCATTTAACGTACCTGATCTAAATTATTTAACGGGTACAAGCTTATCCTTGTTGCCCATATAAGGACGCAGAACTTCGGGGATGTTCACGCTTCCGTCCGCATTTAAGTTATTCTCAAGGAATGCTATGAGCATGCGGGGCGGTGCTACAACCGTATTATTGAGCGTATGCGCAAAATACTTGCCGTCCTTGCCGTTTACCCTGATCTTAAGCCTTCTTGCCTGTGCATCTCCAAGGTTCGAGCAGCTGCCGACCTCAAAATACTTCTTCTGTCTCGGGCTCCATGCCTCGACATCGAATGACTTTACCTTAAGATCCGCAAGATCGCCGGAACAGCATTCAAGCGTACGTACGGGAATATCCATCGAACGGAAAAGATCGACGGTATTCTGCCACAGCTTGTCAAACCACATCGGTGAATCTTCGGGCTTGCATACAACGATCATCTCCTGTTTCTCGAACTGATGGATCCTGTATACACCCCTCTCCTCGATGCCGTGTGCACCCTTTTCCTTACGGAAGCACGGTGAATAGCTGGTCAACGTCCTCGGAAGGGTATCCTCATCTATTATCGTATCTATGAACTTGCCTATCATCGAGTGCTCACTCGTACCGATAAGATACAGGTCCTCACCTTCGATCTTATACATCATCGCATCCATCTCGGCGAAGCTCATCACGCCCGTAACAACGTTGCTCCTGATCATGAACGGAGGTACGCAGTAGGTAAATCCTCGGTCGATCATAAAATCGCGCGCATATGAAATGACTGCCGAATGGAGCCTTGCGATATCGCCCATAAGATAGTAGAATCCGTTTCCGGCAACCCTGCCGGCCGCATCAAGATCTATGCCGTTAAAACGCTCCATTATCTCGGTATGATAAGGGATCTCGAAATCGGGAACGACGGGTTCGCCGTATCTGGTCACTTCAACGTTCTCGGAATCATCCTTGCCGATCGGGACCGAAGGATCGATGATATTGGGTATCGTCATCATGATCTCTGTGATCTTTCCGGTAAGCTCATCCTCGAGTTTCTCAAGTTCGGCAAGCCTTTCCGAATTGGCCGTTACCTGCTTCTTTATTTCCTCGGCCTCATCCTTCTTACCCTGAGCCATAAGGGCACCGATCTGTTTGCTTATCTTATTACGATTGCTGCGGAGTTCATCGGCTTCCTGCTTGGCAGCGCGTGATCTTTGGTCAAGCTCTATCACCTCGTCAACGAGGGGAAGCTTCTCCTCCTGGAATTTATTCTTAAGATTCTGCTTAACTATGTCGGGATTCTCCCTGACAAATTTCATATCCAGCATATTAAACCTCCTCTATCTCCGAATGGAATGTCTGGAGTGACTTGACACCCGAAGTCTTCTCTTGCATGGCCTTTATACCCTGAGCCGACGCCTTGGCCGCCGCCATGGTCGTAACATACGGTATGCGCGCCTTGATGACGCCCTTCCTGATGTAAGAATCATCCATTGCGCCTTTCTTGTCATCCGGAGTATTTATAACAAGATCGACTTCATTATTCGTGATCGCATCAAGCACGTTCGGACGTCCCTGCTGGAGCTTGAATATCTTGGTCGCCGGTATACCCGCATTTACGATCATATCGTATGTCCCACCGGTCGCGATGATCTTGAATCCGCACTCATCAAACATCTTCGCGACATCGACAAGTTCGGCCTTGTCCCTGTCATTAACGCTTATGAGTACCGTTCCCTTAAGCGGAAGCCTTGTCTGGGTTGCCTCCTGAGCCTTGAAATATGCTTCTCCGAAGGTCTTAGCCATACCGAGGACTTCACCTGTCGACCTCATCTCGGGACCAAGGAGCGGATCCACTTCCTGAAACATATTGAACGGGAATACGGCTTCCTTGACGCCGCAGTGCTTAAAGAGCTTCTCCTTAAGTTCGGGTACGGGTGACTTCCTTCCCGTAAGAGGCATCGTTATTATCTCTGTTGCGAGCGGCACCATCCTTATATTACATACCTTGGATACGAGCGGTACCGTACGCGATGCCCTGGGATTTGCTTCAAGGACATATACCCTGTCATCCTCGATCGCGTACTGCATGTTCATAAGTCCGCGTACGTTCATCTCCTGGGCTATCTTCTTCGTATATGTCTTTATCGTCTCAACGTTCTTATCGGAGATGTTTATCGAAGGGAGCACGCAGGCAGAATCACCCGAATGGATGCCGGCAAGCTCGATATGCTCCATAACGGCGGGAACGAATACATGCTCACCGTCACTTATCGCATCCGCTTCGCACTCAAGCGCATTATTAAGGAAGCGGTCGATCAGTATCGGACGGTCGGGAGTAACGCCTACCGCTGCTGCCATATATACCTTCATATGCTCATCGTCGTGAACGACCTCCATTCCTCGTCCGCCAAGGACGTAGGAAGGACGTACCATCACGGGATAGCCGATCTTCTTTGCGCATTCAAGGGCTTCATCTATATTGACGGCCATTCCCGATTCGGGCATCGGGATATTAAGCTTATCCATCATTGCCCTGAACTGGTCTCGGTCTTCGGCAAGATCGATCGTCTCGGGAGTCGTACCGAGGATGTTGACACCGTACTTCTTAAGATCGGCTGCGAGGTTTAACGGAGTCTGTCCGCCGAACTGTGCGATCACGCCAAGCGGCTTCTCCTTTTCATATATACTGAGCACATCCTCAAGTGTGAGCGGCTCGAAATACAGCTTGTCCGAAGTATCGTAATCCGTCGATACCGTTTCGGGATTACAGTTAACTATTATGGTCTCGAATCCGAGCTTCTTAAGTGCCTTGGCCGCATGTACGCAGCAGTAGTCAAATTCGATACCCTGTCCGATCCTGTTGGGGCCTCCGCCAAGGATCATGACTTTCTTGGTATCCGTGTTGACCGCGCTTGAATCCTTCATGTTGTATGAAGAGTAATAATATGCGCTGTCCTGAGTTCCGCTTACATGAACGCCTTCCCAGGCTTCGACCACGCCGAGCCTTACTCTTTCGTTCCTGACTTCCTCTTCGGAAATATCAAGCAGCTGGCTTAAGTATTTATCCGAGAATCCGTCCTTCTTGGCTGCCGTTAATACCTCAGCCGGAGGGAGCGAACCTTTGTAGGTCTTGATGGTCTCCTCTTCAAACACGAGCTCCTGCATCTGCTCGATAAAATACGGCTTGATCTTCGTGATATCATACAGTTCTTCAACCGTAGCGCCCTTGCGGATGGCTTCATACATTATGAACTGCCTCTCCGAGGTGGGAACATGGAGCATATCGATAAGTTCCTTCTTGGTACGTGAAGCGAAATCCTTCGCTCCGCCAAGGCCGTATCTTCCGATCTCAAGCGACCGGATCGCCTTCTGGAAGGCTTCTTTATAGGTCTTGCCTATGCTCATGACTTCACCGACCGCACGCATCTGGGTTCCGAGCTTATCCTCCGCACCCTTGAACTTCTCAAACGCCCAGCGGGCATATTTGATGACAATGTAATCACCGTCGGGTTTATACTTGTCAAGCGTTCCGTACTTACCGCACGGTATATCGGCAAGATCGAGGCCTGCGGCGAGCATCGCGGATACAAGTGCGATCGGGAAGCCGGTGGCCTTTGATGCAAGGGCCGATGAACGTGAAGTACGGGGGTTGATCTCTATGACTATGATCCTGCCTGTCTCGGTATTCCTTGCAAACTGCACATTCGTACCGCCGATGACCTGGATCTTATCGACTATCTTATATGCCTGGCGCTGAAGTTCCTCCTGTACGTCCTCGGGGATCGTAAGCATGGGTGCCGAGCAGAAAGAATCACCCGTATGCACGCCGAGCGGATCTATGTTTTCTATGAAGCAGACTGTTATCATCTTACCGGTCGCATCCCTTACGACCTCAAGCTCAAGTTCCTCCCATCCGAGTACCGATTCCTCCACGAGAACCTGGCCAACGAGCGAAGCCTGAAGTCCGCGTTCACAGACGGTCTTCAATTCTTCGACATTATATACAAGTCCGCCTCCGGCGCCGCCCATCGTATATGCGGGACGGAGTACCACGGGATATCCCAGCTTGTCGGCGATCCTTAACGCATCATCCACCGAATATGCAACCTCGGAACGCGCCATCTCGATACCCAGCTCATTCATCGTGTTCTTAAATTCTATCCTGTCCTCACCGCGCTCGATCGCGTCTACCTGGACTCCGATAACCTTAACTCCGTATTTATCGAGCACTCCGCTCTTATACAGTTCGGAACAAAGATTAAGACCGGTCTGTCCGCCGAGATTAGGCAGTAATCCGTCCGGTCTCTCCTTCTCGATTATCTGGGTGAGCCTTTCGACGTTCAGCGGTTCGATATAGGTAACGTCTGCCGTCTCGGGGTCCGTCATTATGGTTGCGGGATTGGAATTAACGAGCACGATCTCATATCCGAGCTTTTTAAGAGCCTTGCAGGCCTGTGTTCCGGAATAGTCGAATTCGCATGCCTGGCCGATGATGATCGGGCCCGAACCGATGATGAGTATCTTATGGATATCT
>JAILLY010000108.1 GCA_024692905.1 Lachnospiraceae bacterium | reverse complement strand
AGCAACCGCAAGTGTGGACGCCGATAATGAGAGGGCCATTCAGGAGGCGATATCTGAGCTTTGCCGGAACAAGACTCTGCTTGTCATAGCGCACAGGCTTAAGACCATAAAGGATGCGGATCAGATCCTTGTTGTTTCAGGGGGTGAGATTATAGAACATGGGGATCATGCATCGCTTATGGATCTGGGCGGAACATATGCCCATATGGTTTCGCTGCAGGCATCCTGAATGCAGGAAGTGAAGCAGGCGCAGAAGCATCGTTTTGAAGTTCCTGAAATCCGTTCCGGGGTTATAAAATACAGGCTGTTTTTGTTTGAGAAAAAACTTGACAAACTGCTCCGGGGATGATAGTTTATAGATGTTAGCGAACGATGTTAGCAAATAATGTCAGCGTAAAGAACGGGATATGCCTAGAGATAAAACAGCGAATCATATTAAGATCATGGCGGCTGCCAAAGAAGAATTTCTGGAGCGCGGTTATGAGAAAGCGTCCATGCGAAGCATCGCAGACCGCTGCGGACTGACGGCAGCCGGGATCTACAGACATTGCAGGGATAAAGAGGATCTCTTCTGCCAGCTGGTTTCTCCTGCCGAGGAAAAGCTGAAGGAATGGGCGAGAGGACATATGCGCAGGTATGAGGAGCCGGTGAAGAAGGGAAAGAAGATCACCTGGCAGGATTCCAATATCGATATGATGAGAGAACTCGTATACCCGAATATGGAGGATTACCATCTTCTGGTAGCGAAATCAAAGGGGAGCAGGTATGAGAACTTCCTCCATGATATGACGGAGGAATCACAGAATAAGTTTCTTGCATATCTGGAAGGGTTAAGATCAGCCGGGACCAACATACCCGATCTGTCCCCGCAGAAGCTGCACCTTTTGATGACGGCATATATAACGGCATTGTTCGAGCCTGTTGTTCATAATTATTCCTGTGAAGAAGCGGTTGACGCGCTTGATACACTTGAAAAATTCTTTTTGCCCGGCTGGAAGCAGCTGATGGATTTATATGATGTAAGGGGCAATTCGTGACATCAGTTGGGGGGGCAAAATACTTTTTGACCCCAACATCATTATAGTAGGAAATTCACACTCACCGTCTGGTTCCGTAATGGGATCAGGCGGTGAGGGCGTTTTAAGGGTAAGCTAACGAAAGACAGCGGATGTTAACCAAAAAAGAAAGGGCAGGAAAAAACAATGAGTGAAGAATTGTCAAAAGAAGAAAAGAAATGGTTTGGGACACTGCTCTCCTATGCAAAGGGCAGCGGAGGAAGACTTGGGGTATCAGTGGTATTTTCCATGGTAAGCCTGATCGCGGGACTTGTGTCATATTACCTTGTGTACCGCATGCTGGACAGATATCTGGCCGGAAACCTGGACAGAGAATATGTGCTTCGCTTAAGTCTGGCAGCAATCCTTTCTTATCTGATAAAAGTGATCTGTTTCGGGATATCTACGGGAATATCGCATTATGTGGCATTTAACGTGCTGGAAGGACTCAGGCTTAAGGTGGCGGATGTGTTCTTAAAAGCTCCTCTTGGGGAGGTTACGGCTCACCCGATCGGAGAGATCAAGGGTGTGATCGTAGACAAGATTGAGGATATTGAGCCGCCGCTGGCTCACGTGGTGCCGGAGGGGGCGGGACATATCCTGCTTCCTGTTGTATGCTTTATTGCTCTTGCCATGGTTGACATTCGTGTTGCGCTGGCGGCTCTTCTTGCGCTGCCTCTGGGACTTGTCTTTATGATGCTCACCTTCAGACTGAGCGGAAAGAATATGACAAAATACCAGGAAGCAAACTCGCATATGAGCAGCATGATCGTTGAATATGTGGAAGGGATAGAGGTCATCAAGGCCTTCGGCAGGGCAGGGGTGAGCTATGAAAAATATGCCGGTTCCATCAGGAACTACAGGGATTTTGTGATTGAGTGGATGGAATCCACCTGGGTGACGATGAAGCTGGCGTTTGCGTTTCTGCCGGCTACATTGCTCGGGGTGGTTCCGGTAAGCCTCATTCTTCTGGGCAAAGGAAGTATGACGGTTTCCAACATGGCACTGTCCGTAATGCTGGCAATGTCAATGGTCATCAGTATGGCAAAGATCGAGATCTTTTCAAACGGATTAAGACAGATGCAGTACACCGTGCTGGAGATCCAGAAACTGTTAAACATCAAAAGCCTGCCCGAACCCGGGAATGAGAAGCTTCCCGATCATTATTCCATCGAGCTTAAGGATGTGCATTTCGCTTATGACAAAGAAGACGGAGAGGTGCTTCACGGGATC
>JAILLY010000104.1 GCA_024692905.1 Lachnospiraceae bacterium | reverse complement strand
GCGGGATTGGAATTAACGAGCACGATCTCATATCCGAGCTTTTTAAGAGCCTTGCAGGCCTGTGTTCCGGAATAGTCGAATTCGCATGCCTGGCCGATGATGATCGGGCCCGAACCGATGATGAGTATCTTATGGATATCTTCTCTTTTCTTCATGTAAAAAAAACCGCCTTTCATGAATGCGCTCGGGTTTTTGACCCGAGCGCCTGTAATATGATCTTATTTATTTGACTACGTCGCCGTCATCAAACGGGTCGCCGCATTCGGGGCAGAACTTGGGAGGATTGCTCTTGTCCTCCGGCTCCCAGCCACACTTGTCGCACTTGTAAACAGGTACGCCTGCAGGCTTCTTGGCTCCGCAGTTACCGCAGAACTTGCCCTTGTTCACCGTACCGCATGTGCAAGTCCAGCCTTCCTCGGAGGGCTGGGGTGCTCCGCACTCACTGCAGAACTTGCCGGTATTTCCGGTCTTTCCGCATGCACAGTTCCAGCCTGCTGCCGCAGGTGCCGCTGCCTGAGCTGCCGCCTGCTGCTGAGCGCCCATGGCATATAACTGGCCGGCGTTCATTCCGCCCGCGTTCTGAGCCATGTTCATACCGGCAAACGCCATCATGGGACCTGCACTTGTATTGCTTGCTGCTGCCTTCATCGCCTCTGCCTGGGCTGCCGTAAGTGCCGCGGCCCCCATCGTGGCATCCTTCATGGTAGCGGTCTTCTGCAGATCCTTGATCATCTGCTCGTCCTCGGGTGAAGCTGTTACGGAATTAACACCGAAGGAAACAACCTCAACACCGCGAAGCTCGCCCCACTTCTTGGACAGGACATCATTGAGCGCATCCGCGATCTCATTGGTATGTCCGGGAAGTGCGCTGTAACGGATACCCTGTTCGGATATCTTGGCAAATGCAGGCTGAAGAGCCGTCATGAGTTCGGACTTAAGCTGTCCGTCGATCTCTTCCCTGTTATATGCCTTGGCAACATTTCCGCATACATTTGTATAGAAAAGAATGGGATCCACGATCCTGTATGAATACTCACCGTGGCACCTTATCGAAATATCCACATCAAGATTGATATTCTTATCAACAACACGGAAGGGAACCGGATTCACCGTACCGTACTTATTGCCGACTATCTCCTTGGTGTTTATGTAATAAACTCTCTGGTCCTTGGCAGTATCTCCGCCGAACGAAAGCCTCTTTCCGATCTGGGCGAAGGTATCCTTGATGCTCTGGCCAAGGCTTCCGTAGAAGATACTGGGCTCGGTTGACTCGTCATATACGAACTCGCCGGGCTCCGCACAAAGCTCTACGACCTTACCCTGATCGACGATGAGCATGCACTGCCCCTCGTTAACGGCAACGATCGAACCGTTGCTGATTATATTATCATCACCCTTAGTGTTGGAGCTGTGTGACTTGTTGACACGCTTAGCTCCCTTTACAACCAATACATCCTGACTGAGGGATTCACAGTAAAAATAATCACGCCATGAATCCGCAAGTGCGCTTGACGCCGCACCTAACGCAGCTGATATCAATCCCATTTTCAAATCCTCCTAATGTGTATTGTCCCAACCTGAACACGGAACACTAACAATATACCACAACATGACCATAAATTCCAGCAGGTATTATAATTTCGGCAATGTGCTCAACAGCCCCTCAGTGAGAAGGTAAAAGTCATCCTTTTGCCGGTATCAAGAAGGAATTCCTTATGTGTCATGGCACCCCACGAATCGTCTCCTCCTATACCCATCCGTGCAAGCGCGGGCCTTACCACCGTATAATGCACGGGCGGAAGTTCATATGGATGGGCCGCATTTTCGATCTCCTGCGGCGTGTACGGCAGGACGCTTAAGCTCATGCCGTCAGAGTCAAGCCTTAAGCCGTGCCCCGCATCATCCGTAATATATGCATAACGCACGCCCTCGTGATTTCCGCATTCCTGCGGTACCGGATACAGCGGAAGATCACACACATCCCTTGTGAACACGGAAAGCCTGGCGCCTTCCTTCCTGTCACAGTATGTTTCCATCGGGCCGAGGCCGTACCATTTAAGCCTGTTATAGTCTGCATCCATCTTAAACATCATGCCAAACTCCGGCATATCCATAAGCTCCGGCACCGGATCGTATGAAAGTTCAACCCTGACCGTACCGTCGGCAAACACGGAGTATTCAACAAAGCATTCGCTCTCGGGGACCGTAGGCATATTGTAATGACATTTAACGATCACGCGGTCTGAGGCTTCTTCAAAGGAGGTCACGGGAATATACGCAAACGGATCCTCCTCATATCTTCCGCGCTTCCTGACATTTGCGTACATGCCGGCTATCTTCCACTGCGCATACCGGTAAGGCATGAGATTTCCGGTATCATTGGCTGTGGGCGCGCGCCAGAAGTTGGGCCTTAATATACTCTTTAACATCTGCCGGCCGCCGTATTTATAGGATGTGAGCTCACCGGTGAGCCTGTTGAACATCACCTCAAAGTTCGCACCCTTTACTCCGATATTGTTATATCCCTTTATGACCGTTGGTTTAGCGTTTCCGGAAGCGAAGGATAAAGGATCAAAGGTATATTTCCCGAACACGGCCTGTCCGAAAGCGACCTCATGTCCCGCAGGCGCATATATCCTGTTCTCTTTAAGCTTAAAGGAAACATCAAGCACATATTCGCCCGGCTGGTCGGGCCGTTTAAGCGGGATGTCATAACTCTTATCCGCCCCCGGTAAAACATCTGTCTTAAGCTCGCAGGATGCAAGGCTCTCACCTTCCTTAAAGAGCGTTACGATACAGGAAAACTCACTTGTGGAAGTGAACAGGTATCTGTTCTTTATTATGATCTCAGTCCCGGTTATGCTTATCTTAATACCCTGATAATCATATTTTACCGACTGCATCTTGGGGGAAGGCTCCCTGTTTGACGCATATACTATCCCGTTTGCGGAAAACTCACCGTCATTTGGACGTTCATCATGGTCGCCGCCGTAAGCCATGAACTCCCTGCCGTAGCGGTCCTTCTTTACCAGGCACTGATCTATATAATCCCATATAAAGCCTCCCTGATATAA
>JAILLY010000074.1 GCA_024692905.1 Lachnospiraceae bacterium | reverse complement strand
GAACCTGCGACCTCGGCGTCCCGAACGCCGCGCTCTACCAAGCTGAGCCACGCGCCGCAATGAAAATTATGAAGTTGTAAAGTGCGCTCTTAGCGCAACGTCCCGAACGTAGCGCTCTACCAAACTGAGCCACACGCCGTTACCGCGCAAAACCGATTATATCATCATTGTTTCTTCTTAACAAGCGAAATTTTAATATCCATGCCCATACTGTTGGCGTAGCGGGACAGTACGTCCATCGAGGGCTCCCTGCGCATGGATTCAAGGCGGGCGATATTAGGGCGCATTATGCCCGAAAGTTCGGATATATCCTGCTGGGTAAGCTTGTGCTTTTTTCTGTATGCTATGAGTTCTTTTATCACTTCATCCGAATAGAAACCTCTGTTCTTATCCGACATATTGTCAGAGCCCCCTTCCGCTTATCACTTGACCGCCAGGCCGCTGTTTGATTCTATGATGTTATAGTACCTGTTTACCGGTATAACCGTCTTGTTATGCAGCATAAAGGGTTCCCAGATGATCCCCAGATGTCCGCCGGGCACGTTGTAAAGCGCTTCAAGCCCGTTATATGTATATACGTAGATCCTTGCGCCCGAACCGGTCATGTTTGCGCTGTTGGCATCTCCTCCGCTCCAGTCACTGTAATCGGTCACGTAATACCTGTATATATTATCATTGTCTTCGGACAGTGATATGGTTTCCGTCATGAGCGAACCAAGACTGTCCTGATGAGGCTTAAGGAGCTTGGTCTTGCCGTTTCCGATGAGCTTGGCATCAAGATCCAGGGGTGCTGTATCCCATGCAAGGACTATCTGTACCTGATCCTCCGAAAGATCCTTGACCGCAAATCCCACCGTAGCTGTCCTTCCGGCTGTAACTATCACGTTGAAGAACGAATTCTCATATCCGCCCTTGCTGACCTCGGCGGTATAATTGCCGGCCTGGAGCGTAAACATCGCCGCCCCCGTTGCATCGAGCACCGAACTTGCGACAACATCCCCGTCCATGTGGTTGAGTCCGGCCCTTAACCTTATCGAAGCATCCGCGATCGGCGCATTGTTATCAAGAGAATCCCTCACCACTATCTGCTCGTTAAACTCGGCTCCGTCAGCCGTATATGTCATCCTCGGCGTGGGAACGAAGTATGTTCCGGAACCGGTCCTTGCGGTTATCCCGTATATCCTTACTTCATCAAAGCTTTCCTTTGCCGCGGAGAGTACAAACTCGCGTTCATCATTGACCGGGATCTTAAGATCGTAATATCCGTCCCCATCCGTCGTAGTGCGGGCTACTTCCGACATATCCTCGGAATTATACATTTTGATCTGGACATCCGCTACCGGCTGCTCATACTCATCAAGTATGTAACCCTTTATGATCTGGTCTTCCGGAAGCGTCTTTGCGGCATTATATGAGATATAAGCCTTGTTTACCATGTCCGACTCGAGGAATTCATACTGCTGGACGGTCCCTTCGCTGTAATCGCCAAGCGCCGCCATACTGAACACCGTTGCCTTGTTATCTTCGCAGTATGAGTATTTGACCATTGTATCGTTGTTGAAATAATACCTTGAAGTTATCTCGCCCGATGAGATGTCAACGGGAACGTCGATATTGGCCTTGTGCTCGGCTGCATAGTTTATATTTCCGTTATCATAATACATATCGATGATGTTATATTCATCGTCGCAGTGCTCTATCGTCGTGATCTTCTCGATCTTTGACGTTTCGGGATCGCTGTAAATGCGGAATTCCTGCTCGTGTCCGTCCGTGAGCATAACCGTTTTGCGCTGCATCCTGTACGAATTTACCGGCGATACCGAAGGATCCTTTACGTTTTCGAGCCTCGAAAATACCGTATCGTTCCATTTAAGGGCAGCATTATGCCTTCCGGGCTTAAAGAGTGACTGTGAATAATCAAGCATTCCTTCCGCTGTCATGTATCTGTCGACATCAACGGGATGCTCGTCGGCCTTGGCAACCTCAGGCTCCTTAACCTCAGGCGGTTCCTCGCTTGCCGGCTCCCCGGCAACTTCCTCCTGCGGAGCCTCTTCACTCGGCGGGGCTGACTCTGACATCGCCTTCTCAACCGCGGCTTCGACCTCATTATCCTTCTTTATAAACGTATTCTTGACCGCAAAGAATGTCCCTATCACTATTGCGATCAGTATGAACCCGTATCCGACAAGTCCTATGAGGACTACGAGGAACTGGTCCCTGTTACGCTTCTTCTTGGCTTCTTCCGCCTTATTATCTTCATTCGGCCTCTTTATCCTGAACACTTTCTTCTGATTCTTCCTTTTCACTGGTATTTGTATCATCGGTGACCAGCTCATCGATCACCGTGCCCTCAGTGGGCTCCTCTTTTTCATCCTCCGGCTCATCGATCTCCCTGAAATCGCGGTATTCCTTGTTTATGAATATCTTTATGGTAAATGCGATTATCAGGACTCCCGTAAACGTGAACAAGATGGCAAATGCCACCATCAGCCTGACATTCTGTGTATTATCAAGCTCCGTGATGATCCCGTGCGCAAGATAAATAAGGTACATTGCGATTATGCAGCGTATCATCAGATTGATCTGGGTCGGTTGCTTCTTCTTATCCTTCATGATAACCTCATAAACCCGGCCTTAAGCGTCCCCGGGATCAGCAAAACTTATAAACAGTCACCGTATGGTACTTTTCTCCTGCAGCCTTTATGGGAGAATCAAACGAGGCGATGTTCACGCTGTTCGGGAAATACTGCGTCTCCATACAGAAGGCGGACCTCCTGACATACGAAGCGCCGTTCTTACCCTTGCAGGGCTTGATGCTGTTGCCCGAATAGAACTGGATTCCGGGAAGATCCGTATATACTTCCATCGTACGCCCGTCCCTGCTTGCCCTTGCCGCAAGGCGCAGGCTCCCGTCATATCCGTCAAGGACATAGTTATGGTCGTAACCGCCGACCATGTTCATCTGCTCCCAGTCGGCATCGATCTCAAGTCCGATCTTCTTGGGCTTCGTGAAATCCATCGGCGTGCCCTTAACCTCCGGTGTTTCACCGTTCGGTATCGCACCGGGCAGGATATATGTATACTTCGATGCATTGATCATAAGCTCGGTCTCATACATGTTGTTTACGGTATCCTCCTGGCCGCCGAGCGCGAAATACGTATGGTTCGTAATATTGAAGATCGTTGCCTTATCGCTTATTCCCTCATATTCAAGCTTAAGCTCGTTATCATCGCTTAAGCTGTAGGTAACGCTCGCCGTCATGTTTCCGGGGAATCCCATATCCATGTCTGCCTTCTCTATTACGAACTTAACGGAATCATCCCCTGCCTCGGCCTTCCACATCCTCTTATGGAAGCCTGTATCGAAATCACTGTGCAGGTTGTTTCCTTCATCATTATCCGCAAGCTTATATTCAACTCCGTCTATACAGAAGCGGCATCCGCCTATCCTGTTTGCGCTCGGGCCTACCGTCGCTCCGAAGAAACAGTCATTGACTTCGTAATCCGCAACATTATCATATCCGAGTACGATATCCTTAACCTCTCCCTTGTCATTCGGGATAAAGAGGTTTACTAAGATCGCGCCATAATCGATGATATCCGCCTTCGCTCCCTTTCCGTTCTCGATCGAATACAGGGTAACTTCCCTTCCGTCGCTTGTCTTTCCGAAATTCCTGGTACTAACGCTCATTTTTCCGTCCTTCCCTTCTCTTGCTGTTTTACGATCATCACAATTCGACTCTTGCATCAAGCGCCCTTGACAGAGTCACTTCATCGATATTCTCAAGTTCACCGCCGACGGGTACACCGCTCGCTATACGGGTTACCTTTATCCCGGCAGGTTTTATGAGCTTGCTTATATACATCGCCGTCGTTTCGCCCTCTATGCTCGAATTCGTGGCGATTATAACTTCCTTTGCATCGGTCGCTTCAAGCCTTTTTAACAACTGCGGGAGCTTAATGTCATTCGGTCCTATGCCAAGGCCCGGATTGATCGCACCGTGCAGTACGTGATAAACACCCTTGTATTTCCCGGTCTTCTCATATGCGCTCATATCCCGGGTGTTCTCAACGACCATTATCTGGGTATGATCCCTTCCCTGATCCGCGCATACCGGACAAGTGTCATTGTCGGTAAGCGTGAAGCATTCGCTGCAGTATTTGATATTGCTCCTGGCTTCGGTCATGGCCTTTGCCAGGCTCTCGACCTTCGCGGGCGGCATGTTTATTATATGAAAAGCCAGCCTTTGTGCCGATTTGTTGCCTATTCCCGGCAATACCGCCAGTTCCCCTATTAGCCTGCTTATATATCCGCTGTAGAGTTCCATTATTTATATCCCCGTTAATCTGTCTCGTTCCTAAAACGGAAAACCTCCGCCAAGTCCCATTCCGCCGGTCAGCTTGCTCATGCTGCTTGCGCTTTCCTCTT
This sequence comes from Lachnospiraceae bacterium, assembly GCA_024692905.1. Lineage (GTDB taxonomy): Bacteria > Bacillota > Clostridia > Lachnospirales > Lachnospiraceae > UBA2868. Next base: position 12,206 of record JAILLY010000074.1, on the reverse strand, counting down.
CGACCTTGCGCAGAGCCTCGTTCACGGCAGCCATTATAAGGTCCTCGAGCATCTCGATATCATCGGGATCCACGACCTCTTCCTTAAGCGAGACCTTTGTTACCTCTTTCTTACCGGAAACAGTCACTTCCACGGCCCCTCCGCCTGCAGCTGCCGTAAACTCCTTCTCTTCAAGAGCCTTCTGGCTTTCTTCCATCTGCTTCTGCATCCTCTGGGCCTGCTTCATAAGGTTGTTCATGTTTCCGGGCATTCCTCCCGGAAAACCGCCTCTCTTAGCCATCCTGTATATCCTCCTTAAAAGCTTTCTTAATCTTCTATATCAATGTCCATGTTTATCTTGCCAAGATCCGGATGCTTCTTTTTGAATTCGGTCCTTGATTCGACATAGGTAATGACAAACTCAACCTTTTTCTCCAGGATCTCGTCAAGCACTCCGCTTAACTCTTCCTTGAACAAGTCCCTGTTTAAGTACTCGTAGTTCATTTCATCGAGTACGGCTATCATGAGCTTGTTGTCATCGGTGACGGATATCTTGCATTTATCGAGCATGCTGTTTCCGGGATTCGATATTTCGGATCTTATCCGCGGCCACATCTGTGCCGCCTTCTTAACATCCTCGGGAAGGGCATCCGGTATCCGGGCCTCCGGGACATCCTCATCATCGTCCTTTTCGCGTAGCGGTCCTGCGGCATAAGCCCCGCTCTCAAGCTTCTCCTCTATGGCTCTTATCCTGTCAAGGACCGACTCGTCATCCTTCTCCATCTGAGGCCTGCAGAGCTTGATTATCGCGATCTCAATAAGTATCCTCTTCTGGGCCGCATATCTTATATCAGTGGATAACTGCGAAAATATCCTTATATAACGCATCACCCTGTCGATATCAACGGCCGCGGCCTCTCTCTTAAGCTGGGCGAGGCTTTCCGGGGTGATATCGAGTATCTCGTCTATCTCCTCTTCCTCGGATGTCTTAACGAGCATTAAGTTCCTTAAATACCATGTAAGGTCGGATACGAACTGGGATAGCTCCCTGCCCTTTGCGACAACATCATCAAGTACGGCGACAGCCCTTTTTATATTCCTTGCGATCACAGCGCATAAAAGATCCGAGAAAACTCCCGTGTCAACCGCTCCGAGCGCCTCGAGCACCTTTTCATAGGTAAGCTTCTGGCCAAAATAGAACGAATTGCACTGATCAAGCAGGCTTAAGGCGTCCCTCAGCGCACCGTCTGCCGACCTTGCGATATATCTGACAGCCTTATCGTCAGCCTCAATGCCTTCGCCGTCCATAAGCTCTTTGAGCCGTTCGACCATGGTATCCACGGGTATCCGCTTAAAGTCATATCTCTGGCACCTTGACAAGATGGTCACCGGGATCTTATGTACCTCGGTGGTCGCCAGTATGAATATGACATACGAAGGCGGCTCCTCGAGTGTCTTAAGCAGCGCATTGAACGCGGCCGTCGAGAGCATGTGGACCTCATCGATTATATATACCTTATATCTGCCCTGTGTCGGGGCATAGGTGACTTCATCCCTTATCTCCCTGACACTGTCGACTCCGTTATTTGATGCCGCATCTATTTCGATCACGTTCATCGAGGTCCCGTCGGCTGCCGCCCTGCAGCTTGCGCACTTGCCGCAGGGGCTCCCGTTTTCGGGTGCCTCGCAGTTGACTGCCTTTGCCACTATCTTGGCTACAGTCGTCTTACCGGTACCTCTCGTACCGCAGAACAGGTAAGCATGACCGATGCGATCCCGGATTATTTGATTTTTAAGGGTGGTAACGATGGCGTCCTGTCCCCTGACATCCTCGAACCTCTCGGGCCTCCACTTCCTGTAAAGAGCGGTATAAGACATCCCTATCCTCCGTTACTTATGGATCAGTCACCGAAGCTTATACCAAGCAGCTTGGCTTCCTTGATTATCGTTGCATCCGGTGATACGAATTTGAGCTTGCCGGCAACTTCATCGAGCGGAACCTTGACTATCTCTCTGTTCCTGTATCCTACCATGAAGCCGTATTCACCCTTCATTATAAGTGCTCCTGCCTCGGCTCCAAGACGGCTTGCGAATACCCTGTCATAAGCACACGGTGTGCCGCCCCTCTGTGTATGTCCGGGAACAGTCACTCTTATCTCCTGACCCGTCCTCTTCTGGAGTTCGTCGGCGATCTCGTAGGATACCGAAGGATATTTACTCTTTTCCGCGTATTCCTTGAGTTCCTTCTTGTTCATCTTGGCCTTCTGCTTGCTGATCGCGCCCTCGGCTACTGCAAGGATGGTGAAGGTGCTTCCCCTCTTTACCCTTAAGTTGATCGCCTCAACGATCTTATCCATGTCATAGGGGATCTCGGGAATGAGGATGATATCGGCACCGCCTGCGATACCGGCATTGAGCGTAAGCCATCCTACCTTATGTCCCATGACCTCGACTATGAACACACGGCCGTGTGAGGATGCCGTTGTGTGGATACAGTCGATACAGTCAACCGCGATATCAACGGCGCTCTGGAAACCGAAGGTCATATCCGTTCCGAAAAGGTCGTTATCTATGGTCTTGGGCAGCGTGATGATATTAAGGCCTTCCTGGCTTAAAAGGTGAGCCGTCTTATGTGTTCCGTTACCGCCGAGTATAACGAGGCAGTCAAGGTTTAAGTTGTAATATGTCTGCTTCATTGCAGCAACCTTGTCAAGCCCGTTCTCATCGGGTTCCCTTATCGTCTTAAAAGGAGTCCTTGAAGTTCCGAGTATGGTTCCGCCTCTTGTAAGGATACCCGAGAAATCCTTAAATTCGAATTTCCTGTAATCGTGGTAGATAAGTCCCTTGTATCCGTTATTGAAGCCGTAGATCTCAACCTGGTCGCCCCCCAGCGTATACCACAGGGATTTGACTACGCCTCTCATGGCCGCATTAAGCGCCTGGCAGTCCCCTCCGCTTGTCAACATACCGATTCTCTTCATAACTCTTCTCCTTTCAAAAATATATTTAGACCTGAGCCTCTATGGCATTTACCAGTTCTCCTACATTCTTCATCCTGACTACCGTCTTCATATCGAAACGGATGTCGAACTCCTCCTCGACGGCATCCATGAGCGTGATATGGATAAGGCTGTCCCAGCCCTCGACATCCGCAGCGGTAGTCTCGTCACTAAGAGTGATATCATCCCTGTCAAACACATCACGGAATACTTCGGTAAGCTTTTCATAAATCTCACTTCTGTTCATGTCCTTCCCCTTCCTTATCGCAGCTGCGGCTAAGCCTTGACTTAACCTGCATTTACCGCGATATACTGATTCTTATCCTTATAATCATCAGGTATCTTAAATTCCCATGTCCTGTTGCCCTCTTCGTCTTCATTGATGAGGGTGAATCCCATCAGGCCGTAGAAATCAAGCACCATCTTATTCTTCGCCGTCGGATAATAATATCCCCGGATAGTGCGGATACCTGCCTTCTTTGCCTTATGAACGAGTTCATCCATCATGGCAAATTCCATGTCTCTCTTCAATACCCGGCAGCTCATTATCCACAGATCCATATCAAGGACATCACCGTTCTTATGTCCTATGACCACCGATACAACCCCGTTGTCGCCAAACTTATCCTCAAGCTTGCCGTATATATCTATGTACTCGCCGGACTCCGCGATCTCCTCGATCTCCGCCCTTGTATAGCGCCTGGTTGTTAAGTTGAACTGATTGCTCTTATTCGAAAGCTGGGCGATCCTGTCCATATATATGGGTTCAAATCCCTTTATCGTACCCTTCATTTCAAGGGACTTAAGGTAATCACCGTAATCCGCAAATGATGCTTCAAGCTTCGCCCTCTTGGCGTTCTCCTTATACATCTCGTTACGCTTGGCATCGTCCGCCGAAAGATTCGTAACTTCGAAGAATCCCGAATGATCGATGACGCGTATATAATCCTCAACGCTCCCTATCTCGGGAGACACTACGTTAAGGCCTGTCCTTACTATCTCGCGCTCCGCCGGGTTGTCATCCACAAAGACGAAGGATTCGGGAAGGAGATTGAGCTCCGAGGCTATATCGGCAAGGTTCTTGCTCTTCGGATCCCAGTTGGCCTTTATCACGATAAAGTCATCCGGCCTCAATACCCCGTCGGGATGGTTAAGCCCTGCTATCGCATTCTCCTCTTCATTCTTGGAGCAGACATTCAATATTACGCCTATATCCTTCTGCTGCTTAAGATACTCCTGGAACTCGGAATAAACCTGGCCCATCGATGTTTCGGGGCCGATCTCCAAGTTCTCGACACCGTCATCGCCGACTATTCCGCCCCAAAGCGTATTGTCAAGGTCGAGCGCCAGTGCCTTTTTGTTCTTTCCGTATATGGATTTGATGATATTGCTGACATTATGGGCAAGTGTCGGGATAGCTTCCATCGAAAGGGCATATTTATACATATGCCAGTAGAGCGGATCCGACCACTTGTCAAGTCCGTACGTTGCCGAAAGATAATTGATATCCTGGATAAAGAAGTCCTTATGCTCCCTTGCATATGCCGCAAACTTATCGTTCAGCCTGCAGATATAATTCACCCTGCCGTGGATGTCGGAAGCGTCCGCATTACCCAACAGCCTGTAGAATGGGTACTCGAAGTTGTTCTGGATTATCGGGCAATTATAGGTATCCATGGCCTTACCCCACATTACACGGAAGTGCTCGAAATCCGCTTCGAGAAGGGCATTTACCTCATCCTCGCTCATATTAAGCGATGGATACTGCCTTATATTCCTGTTGCTCGTATGTATGTATATGATATCCGGCTTGAATTCCGTAAGCTCCGGATTATCAAACATGATGTCTTCCCAATACTGGGCATATTCGCACTCATAAAACTCAGGCCTTATCCCCTGCTCCAAAAGGAACAGTTCCATAAGGGCACAGATGTCATGCGTAGTGGAACCCCCGAGCACCGCGACTTTCTTGTCTATGAAGTTCACGTTCTGCTCAAGGAGCTGCCTTTTTAACGATCTCTTCTTCTTTATGAGATACCTGCCGTCAAAGGGGTATTGTAACTCCTGCATGTGACTGATGAGCCTTTCCTGTTATAAAAAATGATACATTCAGTATATCTTTTTTTTGCTCTATTTTCAATTATAATACTCTGTTTTTTCGATATGGGCTTATCTATACCGTCTCTATCGCCAGCTGACTGCCTTCCGCGGTCTTCTTGACGCGGATCTGCCGGGGTATGTTCTCCATGAGCTCTTCTCTGTGGCTTATGATACCTACGAGCTTCCTTGTCCCGGACAGGTTTATAAGGATCTCCATGGCGCTCTCTATGGACTTTCGGTCAAGCGTTCCGAATCCTTCGTCCACAAACAGCGCATCCATCTGGATACCGCCAAGGTTCGATGACACCGTATCGGATAAACCGAGTGCCAGGCTCAAGGAGGCCTTGAAGCTCTCTCCTCCCGAAAGGTTTCCTACCGGCCTTCTGTGTCCCGTGAGGTTGTCAAGGACCTCAAGATCCAGGAAATTATTGCTCTTCTTACCCAACGAATCTTCCTGTCTGAACAATTCATACTGTCCGCCGCTCATGGGCCTTAAACGCCTGTTCGCCGCAGCGATTATCCCGTCGAAACCGGCCGCCTGGATGTACTGTTCAAGGGTTATCTTGCCGTTTCCGGTGGTACCCTTGACGAGGTCATATAACCTGCGGCACAGGCCATACTCTTTTCTTGCCTTGTCAAGTTCCGGCACGTTTGCCGTGATCTTCTCAAGCTTATCCTCATTCCCCTGCAGCCTGTTCTTTATGGTATTGACCCTGCCGCGCCTGTTCGTAACATCGGCCTTAAGCGTTCCGCATCTTAACTTAAGCTCGTCTATATCGATGAACGTACGCCCGGCCGCATCCTTTGCGGCCTCCTCACAGAGTTTCTTATTTGTTATCACCTGCTGCCTGTGGTCGTTTATCTCCTTATCGGCCCCGGATATCTCATCTTCCGTAACGACCAGTGCGAGCATTTCCTCAACCGATGAAAAGCCGCTCTTTGCGACCGCATCATCAAGTTTTTCCTTCTTTATCCTTTCTTCCTTTTCCTCTTTATTTAAGGATTCCTTAAGCGTTTCAAGCGACGCGCTGACCGAAGCAAGGGCCTCATCCGCCGCCTTTTTGTCCTTATCGGCACTCTCGATCCCTTCGGTTATCTCCTTTATCCTCTTTTGAGCCTTTTCAAGCTCTTTCTGTGCAGCCGTAAGGCTTTCGTACTTAAGCTCAGCCAGTGTTTTAAGCACTGCCTCCTTCCCGGCCAGTGCCTTTGCGGTCTCCTGCTTTCTCTTTGCAAAGTCATCCCTGTCGAGCTTGATCTGTTCGCTTTTTGCTCCCTGTGCCTTTTCGAGCTCGTCATCCGCCTTTAAAAGAGCCTCATTGTCCTTCGTAAGAGCGTTTAATTCTGCTGTATTATCCCTTATCTTTCCTTCAACGCTTACCCGGGCTTCCCCTATTTCCTTAATAAGCCCGTCAAGTTCTTCGTTTTCGCTGTCTGATCCGATAAGTGCATTATTAAGACAGTCAAGTATATCCAAACGCAGCCTGTCTTCGTACTGTTCAAGGGCTGACTTTGCGGCCTCTGCCGCGGTATTTGCATCGGCCTTGACTCTGCCTGCCTCTTCTTCCCTTTCCTTAAGGGCCTTGAATTCCTCCTCGCTAACGGCTTCTGCCGGGACCTTCGCGGGCTCGGGATGGTGAATTGAACCGCAGACCGGGCATTTCTGCCCGTCCTCAAGGCCTTCTGCCAGGATGCCGGCCCTGCAGTTATCCAGTATCCTCTCGGCTTCCATCCGCTCTCCGGTTGCCTGACTGAATGCATCAAATGCCTTTGTGAAGGCCTCCTGCTTTAAGCCAAGCGTCTTCTTTTTCTTCTCCCATTCCGGGATCCTTACCTGCGTTATCTCCTTTATATCTTTATCAAGGTCGTTAAGCTTATCGCCCCTCGCCTTTGATGCTGCCAGCTTCTGAGGCGTATCCTTAAGCTTATTTATCGTATCCTTAAGAGTCAGTATCTTATCCTTTAACGCCTTTTCCCTTTCATTAAGCCTGCTCTCTTCTTTGTCAAATCCCTCCGATGCCTCCTTAAGCCTGCTTATTTCATCGGTAAGTTCGTCTCTTTGCCGGTATTTCCCCGCTTCTTCGGTTATCTTTTCTGCAAGTATCTTAAGCTTATCGGCTTCGGATCTTTGGGCTGCAGCCTTTTCAAATGCGGCCTTTGCCTCCCCGGCCCGTTTGGATGCCCTGTCCGCATCTTCGTTCCTTTCCGCTATCTGCTTATTAAGCGCTTCCAGACGGCTGTTCTTTTCCTTCCATGACAGGTAATAAGGATGCACTTCCCTTGTCGCGGCCTTCTGTTCCTTTAACAGCGCCTCCTTTTTTCCGATCTCCTTATCCTTTTCTTTAAGCTCCCTTCCCTTTTCCTCAAGGTCATTAAGGCGCTTTATGAAGTTATTGTTCGTTTCCGCCGTCGCAAGATCCTTTTTGCCTGTCTCAAGCTTTTCCTCCGCGGCCGCAAGCCCGGCTTCTTCATCCTTAAGCCTGCCCTTGTCTGACTCTATGATCTCACCCAGTATCTGAGTTATCTCTTCGATATTCCATGCACTTTGTGCCTTTCCCGCCCTCTCCTGAAGGTCGCTTAACCGGCCCGCGGCCTCATCTTCGGGATCGGTAGCGGCATCACAGAAATACTGGATGATGCTGTCTTCTATCCTTACCTTAAGCTTATTTCCCGCATCCATGCGGTCCTTTAACTTATATTCGATGGTATTGTAACCGCTCGTCCGAAAGATCGTACGAAGGATCTTCGTCCTCTCATCCGTCTTAGCATTTAACAGGGCCCAGAATTCCCCCTGGGCTATCATCGCGATCTGCTTAAACTGCTTCTCATCTATATGAAGGAGTTCCTTTATCGCCTCATTTACCTGGCTCTTGCCCTCGGCCAAAGGACCGTCATCCGAATAAAGGATCGCATTTTCGGGTACCGAAATCGTTCCGGTCCCGCGCATCTTCTTTCTTTCATACTCGGGACGCCTCCATACATGGTATTCCCTGCCCTGATGTGAAAAATACAGATCAACGAACGACTCGGTTGATTCTTTCGCATATTCACTTCTTAAATTCTTTTCATTCCTGTACGTTCCGCTGGTCTTCCCGTACAGCGCGAAGCAGATCGCATCAAATATCGTCGTCTTTCCCGAACCCGTATCTCCGGATATCAGGAACAGTCCCTTATCCTCAAACTGTGTGAAATCGATCGGAGGCACTTCTCCCGCATAAGGCCCGAATGCGCTCATTATAAGTTTAACCGGCTTCATATAACACACCTGCCTCTCTTGCCACGGACTTCATGATATCCATTTCTTCCTCTGTGATCGAGCAGTCATACATCTGCCTGTAAAAGTCACTTATCAGTTCATCAAATGACCGGTTTTCCGCGATCTTTGATATATCTACCTGCTCGATCTCCTTTGTATGGGAATTATCGTAATCGATCTTTACGGTATTGGGGTATATCTGCCGGAATATGCCCATGGCGTCGCTGATTATCTCCTCATCGGTAAGCGTCGCATAGATAAAGTCATCCGGTGCGGTAACATTCGTCTTATCGAGCAGTTCCTTAAACTTGCCCTTTATATGCCTTAAGTCCCTCATCGGCTTAACCGGGATAAGTTCGATATTTATCTCACCCTTCCTGCCTGTCGTGATAACGGGGACCGACTTTGAATTATTGACTTCGCTTAAGGAATATTTAAGCGGCGAGCCCGAATACCTGACTTCTTTGCGGCCTACCTGCTGAGGGGAATGGATATGGCCGAGCGCCACATAGTCAAACTTATCAAAACAGTCATACCCTATCTTCTCTATGAGACCGACACTCTGCGTTCCAAGGCTCTCCGAGCCGCCAAGTTCGGGGTCCTCGCTCTTACCCATCACAAACTGGTGGGCTATGAGTATATTAAGCCTCGAGGTATCTATGTCTTCGTTATCAATGACCGCCCTTACCGCATCATCATAGGTCTCTATTTCGGCATCCTGAAGATAATGCCTGACCCGCGAAGCCTTGACGAAGGGCAGAAGATAGATGTCCGCTTCCTCTTTTCCGATGCATAAGGTCTGTTTATACAGCTTTCCTTCATATTTTGTTGAGATAAAGATGTGATTTGTTTCAAACAGGCTGCTGCCGAAATTAAGCCTTTCATCGGAATCATGATTGCCGCTTATCACATATGTATGGATGTTCCTTTCAGCCAGGCTGCTAAGGAACCGGTCAAGCATCCTCGTTGCGGCTTCGCTGGGGATAGCCTTATCATAAACATCCCCTGCGATCAATACGGCATCGACCGACTCACTGTCCGCTATCTCAAGCAGCCGGTCAAGCATAAACTCCTGGTCATCCGTAAGATCGAATTCTCCGAGTGACCTGCCAAGATGCATGTCTCCCAAATGCATAAATTTCATACGCAAACCCCCGTTGGCGTGTCATCTGATATTTCCAAACACCTTCATGGCCTCTTTGACATTTTCATACATGGCATTCCTTGCCGCCATATAAATATCCGAGAAAAATACCCTGTCTTTTTCCGAAGCAAGCCGGGCCGCGGCCTCACCGCCCGCCTTATCCATATATGTGAAATAGTTTATCTTCCTAACCCCGGCTTCTATCGCCTGACGGAAATCATCGGCAGATACTCCGGATCCTCCGTGCATGACCACGGGAATTCCGCCGCATTTCTCCCTTACACTCCTTACTATCCCAAGATCAAGCCTTGGTTCCTTAAGATATATCCCGTGTGTTGTTCCGAAAGAGCAGGCAAGGGCATCGATCCCGGAAGCCTTGACAAACGAAGAGGCAAGATCTGGATCCGTATATATCTTGGTGTCATCATCCGCTCCGGCACCTTCATCTCCGTCTCCGCTCTCACGCTTACCCATGGAACCAAGCTCTGCCTCAACGGACGCACCGTACTCTGCGGCCATCTTGACTGCCTTTACGGTATTGCTTAAGTTATCCTCATATGAAAGAGCCGATCCGTCATACATTATCCCGGTAAAGCCTATCTTTAAGGCCTGTTCAAGATATTCAAGGGTCTCCCCGTGATCGAGATGAACGCATACGGGAACCGTCGCGGCCTTTGCCATCCCTATCATAACGGGTCCTATGGTCGATAACGGTATCCATGGTTCATGACACTGCGCAAACTGTATTATCACGGGAAGCTCAAGCTCCTGCGCTGCCCGGATCTCAGCCTCGACCGCCTCAAGGCAGTGCGCATTGAACGCTCCTATGGCTATATTCCTGTTATCCGCTTCTTTAAGTATCTCTTTTAATGTTACCAGCATTTTTCATCCCTCTTTGCTTAAGGCTGTGCCTGCCTTTTATTATATCCCGAATCAATATCCACGACCTGCTTAAGCGGCTTGCCTTCGCAGTAATTAACGAAATCCTCGCTAAACAGGCTGATTATCTTCTCTACCGTATGGGGCAGCGTCCAGTTGCCTGCCACATGAGTCGTAAGTATAAGCCTCGGGCAATCCCACAGGGTACTGTCCTTATCAAGCGGTTCCTTCTCAAACACGTCAAGTGCCGCACCCCAGAGCTTACCTTCCCTTAACATCTTTTCAAGTGCACGTTCATCAAGGACATTTCCCCTCCCGACATTTACGATGCAGGCATCCTCAGGCAGCTTCCTTAACCTGGCTTCATTAAGAAGTCCCACCGTTTCGGGCGTTGACGGAAGGCTTAATATCAGTACATCCGTCTCAGGGAGCACCTTGTCTATCTCATTTAACGGGATTATCCTGTCATAGACATTCCCCGGATTGGCTCCCCTGCGGTTAACGCCGGTCATGCATGCGGGCTTAAACCCCTTGATCCTGACGGCCGCTTCATTACCTATATCTCCGGTTCCCGCGAAGGTGACTCTTGCTCCGTAAAACGAACGCACCGGCAGGTTCTGCTCCCATTTCCTTTCCTCTTTAAGCTTTATATAATCCGGTCGCCGCCTCATTACCTCGAGAGTCATCATCACTATATGCTCCGCAATGGTAACCCCGTACGCTCCCGACGAACTCGTGAGTATGATACCTGAACCCCTTATCTTATCAAGGAAATGGTCTACGCCCGCCGAAGGCGTGCATACCCATTTAAGGCTGCTGTCCGGCGTTATCAGGCTGCTGTTGAAGCAAAACAGTATCTCCGCATCCGCCACTTCCTTCTTAAGCTTATCGGGATCGGTGCAAAATACCGTATCAAACCCGTGCTCACCGGCAAGATTGCTTATATATCCCTTCTGACTGTCATTTAACGGTGGAAACGATACGACAAGTTTTCTGTTGCTCATCCGTGTTCTCCTTTACGATCTGCTGGTTGAATGATCAGGCCCAAAAGGCCGCTGCATCTAATATTTTAACACAAACCCGCAGGAGATTTCACCTTTGTCCCAAACTTACCGGTATGCACCTCATACTTTCCGATTCTCCACGATTATATACCCGTAAACCCCCGCTGCTTGTCCTCTTTATCGGACATATTTCCCGAAAATATCGTTTATTATCTAAAAGGAACCAGGGGACGGTTCTCCGGTCCCTTGGAAAATCCCGAAAAAGGAACCGTCCCCTGGTCCCTAAAATAAGGAGGTAAAGTCATGAGCACTTCAGCATATCAGATCATAGCAGTGGATTTTGACGGAACGCTGTGTTACAGCAACTGGCCGGAACTGGGCGAACCAAACAGACCGCTTATCAACTATCTTCTTACGCAGAAAAGGTCCGGTAATAAACTCATCCTTTGGACCTGCCGCGCAGGGGAAGCTTTGGATAAAGCGGTCTCTTGGTGTCGCGAGCATCATTTGGAATTTGATGCAGTTAACGATAATCTTCCCGAGATTGTTGAACAGTACGGAAATAATTCAAGGAAGATCACATGCGATTATTATATTGACGATAAGGCAGTCCTGCCCTGGCGTTTACTGTAAACTGTTTATTTCCAGGCAGCATATACGGTGATGCTGTCATCATAGGTGAGCCGCCACAGCCAGGACGGTCTGAACTCTGCTTTGTCGGCAAAGACAGCACTGCCGGTTTCCTTTATCGCCCAGCCTTTGAACGAAGCCTCAGCTGCGGTGACGTTAACCCATTTCTTCGATGTTTCATCATACTTCTGCACTTTAAAGGCATTTGCCGTCATCTT
>JAILLY010000078.1 GCA_024692905.1 Lachnospiraceae bacterium | reverse complement strand
TGACAAGTCGCTCGTCGCATTTGAAATCATGACTTCGTCATGATGCTCCTCGCTCGCAGACGGAGGGATTCGAACCCTCGTGCCCCGGAGGGCAAACGCATTTCGAGTGCGCCCCGTTATGACCACTTCGATACGTCTGCAATAAACCGGTCGGTCATCAACCGACCGAATAGCATTATAATATATTCCTGAAGTATTCGTCAACCGATGTTATCTACCCGGGATCCCATCTCTGTTACTTTGTATTGTTTTTATTATGATTCTTTTATATAATATAATCCTACCGGAATATAGATTTGGAGTATGAGATGTACTATACTTTTCTGATAATCGATTATGCCGCACTGATCATCATTGCGGCAAGCATGTTTGTTGTGGATATCCAGCAGTCAAGCTACTCGCAGAAGCTCATGTCGAGTATCTGCTCATGGTGCTGTTTTATCACCTTCGGATTCTGTATAAGGATGACGAACAGCAGCCTTGAATCCCAGATATTGGGACAGAAGATCGTCTATCTGTCCTTCATACATGTCCTTTTTTATATGCTTCTTTTTGTATTTGATTTCTGTCACAAGACTATTCCTCCGCATATTCAGCTCTCCATAACCATGAATAATCTTGTTATGAGCGTTCTTACCCTGTTTCTCGATAAGCATAACCTTTTCTATACCTCCATGTGGCTTGAGGAGAATAATAACATAGTCTACTTCCGCAGGACCTACGGACCGCTTCATACCATATATTACGGCGAAATGTTGATCTATCTTATCGCCATGCTGTGGGTACTTATTCAGAACATGCAAAAGAGCCGCCGTACAAGGCGTTCTTCCGTGCTGCTGATGATCTCCATCCTGTTTCCGTTCATAGGTTATTTTGTCCAGAAGATGAATGACTTTCCCTATGAATTTACACCGGGCTGTTTCATAATTTCGGTTTGTATCATGATGGAGCTTATATATGTTGAGAAGATATATAATGTCAACGATGTTGCAAGGGATTATATATTTGATTCCATGGATTCGGCATTTATCGTCACTGATGTCGATTACGGCTTCAAAGGATGCAACGATCTTGCGAAGATGATATTTCCCGAACTTTCAGGCCTTAACCAGGACGATGATCTGTACCCCGTTTCTTCTGCATTCAGACAGATAATGAGCGGCAATACAAACCCTATCAACTATAACGGCAAGATGTACAGTCCTTCCGTAAAAAGGATAACCTCGGGAAAGTCAACCGTTGCCGTTGTTGTGACTCTGAATGATATCACTTCCCAATATGAATATAAGGCGCTTCAGGACGGATACCGCGAAGAACTCGAAGCCGAAGTCGAAAAACAGACCAAATATGCCGAACAGCGTCATAAGAAGGTTGAAGAAATGTCGGTACAGCTGGTCCAGACTCTTGCAAACGCCATCGATGCGAAGGATAAGTATACAAACGGTCATTCTTCAAGAGTTGCCGAATACAGCGTGCGTCTTGCCACCGCACTCGGGTGGGATAAGGAAGCGATCGATATCCTCCGTTACGAAGGACTTCTGCATGACGTAGGTAAGATCGGTATCAGCGATATCATCCTTAACAAGGCATCTACTCTTTCGGATGATGAATTTGACATACTTAAAGACCACGTTACCATCGGCGGTGATATAATGCACGATGCATCTACTCTTCCCGGTGCGGAGAATGTCATCCGCTACCATCATGAACGCTATGACGGAAGCGGATACCCGGAAGGACTTAAGGGTGAGCAGATCCCGATCGATGCAAGGATCGTTTCCATCGTTGATACTTTTGACGCCATGAGTTCAAACAGGATATACCGTAAAGCTCTTTCACGGACCAAGATCAGGGAAGAAATGCTAAAGGGCAAAGGAAAGCAGTTCGATCCGGGGATCCTTGATGTATTCATCTCTCTGTTTGACCGTGGACTGCTTGATGATGTCGCACCGAGAGACAACGGATGGTTTGATTAAATTCATCTGTCTTTACGGTTTAACTTATTATATAATATTCTATATCGGCAGGTACGCCGCAGATAAACTAATGCTTTAAGCGGAAAGGAAGTGCATTATGGAATTTTCACAGTTGATAGAAAGCAGAAGGAGCATCAGAAAATACAAGGCAGGAATGAAGATAACCGAAGACCAGGTCAAAGTCATGATCGATGCAGCGATACAGGCCCCTACCTGGAAGAATTCCCAGACCGGCCGCTACTATGTTGCATTAAGCGAAGATAAGATCAATTACGTCAGGAACCAGTGTTTACCTCCGTTCAATGCGGCAAGCTGCGAGAACGTTGTAGCACTTATCATAACAGCTTATGAGACCAAACGCTCAGGTTTTGAAAGGGATGGCAGTCCTACAAATGAACTCGGCGATAAATGGGGTGTTTATGATCTCGGACTGCAGAACGAAAACCTTATCCTCAAGGCAAGGGAAACCGGCTATGATACCCTTATCATCGGGATCCGTGACGTTGACAAGCTGCGCAGCGGATTTGATATTCCCGATTCCCAGGAAATAGTATCGGTGATCGCTGTCGGCGTGCGCGAGAACGATGCCGAAAAGCCCAAGAGGAAAACTCCCGAGGATATTACCAGATTCTTCTGATTTTATTGAAATGATCAAAGTCAAATCTGTTCTTAAACAGTTCATACAATGGTGCCTGGCTTTCATAATAGCAGCGGGATGCCTTAATATCGTGTGCTTTGCATTTTATGCTCCCTGTCAGGAGCTTGTAAGGACACACGGTTCAACGACAGGCTACCTGCTGCCGGGCAGCCACGGCGTATACGGACTCGAGGGCTATTGCCTTGCGGGTATCGATCCTTACGGATACGTCAACAAAAACCTTCCTCGTGCCGGTTCATACTATCTTGTTGCCGGCGCTTCACATACGGAAGGTCTGTTCATCCCACTCAAATACAGATACAGTGATGTTCTCAACGACATGCTCGGTGCGGATGATGAACTGCGCGTATATAACATAGGCCGCAGCGGCAACTATTTCTCCGTTGTGCTTCAGCATCTTGACGGTATACTTGAGGAATTCCCGGATGCGGAAGCTCTGATCATAGAAACCGATTCTCTTGCCTACGATTCCAAGGCTCTTAGGGATTCCATGACCCAGACAGGGTATGATAAGGATGAAACCGCCGAGGCTCTTTTAGGAAATCTCAGCACAAGGCAGCGTGCGTCCATGAAACTCAAGCAGTTTCTTCCCCTGGTCCGTGAACTTCATAAGCAATACCTTACATATCGTGAAGTTCCCGATGAAGAAAGCTCCACCGATATCCTCGACCCGGACTTCTGGGAATCCGAGTATTCCGGGGATTTTGAAGGATCACTCGAAGAACTGATGGCTTATATAAGAAGCCGTACGGATAAACAGGTTATTATCCTTTATCATCCTGCCGTGTCGCTTGAAAAGGACGGAAGCATGAGTATCCTTACAAACGGTGCTGAACCATACTATAGCAGGGTATGTGCCAAATATGATATAGATTTTGTCGATATGTCTGACCGTTTCATGGAAGCATATGAAAATGACCATATAATCCCCCGCGGCTTTTTCAATACCACGATGGGAGACGGGCATATCAACAGGGCAGCACACCGGATGATAGCCGAAGAGCTTTATAAAGTCATTCAGGGATCGGAGGAATAGCGGGTATGGCTTTTTTGTCTGTTAAATTCTTAATACTTATTATTGCCGTACTCATCCTGCTTAAGGTCTCCGGCAATGCTCTTATGAGCAGGCTTATCCTGATCGCCGCGGGTTATGCATTTTATTCGTGCTTTGACCTGTCCTCTTCTGTGCTCCTTATTGTATTATCCGTACTCATCTGGCTTGGAGGAAGGATAATAAACTCCTTAAGATCTTCCGGTTTCGCCGGTCGATCGCGTTTTTTATGCGTCCTTTTTGTTTGCCTTGAAGTCGGTATCCTGTGCTTCTTTAAATATTCCGGCCTCTTTCCCATGCCGATAGGGCTTTCGTTTTATATGCTCCAGGGAATAAGCTTCATAATCGACAGTTACCGCGGCGATCTTGCCGGTGAATATCCGTCACTTGCGGATACTCTGGTCTTCATAGGGTTTTTCCCTACCATAGTATCCGGTCCCATTATGAAGGCGCGGGAATTCATTCCCAAGCTCCGGACCCAAAAGAAACTTACGGCCGACCGGCTGTCGCGAGGGATCCAGCTGTTTGCACTGGGTGCATTCATGAAGCTCGTAATGGCTGACCGGCTCGCAGTGGCAGTTGATAAGGTTTATTCCGCTCCACTCGTATACAGCGGCCTTACGCTGTTCTTCACATCGATCGCATATACCCTGCAGCTTTTATTTGACTTTGCCGGCTATTCCAACATGGCGATCGGAACGGCGTGCATACTCGGATTTGACCTTGACAGGAATTTCAACCTTCCGTACCTGTCATCGGGTCCTTCCGAATTCTGGAAAAGATGGCATATAAGCCTGTCCTCCTGGCTTAAGGACTATGTATATATCCCCCTTGGCGGAAGCCGTAAAGGAAAAGTCAGAACTTATCTTAATATATTCCTTGTAATGATAATAAGCGGACTTTGGCACGGATCAACGGTTAATTTCCTTATATGGGGAGCTTTGCACGGAATATGGCAGGTAATACACAGGCTGATAAAAGAATCAAGGGCATCCTCCGGTTCATCAGGGAAGCCGGGGATCATTTCTATGCTCCTTACGTTCCTCATGGTGAATCTTCTGTGGATACCCTTCAGGGCAGCAACTCCTTACGATGCATGGATGATATTTTCACGTATGATCACATTTAAGCCGGGAGCCGCTTACTACTATATATATACCTTCATTTTCGGAGGTCTGATGCTTATCGTCCAGTTTATCGCATGCCGGCGCACCGGACGGGATAACCCGTTTAAGGCCCTGCCGCTTGGCAGGATGTACGGCAAAATCATTTTCTGCGCACTCATTATCGCAACGGCAATGTTTGCCTATTTCGGAAACGGTGCTTTTATCTATGCAAATTTCTGATTGAAAATGTCCCTTACGTATTCCGGCAAAACGCCTCTGCTTAAGCAAAGTACAGAACTGGATCCCGTGTAGACGAGATCAAAAGGAGAGCGCTTAAGATCAGTACAAGAGCCGGGAATAAAATCCCGGTTCTTTTAAGTTGCAAAGCAGGGCTGCATGACCATCGTTTTCAGTCTTCCACTATATACCAGTCATCATCGTCTTCATCATAATAGTATACTTCATCTTCATCCTCATCGTAATAGAACATCATATCGGTTTCATCATCATAAAGATAAACTATACCGTCTTCGATAAGATACCACAGCTCTTCTTCATAATCGTATTCCCAATCTTCGGAATCTTCATCCGTGTCGCTGGAGCTCCATCCTTCCTCATATGATCCCCAGCCGTCCCATGATTCCTCAAACTCGCTGTAGTCGTAATAATCATCATTACCCTCGGCATTGACAAAACCCCCGAGCCAGTTTATATATCTTTTGTCAAATCCGCAATTGGAATATACATTGACCATCTCATCATAATAATCCGGGTCTCCGTACGGAAGTGAGATCGCAAGTCCCGTCAGCTCGTTTTTATCGGATGTATGCCCGAAATATGCAACACAATCCGTTAATGAAGCCTTAAGATCTGCGGTGAGCTGCCCCTCTTCGCCGACATTTTCAACTATCGACATCATATCGCTGACATAATAGTCTTCCATTGTAACCAGGCTCTCATCATCACCCCATGCATCAAGCAGAATATCAAGCAATCCTTTTCCCATAGCCTTATGAAGTCTGCTGTAATTGGAATCCATAAGTTTATCGGAATTCTTATATGCATACTCTTTCCACTTGTTCATAAGGTCGGGGACCGCACTCTCGTTTACAAGGATCAGGGTAGACGATCCGCCTGCGTAACTGTCCTTTTCATTTGCTTCTATCACGCCGTCTATGATCTTTTTCCCAAGCAGGGGAGCGGATATCCCGGGATTTTCTTCAAATAATTTCATCCATTCCGTGTATGACCATCCCAGCCCTGACTCAAAATCTTCAGACAGTACGGCATATCTGCAGAACGGAGAAAGAACATAACAGGTCTCAAGATTGGCCATTATACAACAATCCATCCCGATGATATCAAAGCTGATGTCGGAATTCTCTCTAAGTGCTTTCTGTATCTCATCAAGTGTCAAAGATGAAGATTCATCCTGCCACTCATCATATCCGAATCCATAAACGGGACCGCCGCCGTGATTCCAGAAAATGAGCATATACCTGTCGGCCGGATAATTCTTCTTCCCATATTTTATAAAATCGGATAAAGTCTCCGAAACCGTACAGTCAAGCTGTCCTAAGTCATCTTCAAGAAGTTCAAGTTCACCTTTTTTAACCCTGTATATCTGGGAGGTTTTCGAAGAGATATCATAATCCTGCCATTCTTCCGTTCCCATTGTCTGGATCAGGACATTTACATTACCACCGATGGAAGAATCAAGCATTTCGGTTATATCGATCGTGGCTTCGCCTGCCTTGGTCTCAAGATCCGAGCCGTTCATATAGATAAGTATCGTTGCCGATCTGGCATCACTCTCAATACTTACCGGCTCTACCTCTGTGTTTTCCTCCGCTTGCTGGACCGGTTGCGTTACGTAAGTATCATTATCCTCTTCGGTTTCTTCCTCCCAGCTTTCGTCTTCCCAGCTTTCCTCTTCCCAGCTTTCCTCGTCCCCGGTATCATCACATCCGTATAAAGAAAACGCTGCCAATATGAATATAAGAAGAATGCTCAATAACCTTTTTTTCATTTCCGTCTTTCCACAAAACTGTGGTCTCCTGTTCTTTCTGGTATCTTCAAGCATTTTACTCTATTTTTTATAAATTATCTATACCTGAACAGGCTCTTCAGTCTTTAAGTTCCGATATCAGCCGGGCAAGTTCCAGATAGAATGGCTTTACGCTCACTCTTTTTGTCAATCCGCCCTGAAGAGACATGTGATCTCCTTTTGTTACAGGCATAATATACCAGACACCGGGCTTCAGATCGTCACCGTCTTCAAACTCTTTCGAAAGTGCTCCAAAAGGTGCCCGAGCAGAAACCTCGTTAACGAGCCCATCATTTGACTGCCATGTCTCATCTATACGGAAACCTCCTTTTGTGTATCCTGTATATCTGCTCATGTATGTGGATCCTTTCATGAAAGTTCTTTCCGTTATCATTGGATCCGGTTCTGTCTGCCCGCTTTCACCTACAGTCGTTGAGGAACAGGGATAAGCGAAATAATATACATCATCAAAGGTCGTTATCCTCTCATTAAGGGAAAGAGCATTATCTATGTGCATATCAAACGCAGCGTAATCCCAATCTTCCCTTCCGTCACTTTCAGTCTTTGTGGCCTTCGAAAGATTCTCACTCGCCTTCATGTATTCTTCCGGAATATAAATTTCCGACCGGTCAAATGTATCATCCTCATACAGGTCATACGCCGTTGTTCCGTTAGTCGGTGCTGCCAGCGTTACTATAGCCAGCAGATCATCACCCATTCCGCCTTTGAAAAAATCCGAAAGTTCCGACGGATCCGTGTTATCTATCTCTTCCGCGGAACCGTTTCTGATAAGTTCGGAATACAGTCTTACGGTTGCCCCGCCAAAAGAATGTCCTATAAGCACATACTTTGAACCGTTAAGATCTTGCACTAAAGGATCCTTTGAATAATCCCTGCCATATCTGTCATGACCTGCCTTTTGACTGTGTGCCGCACCATAATCCACCCTTGTTCCGTTAAGCTGGGCATACAGCTCACATGCTCTGTCCCAGGCACTCCCTTTTGGATCGACTGATGCCGCATAACTCTCATAACCCTGTTCATTCATGTAGCGGACTACATCACCGTCCAAAAGACCCCAGTACGGATAAAACTCATACCGAAGATCATAGCTTCCCCAGCCTGACAGGCCATGCACATATATAAATCTGATGTCTGTTTTCATGGGTTTATGATAACCGACAAGCACGGAAATAATACCTGTCACAACCATAAGACAAACCATCCGTATCACGGTAAGTTTCGTACCCATCTCCCTTATCCTGAAGAACGGATACGGTCCGTCAATCTTTTTTCTGTAGTTAAGAAGGATCATTACAATTCCGTAGATGAGTGTTACCGTTACCGGAATCCATGCATAGATAAGATCGACCCTTCTCTCAAAAAGCAGATACGACAATATAGATACGATCGGAATAAGCAGATGATGAAATAAACCGCTGCCTGAAAAAAGAAGTTCTTTTGGTTTTTTCGTTATCGGAACTAAAATGCAGACAGTTACAAAAACGGTCATCATCAGCATACATACGCTTATGTACCTGAAAATTTCTATAAATTCTTTTTGTCCCAATAAAATAATAAGCAGAGAAGAAACAAACGTAAAAAGATTTGATATCTGTGTATAATAGATCAAATGATCCTTCAAGCTTCGCCTCTTAAGGCTTTTGGAAAAGCCGATCACTTCCATTATCACTATTATCAGATTAAGCACTCTTGCCATTTAAAGCCTCCGCCGGTCAGTGTCATGCACACCGTTTCTCTTTTGTCATATTATATTTTGCGCAATGTATTGTGTCAAGGCCAAAAAATTTTATAAGGCACAGGAGGGATACTGCGGTGCAGTATCCCTCCTGTCTGTTGTCGCCAAGGCTGCAAACGATAAACGGCTGCTTGCTTCGCAAGCTGCCCGGCAAATAATAAAGCACACCCTTTCAAGCGAGCTTGAGGGTGTGCTTCATTACATGCCGGTCGCCTGTCGGCGACTGCCTTTATTGTTTTTGCTTTGGCTTGTTATCACTCATATTCCACAGTAGCCGGAGGCTTTGGAGTGTAGTCGAAAAGAACACGGTTTATTCCGGGGACTTCGGTGATTATCCTCTGTACCAGATGATCGATGAGTTTGTCTGAAAGATGCTCGACCGTAACCTCCATAACGTCCGTAGTGTTTATAGCTCTTATGATGCAGGGCCAGTCAAATGTACGCTTACCGTTCTTGACACCCGTTGATTTAAAATCGGGAACTACGGTAAAGTACTGCCATACCTTGCCTTCAAGTCCGTTCTTTGCGAATTCTTCCCTCAGGATCGCATCGGATTCACGCACCGCCTCAAGACGGTCCCTTGTGATCGCTCCCGGGCAGCGCACTCCAAGTCCGGGGCCGGGGAACGGCTGACGGTATACCATGTTTGCGGGAAGGCCGAGACACTCTCCCACAACACGTACCTCATCCTTGAATAATATCCTTACGGGCTCGACAAGCTCGAATTTCAGATCCTCGGGAAGGCCGCCCGCATTATGATGTGCCTTTATGCCCGCTTCACTCTCCAGGATATCCGGCCATATGGTTCCCTGCGCCAGAAATTCAATCCCGTCAAGTTTATGGGCTTCCTCCGCAAACACTTCTATGAACTCACCGCCTATTATCTTTCTCTTCTGCTCGGGATCGGTAACACCCTCGAGCTTATCAAGAAATCTGTCGGTAGCATCTACATAGACCAGGTTTGCCTTCATCTGATCCTTAAATACTTCTATTACCTGCTCGGGTTCACCCTTTCTTAAAAGTCCGTGATTAACGTGAACGCATACCAGCTGCTTACCTACTGCTTTGATAAGCAAAGCAGCCACGACCGACGAATCTACGCCCCCGGAAAGTGCCAGCAATACCTTCTTGTCTCCTATCTGCTCCCTTAATGCGAATATCTGCTCCTCAATAAACTCATCCGCAAGTTCCGGAGTCGTTATACGCTTCATATCATCAGGTCTTCTGTCATTTATCATCTGTCCGGTCCTCCTACTTAACGATCTTCTCAAAATCCGACTTCGGATGCTTGCATAACGGACAGATGAAATCATCCGGAAGCTCCTCGCCTACGTATTCATAACCGCATATCTTGCAGCGCCAAACGGTCTGGCCTGTCTTGGTCTCTCCGACAGCCTCAGGCTTCGGCTTTATATTTGACTGATAATAAGAATATGTTGCCGAAGGTGCATTACTTATCACATCCATATCCGTAACCTCGGCGATAAACAGCGTATGGCTTGAAAGCTCGATCTGCTGTGTGATCTTGGCCGACAAAAATGCATTCGTACCCTTGGTTATATAAGTAAGTCCGTTAGCAGAGCGGGCAAAATCATTAAATCCGGCATATTTGTCAACATCCCTGCCCGATTGGAATCCGAACCGCTTAAACAGTTCAAAATCAGCTTCTTCACTCAGTACGGAAATATTGAAGATACCGGCCTGCTTCATAAGTTCGTTGGTATAATTCGCCCGGTTGACCGCAAGCGCGATCTGGTTAGGGTCCGAAGTTACCTGAATGGCGGTATTGGTGATACAGCCGTTGTCCTTATCCCCAACTTTCGAGGACACAACAAACAATCCGTAAGATAGTGCGTACATAGCCTTAGTGTTCATGATGCAACCTCCTGTAGTTTATTTTGCCCTAAAATGACTTTCCCTTATTTTATCATCTGCATCCAAACAGCGTCAATCTTCATACCCCGTCCGTAAATACCTTAAGTTCCTCCGGTGTTCCGAGCACATGGACCTTTTGCGGATCTATATCGGATATATATATTTCACCGCCTTTAGATAAAAGATAGTCATATAAGGGAGCCACATATTTCTCACCGTTTACAAGTTCCCTGTCCTTATTTCCGTAATAATCGTAATACAGTTCTTCATAAAGACGGCAGGTCTTAAAGTAATATGCCCCGATGGTACAGTGATCCGATATCCTTTTCTTTTCTTTTATCTCAACAACCCTGCCCTTCTCATCAAGCCTTACAAAACTCCAATGATCGCCTTCGGCCGTAAAGCACGGAATAAAACCGTCACCCTTAAGCTCCCGGCTTTTCATCTCTCCCGCTTCAACATAGGTGTCGATATTATATATAAAAAGTGCATGATCCCTGTCCCAGTACTTTGCCGCCTTCATTGCCGTCGTTGCCTGTCCGTCCGTCAGATGATCAAGGAGGATCACCTTCGGCTCATCTACCGACAGTTCACTGCATTTTTTTCTTATGAATCCCTCAACATCATTGTCTTCATCCTGCATGGCTATAAAGATAAACTTATCCGCCCGATCCCGATATCCCGAAAGACTGATCAAAGACCATTCAAAGAGCGTCTTTCCTCTTGCTTCTATCATGTATTTCGGGACCTTATATCCGGCTTTGCGAAACCTTGAACCCAGTCCTCCCATCGTGATGACAATATCTATATCCTTGCCCATATATCCTTTATCCTTTTCACTTTTTTGAGCTTTTATAAGTCTGTTTTTTCCTGACTGTACTCTTTGAAGCTCCTTTAACCGTTTTTCTTTCCGGTTTCTTTACCGAATACCCAAACTTGCCAAGCTTTTTTCCAAGGGCATAGTATTCGCCATGGGAATATGCAATAAGACCGCATTCCTCAAGCTTAAACCTGCCGTTTGCATCCATATGGGAATCATCGACAGTAACTCCCATTACTTCGCCTATGAACATATCATGCGATCCCAGCCGTTCCGTCTTTACTACCTTACAATAGATATTAACGGGGCTTTCGGCTATGGCGGGAGTATCCATGAACTCCGATCTGTATTCGGTAAGTTTCATTTCCTTAAACTTATCATGATCCTTCCCGGACTTAACCCCGCACCAGTCGCAGATCCTTGTCAGATCCTCTGTTACAAGGTTAACGACAAATTCACCGCTTTTTTCTATGATATCGTGTGAATACCTTTCGGGTCTTACCGATATCGAGATCATTGCGGGTTCCGAACATACGGTACCTGCCCAAGCTACCGTGATGATATTTGCCTTTTCTTTATCTCTTTTGCAGCTGACCATTACCGCCGGAACAGGATACAGCATATTACCGGCTTTCCATGACTGTTTGCTCATACTGACCTTTCCTTAAGGGATTTCTTAAGATATTCATATCTTAAACGCTTTTCTTCACGCGCGAAATGCACCTCCCTAAACTGCTCGGGATTATCACTGTAATCAAGGACCTCATCTCCAAACTGCTCGCTGGTTAAGTCAAATGTCCGGTTCCCGACAACATTATAACAGTGAAAAGTCCCTCCTTCCCGGGGTATCCCGAAAACCTTTCCGCCGAAAATGTCCTGTGCCAGAAATGCCGTGACCGAGCACTGGCCAAGCGTCTTATTATCCTTGCTCCAGTCCTTTCTGAGCCTCGGTGCACAGGTATATTCACACCATATCCCGCCTAATGCATCATACAGGTCATCCGGGTTCCCGATCCCGGGATATTCATTTGTCAGCGGCTTAACATCCACCGTTCCGTGTCCGTAGTATTTTCTCATATTCCCGTTTACGATCGAAAAAGAACTGCAGCTTAAGTCAGGACCGGTCCCTTAAGGCAAGCAGCCATGCCATGATATGCATCGCCTGCTGGAACCTCCCCGTTTCGATCATCTCCTCTATCTCCTGTTTCTTAAACTTCTGTACGTTCAGAAATTCCGTATCATCGAGTGACTGTCCCGATATCTTCCTGCAATTTCGTGCGGAAAAAATATATGCGTAGTTATCTGCTATAGTCGCATTGGACGGTACCGTGAGAAGATGTTTCCATTCATCCGATACATACCCCGTTTCTTCCGATAACTCACGCTTTGCGGCAGCCAGGGCGTCCTCTGCGTCAGCGCTGTCCAAACGGCCGTATTCCTTCCCGTCTTTCCTCTCTATCCCTCCTGCCGGGAATTCAGTCGTAACTTCCTTTATACCCTGCCGGTACTGGCGGACACATAGATAATCACCGTTTTCATCCGTAGCCACTATCACTACATAATCCCTGCGGCTGTAACTGTAAAAAGGTTCGAATACCGAACCGTCCGGAAAACGGTATGCAGACCGTCTTATATCGATCCACTCATCCTTAACTATATGTTCACAGCTTATTTCCTCCCACTCAAGAGGATCCTTTATCTTTTTATCTCCCATATCCTTTGCCTATTGTTTTCCGTTCAGTTCATCCGAATCCAGGATTATGGTGAACGGCCCCTCGTTTACAAGGCTGACCTGCATCTCGGCGCCGAATTCTCCGGTCTCAACCCTGCCAACCGTTTCCCTGCATTTTGAGATCACATACTCATACAGGCTCTCCGCTTCCGCAGGCGATCCCGCCTTTACAAACGATGGTCTGTTGCCTTTTTTGCAATCCGCATATAAAGTAAACTGCGATACTATCAGAAGTTCTCCGTTAACATCCGACAGTGATAAATTTGTCTTCCCGTTTTCATCCGGGAATATCCGCAGTCCCAGCAGTTTCTTTATCATCTTGTCGGCAATTTCAACCGTATCACCGCCGCATGCCCCCATAAGTACCAGGAATCCCCTGTCAATGCTTCCTTTGACACGGCCTTCGATCTTCACTTCTGCCTTTGACACTACCTGTATAACAAAACGCATTCAGATCACCTTATTATCCTTACTCCGCATTAAGAAAGCTGTCTATCCTGCTGCCTACATTTTCTTCGAGATTCCTGTAGAAGAACTGATAATCATAAATATGATAAGCTCCGTCGGGAAGTCCCGGGACCAGGGCCGGATAATCTTCCGCATTCACATCCGTTACCTTTAAGATCCCGCGTTCTCCGTCTATATAGCATCCGCAGAATTCTTTTTCCTCTGAATTGATGTTTCCGTCATAATCAGTGAAGCATGCCCCGAGATTAAGGGATCTGTCCGCCGCTTCGGTATCCGTACTCCAACTTAGCGGATTTATCGTATATGCTTTTGTCCCGGCAGGTGTAATGAAGGTGTCCGTAACGTCTTCAGATTCACAGTCAAAACTTATGACTACCCCTGTGTCATCTGCTGACTCTGCAGGCCTTATCTGAGGAAACTCTTTAACCAGCGCCTCAGTACACGGCCAGCCTATCGCATAAACGGCGACCAGCTTGTCAATGTGTTCTTTATCATAAAAATATTCTTCAAGCAGACGGTAGCACATATCGGCTCCCTGGGAAAATCCGGCAAGGATTATGGGCCTGCCGTTATTTTCATTTTCGAGATAATAGCCGAATGCCTCCGAGACATCATCATATGCATATTCCATATACGGTTCGCGTTCTTCCGGTGTCATGGAATAAACCTTCATCGCCGCCTGACGGTAATACGGAGCATACATCCTGGTATCTGACTCATATATCCCACGCTCCATGTTAAGCGCTCCGAGGAAATTTGCTTTCGTATCGGCATCTTCCATCGACATATTGAACTCGTCATTCATATCAACCGTCGGACAGATAAGGAAAAGGTCGGCTTCTTTTTCTTCTCCCACTCCGCAGTATGCCCAGTTATCTTCGTCGGAATAATCGATCCTGCGCTTTACATATACCGTCAGATCTTTTGTTCTGTCCACACCTTCGATTAAGGTGACGCACCCGGGATCCGAGTAAAGAGTCTTATAGTAATCATTTCCCGCGTAAACCTGTATCGCCCCGTTCTTCGTGATCGTCTGAACGTATTCCTTTTCACGGTCCGTACCTGCGTCGGTAATGACTGTTACCGTTCTTACATCTTCTCCGAATATCCCGTCGATGAGTTCCTGATCGGGAACATATTCTTCGCAGTCAAGATCTAATATCTGTTCCGAATACAGTGTTTTCTCATCATCATTTACCACATAACTCTTAAGGGAAATGATCTCCTTCGTTTCCTCATCGATCACATACTCTTCAAATACGCTGTCAACTTCTTCCTCTGTATATCCAAACCATGTAAAATAACCGGCGACATCACCGGGAAGGGTTGTCTCCATATATATGAGCCCGTCCTCCGTATAACGTGAAACGATCTCCTCCTGATCATCCATTATACAGAAAGTCTTATATTCCGTTTCTTCCGTAAACCGGTCAAAGTTGTCGATAAACAGATAACGATAAGGAATTTCCAATGCCGTATCATATCCGTACGCCTCGCCGTCCTCTATGACAAGAATTCCGTCCATATCATTTATCACATACCTGGTTTCATCCTTATATATGGTATACTCATCCTCGGAACCGTCTTTCATGTAATTCTTCGCTTCATAAAACAGCCTGCCGTTGCGTTCGACAATGGAATCAAATAAATTTGCTTCGTTAAGTTCTTCGTAAAACGATCCGTCCCCGGAAGCCTGAGCCTCTCCGGTGTCGTTTAAGTTGATATTGACGTTGATCTCAGAACACCCTGAGACAGTCATTCCCAATCCCAATGCAAACAATAATGTAAACAGTGTTTTTTTCATGGCATCTCCTTTCGTGCTGTGACCCTCTCTATATATTATCGTTTTTTTCCGTTAAATACCAGTAAATCCCGTATCTTAAATTCCCGGCCAGATACTGCTCAGCCTTTTAAAGTGCGGTCCTTAGCATTTTCCAGCAGATCGAGCAGACCTTTTTCTTTTATGATCGCAAGTCCCTGACCCTCATCTCCGAGAACAATAAGGTTATCACCGGGATTAATATCAAATATATTCCTGGCCTTTGCCGGGATCACTATCTGGCCTTTGTCTCCGACCCTGACCATACCAAATATGTGCTTACCCTTCGGCGGGATCCCAAGCCCCATATTTTCGGTGTTATCCTTTTCATAATTGACAAGATCGTCAATACTTCTCCCGAAAACATCCGCAATGGCTCTGCACTTCTCAATATCGGGAAGTGACTCTCCGGTCTCATATTTTGAGAGTGTCTGTCTGGACACACCGATCTTATCTGCGAGTTCTTCCTGCGACATATTATAAAACTTCCTTAATTCCAACAGATTATCCTTAAACATGTTCTTCCTTTCCGTGAAAGCCGGTGATGCCCGGTTCCTTTTTACTTACCTGCTTTATTACTTATGCCGAGTACTGCCCATTTAAAGAACGGTAATCTTGAGATTATCCAATATAATGCATAAGCCAGGGCAAATCCGGCTGCCGTACTTAGTATGTAAGCCGCCCATGCCGGAATGATCCCGGGTTTTGCCAGAAATAACGCAACCGACGAAATCCCAAGATAGTGAAAGATATACAGCCCCCAGCTGTGAGCGCTCATCCATTTGGTAAATTTTGTTTCAAAGTCAAAGTACCGGGCGAATCCGCCGATCATGGCAAGACACCCAAACCACCCATACAATAAGAACAGGGGACTCCTGTTTACCGGAGTGTCGGCATAATTCATGCCAAAATATCTGACACAGAAAACCGTGCCCAATACAACAGAGATGGGAAGCCATAGCAGGAAATACTTTTTTGTGACTTCGATATTTTCATCATGTGAAAACACAAAATATCCAAGAACAAATGACAGAAAATAAAGTCCGAATCTATAGACCGCAATGATAGGTGTGTTGCCTACCTGACCCGCACCGTACACTATTATCCCCATGGCGATCAGTACCGGGAAAGGAACCTTTTTGCACATATTCCACAGACGGTCCTTATCTGTCTTTTTAATGAGCACGATCAAAAGCGAAAAGATCCACAACATCTGAAGATACCACAGCACCCCGATACCGCTTAATATACAGGCAATAATTTTGCCTATCACAGGCATCCCGGGATCGTCGGTGACGCCCGAAAAAGCAATATTGATATATCCCTGGATAAATTGAAACGCGATCAGCCCGACAGTTACCGGAACAAGAAGTTTTCTCGTCCTGCTCTTTATAAACTCTTTTCCGGTATGTCTTTCAAGATAATATCTGGCACTTGCTCCGGATACTATAAATAACAACATCATAAACCATGGATATACAATGTACTGATAAACATCATAATACTGTACTTCAAGATCCGTGATCTGTCCGAGAGTTCCCTTGATACCCTGTCCGTTATACATATAAAAAACGTGGTAGATAACGACAAGTACAACGGTAACCCATCTGATGTTGTCAAGATAAGTCTTTCTCATATTTATCCCACCTTTGCAATCTATTTTAACATGATTATATAATCCTGTATATAAAAAAAACACCAACTCCTGTTAACAAAAGTTGATGGTTTTGGTTAAAAATCATAGCGTCCACACATGACCTATCAGATATCATCAATCTTTGCCCTCGAGAGTAAATTCATGCTTCCATCAAGATTCGCTCCATCATCTCCACCGATTTTATCCTCATGGCAATCAAAATCGAAAACCAGGAAATTAATTGTTTCTGTTCCAAACGTATTTGGTATATCTGCCGCCGCCGATCTTTATAATACTTTCCGTTGAAAGAAGTTCTGATAGCGCCCTTTCCACCGTTATACGGCTGATATCAGGACATTTGTCCATAATCTGCGACTTTGTAATCTCGCCGTAGGTGTTCTTGATCAGCTTTGCCACGCGCTCCGGTTTTGAAAGGCCACTTGTAACCAATGTTTCCACCCTATCAGAAAAATCTCTGCTCGCAGCAACTACTATACCGAGCATATATCGGACAAATGGAACATAACTATTTTCTTCCTCATGCCAATTAAGGGAGCTTTCCTGCAGGCATTCATAATATGATTCTTTCGTCTTTTCAATCAGATGCTCGATACTGATATACTTTCCAACGATGTATCCGGCTTTGTATAGCATAAGCAATGTAAGCAGTCTGCTCATTCTTCCGTTACCGTCGTTAAACGGATGTATGCATAAAAAATCCAATATAAACATTGGTATCAAAAGAAGCGGATCTATTGTTCCGTTTGCGCTGGCTTTATTAAACTCATTACAAAGGGTCTCGATTGCCTCAGGTGTTTCCCATGCAGGAACCGGCCTGAATCTTACGAACTTGTTGCCCTGTTCATCTTCCTCTTCTATGATATTGTCAGCAGTTTTATACTTCCCACCGATATCATAACCTTCAAATTTGTAAAGATCCCTGTGAAGCTGAAGAATCATATTCGGTCTTATCGAGATGTAATCATGACTCTCATGGATTGTATTAAGCACGTCTCTATATCCGGCAATCTCACGCTCGTTTCTTGTTTTAGGCATGGTCTTATCCTTTACAAGTGCCTTCAATCTTGCATCGGAAGTGTAGATACCTTCAATCTTGTTTGAAGCCTCAGTACTTTTAATCTTCGCAATCTCCACAAGCCTTGTCAACGCATCTGCTTTTGCTTCAATAAACAAATTCTGCTCACCTTTATACTCATGAATCTGTGTAAGAAGAGCTACTATATCAGGAGTTAAAAGGTTTTTCCATTTATTTCTATAATCAAATGCTCTCATTTTAATAACCTCATATATACATCAACTTACTCAAAACCATAGATATGATGCAATTAAATGCTATCATTCAATATACTCATTGTCAACATTAATTGCATCATATGTTCATAAATGATGCAGTTAAGCACTCGATGATGCAATTAAAAGTGCCATAAACTATCTGTGTACATTTTTCTGAATATAAAAAATTGCAGGTAACTCAGTGGATTACCTGCAATCTGTTAACATTATCTGCACCGGATGAGCGGGATAACACAAATGTACTACTATTCCAGCTCCCTAACTTAACCTGTACCTTAAACATTTTTGTTAGGGTTTTCTGTTATGATTTGACTTCATTTGGTTTCAGCTGTCCATATCACATGGACTGTATCAGCTAATGTTATCAAATTGTTATCACGGGAGTGTTATCAAACCGGTTAAGTGGCACAACTATTTTGTGGTTTTCATTCTTGTTGTCCAATCAGGAAACTGCACAAACTTGGTCCTATCAGACAGGCCTCCAAATATTTGATTTGGCATACTACCATAGACTAAAACCACTTGTGGTTCTAATTCGTCCAACATTGCTATAAGACCTT
>JAILLY010000068.1 GCA_024692905.1 Lachnospiraceae bacterium | reverse complement strand
ATTACAGATCCCTGCCTTTTCCTGCCACTGTACATCGGATGCGATCACAGTCAGTCCGGAATCATTAAACGGTTTCTTTCCGATCTTAAAATACCTGACAGTTGAGCCTGCAAAATTGCCCTTTCCTTTGATCGTAAGGGTGGGAATCTTCCCGGTCGAAAGGTCGGTCTTTACTGCCGTATTATTGGCCCAGGAAACGGTATAATCCTTACCTTCTTTCATTGGCTGTATTCCAAACCTTACTACAAGCTCAGGCTTTACACCGCCGATATTGTATGAAAACTCAGGATGGGTGTCTCCGTGCCAGATATAATCTGTTCCATCCTCCGTATAATACACATTGATATGTGATGAGACGGATGACATATCGGCTCCCGTGATCTTAAAGGTCTTTGTGAGCTGTCCGGTATAACCTGCATCGGGCTTGCCGGTGAAGATCATCTTCGCCGTTCCTGCGTTTATATTATTTTCATATTTCACATCATAGGCAAAATAAGGGATCACCGTGCTTCCTTTATCAAGGGTGAGCTTAAAGCTTGCAGGATCCTGTTCGATCGCCGTTCCGCTGTAAGGGACGGTTGCCTTGAATCCGTCCGTAGTCTCCATTTTGGCCCCGGCCAGGGATGTTCCCGTGATATTAAAGGTCTTGGTCACAGTTCCGAAATACGTATCATGTCCGGGCGAAGTATTTTCCGTTCCTCTGATCGTAACGGTTGCCTTGCCGACCGATCTGTAGTTTTCTGCCGGATCGTTGTACTCCAGAACATAGTCAACTCCCTTCGTAAGCGTCTTGCCTCCGCACTTTACGGTAACCGCGGGATGATGAACGGTGCCGTCATATTGGATATTTGCTATATTTGAAACAGATGCCTTTGACATCGGTACCCCGTCAACGATCTCTACTTTAAAGAACTGGGAGCCTGTGAAGTTTGTGCTCTTAGGCCTTATCTTTATACTATATGGACCGGATTCCCTGTATCCTGACGGTGCATACTCATATTCATAATCCTTTCCGGCCTTTAGAGTCACGGTCTGCCCCCCGAGCGTTGCCGTAACGGTGGTCGTCGGTTTCAGATCCTTGCCCGTATACTTAAGCTTGACATTCTGTGCGTAAGCCTGCGTTGTAAGATTGGCAGGCTTGATCACAAACGCCTTCGTAAAGGTGCCCTTGTAATTTCCCTTACCCTTGACCGTGACGGAGGGAGCTTTTGATACATTAAAGTCCTCCTGTCCTTCCGTCAGAGTATAGGCATTTGTATTATTACTGTATGAAACCGAATAATCATCGGCACTAAGGAGCACATCACCCCAGTATACCTTCACGGCGGGCGTGATCTTATTTCCGGTATAATCCTGATCAGGTATGTCATCCATCCAGATGCCGGTAATTGCCGGTGGATGTGCCTCAATGGATATGGGTACCGTTGCGGATGCTCCTTCCTCTGTTTTAAGTATTAAATCTGCCGTGTAGATGAAGTTTGGTTTCAGATGAAGTCCCGACTTTACCGAAACGTTACAGACCGGTCCATACTCCCCGGGCACGATTGTCAAGGGATAGGTCGCTAACGTCTTCTTGACATCGAAAACATCTGCATCCGGGCCGGTCAGGATCACCTTGGCAGTGGAATCTGCCGGATCCTTTGAAAAGCTGCTGAATTCAGGAAAATTAACATTATTTGTTCCGATATTATACAGCCAGATATCCTGCTCGTTAGTCATATAGGTACCGTCCGGGTTAAGTCCAGTGCTAAACGAGACCGGATCGGCTTTTACGGCATAGTCCACCTGCTTTGTCATCTTAAATACAATGTCAACGGATTTTTTTCCGCCCGACAGATAAGGCGTCACACTTCTGCATTCCACATTATAACCGGTCACGGTCAACGTACAGTTTTCTTTTTCCAGTTTGGAGAAGATCAGGCTGCTGTCGTTCTCTGTTGTGTTTTTGATCGTATATGTTACATAACCGGTATCCACCGCCACCCAATTATAGAAACCATCCTCTGAATCTTCCTCCTGTCTCGGTTCCACGGAATCGGATACAGAGTAGCGGCTAGGATCAACCGGCAAGCTGTCCTTCCAATCCAATGTCACTGTAGCGTTTTGCAAAAACGGGCCAAAACCGCCGTCGCCGGTATTTGCACTTACAGCGAATTTCTCAAGGATCCTTCTCTGAACGGTAACATGTGTTTTACTGATCTCCTCACCGCAGTTGGTGCAATATTCCACCTTATCATAACTTCCGTCATTATCTTCATCTGCCGGTATTTCATTTTCCCTGACCTCAACAGGGTTATGGCCCGTTGCAGGAAGCGAGGGATCAGAGATCGGATTGAGGCCGGCCTCATCCAAAAACATCTGGCCACAGTCCTTACACTGATAATATTCGATATTTCCTGCCGATAAGCAGGTGGGATCAAATGCCGGAAAATGGCTCATCTTGTGCGTATGCTCTTTCCACTTTGCGGTAACGGTAATGTCTCCGTCCACGATTATGCCATCACCCACTGCTCCCTTATCCCAGCCGTCAAATATACACCCGGGCTTAGGGGTAAATCCTGATGGCATATCCGGCAGGATGAACTGTTCACCAAGTGCGATATTTTCTTCTACCGGTGTGCCTGAGCCTTCACCGGAATCAAGCGTCACCTTGCAGGTTTCAGCTTCCACGATCACGGTAAGATCATTGTTAGCGGGTCCTCCGATCGTGTCTGAAACGGAATATATATATGTCCCGGGGGGTGAATCTGTTGCATCAACGTCAAAGGTATGCTCCTCCGTATGGAAATTGATAACAGGCGGAACACCTTCCCCGTCGATCAACGTCGCCGTAGATATTTCGAGAGTTGCCAGTTCGGGCATAACAGTATATACATTTCCGCTGCTTATCTGTCCTTTACGTATCGTGATCTCAGGCATGATCATATTCAGGACCTGAATGCCATTAGAGGTGCCCTGCACAACGTTAAGGGTGTCACCGATAGTTCCGCTCAGGTTCGACACGCTGAGCTTTAATCCATATTTCGGCTTATTTTCGATCGGTTTGTAGTAGACCACCTTGTAAGCCTGATAAGGATCTATCAAAGTAGTACAGTCTTTTGTGGTATAAAAATGTCCGTAGACAGATGAATTCGGATTGGTTCCATCTATCTTCCAGGCTTTCATCCCATCAAAATCAACTGCTTCCGGTATGGGGTTTGCAGTGATCTTATATACCCCGGTCCCGTTATATGGCAAAACATAATAGTATCCCTTGCTGTCCTTAATGGCATCCCGTTCATAGGGAAAAACTTCTCTGATCGACAGTTCGATGTCCTGAAGCTCCTCGGCTACTCCGTTAAATATCTTTGCATAAGTGAACTTGGTACCGGCAACCTGCTCATCGGTTTCCCGCATGCGCGTAAATACGATCACGCGCTTATTCGGACTGGCCTGGATCTCAAAAGAACCATCTTTATTTGGCCGAACCGCACCGGTCCAGTCAGGTTCCGGAATTTGTGCACCTTCGGGATAAGCAAGAACATATTCCTGATCTTTCTTTGCATTCGTGATCGTGACCTTAGCGTAGCCTGACCCCGGATCTAATGACAGCTTCGGTGTTACCGGATCGGATGTATTGAGCTGTTTTTTTACAAGCTTAAAGCTTCCATATACCGCACCGCGATACCCGTCTGCCTTTACACCCGCTCGGATATACTTTCCCGCGTCCGAAGGCTTTGGCGTATAGGTCGGGCCGGTTGCACCATCCAACGTTTCACAACCGTTTCCTTCTATGCCGGTATCAGAGATCTCCCAGAAATAATGCAGTTTACCACCCAGCTCACTTACGGAAGGAGTCAGGTTGTATGTGGGCTTCATCACTATTCCGACATTGCAGGTGGGTCCGTTGGCGATGCTGCCTGAGAGTTTCGGCTGCTCCCAGATCCGACAGTCACCGGAGAATTTTACTCCGGAATATCCGGCTCCAGTAGCAGTAACCATTGCCCGGATCAGACGGCCCGCATCTCCGGGTTTAACGACATAGGTCTCCCCCGTGGCACCCGGGATATCATCATAGGCATAACCTATAGTTCTCTGCCACTGGACGTTATGATTTTCCGGAATGCCGTTATATTGTAAAGACAGCGTGTCGCCGACAGTTGCTTCAGGTCCGTTTTTAATAGTCACCGTACCGGTAAGGGGGATTTCCCTGATCAGAACCTCTTTTGCGACCTCATCAATAGCAGACACTACGGTGTTTCCCATAACTTTGCCCCCGGCAGGGGTCACGACCGACAGCCCCGACGGCAGCGTTATTCCGTCGTTCACACGCATGGCACAAAAGCTGCCCTTTGCATCGATCGTACTTGATGCACCAATGGTTATATTATCAACCAGAATTCCGTATTGGCCCCCTGAGACTGTGATGTTTGCGGGATATTTTTCTTCCGGCTGAAGAACAAGGCGTCCAAAATAATCCGTTACTGAAGTGATCGCGGCATCTCCCGTGCTGCATGTGACATTCACTGTCGAACCCGTAACGAAAACCCCTGAATCTGCCTTTATTCCCTTTCCGCCTTCCACTGTGTAATGATGATTGCCGGTGAACGACACCGTTCCCAGCTCTGTCAGGATACCATAGCCGGATCCTGACTGTTCTATGGTTGCGCCGTTTTCAAATTTGATTTCATTGTGTGCCTGGACCGCATTCCCGTTCTGAGACTTCAGTGTTGCAGGGCTTTTAATTTGCACCGATGCGTGCGATGCCTGCAAAGCGCTTCCAAAGCTCTCCACTGAAAGACTTCCTCCGGAACCCATGGTAATACTATAGGTTATGTCGTTGCCGAACGTATATATGCCTTTGTCTCCGGCTGCTTTTATTTCAACCTCACAGTTTTTACCGATCGTTATATTTTTTTTTGCTTTAATGCCGCCTTTCCCGGTCATATGGATTTTGGTTCCGTCATCAATGGTAATTTTGTCATCCGAATCTATACAATATTGATCTTTGCCCCCTGTGGATGAACCCCAAATAGTCAGATCACCCGATAGGTGAACTGTTCCGCTGCTCGTAGCGGCTTTAATGACGCCGGGGCCTGATGCGGTAATGACAGATTCTCCCTTCAGATCCAGTGAAATATTTGTATCGATACATGGAACGGAACTGTCTTTGGAGTATGCCGTAAGTTTGGTTTCTGACCAGATATCTCCAATATATGCTTTAACGGCGGTGTTCACCGAGAGGATATCGGCATCGGAGTAAAAGTAAACGCTGCCGTCATGGTTATATACCCCGTATCTTCCGGCATTGACCACAAGGCTGTTCCTGATATTGATCCTTCCTCCCAGCGCTCCGAAATTGCCTCCCTTTGCGATCACTCCGTCACGGGCAGCGGTTATTTCAACAGGAACGTAGTTTTCAAAGGCATTTACATTGATCCCGTCATTTCGGGGATTGTTAAGGGTCAGCTTATGGTCGCCTTTGACGACAAGATCATAGTCTCCCCATATAGATAAAAGGGTTTTCTCAACATCCATGATCAGGGTCGTGTCGCCTTTAATGTTCAGCCCGTCATTATCATTTAAATTGCTGGCATATATGGTTCCCGAAACATTAACAGTAGCCCCGAGCCGTTCATCGTCTTCAGAGTATTCTTCAATATCTTCCTCAATATATTCATCATGGATATCAAGAGCATCATCCTCTTCCAAGTCGATAGTCATATCATCAACCGGGATCGACTCCTCCACGGTTTCCTGACTCTCATCTGCGATATCCGTATCGCTTATATCATCAGCAACTTCCGTCCCGGACAAAATATCATCCGTCTCAATCTGAAGCTGATCCGGCTCCGCCGCATAAACAGGCGCTCCTGCCATTAAAAGTTCAGAAGCTGCGATCATAAAAGAAAACGTCATCGCAAGTATCCGTTTCTTCGCTCCCTGTTTGATCCTCATATCTCTACCTCCTCGACCAAAAACAAAAAAAGCCTATTCTATATAATTATAGAACAAACTTTTTTAAATAAACATCCACAAAAGTGATGATATTTAAACTCACGGAGCGTTTCACATGATGGCATCGGTCCTGTCCACGACGGATTTGCCGAGCCATTTCTTTTTGTACCAGTAATACATGACGATAAGGCCGCGGATACATTCATCCGTCGCAGTCCCCGCATATATCCCGGCAACACCCACTCCCAATAATACACCGACCGTATAACCCGTCGTTAATCCCAGGCCCCAATTACATATTATTCCCATTATAAGCGGGAATATGTATGCTCCCGCCGCCTTAAGCGAACTGACGAACGTCATGTTAAGACAGCGTCCGGTCTCAACAAATATGTCAACGATCATTATCATCTGCCCGAGAGCTATTATGTGCTGATTGCCTGTAAAGAAATGCATGGTATAGCGGCACAGTATGGCATTTACCGAAGCGAGCGCTATCGTTATGGGCATTGATGTCCGAAGGGTCTTAAACACTCTTTTATATGCTTCATCCGACCTGCCGGCACCTACGAGATGTCCGGTGATTATCTGGGTCGACATCGCGCAGGCATTTGAGAAGATCATTGCAAAGGCTATCAGGGAATTGCAGTAAGCCCTAGCATTTACCGCATCATTACCCATCGCGTTCACAAATGAAAGTAGAGTCGTCTGATAAAGATTATATGTTAAGTTCTCTCCTGCCGTGGGAAGTCCGATCCTTATCATCTTTCCAAGCAGCTTTACCGGGAAAGGCCTAAGATAACGCAGGGCAAGCCTTCCCGTCCTTGTTATATAGAAGAAAGCAATAAGCGCGCACACGGCAAGGAACCTCGCAGCTACCGTGGATATGGCCACTCCGGCAACGCCCATCTTAAGAAAGCCGAGCGGCCCGTAAAGGAACAGGTAGTTACCAACTATATTTACGATGTTTATGGCAAACGTGACCCACATGCCGATCCTTGTATATCCGTTACACCTCAGGATCTGCAGCATAACGTTAAACACCGCGCTTAAGAAGCCGCCGCCTCCCACTATGTAAATATAAATCATTGAATACGGACGCATCTGGGGTGATACATGGAGGAAATCCATGATGAACGGATTTGCGGCGCAAAAGGCCCCGCTTAAGATGATGCCGAAAACGAGATTCACAACAACCGCAAGCGTATAGATCATGTTCATCCTGTCATAAAGCCTTGCGCCAAGATATTGAGCGACCACAACACTCGTTGCCGTAGCGATGACATTAAACAGGATGTTCATCATGAACATTATCGTATTTGCGTTTCCTACCGCACCGACGGCATACTCGTCATAGTGGCTCAGCATGAGGGTATCCACGTTATTGAGCATGGTATTTAAAAACAGCTCAAGAAACATCGGGCCTGCCAGCATGAGTAAAGGCGTCTTTTCATCGATGACTATCGTCTTATTCTTATCCATTCTGTTCAATAGATCTCAAATTTATCGGGCCAGGCCCTGCATATAAGGGTAAGGCCGTATTCCCTTGCCATATCAACGGATTCCTTTGTGGGGACAGACTTTGAAACGAGCACAGGTATCCCCGCGGTTATGACTTTTTCAACCATATCCACAGGTACCCGTCCCGAGGTGAAGATCATGCATTCCGGGAGCGGTATGCCGTTTAACAGCGCATAACCTGCCGCCTTATCAAGCGCATTATGTCTGCCTATGTCCTCTCCGGCATACAGCGTCTTTCCTTCGCGTGCCAGGATACATAGATGACTCCCTCCGGTCAGGCTGTGGATCCCCTTTTCCCTTTTAAATTCCTCACAAAGAGCAAATACCCATTTAGGTTCCCATTTATATTCCGGCAGTCTTTTTAACCTGTCAGGCCTTTTTATTTCCGCAAACACCCTGCTGCCGGTACAGCATGTGGGATCCTTTCGTATCACGTCTTCCAACCTTGTATCATCTTTAAGGAAAACGCTTACTTCATTTTCGGTCTTACAGAAGTACATCTTATAAATATCCTCCGCGTTTTTGATAAACCCGTCCGTCAGCAGCCTTCCGGCCACGAGCTCTTTCAGATCTTTTCTGGTACATACCAGTCTCAAGGCGGGCTGCTCGTTTATCATAACGTTAAGGACATGCTCTTTTATGACCGCAGCTTCCGACTGTTCCTTTTTACCATCAGGGTAAAGTACACATATCTTAAGTTTTTCGATGATATCATTCATATTATCTTTCCCCGGGCTGTGACAATGCAAGCTTATACAGTTCTTCCGTGGCGAGCCTGGTCTTTGCGACTATATCGCCGCAATCCTTCGGAAAGCAGTAATATGCCGCCCTCATATCGCCGAGTCCTATCATATCGCCTATCTCATACCAGTAGTAATCGGCATTTAAGCTGTAGGATGCCGACGGCTTCTGCTTATGATCGATCCTTCCTCCGCATCCCGTAAGACGGAATCCTTCCCTGTCATGCTCAAGGACTCCGCTGCCGACCTTATAAAGATACTTCGTATCCACGATCATATATATGTCCACACCGGCCTTAAGGTGATACTCATTTCTCATAAGTTCATCACGGACACACTCGCGCTCCCATTTAAACCAGTCCGGGACATGATCGAATTTCGTTTCAACGTTATCGCCTCTTAAATATCCGTATTCATCAAGGATGTAAGCTGCACCGCAACCGCCGCAGCTTATTTTAATGCCCTTTCCGGTCATCTTTCCTTCCGCATTGCAGTGCGGGCATTTGTACAATACCCTGTTAAGCCCGTCTGCCCGGAAGGGTTCGTCGATCCTTATGTGATTCTCCTGCTGCCATTTAAAATTATCAAATGAAAAATAGCCCGCGATCAGTTCATTTATCTCATCAGCGCTCATCTTCCCGATCTCTTCGGAGCTTAATAAATACTTCACCCCGGCGCTTATATCTACCTTTCGTATCTGGAGCATGTTATACAACGGGTCCCTTAAAAACGCACCGTACGTGTTTATCATGATAAGAGGCACCTTCAGCCTTTTTACGCATTTCCCGAGACTTTCGGGCAGGGCCGTGGCCGTTCCGTCAAGCGAATACCCGGCTTCGGGATACATGAGGATCGAAGTCTTAAGCTCTTTTACGCAATACTCAAGGTCCCTTATGAGCCTCACATCGGGAACGAATTTCATGGTAGGGACACAGCCGATCCTGCGCATGAGCATTTCCTTCCCGACAAACCCGTCGATCGTGCATATTATCTGATACGAACGCGGATATAAAACGGCCGATGCTATCTCAAGATCGATGAAGCTCGAATGATTCATCAGTATAAAGCAGGGCTCGTCCTTTGAAAGCCTGTCCATGCCTTCTTCCTCGACCTTAAAGTGATTCTTCCTAAGTTCAGACTCAGAGATCACATTTATGACCTTCTTAAGGAGAGGATCCGGCTTACGCGGCGGCTTGTGTATGGACCTGTCCGGTTTATTCAGTTTATCATACGGGACTTCCTTTACCTTTATCTTCATGCTTTACCTCAGATCAATCCCTTTAACTCGTCTTTAAGATATCCAAGATACTTAAGGTATTCCTCATCACTGTTTAAATGTTCGAGGATCACCGGCATATCGGGGTCTGCCTCGTTCATTTTGGAAACGTAATACCTTAAGGGGAATTCACCGTCGCCGGGTCCGCATTCCTCAAGCCTTAAGGTATACCTGCCGTCAAGATGGACATCCTTTATATGGCAGCTCCTGATCATGCTGCCGAGAAGCTGCGCGCACTTATCGACAAACCCCTCAGGATCAAAATACCTGTCCGCGGAATTGATCATGTTTATCACATCCATATGGACGGCAAAGCGGTCCCTGTCGACAGAATCAATCAGCCTTACGTATTCCTCCGGCCCCGTCGGTATCATCCAGGGCATGGGTTCAAGCGTGAAATAAGTATTCTTAACATCTGCCCTGTCTATTATCTCACGGACCATCGCAACGGTTGCTTCCCATGCTTCTTCCGTGAAGTTTGCCCTGTATCCGCCGTCCCATACCGGCCCGAACGCGCCCGCAACATTTACGGCGCATCTTGCGTGCAGATAATCGGCAAGCCTTAACTGCTCAACGCAGTAATCCATGTTTCTCCTGCGCTCATCGGGATCCTGGGCAAGGGCGTTTCTCCATATGCCGACCTCCGCGATCGTAAGCCCGGCCTTATCCGCCGCTTCCTTGTAAGCGATTATCTTCTCCTCGGGTTCGTCGCTCCGGACCGGAAATACCACTGCCCTGCATCCGAGCCTTGTCTGATTTAGCGCCCATTCTTCGGGCGAACCGTGTTTAAGCGGTGATGATGTTCCAAGCTTCATGGTGTCCTCCTGAATCTGCCGGATTCCCGGACCGGGTTCCGGGCAATAACGATCTGCCCATACCGGATAGTTTTTTTAATTTTATCAATAAATGCCGGTCCAAACAATATATTTGACTGTTAAAAACAGGAACAATCCTCTATAATATATTCTGTCCCTCTAAAACGGATAGGAAGATATGGAAACAAAAAACAGGATCAGTTTAAGCTACTTATT
The DNA here is from genome assembly GCA_024692905.1 of Lachnospiraceae bacterium. Classification (GTDB taxonomy): domain Bacteria; phylum Bacillota; class Clostridia; order Lachnospirales; family Lachnospiraceae; genus UBA2868. The sequence goes on along the minus strand of JAILLY010000068.1, from coordinate 10,060 downwards.
CTTCTCATTAAGTCTGCTGTTCCTTGTCGGTTTTAACATCCTGTTGACGGCAAGGTTCATAAACAGCTACAGCAATTATCTAAGTGACTACAAGGCGATAAATACCTTTGTGGATTCTTATAATGCGTCCAAAGCCGCCTTTCTGACCTATTCCCGTTCGCATAACGATGACGATCTTGCCGAGTTTCAGAAAACAAATGCCGGGATCTTCACCGAGCTTGGCAACGTTGAACCGAGCATGAAATCAGACAGGAACTGTATCATGATGTACAGGATCGTGTATCAGATGCTTGAGCACAGGCAGGATCTTATGCAGCAGTTCATAAGTTACGGTCAGGTAAGTATAAGCGAGATCGACGATCTCAATTTCCAGATAGAAAGAAACTTAAACCTCCTCACTACATATTATATAGATTACGTAAGCGACAGATTCTCCATGTATTCGGCAAGGATCAAGAAGATCCTCATATTCGGAAATATCTTTCTTGTGGTCATCACGCTGATCGCATTCATGCTAAACACCACGATCTACAGGGATTTCATGAGCACAAGATTTGAAAACGAAAAACAGAAACGTCATATCGCCGAGGCCAGGATGCATGAGCTTCAGATGCAGATGAACCCGCATTTTCTCTTTAACACCCTAAGCCTTATCATCCGGAACATCCAGATCGGTGAGGGTGATACCGCCATTATGCTTGTACGGGATACATCCCAGATCCTCAGGAGATCAATAGAACTCGGGAACGAATCGATCACCATAGACGATGAACTCGATCTCCTTGAAAAATATCTGTTCATCCAGAAGATACATTGCAAGGGCAGGATCAGCATAAGGCTGGATGTGAGAAAGTCATACCTTGACGAGAACATCCGTATACCGCCCCTTATCATACAGCCCCTGGTCGAGAATGCCATACGGCACGGACTCAAGGATACGGTAAAGGACGGTCTGATAAGTGTCCTTGTCGAGGAACAGCCCGACATGATCAGGGTCGAAGTAAAGGATAACGGCTGCGGGATGCCCCGGGAATATGTCGACAAGATCATGGCCCACGAACAGATGGATAGGATCGGTCTGAGCAACGTTTATGAAAGGCTGTGCCTTTTTTACCACCGGGAGGACTGCATGGAAATAAATACCGGTCCCGACGGCACTTCGATCATACTTTACCTGTATAAAGAGGTTGAATGATTATGCTTAAAGTGATCATTGCTGATGATGAAGAATACGAAAGAGATTACCTTAAGAAGACCATTTCGGAAAAATACGAAGGGATCCTTGAGGTGGTATATGCTGCGGCAAACGGAGCCGATGCTCTTGAAAAGGCGAAGGATCTTAAGCCGGACATCTGCCTTTTTGACATAAAGATGCCAAGGCTTGACGGACTCGAGGCCACAAGCCAGCTTATAGAGGCTCTCCCCGACGTCCAGGTGGTGATCGTCTCCGCCTATGATGACTTTGCCTATGCCAAAGAAGCAATGAAGCTCGGGATAAAGGACTTCCTGGTCAAGCCGTATCTTGATAAGGAGCTGACCCAGACCATCGACAAGATCATCGCCGACATATGCGGATTCCATAAAAAGTCACCCGCGGACAAGATCATGGACGTTGTCACGGGCGATATCGACAGGGACGTGGTATGGAAGCTGGCTCTGGGCAGGCTTGATGAAGATGATATTAAAAAGGAACTGTCCCTTTGGGGGATAGGGACCACCAGCTATAAATGCGTGGTATTTTATTACGACGGTATAATCAGGATCGGTGAAAAGGGCTGCGATATCGTAAAGGGCATCTTCCATATAAACGGAACGCACACTCTTGTCAGCAGGCTCTTCGACCTTATGGTCGTGTATGTTTTTTCCGAGGACGAAGACGCATTTATCGAACTGAACCAGAGCATAAACAAAACAAGGAATTACATGAAGGAATCCGGTACCAAAACCGTATACTGCGGGGTGAGCGGGATATATCCCGGAAGCGATACCGCAAAGGGTTTTGAAGAGGCCGCCGGATTTATCGGAAATTATGCGGAAAACACCGTTCAAAGCGGCCTTAACAAAGTTATCGGCGACGTCCAAAGCGTACTGCAAAACCTTGACAAGGCAAGCTTTGCAATAGCAAGCAGGAACAGGGAACAGTCACTCATAAGACTGTCAGAAATAAGATCGGTCTTATCTTCCCGGTACACGAAAAAAGATCTTAATGACATATATCTCAGGCACCTGATGGTGATATTAAGGGGCCTTAACAGAAAGCTTGGAATAAGAGTCACCAACGAAGACATTGACCGGCTGACGGATCTTTTTGAAGACGAGAACTGTGACATCGAAAAGATCACGGAGCAGACGGTTGATGAGCTGATGGAACGTTCCGTCGATGTGCGCATCAACCACAATGTCCTTGTCGTGAGAAGAGCCAGGGACTATATACGTGACCATTACAGCGAACAGATAAACCTGCAGATCGTTGCGGATGCCATCGACATAAGCCCGGGGCATCTTAGCAAGTGTTTTAAGAATATAGAAAAGAAAGGGTTCTCCGAATATCTTACGTCAGTCAGGCTTGAAAAAGCCAAGGAGCTCATGAGAAAGGCCGATAAGAGCATCCAGGAGATCGCCTACGATGTCGGGTTTTCGGATTCCAATTACTTTGGCAAATGCTTTAAAAAGAACGAAGGGATAACTCCCAAGGAATACTGTGCCATGCTGATCATGGATGCCGGCGGGCACGGTGAATGATCGAACCATATTTTACTCTTTTTCATTTTATATTACCTTTATGGGTACTTTTATACTTCATATAATGGCGGTGAAGTCATTTATAACCATTATATGGAGGTATTTAGTATGAAAAAGAGAAATCTTATGGCTATGGCGATCTCGCTCTCACTTTTTTTGACGGCCTGCGGCCAAGGGGGAGCTGCGACAGGCGCCGCCGGCGGACAGAGTGCTGATGCTGCAAAACCTGCGGCAGGCGGGGATTACGTCATCAAGATGTCCACACAGTTAAGCGAGGGTTCACCTTTCGTTGACGGCTTTAATGCATGGGCGGATGCCGTAAAGGAAAAAACCGACGGGCACGTTACCATTGAGGTATATCCTTCGGCAGCACTCGGAAGCGATGAGGATGTTATCGAACAGGCTCTTCAGGGCGCAAACGTTGCGGTCCTTACCGACTGCGGAAGGATGGGCAACTACGTAAAGGAAATGGGTATCCTGAATGCTGCATACTTCGCCGACAGCTATGAGGAAATGCAGAAGTTCATGGAGACGGATACGTTCAAAGGCTGGACCGATGAACTTGAGACCAAGCACGGGATCAAGATCCTTAACTTCGGATGGTGCGACGGGTTCAGGCATTTCCTTACAAACAAGCCCATATATTCACCCGACGATCTCAAAGGCGTACTTATCCGTACTCCCGGCGCTGACGTTTGGAGCAAGTCCATACAGTCACTCGGAGCAACACCCGTTTCAACCGTAGGCTGGGCTGACGTTTATAATGCGGTTCAGACCAAGACCATAGACGGCGCGGAAGGCCAGACATCTGCTTCGTATCCCGCTGCACTTTACGAAGTGCTTGATTACATGGACCAGACAGGCCATATCCTTCTGATGAACGGGATCATCGTAGGTGAAAAGTACTGGAATACCATTCCGGAAGAATATCAGAACATAATAATAGAGGAATGTGCCAAGGCAGCAAGCAACGCATCCAAGGTCGTAGCAGACAATGCGGCAGCCAACGAAGCCAAGATGGCTGAGGCCGGGATGACGATCATTCCTCCCGAAGAGATAGATATCGAAGCCTTCAGGAAAGCCTCGGAAGCGGCTTACGAAGAGCTCGGGTTCACCGAACTTCGGGCTGAACTTTATAAGAAGATCGGCAAGGAGTAATGATTTTGGGAGGATGCTTATGAGTAAGTTCTATCACTATTTTGTAAAAGGTGAAGAGATCATTGCCTGCGTCCTGCTTGCCGGAATAGTCGGTCTGATGTTTTTATCCGCGGTCCTTCGGAAGATGGGAATGCCGCTTAACTGGGCCGGCGACACGTCACTGTTACTCTTTACCTGGGCATGCTTTTTCGGAGCGGATCTTGCCATCAGGGAAAAGAGTATGGTGAACGTGGATATGCTCCTTACCAGATTTCCGGTAAAGGTCGGGAAGGCTATACGGATCATATGCCAGGTTGCCGCGATGGCTCTGCTGATCTCGTTTGTATATTTCGGAGTTCCGCTGTGTATTGATTCTGTTGACAGGAAATTCTCCAACATGAATCTAAGCTACTCCTGGGCCAGTGCGAGCGTTCCCGCAGGAAGCGTCCTGCTGACGATAACATCATTCATCAATCTCATAAAGATGTTAAAGTCAAAGGACGGGACTTACGGAGTACAGGGAGGTAGCGAGATATGCTGATAGTGATCATTACCTTTCTTGTACTGCTTATGATCGGCATGCCCGTGGCATTTGCGATCGGTATCGCCGGAGTTACGTTTTTTATAATAAATCCAAGCGTGCCTTACAGCATCGCGGTCCAGAAGGTCGTAGCATCGACACAGTCACTCAATATGCTTGCCATCCCGTTATTCATATTTGCGGGCAACCTGATGAACGAAACCGGCATAACAAAGAGACTTATTAAGCTTTCAAATACGCTGGTCGGACACCTTCCGGGTCATCTGGGACAGGTGAGCTGTGTACTCTCGACTCTCATGGGCGGTGTATCAGGTTCCGCCAACGCGGATGCGGCGATGGAGTGCAGGATCCTCGGACCCGACATGGTAAAGTCAGGATATTCCAAGGGCTGGAGTGCGGCGATCAACGGCGTTTCATCACTTATCGTCGCTACGATCCCGCCAAGCATGGGGCTTATAATCTACGGTTCCGTCGGAGATGTTTCCATAGGTAAGCTGTTCGTGGCAGGCCTGATACCGGGTATACTTATGTGTGCCGCACTCATGACCTCGGTCCATGTATCGGCAAAGAGAAGGGGTTACAAACCCGCAAGAGAGTCAAGGCCTTCGGCAAAGGAGGTCGGAAAGGCACTTGTTGAAAGCCTGTGGGCACTCATGTTTCCCGTTATCCTCATCGTGGGTATCAGGATGGGCATCATGACCCCTTCGGAATCGGGAGCCTTTGCCGCGGTATATGCACTGTTTATAGGATTCTTCGTATATAAGGAGCTAAACGGCGAAAGGCTCATCAAATGCCTTAAGGGAAGCGTGAGAGATATCGGTATAATAATGCTGATCGTAATGATCTCAAACATCTTCGGTTACGGCATCACTTATGAGAATGTGCCCAAAAAGCTGGCTCAGCTTCTCGTCGGCGTGACCGAGAACAGGTTCGTCATGCTGATCCTTATAATAATGCTGCTGGCATTCGCGGGAATGTTTGTGGAGACTACCGTTGTGGCGCTTCTGATGACTCCGATACTGCTGCCGGTCGTCGTGAACGTGGGAGTTGATCCCGTGCACTTCGGTGTACTCATGATGACAGTCGTAACGGGCGGGATCATGACTCCTCCTGTAGGTATAGCGCTGTATACGACTTCGGAGATAATGGACTGCAAACCGCAGGAGACCGCAAAAGAGGCAATACCGTTCTATATTGCAATACTGGCTGTTATAATGGTAGTAGCATTTATTCCGCAGGTGACCATGTTCCTGCCAAACCTTCTATACAGATAATGCTGATTTCGGGGGGTTGATCATGAAATATCGTAAGATCAAAGTAATCTGCGCCGCTATTATGGGAATTATGATCTCCCTTCTGCCGGCATGCAATACTTTCCATTTGGAGCAGGAAACCGGCTCCGAACCTGAGATAATCCTTCGCTATGCAGAAGTCAACCCCTCGGATCATATAATCACCATGACAGGCAAATATTTTGCCGATCAGGTAAAGGAATTAAGCAACGGCCGCATCGAGATAGAAGTATATGATGCCGGAAAACTCGGAAATGATGCGCAGTACTATGAGCAGCTTCAGATAGGAGCTCTTGATATGTACAGGGGCAATGCCATTGCCCTGGAAAGCATATCGGATATGAAAGTCGGCATAACGGCGATGCCCTACCTGTTCAGGAACACCGAACATTTCTGGAAAGTCTGCGACGGGGAGATCGGCGATGAGATCCTTGCCGATATGCAGACATCCGGATCACATATGGTCGGCTTATGTTTTCTGGATGAAGGTGCCAGAAATATAATGACTGTAGACAAGCCTGTCAGAAGCATAAAAGACCTTCAGGGGCTGAAGATCCGCAGTATGGAAGACGACCTTCTGTGCGATGTCCTGCGCGCTACGGGTGCGGAACCCGTGGTCATGGATTATGCGGATGTATATTCCGCACTGCAGTCAGGCGCAGTCGACGGAGCCGAAAATCCCGTCTGCAGCTACTATTCCAACAAGTTCTACAAGGTCGCACCCTATTATACGATAGATGCGCATACCCATTCCCCGAGCGTTATCCTTATAAGCGAACTCACATGGAAAAACCTGTCCCCGGAGGACAGGCAGATATTACAGACCGCTGCAACCCGCGCCAAGAAATATAATAAGGACGCAATTGAAAACGCCGAGGCCGAAGCCTATCAAAAGCTTGAAGACGAGAACGTGACCATCATACGGCTCGAAGATAAGTCCGAATGGCAGGAAGCCATGGATGAAATATATAAATCCTACGCCGGCAGCCATTACGATCTTATCGAAAAGATCAGAAGCGTGGAATGAGATCACGTTCTCCCCGATAAATCCTATAATCTTCTCGATGCCATGATGAATCCGATACCGGAAAGCAGGGCGGATAACGCTCCAACAATACAGGCAATCCCTATGTCACCAAACATCATGCATCCCATTACGATACCTAAGGCTCCCAAAACAACAAGTAAAATACCGATAACCTTCATACTCTCTTCTCCTTTCAAAATCAATCTTGGACTCCACTCGATCTGAGTATATCTACGCCATTTTTCTTTAGATAGGCGTTGACATCTATTATTCCTCCGGGTCTGTTATTAAAGATGATCATAAGCACAGCATCCCTTGGGACTCTTGCATATAATTCCGGCATGCCATAAATCCTCAGTGCTTTCTGCGTTTCCTCAAGTGTGAATTCTGCTGCATAACACAACCTGAGGATCACATCCCTTTGTTTTGTATGTTTCTCCTCTGACAGTAGTTTGTATCCGTACCTGTCCGGGATATCAGCTTTAATAAAAATGTTCTGTTGGACCAGATTCTTTTTTTTAATAATACTTTTCATATAATCAGAAAAAGGTCTGTCTGAATCAAGAAGATCTTCAGCATTTTCTTTCAAATATTTCTCAGTATCATTTAAATGCGTATCATTCAGTACTTTTTCAAGCTCTTCCGTCGTTTTTGTAGGCATACATTATCTCCTCTGTTATAATATCTCATAAGAAAACAATAAGGATCAAATTATGAATATCCAAAACGAATTATCACTTTCATTTTATAAAGATATTGCCATATTAAATGAAGAGCACCGAGTGGCTCTTGTTCAACATATACAAACAAAACAGATATTCCTGAAAAAAACCATGGATGTATACAATCTCAACGTATATACGTATTTAAAAGAGAATCCTATTCCCGGTATCCCCAAAATATATGAACTGATCAAGCAGGAACGATCCCTTATCGTTATAGAAGACTATATTTCCGGACAAAGTCTGGAAAAAATCCTTGCTTCCGAGGGCTCATTAACTGAAGAAAGAGTCATAAAATACACTCTGCAAATATGCGAAACACTATCCAGACTCCATGCTTCTTCGCCCCCTATAATTCACCGGGATATAAAACCGACAAATATCATTATTACACCAACTGATAATGCAATCCTAATTGACTTAAATGCAGCCAAACACGAAAGTTCTAAGGACGAAGACACCACCCTTCTTGGTACAAGGGGTTATGCTGCTCCTGAGCAATACGGGTTTGGTTCGTCCGGGGTTCAGACAGATATATATGCAATCGGCAAACTCATGAATACCATGCTGAACGGTTCTTTCTCACAGCAGACCGTTAATGGCCGGTTAAATACCATTATTAATAAATGTACCGAACTTACACCTTCCAATAGGTTCAAATCGATCACTGATCTGGCAAATGTCTTACGCCGATTTGGCAGTGCTGAAAAAAATCAATTTTTACCCATAGAAAAACGAAAACTGCTTCCTCCCGGATTCAGATCCGGAAGTTATGCGAATATGTGTGTAGCATCCGCCTATTACCTTTTTATTGCCTGGCTTTCTTTTGATATGAAGATCAAAGATACACCTTTTGCTTTGGCATTGATCCAACAGATATTTATCTTTCTTATACTGTTGTCTATACCATTCAGCACATTTAATTATGCGGATATTCACAATCGCTTTCCTCTCTGCAGCTCAGAAAACAGGGCAAAGCGTATTCTGGGCATAATCCTGTTGAACTTAGTCGTAATAATCTCATTACTACTTATTCTTTTGATCATATTCTCTATTATCAGCAGATAAATCCGAACACATGTAAATCTAACGGATTTATTGATATTATAACCCATTTGGACTCTGTCTGTTGCCACCATTATGGTGGTAATTTTGTTTTCTCATAATAAAAATATATAAATTACCACCGCCACGGTGCGAAGACAGTCTTGCCATTTTAAATTATAATCCTGTATGTACCGATTCGTTTTCAGAAAGGAGACCAGTTAACTATGTCAGTTTTACAGCTCATATTGATCATAGCTTTTGGATTCATAGTCGCAGAAATAGCAAAAAGAAAGGGATATGTTCGTGTAAGTGGTGAACCGAAAGAAAAGGGAAGTAAAAAACAGACCTATTTCTCGTGGTGGATCTGTGGGGCACTATTATTTATTGTTTCCATCATATATATTTTGGTACTTCCCAATTTAAACGATAACAGATAATCGTCTGGCGTACTCCGGTTTCCCTTTTTGTGATGGATGTATCCTCTTCCGGAAAAAGTGAAAGCTGCTTCGTCATATCCAGCTGTAATCTCCGCCCGTAACGGCAAGGCTCAACAATACATCGTACTTCTCAACATCCTCGCCTTCGAGCATCTGAATGAGCTTTGCTGCTTCGTTTGGCTTAGGCATTTCATCATCCGGTCCGATCTCCATGTTTACCTCTTCGCCACAGTACGGACATACCAAAGACGGCGCTATGCGTACATCAAGAAAACGGGTGCCGCAATCAGTGCACTCGTAAAATCCGCATTTTTCAGTTCCATCAGGTACGTAATACATTATATATCGAATACAGTAAAAACGACCGCCGTTAGTGTGAGGGATGGCGGTCGTTTTTAACTAACCATTTTTTCTCGGGCTAACCGTCTTCCGGTAGCTCCTTTGTTTATATTATAGCAGTTTCAGGACTATTGTCAAATCGTCATCAACTATTTCATCAGCTTAGAAAATTCCAGGGCCTTTCCGGCATCCCCGTCCACTTTAAGCTTTCCGGTTGTAAATGCGACTATCGGATCAAGTTTTCCATCGATCAGCTTATTGAAGTTGGTCATGTTCATTGTTATGGCGCAGTTTCGGTCATAGTATTCATACGGTTCAACATTTATCTTATGATCCTTAACCTCAACGTAAAATACGCCGCTTTCTTTGCCTGTGATATTAATCTGTACCGCAAGAAAATCCTTATCCGATACATCTGCCTTCCCGGCCAGTTTTCTTACTTTTTCCAATAATTCATTAAAAGTCATCCTCTTGTCCTCCTTCTCTTACAGCGACCCGGCAAATTCCTTTGCTTCATTAAGCTTGGCATTTGACTTATTCTCATTGCCATGAGCTGTTATAACCTTAGTTGCTTCGATACCGGCATAAGCCATATATGCTTTGAACTGAGCTATTGCTGCTTCGTATACACCATCCGATCCGGATGATAACAAAAGAGCGGCCTTCCTGGCCTTAAGGGGCTTTCCTATACAATACACTCTCTGAATAGCCGCTTCCATCTGTGCCGTCATGGTAAAGTAATAGATAGGGGATGCAAAAACGATCATATCCGCTTC
>JAILLY010000054.1 GCA_024692905.1 Lachnospiraceae bacterium | reverse complement strand
CCGCAACATAAGAATCAAACAGGAATATCTCATGGCTTAAAGGCTTTATGAGTTCTCCTATACCGTTTCCGGTTGCCGCAGCCAGCAGGTTTTTCGTATCAATGGTCAGTTGATTTTCCACGTGATGCTCACTCCTTCTTTGCTGATCATATCCTCATGGATATCCGTAAGTTCCGCAAGGTATTTGGTGTATTCATCAAGTTCCGCGTTAAGCTTATCCTTCTTCTCTTTGACCTTATCTTCATCGAGGAGAAGATCCTTATATACATAAGGCTCGGAGGTAATAAGTTCACCTATGGTCCTTTCAAGTTTTACGATCCTTTCCGCGATATTATCAAGCACGATCTCAAACCCTTCATCTCCAAGTTCATTGAGCATCTTGCGCGCAAGGACCTCAAGATTCTCAAGTTCATTATCATCGCTTGCCTGATATGCGCTTACGATCCTGTTCCATAACATGGAGAGTTCTTCATCCCTCTCTGTCCTTGCATTTATATCCGGGTGAAGTTTCTTTGCAAGCCGCCTGTAGATCCGCTTCGAACGCAGGTAACGAAGCTCATCGACTGACTGTGCATTCTTTGCATCCTCGTTCCGTTCGATCATATCCATAAGGTCTATGTAATAGGTGACCATCTCGGTATCAACCGAGTCGGATGCTTCATCCATATCGATCTTAAGCCCACGGTTAATCTGCTTCTGACAGTAGGCTATCAGCTTCTTCAGCCTGATGCACTCGATCTTGCGCATGAAAACCGTCTGCATCAGCTCGCCGAACTCCCTGGTATATGCTATAAGGATGGATTCGGACTCCTTAAGGATGTGATCACGCTTAAGAAGCAGCTCTTCATATCTGTCATAGTCATTTTCCGTCTTATCATTTATCCTCATAAGATCGTTCATCATACCGCCTCCTTTAATTGAAAATCATACAGTTCATCATATATGGCAGTGATCCTTAGGCCATCTATCTCGGCCTTGTTGCACAGTTCATTAAAGTTCCTGTACCATTTCCCCATAAACCTTATTGCATGCTCATCATCATCGGAGACCTCGATCGCGAACTCCTTGGGCCTGCCCATTCCGTACTTAAAGGTTACGGTTCCGGGCCTTTGGGTCATATGAAAGAGGTCGTAGAAATCGGGGGTCTCCGGAAATGATCCGTTTGCATACAGATCCTTAATGATCCGCTCCATGACATTTATATGGCCCCAGAAAGCTCCTTCGCGAAGACGCTCGGCAAGAAAATCCTTGGCTTTTATAAGAAGCTGCACTCCTTCCTTCGTATTTCCGTCTTCTATCCTTATCTCCGCAAGCCTCAATGCCACTTCCGGAAAAGGCTCGTTAAGATACATAGGATCCTTTATTTCCTTATACAGCTCTTCGATGAGTTTCCTGTATAATGCCTCATCCTTATCAACGTAATATCCGTAGTGGTACATATCGGCAAGTTTATAACGACACCAGTGACTCCCTGTATCATACCCCTGCTCCGCTCCCTTGGAAAAGCACTCATAAGCCTTCTTATAATCCTTCTCGCCGTGCTGGCCGTAGTAATACATATATCCAAGCTCCTCAAGGGCGGATATGTCACCACACCCGGCAGCCATCTCAAGATACTTGATCTCCAGATCAAATCTCTTGCGCTCGCAATAATACCAGCCAAGTTCGGTCATGTATAAGGGATCCTTCGTTTCATTGATAAGATAGTTAAGCGCCTCCGTATACAGAAACTCATCTTCCTCATCCGGATTTTCGTTCATAAAATAATCACTTCTTATCTTTAACGCTTCTTCGATCTTCATAAGCCGCTCCTTTCATACCAGGTTCATTTCAGGTTTACTGTAACTGTAATATATCATAGGGCACACAAAAAAATGTCCAATAACAGTCACTGTTATCGGGCATTTGTTATGATTTATGTTAAAGGGTTACATCGCTAGGGACCGGGGGACGGTTCTGTGGTCCCTATGGTTTTGATTTTATTTGACGCTCGTCAATTACTCGCCCATTCATCCCAATCACCCGGATCAAGCACTCCGTCACGCTAACGACATGCAAAGCCCCCATATCAGTCTGTGATATGGGGGCGATATATATAATGCGGCAGATCGATCATGGATTGCCGCTAGTCGAGGGAATATCCCTTTGAGGGATAATTTGAGGTATTGATCATAATATCAACCTCCTTTCCTCGGTAAGCATTATAACATTTTTATTAAATAAGTCCCAGCATGTTCAAGAAGCCCATGTCTTCACTATCAGGATCAAGATTATATATTGCTATATGATCACGATCTTCGCATCTGTTAACGAACGAAGGATACAGAAACCCCCAGGAGGGAACTCCCGCTTCGTAATCTCCGGTAACGGGACATATGGCACAGATGATGAATTCATAGACCGTTTCCGAGCCTTCAAGCCATTCCTTATCCTTCCCTTTGACCGGAACATCATATGCTCCATGAAAGACATATATGGCATAATCACCTTCCGCGGAATAACAGTCAGCCACCTGCTCATAGAATGTCTCCAGCAGAGCATCATTCTTAAGCGAACAGCTCTTTATCGCATTCAGCAGCTTCGCCATCTCTTTTGACCGGACACTGTCTGCCGGAAACGCATAGGATTTAAGCTGCACCTTGGTTTCAGAAAACGGTATGGCTTTGGCGATCCTCAGGTTGTCAGCTTTTTCTTTTTCCGAAAGTTTCAGGAAATGAATGTTAAAAGATCCGTCCTCTATCCCGTCTTCATCCCTATAGCTTCCCGCGATACGGTCAAAACACGTCCTTGACGGTGTCATCCTGCGGGTAAGCTCTAACATATCTTCTCTTGAAAGCAGCCCGGCCAAAGCGCTATTTCCCATATCAGGCACCTAATCCACTATAAAAGTCAACCGCATCCTGTATCTCCTGCTCCGTCGGGTGTCCTTTCTTCAGGCCGCCGATGATCTTGAAAGGACCATAGGTGTCAAATCCGCAGCACATGTAACTGCCGAGATCGGTACAGTCACGACTCTTAGCAATCTCTTTGATCGCATCAAAATAATTCTTTCTGGGAGAGCCGCATGTTGCAATAAAGAATACAGGCTTCTGTGCAGG
>JAILLY010000047.1 GCA_024692905.1 Lachnospiraceae bacterium | reverse complement strand
CTCCTTTGCGTTTAATACTGCATCATCCGGAAGATCCGCAGGATCGTTGAGCGTTACCGCGATGGATACCCTTGCATCCTCATACTCGTATACGCGCTTAACGGAATCCTCATCTTCTTCCGCAGCCTCTTCCTTATCCTCCTTATCCTGTTCCTCTTTGCTGTCTTCGAGTTCCAGAACAACTTCAGATGCCGATTCACTAAGGACTGCACTGAATGCACCGTTATCCACGGAATCTATGGAGTACGCGGCAAGAATGTTACTGCCGTTATCACCTTTGATATATATTGAAAATGCTTCATTGTTCAGGTTGGAGAGTCTGATGCTTTTGGTTGATGCGGAAAGCAGGGGGATAACTCCGTCGGTTACGTACCTTCCGTTATACATCACCTCTGCTTTGGTCTTAATATATAATGAATAGAAGGATCCCTTGGACAAGGCGTTCCCGTCTATGGACAGGGTAACATCCTCATATCCCGAACCCTTGATCTCGTAACCGTTGTCGGTAATACGCAGTACGGAAGATGCCTTGGGAGCATCCTTTGATATAAGAGATATCTGCGGATTGCCGTCCGAACGCACCTTATATTCAGCCTTCAGACCGTTATTAAGTTCAACTGCCTTAACCGAAGCATCGGCTCCGTTAAGACCGCTCACATAATATACGCCGCCGCTTGCCTTGGTAAGCGTTCCGTTAAGCTTCCCGTCATATGATACGGAGGAAGCCGCCTTGATATCGAGCTTAAAGGAATCGGTACTGTTCATACGGTCGGTATTGATATAAAGGGTCGTGTCCTTCATACCGACGAAACCAATCCTGTCGCTGTACGCATTAACCGAAGACGCAGCTATCTCTGCCTCGTCCTCTTCTTCGATATCCTGTCCCGTTTCGACATTGATATCGATCTCTTTGGACGGCGTTTCATCATCCGACAGCTCTTCGTCTATCCGGGATGAACCTTCTTCCGCCCGGATCTCATCCGATACATCGATCTCACTGTCAGACCGGTCATCAGACTGTATGTCCGCTTCAATACCGTTGTCAACATTTACCTCGGTATTAACCTGCGCCATTACGCTGTAAGTGTTCTCTAACAGCATTGCAACAAGCGCTGTCATGGCAATGAACGACTTGAACATCTTTCTTTTCTTCATTCTTCTCTCCTTCACGAATGCAAGGTTATTGCACCTATTGATAAAGGCCCTGAAATCACATATCAGGGGCCATGCGACGACATTATATGTCATACTCCTAAAATCTCACATATATGATACAAAAAAAGTATACCTGTTGCAAGGTATACTTTTAAAATCACTTTGTATAAATGAAAACATACACCCGAAACTAGATATCAAGCTTAAGAGATACCTCTTCTGCAGCCTCCTTCTTGAACTCCTCTATCCTGTCGGGACTGACAGTGGGAAGATCGTCAAGACTTGTTACATTGAAGCTTCTCAGGAACTCCTCGGTGGTTCCGAACAGAAGCGGTCTTCCCGGAGCCTGCAGCCTTCCGAGTTCGGTGACAAGTCCGTACTCAACCAGCTTATTGACAGCCCTGTCGCAGCTCACTCCTCTTATCTTCTCTATTTCAAGCTTGGTGACCGGCTGCTTGTACGCTATTATGGACAGCGTCTCAAGCATCGAATCCGTGAGTGAATAAGTCTTGGGAACCTTGGCAATCTTGATCAGATGCTCATACATGGATGCCTTCGAACACATCTGAACCGCCTCTTCGAGTTCGATTATCGTAAAACCGCAGTCTTCATTATCGTCATATTCCCGCTTAAGCTCGTAAACAAGCTCTCTTGTCCGATCCACATCAAGCCCCAGTACGGAAGCAAGCTTCTTATATTCCACGGAATTACCGACGGAAAAAAGCACTGCTCCTATCACTGCCTTGGGGTTATCCACGGGCACGGCCTCATTCGCGGCATCCCCGTTCATCCCGGGGGCCGTATCCGTACTCACTTCTTCAGTCTTATCATATTCCGCGTTTTCTTCCTGTATCGTATTTATTTCAAGCTCTCTGTTATCTTCCGCCAAAGCGTCCTCACTCCGTAAAAATCATTAAATATATGCTTATGCCGCCATCTTCGACGTGATCATTATATCATCAAAAAGCGCTTCCTGTACTATCATGATCTGCCCGAGCTTCATCATCTCAAGTATTACAAGGAAGGTTACCACCAGATCCATCTTGGAATTCTGCTTCTCAAGAAGATCACGGAATCCGAACTTCCTGTGTTTTCTGATATAATCTTCCACATATGCGGTCTTGTCTTCAAGGCTTACTTCATCCTTCTCGATCCTGCCGAATTTACTCCTTATGGGATCGATCTTGTCCACCTGACGTTTCATCATCGACTTGAATATCTGGTTCAGTCTGGCAAGATCCATATCACCTATGAGCTGTTCATAATCTATCGGCTGCTCATATTCTTCAATCTCTCTCGGCATGGTCGGCGCCTTAAACAGAGTCCTGCCGGCATCCATATGCATATCTTTAAGCTCATAAGACATATACTTATACATCTTATATTCTATAAGATTCCGGACAAGCTCGGCCCTCGGATCCTCCTCTTCCCCTTCTTCGTTGATCTCCTTGGGAAGCAGCATCCTGCATTTTATATCAAGAAGCGTTGCCGCCATTACCAGAAACTCGCTCATGATGTCGAGATTCTCTTCCTTCATATTCCTGATGTATTCCAGATACTGGTCTGTTATCAGAACTATCGGAATATCATAAATATCCACCTTATTCTTCTCAATAAGGTGAAGAAGCAGATCCAGCGGACCTTCAAATACCTGTAATTTGACAGTAAGACTCATTCGCTAATCCTCTCAGTCTGTTATTCCCCTTTTCCCGCTTCCCTCATCATTACTTCCCTGCTTCTGTACAGATCGACCACAACGACTTCCGCCTTATTGAACACCCTCACGGGGATGGTGTGTGCACCAAGACCCCTGTTCAAAATCATGGTCGAGCCTTCCTTCTCAAACAGCCCCGCGTCGTATCTCGGAAAAAGCTTAAGCTGCGGTGATACAGCGCCTCCCAGAAAGGGCAGATTCACTATTCCTCCGTGAACATGACCGGACAATACATAATCAGGCTTCCACAGAACATACTTATCAAACTGTTCCGGATTATGAGCCAGCAGTATCGATATCCTGTCCGTATCGTTCCTTCCGAGCCTGCGTTCAAGATAATCGTCCGGTATCCATCTGGTCTTAAGCTTCCTGTAATATTCGTGTTCGAGATCAAGTCCGTATACATCTATGCCCGCATCTTCTATGCTCACCTTCTCATTGATAAGCATATGTGCGCCGCATTCATCAAGTTCGGAGACAAGGCGCTCATAAATCCCCGGAAAGGAGTCCGGACAGCGTCTTAACTTCTCCTCATGATTGCCGATACCGTAATATACCGGATATTTTGAACTGAGCGCCTTTATGAATCTCAGCGCATTATCCTGACGATATTTCGGCTCCATACTCGAGGTGACCATATCACCGGCCAAAAAAATCGCATCAACGCCCTCTCTGTCTATGGCTTCAAGAACCTCCCTGTTATCATCTCCGTGAACGTGATCGTGCATATCGGAGATAAAAGCGAACCTGTAGGAATCCTTCTTAAGCTTCTTATTTATGAAACTGTATCTTACAACACGGAATCCCCTGCTCTGCACATATACAAACAGGCCAAGCAATACCGTTGCCAGCGCTATTGCCGTTATTATCACCGGCACTCCCGGTGAAGCCGTCACAGCCGTCATATCTTCCTCTCTCCCACAACATGTTGTATTATATCACAAAGGCTATACAAAATAAAGCACAAATTGCTCCCCGTTGATGGTTTATGATACTCCCGTATTTCCGGACAAAAAAATTCCCCGGATCAATCCGGGGAATTACCTCAGTCTTAATTGTATTTACGCTTCCTAGCAGCTTCGGATTTCTTCTTACGCTTAACGCTAGGCTTCTCGTAATGCTCTCTCTTGCGGATTTCCTGCTGGATACCGGCCTTGGCACAGTTCCTCTTGAAACGACGAAGAGCGCTATCTAATGTTTCATTCTCTTTTACGATCACGTTTGACATGCTTCCCAACCTCCCCTCGAGCCCAAATTTGTGCACCTTGCGACTTTAGGGTTATCCGCCTGATCACTCAAGCGTTGCACTATGAGCATTATACCCACGTTACTTACATAAGTCAACAGATTTTTCTTATATATCCGGGCGGGTGCCTTCAGGCGTTTATCCTATCTGCCCGCTCAGCACATCCACTGCCTGTGAAAGTGCTTTGTCGATACCTGAAGGATCCTTGCCGCCGGCCTGGGCCATGTTCGGCCTTCCGCCGCCGCCACCGCCTACGAGTCCCGCGATACCCTTTATCAGGTTTCCGGCATGTGCACCTTTACCCATAGCTCCGTCCGTAGCCATGGCAACAAGATTGACTTTTCCTCCCGCAGAGGATGCCAGCAATATGACTCCGTCACCCAGCTTATCCTTCAGCTGGTCACCCAGATCGCGGAGTCCGTTCATATCCACATCGGGAACGCTTACCGCGAGGAACTTAACGCCTTTTACATCCGTAACCTTATCCATTACATCGCCCATTGCATCCTTTGCGGCTTTGCTCTTTATGGATTCAAGCTCGGATGAAAGTGCCTTTACCTCATCCCTGAGCTTCTCTATCCTCCCGACAACATCCGAAGGAGTTGACTTGAGCACAGATGCGGCTGTCTTAAGCGTTTCTTCTATATCTTTATAATATGTAAGTACCCTTACGCCCGTAAGTCCTTCGACCCTTCTTACGCCGGCCGCTATTCCGCTCTCGGACATTATCTTGAAGGCATGTATGTCGCCTGTCTTCTTAACATGCGTACCACCGCAAAGTTCCTTGGAAAAGTCACCCATCTTTACGACACGCACAACTTCACCGTATTTTTCGCCGAACAGCGCCATGGCACCTGACTTCTTTGCTTCATCTATTGACATCACATCGGTAACTACCGGAATGTCTTCCATTATCTTTTCATTAACAAGGTCTTCTACCCTGCCAAGCTCCTCGGCCGTAACCGCACGTGAAAATGAAAAGTCAAACCTTGTCCTCTCGCCGTCCTGATAAGAACCCTGCTGTTTGACCTCATCCCCGAGCACCGTCTGCAGTGCCTTCTGGAGAAGATGCGTTGCAGAATGGTTCATACATGTGGCGGTCCTGTTTGCCGGATCAACGCTGAGTGTTACGGTGTCGCCTTTCTTAACCTTACCCGACTTAACAATGCCGACATGACCCACACGGCCTCCGTCTATCTTGACCGTATCCTTTACTTCAAATTCGAACGTTCCTGCATTTATTGAGCCAAAGTCACCCTTCTGTCCGCCCATGGTAGCATAGAACGGCGTCCTGTCCGTAACGATTATGCACTCAAGCCCCTCGCCTGCCTCGTCGATAAGAACGTCGGTGCCGATCGCAACTACCTTGCCCGAATCCTCAATCTTTTCATACCCGGTGAACTCACTGATTACAGCTTCATCCAGGCTTGCAAATACCGCAAGATCATCCGATGATGACTTTAATGAGAAGCTCGCATTATCCCTTGCCTTTTTCTTCTGCTCTTCCATTGACTTTCCAAATCCTTCTTCGTCAACGGAAAGTCCCTTCTCATCTGCCATCTCGACCGTAAGCTCGAGCGGGAATCCGAAAGTATCATATAAATAGAAAGCATCCTTACCTGAGATCACCTTGCCTGATGAAGCAAGTACGGCATCGAGTATCTTCTTAAACTCCTTCATTCCGTTCTCAAGGGTGGCCGTGAAACGGTCGATCTCTTTCTTAAGCTCCTTTAATACAAATTCACGGTTCGTTACAAGATTCGGATATGAATCCGAATAAACCTCATCTATGAATATCTTAGCGATATCAAGAAGGTTCTCTGTTGTAAGGCCGAGTATCCTTCCATGCCTTACCGCACGCCTTATGAGCCTCCTCAGCACATAACCGGCGCCGCCGTTTGAAGGCGTGAGCCTTGCCTCGTCACCGATGAGCATCACCGAAGTACGCATATGGTCTGCGAGCACGCGCATCGAGCGGGTCATCTCATCATCATTGTCATATTTCTTACCCGATATCTTCTCGATAAATGCGATCACTGATGCGAACAGGTCCGTCTTATATACATCCTTTGTCCCGTTAAGGAAGGCAAGGTTTCTCTCAAGTCCCCATCCGGTATCAACATTCTTCTTAGCAAGAGGCGTAAGGTGGCCGTCCTTATGTTTCTCATACTGCATGAACACATCGTTGCCAAGCTCGGTATACTTGCCGCATGAGCAGCCGGGTCCGCAGTCCGGTCCGCAGTCCGGAACATCCGCGATATAAAACATCTCAGAATCCGGTCCGCAGGGTCCGTATTCAAGGCCCCACCAGTTATCCTCGGCCGGGAGATAATATATGTTCTCAGGTTTAAAACCCGAATCGATCCTGCACTTTGCGCCTTCTTCATCCCTCGGAGCGTTTTCGTCCCCTTCAAATACGGTTGCAGCAAGATGATCACGGTCAAAACCGAATACCTGCGTAAGCAGCTCGTAGCTCCATTTGCAGCGCTCTTCCTTGAAATAATCGCCGAGGCTCCAGCTTCCCATCATTTCAAAGAAAGTCACATGCGACTTGTCGCCAACGGAGTCGATATCATTCGTACGTACACAGCCCTGTACATTACAGAGCCTTACGCCCATCGGATGCTTCTGCCCAAGAAGGTAAGGCATGAGCGGCTGCATACCGGCCACGTTGAACATAACGCCGGTCGAGCCGTCGGATACGAGTGATACCGCACCGACATCAACATGTCCTCTTTCTTTATAGAATTCCTTCCATGTATTTCTCAATTCTTTGGATGTGAACTGTTTCATTATTTTCTCCCTTTATATCTCAAATTGCTCTTTTCTTTCGCTATTTATCACAGCAGATGTACGCCCTTTTTCTCAGCTTCCTCAACGACTCCCTCTGCCCAGACAGAGCTCTGCACCTCACCGATGTGCGCCCTGCGCATAAAGAACATACATATTCGCGACTGTCCTATTCCGCCTCCAATTGTATAAGGAAGTTCCTTATCAAGCAGTGCCTTCTGGAACGGAAGCTCTGCCCGCTCGGGACATCCGGCCTTCTTAAGCTGGCTTAAAAGCGAATCCTCATCGACCCTTATACCCATCGATGATATCTCGAATGCCCTGTCAAGCACGGGATAATACGCGATTATGTCGCCGTTCAATTCCCAGTCATCGTAATCGGGTGCACGTCCGTCGTGCTTCTTTCCCGACTTCAAAAGATCTCCTATCTTCATGAGGAATATCGCACCGTACTCCTTCGCCGCGAGGTCTTCCCTCTCCTTGGGTGTCTTATCCGGCCAGCGGTCCTCAAGTTCCTGAGTGGTTATGAAAGTTATATCATCCGGCAGTATCCTTGTTATCTCCGGATGCCTTGAGTTTACGAACACCTCGGTATTCTTGATCGCTTCGTAAACCTTGCGCACGATAGTCTTTAACGTATCCTCATTCCGCTCATCCTTATTTATGATGCGCTCCCAGTCCCACTGGTCGACATACAGTGAGTGGAGGTTGTCCGTATCCTCATCACGCCTTATCGCGGTCATATCGGTATACAGGCCCTCTCCGTGTTCAAAGCCGTACTTCTTAAGCGCCATCCTCTTCCATTTGGCCAGAGAATGCACGATCTCGACTTCCTTATCGCCCTGTTCCTTTATCCCGAACTTTACCGGGCGTTCGACTCCGTTCAGATTATCGTTAAGACCCGACTGCGGCCAAACAAAAAGCGGTGCCGAAACACGGGTTAAATTCAGCTCCTTGGCGAGCGCTCTTTCAAAATAGTCCTTTACTTCTTTTATCAGTATCTCGGTTTCTTTTATAGACTGCGGGCTTTTATAACCCTCAGGGATGTACAGATTAACCATGTATGCCTCCTCGCTTGTCCTAAATGATACACATTGCATATTGTACGCTCACGCGGGCGTATTCGCAAGTGTTTTTATAACTACATCTGATGGCGTACGACCTTGTATTCATCGCCGTTCGTATAATAAGGACATCCTTTAAAATCACGCTCCATCAAACGGGCGTAATCGTCCTCGTCTATATCCATGTCGCAGATATAGTCGTCATATTCCTCATCATAGAAATAATATGCACATGTTTCACAGCTTCCGTTCATTTTCCTTACACTTTCATAATGATCATTATTCTGCCGGTTTTGATGATACTGCAGCCTGCCCGGCTTATAAGCTTTCCCCGTTAAGCCTCATGAACACTTTAGCGGAATATCGGCGATTTTACAACCTGAAATTCAATTAAGCATAAACAATTTAAAAAGTGCAGCATAAGCTGCACTTTTAAGAAGATCATCTTATTCCCAGTCGGTCACGTGCGATTTGGCAGGTATGTTTCCGGGTGGATTACCGAACGTGTTGATTACTTCCTCGAATGATTTTCCTTTATAAAATTCAACGCCCTCATCGGGGTATCTGGGATAATCATCATCCGTCCATTTGGCATCAAGACGTCTCATGCCTATCCGCACGATCAGAGAATCGCCGTTATCACTTTTAAGATCGATCACCATATAGAGGAAACCGTCTTCTTCGGAAACAAAGACCGTATCAAATTTACCCTTGTCCAGGAACTCGCCGGAAATATACATTCCGTCAAACGCCGGATCGAGTTCGGCCGTAAGGTTTCTGAAATTATATGTGTCGGGATCCCCTTTCTGGGCATTGGCCATGAAAGGAGTCACGTTTCCCTTTTCATCCAGCACAAACCTTGCCACCACGTCGCACTTCTTTCCGTCATATTCGGAAAAGGTATCACCCTGCGCATCCGAATACAGCAGCAGTCCGTGCCAGTCACCCTCGAATCTCTTCATGAACTCGGGTGTCATCTGAGCATCCGTGTTGTAGAAGTCAGTGTCGTCTCCATTGTCCGGGACAGACGCCGCGTCTTCAACCTTCTTAAATGCAAGTGTCATGTTCTCATCTACGAGGACAAGGAAACCGTCGCTGATCGAATACCTGTATTCTTCCCTTTTGCCTTCGCCGTTATCCGGAACAACGATATGGCCTGCGGTCCATTCCATGTCCATCAGGTTCCCTATAAGATCGATCCGGCCGGTACCGTCGGCATTGATCTGTATCCATGATTCGATGCCCTTCTGCTTAAGCTCATCCTGCATATAGCTCTTGCCTTCCTGGGCCACAGTGAAGAGCTCCCATTTGCCGACATCCTCGCTTGTATCGGAAAGCATATCTCCCAACTTGCCCGTTGACGAC
Organism: Lachnospiraceae bacterium; assembly: GCA_024692905.1. Classification (GTDB taxonomy): domain Bacteria; phylum Bacillota; class Clostridia; order Lachnospirales; family Lachnospiraceae; genus UBA2868. The sequence continues at coordinate 1,196 of JAILLY010000047.1, read as the reverse complement.
TTTTCCGGATCTTTCCCTGTGTCTCCCGTGCCTTCGCCTTCAGACGTATCAGCCGTGTCATCACCGGTATCCTTACGCGCAAGCGGCGAATCAACATCGCCTGTGTTTTGGCTCCTTGCGACTGCCTCATCGCACACCAGTGTAAGGGTTATACCCTCGCCGTTTACATCATCAAGGATCATCACGCCGTCCTTAAGCGTACCGTCAAACTCGGCTCCGCCGCCTTCAGCGTGGAAGGTTTCACCGTCAAGGGTCCACTTGATATTGCCGCCGTCCTCTCCTATCTTACAATAGGCCTTGCCTTTCTTCTTAAGTTCTATCGAAAAGCCGCCTCCAAAAGCCTCGTCAACACTGAGCTTTATACCGCCGTACTCGGCTGTCGTCGCCGTATAGAGCCCCAGATTCGGGTCATCTTCCTTGCTGCCCTTTCCTCCGCATGCAGTAAGCATAAGCAATACAGCTGTAAGCATTATGACTGCCGGGCTTATGCGTTTTATTTCCTTTTTCTTCTTCGGGTCCTTCATTGGAAGATTCCTTTCTTTATTGTTATTCATGCACTTCCTAATCATTTATCACAAGTCCGTAATGTCTTGCTTTTACAGCCAGTTCAAGGCGGCTGTGATATCCTGTTTTACTCAGCATATTTGATATATGCATCTTAACCGTGGACTGCTCGACACTCAGTTTGTCAGCGATCTCCTTGTTCGAGGCGCCGGCAACGAGTTCGGTCAGTATCTCTATCTCCCTGTCTGTGAACTCAGTGCTTACGGTATTGCCTATGTTTATCTTTGGCTGTTCACTCGGATATACGGTCTCGCCTGCCATCGTACGGTCCATTATCTCCTGGATCGGCTGTTCCTGCACTTCCTTCTGCCAAAAACCCTCAACCCCGATCTCCCTTGCCCTTTTCTCATATGATAGTTCCGGCATAGAAGTAACTATTATGATCCTGACACCCGGTTTGATCTTCTTGATCCTCTCGGCAGCATCAAGACCGTTCATGCTTCCGGGTATCAGCACATCCATGAGCACCAGGTCCGCATCGTTCTTCTCGATATACTTCACAGCCTGCTGGGCAGTCGGGTATGAAGCCGCAAGCTCATAACCATCCGACTGGTTGACCGCATTCTCAAATATCTCCCGTATCATACGGAAATCTTCCGCGATAACTACCCTGTATGCCATACACTCTCCTT
>JAILLY010000018.1 GCA_024692905.1 Lachnospiraceae bacterium | reverse complement strand
TACCTGATGAAGATCCTGTGCGCATCCGATTCCTTTAAAGGAAGCCTGACAAGTGAACAGACGATCCGCCTCATTACCAAGGCGGCAAAAGAAGTGTTCGGAGACTGCGGGATCACGGGAGTTCCGGTCGCCGACGGAGGAGAAGGTACGGTAGATGCGGTCATAAAAGCCGAAAAGGGTGAGATGATCGACTGTAAGGTGCACGGACCCCTAGCTGAACCGGTAACGGCCTGCTACGGCGTTTTTGATGACACGGCTGTTATCGAAATGTCAACGGCATCGGGACTGCCGCTTGTTCCGCAAAACTTAAGAAACCCCATGAACACTACAACCCTCGGAACAGGTGAACTCATACTTGATGCCCTTGACAGAGGATACAGGAAGCTGTCTGTCGCGATAGGAGGCTCGGCCACCAATGACGGCGGAATGGGCTGCATGCGTGCGCTGGGGGTCCGTTTCCTTGATGAAAATGGCAATGAACTGGAAGGATTTGGCAGGGACCTTATAAGGGTCAGGACCATAGATGTTTCGGGTATCGATAAAAGGCTTAAGGAAAGTAATGTCACAGTCATGTGTGACGTAAAGAATCCCCTCTGCGGGAAAGACGGCGCGACCATGACTTTCGGTGCCCAGAAGGGTGCAACCCCTGATATACAGGCGCAGCTTGAAGAAGGCATGTGCAATTACAGGGACGTTATAAAGGACAGTTTCGGCATCGACTGCGACGGGATAGAAGGAGCGGGAGCGGCCGGAGGACTGGGTGCCGGTCTGTGTGTCTTTTTAAACGGGCAGTTAAAGTCCGGGATTGATTCTGTCCTTGATCTTATACATTTTGATGAACGTCTTGAGGGCGTGGATATGGTAGTCACCGGTGAAGGCAGGACGGACTGGCAGAGCTGTTTCGGAAAAGTCATGCAGGGCGTGGGACAAAGGGCAGCTGCAAAGGATATCCCGGTCCTGGGTCTTTCGGGGTCCCTCGGGAAAAATGCCATGGACATATGCAGGTACGGAGTCTCGTCCCTTATGACCACGGTGAACGCGCCCATGTCACTTGAGGATGCGATCGGAAATGCAGAGGACCTGTATTATGAAGCGGCGGTCCGTATGTTCCGCTTTGTAAAGACAGGTATGGAAATGAAAAAACAGATGTAAGTTCTTTTGACATTAATATACGTTGTATATATAATGAAAACTGTAAGTTGGCTTACAGGTATATCGGCAGGCGGCAACTTATTACGAAGGGGAAGGGTCATATGAATATTCAACCAATCCAGAAGATCAATGCAGTTGAACAGGTATTTGAGCAGATTCAGGGGCTTCTTATCGATGGAACATGGCGTCCCGGGGACAAGCTCCCGTCGGAGAATGAACTGTCGGATACATTCGGCGTCAGCCGCATGACTATCCGCCAGGCCATGCAGAAGCTTAAGGCACTGGGTCTTATCGAGACACATACGGGCTCCGGTTCCTATGTACGTGAATTCAATCCCGAGGATTCGCTTAATGAGCTGATTCCCCTTATGTATATAGGTGAGCCTTCACAGATACATGTCTTTCAGTTCCGTGAGATGATAGACTCGGAGAGCGTGCGTATTGCGACTCTTGTGGGAGATGAGCAGGGTATTAAGAAGCTTGAGGAGTATCTCGACAAAATGAAAAAGGCCGCCAAGGAAGACAATGGCAGAGCCTTTTCACAGTATGATCTTAAATACCATATGACTATAGTAAAGATGACGGGCAACCCCATGCTTGTTAAGGCATATGATATCCTTCGAAACGTCCTGAAGGAATCGATGTATTCCGTAATAGAGAAGATGAAATACAAGCCCGCCCTTGACTATCACAAGAAGATCCTTGATGCAATCAAAAAGAAGGATGATGTTCTGGCAGAAAAGCTCATGCGTGAGCATATCCGCCAGAACTACGCATACTTCGAGCAGTGATCAAGCTCTGTCAACCCTGAGAAGCTGCGGGCCCGAAGACGGTTTCGGAGCAGACGCAAGGTATTCAAATCCGCATTTTATACACTTGGGTGGGTTTGTTCCGATAATTTCAAAGTCTACAAGATCTTCCGGATTATTCGGGCAGCATATAGGGCAGTGAAGCTTAACGATACGCGCCCCGCCTTCACGGTCGACATCCTGTCCCGCACCGCCGTTTACCAACTCGAGTTCATCATCATTTATCTTTTGCATTGCGATCACCTCCGGTTTTATGGGTATTTTTTAATCTACATATGTTTATACGTTCATGTCCATGATTATACCACATTTTTCTTTTTTTTTCGATTTCTGTTCACCCCTATCTTTTATCATTGTTATTGCGGGAGCCGATGATAAAAAGTATAATATTTATATCTGAATGTGATCATTTGCGGTAGGAGGTGACTTGAGGTATGAAATTTAGAACGAAGTTAAAAAAGACAGCTGCGGCTCTGATAATCCCGATTTTCTGTCTGCTGCCCGTGACCGAGGCCCTGGCCTGTACCGGTGTTTATGTCGGTAAGGGGGCAAGTGCCGACGGAACGACGATAATAGCCAGAAGTAATGATATACATCCCACAGTGATCCCTACTATTGTTAAGGTATATGACAGGGTGGAGAATAAGCCCGGAAGGTATTTTGAATGCCGGGACGGTTTTTCCTGGCCCCTGCCCGATACCACCTATCGGTATGTGTGTATTCCGCAGACCACGGCCGCACAGGAGATAACCGGTGCGGGCGCTGAAGATGCCGCAGGAGCATCAAACGAATGCGGTCTTGCGATATCCGCTACGGTAACAGGTTATATCTGTGAAGAAGCGATGCATGCGGATCCCGAGGTTAATGACGGAGTATGTGAATTTGACATGGCAGGGCTTGTTGCAAGTTCATGTGCCACTGCGAGGGAAGGAATCGAAATGCTCGCAAAGATCATAGATGAGCGCGGAACTTCCGAGCAGAATATAATCATGATAACCGATGCCAGCGAAGCATGGTACATGGAGACCTACACGGGTCATCAGTATGCGGCTGTAAAGATGCCTGAAGATTGTGTGGCCGTATTCGGCAATGAATTCATGCTGGGGGATATTGAGGAAGGTTATGAAGATACTATCGTATCTCCCGGGCTCTACTCCCTTCCCGAGGAAGCGGGCTTTGCCGAGTATAATGATGACGGACACATGGACCTTTTTGATACATATGCCGGACGGGGAAGGCTGACGGATTACGCCAATGCAAGAACCTGGGTGGGGCATAAGCTGCTTGCTCCTTCGACAGTAGGTGATTACAAGACCAAGGAACGCTATCCGCTCTTTTACAGACCGGACGCTCCCGTAGACATGCAGGATGTTATGGCTATTTTCAGGAACAGGTATGAGGGAACGGAGCTTGATCCTGCTGTCAATGATTCCGATAAGATAAGGGTCATTGCCACCGAGACCCAGGCCCATGTCCATATCTTGCAACGGTATTCCGATCTGCCGGATGATCTTGCGGTAGTAAACTGGTGTGCACTCGCAGGTGCCGAATATACGCCTTTTGTTCCGCTGTTTTCCGCTATGACGGAGGTGTCGGAACCCTATGGGCTCGATCTTACCGATGACAGCTTTACGCCGGACAGCGCATTTATGATCTATAAGGCTCTTAAGACCCTGTGTGCTCAGAATCGCGATCTGTACGGCCGCCAGGTGGCAAAATACTGGGATGCAGCGGAGAATCGCATGATACAGGA
>JAILLY010000005.1 GCA_024692905.1 Lachnospiraceae bacterium | reverse complement strand
CCTCCGGCTTCCCTTATAAATGCAGCCGCTATCCGATCGGATGGCATCCTGACAGCTACCGTGTCAAGACCGCCTGTCGTCTCGTGCGGCACGATATCCTTCTTCTTAAATATCATCGTAAGCGGCCCCGGCCAGAACCGTTCGGCGAGTTTCAGCGCATCATCACTCACCTCATCCGCCACCGTATGAAGGTCTTCAATACGGTAGATATGCACGATCAGCGGATTATCCGAAGGACGTCCCTTGGCTGCATATATCCGCGACGAAGCATCGGGATTGAGCGCATCTCCGCCGAGTCCGTATACCGTTTCGGTAGGGAACGCAACAAGCCCGCCGCTCTTTATGATCCTTCCGGCTTCACTCAAAGCCCCAAGATCCTTATCATCATTTATCCTGACTATTACTGTATTCATACGGACCGCCGGTCACAGTCAAAGCACATGCTCATAACACGTCCTATCTGACTTGCGATATATTCCCCCTTCTCGGCTATATCCCTGCTCAGGCCGCAGATGAGCATTCCGTATATATGCAGTCCGCTGAACACCGGAAACGCAACCTGTCCCCTGCCGCCTTTTGCAAGGCCTTCGTAATTGAAGATATCGGCTGAAGACGTCCTCTGCTCTGCTTCGGGTATCCTTTTTACCTCACCCTTAACTACCGCACATTTTAAGTTTATAGTATCGGGGAAAGTCATATTGTCGCCGGGCTCAAACATAACAGGTGTATCATAAAGATATAATGCAGCATCCTCAAGTCCGAGCATACCGAAATTATCCAGTGCATTGTCAAGCCTGCTCACACCTTCATCGGAAAAGCTCATGGTCTGTGCTATATATTCGTTTATGTTCATGCGTTCGGCGCTGTAATCCTGATTCTTCATGATCCACCATGAAGCCTGCGCGAGCAGTCCCTTGTCACGCATCCTTGAAAACAGTGCACTGTTCTTATCGTTCACCGCTCCCGAACGGGGCACATCCTTAAGCGCCTCCTGGAAAGCACCGGTACAGGCGGTAAACCTGCTCACATCCGTATATTTCATCGCCCCGTTCTCAAAGAAGATATCGATCAGCCGGCACAATTCCTCATACTGCTTATCGTTCATATGGCGCTTCTTTGTGCATGCAAGGATCTTTGAGACGATCTCGTAATACAACCTCCTAAGATCGATCTGGCGGCTGTCGATTATCTCGTTACGGTACCTGTAGAAGCAGGTATCAAACATTTCATATATATAGGCTTCGCTTGCATTCACAAGATCCTTCGGTGAATATCCCTCAAGTGTATACTCGATCGATTCTCTTCCGAAAAGGCAGGTCGGGATGGTCACCGGGTCGGCCGGCTCACCGTTCATCCTGGCAAGCAGGATATTAAGAGCGTTAAGTCCGAGGGATGCGGCATCCGCGCCGACCGATGCAAGCGCAGGCACCATATCGGTCGCAAGCCTCGTATTATCGAAGCCGAATACGGCGATATCCCTTCCGGGCATCTTGTTGCGCTTCTTAAGTACGTTATACAGTCCGTATGCGACCTGGTCGTTCACACAGAATACGGCCTGTGCTTCGGGATTTCTGTCAAGCAGCCTTGTGGCGGCCGCCTCGGACCTTGTACTCATCCCGGCCGCTTCGTAAAGGTCTGCGGAACAGTCAAGGTTCTTCTCCCTTAAATAATCCATGAAGATCATCCGGCGCTTCTGGGCATCCGCATTGTCATCCCTTCCTCCGAGCATGCAGATATTCGTGATACCCTTGACTCTGAACAGGTAATCGAGCGCTTCCTTTAAGCCCATCTCATCATTATAGTTAACGGTCAGCTCATCCTTCTTATCGGATGCAATGAAGACCTTCGGAACGTTTTTATAACGCTCGTAGCCGACACCCTTTAGATTCGGCAGCGAAACGATGAGTCCGTCCACATCACAGGGCTCCTCCATGGTGTATATCGAATTGTATACCATCTTGTACATGTGCTGGTTATCATCATTATCGGCATCAAATTCGCACTGGCGCCCGGCCATGACTATGAGCCTTAGATCTTTCCTGTCGCGCATCGCGTACAGAACGCTGTGCATGATCTCTTTGGAAAAGTCAGCAAATATCTCATCAATGACAAGACCTATGGTTTTTATACGCTCCATCTTCCCACCCCGTTCTTTATATATTCTTATATGATCTATATATGATTATAAGTATCACCGGCAGATTTATCAACACCGGGGTTTCATATTCTGCCATACACAACCTTGTTTTAAAACGGTGCGGGCGGTATAATAAACTACAGGGGAAATACTGTTAAGGAGTTTCTTATGACCAATAACACCTACGATGCCGGAGCCGTTATCTACGAAGGCGGCAGGGACTGCGTCAAAACACTTGATATAGTTGCCAAGGGCGTAGTACGGGCACTCAGTGATTACTGCACGATAGATCTTCCCGCAGGAAGCGTGATCGGCATAGGCGAATTTCCCCGCATGGAGTATATCTTCACATACGAAGCTGCCGAAAACGTCAGCCTTTATTCATATCCTTACGATTCCGAGGCTTCTTTGGTTGCCCTCTTCAAAGCCAATCCCAAGCTGCTTGCGACTCTCGTGGCCGGATGCGTGCGTTTCTCCAAGAAGATGCAGGCTGCGGTGCTTGATACAATGGAATTTGCAAGGACGGAATATGCAAGAGTCAACAAGGCGCTTGAGGAGTATCCGGCGCTTGCCATAGCATCGGGGATAACCCCGAAGAAGTTTGATGACGTGGCCGCCCTTAAGCCTCCCGAGATGCTTGATAAGGCAAGAGGCTGGCACAGGGACTTTGTCGAGGACCTTCATGCCAATGAAGCACAATTCCGCAAGGACGTTTATTCGATCGCAAGTATCGGGCTCGGTATCGGACTTACGGTCAACCTCTATGCCCTCGAATCAAGGGATTTCATGTCCGAGGTCATCGAATATCTCGATGATTTTACAAGCGCGAGCCGCGAATTCATGAACCATTTCCAGGCAATAAAGGAACGTTCCGAGACCAAGCAGGATGCTTCGGGTACCGGAGAGTCATCCGGTCCGCTCGATGAATCCGTGAGCGGCTGTCTTGATGCGATACTTGCCTTTGCTTCCCCGGACCATACGCTTCTTGACAGGTTCTCTTTAGAACTTGCATCCTTCATAAAACACCCCGACCGCTACGGCAGCGATGACGATATACGTAAGTTAAGGCGTGAACTCTCGGCCGATTTCTATGAGCTCTATCTTGCCGTATTCCTTAAGGCGTATGACTGTAAATGGATGGATATACCGGTCGGTGTCAGGATGTTCCTGCTGTTCGGTTATGCAGACGAAAGGCTCGCCGGAAGCGATAATGCTGCCAAGCTCGCCGCCATTGCGGATTCCATCGAACCCGGCAGCGATGACCGTGTGTTCACGGCATACGAATGGCTGACTCTTATCTACAGCGGTAAAGTCATGCCCTCCAAGAATGAATTTGACCTGGATTATCCCGCATACCTGCGCGAACTCATAAAGGACGGATCGATAAAGGAAGCGGAGGCCAAAAACCTTGAAGCAAGCCTCATAGACCGTCTGAAGTTCGAGATAAAGAATATATTCATGATCGGCAACCGCGTCACCTTCGGGCGCATAACAACCTTCACTCCGGTATTTGACAAGGATAATGTATCAAGATCGGTCGAGCAGAGCTACCTAAGCGCCGAACGTATAAAGTCAGAGATCGACAACATCCGTTCCATAGATTATAAGGCTTTCTGCCGTCAGGGCGTATTCTCGATGCCCGAAGCCGGAGTCAATTCCTTCTTTACCGAGGACGAGGTACTGCCGTATGTCATCCTGATGCCCAACATCGGCACAAGGGCTTCGCTCTGGCAGGAGATAGATTCCAAGAAGCGCAATACCCCGGCAAGGATGATCATTTCCATCTTCCATACCGAAACCTTTGAGGACACGATGATACGTCTCGTCGGCGAATTCAGATGGGAGATGTGCAAGACCGAGCAGAGTGTTCACTGGAACGACGTCACCGATCCTTCCCTGACCTCAATGTACTGCGATTACCTCCAGTTCTACCGAAAGAACTCATCGCTCTCACCCGAGGCCAAGGATAAGATCTCGATGGCTCTTAAAAATAATGCGAACAACTTCAAGAAAGTATTCGTTTCCGACTATTATGCGTATGTAAAATATGAATCCCACGGAGCGCTGAGGCTCATCAAGAATGCAAGGGGCATACTGTTCCAGTTCTGCCCGTTCTCAAAGGAGATAATAAGTTCAATAGGCGAGAATCCCCAGTATACCCAGCTCGTGGCCAAACATGAAAACGAAGTGAAACAGCGCCAGAAGATGTTGACTAACCTGGTCAGCAAAATAGAAAAGTCAGGCAACAAGGTGCCTGACAAGATAAGACAGCAGATATCGTTCTTCAGCTAAAATCAAGCGGGTCGTTTATCCCGCGCCGGTCATTTATCCTCCGGTCGCGCCCGGACCTTCGGTCACGTCCCGTACGTTTATCTCTCTTTTCCCTCTTTGCGGCATACATCTTGCCGTCCGCATCCTCGATAAAGTTGAACAGGGATCTGTCGGTTTCGGGTGATATAAGCGTATATCCCATGCTGACGCTTAATATATAAGGCGAATATTTGCCTTTCTCGTTGAAGCTCTTGATCTCCTGGTGGATCCTTGCGATCTTATCCTTTACTTCCGCAGCAGTTGCGGCAAGTCCGAACACCACGAACTCATCCCCTCCGAACCTCATTGCGATATCATCTTTATCGGTCATTGTCGAGAGTATGTTTGCAAAGTCCACAATATACGAGTCTCCCATCTTATGACCCATTGAGTCATTGATGAGTTTTAAGTGGTCCATATCGGCAAATATGATATACATCTTCTTCCCGGCGCCGCGCCATCTCTCAAAATCAGTCTCTGCCTTATTGAAGAATCCGAGCCTGTTATAAAGCTTGGTAAGCGGATCGTAATAGCTTAAGTCCTTAAGCCTGCCTATGTAATCCTCCTGGGCATTATACTTCCTCGCGGATTCGAGCATGTTCGATATATTATTTACGAACATATGATATAACTCGGTCTCAGTCGCGGCGAAATAATCGGTCGTTACCATATAACCGAAGTAAGAGTCACCGTAATGCAGCGACGAATAGATATACAACCCACCCTCACCGGGAGTGCCGTAAATCTCATGACGGCCTATCTCGCCGGAAGTACTGCGTTCATCATTAATGTCATAGCTGTAGGGCATGTCAAGGAATTCCCCTCCGCCGTCAAGCACTATGCTCATGACGGGGATACTGAATTTCCTCTGATAATTCGGGAGCATACCGTACATCTGCCTCGATGAACGATAGGCCATGAAATCGGCTCCGGAGTCGTTTACATAACTTGCATATCTCGAGTTATCCATCGACATCTTTATACATTCGCGCAGGAAACGCTCGCGCTCGGTACGATCTGTCTTCGCATCCGCGCAGCAGCTCGTTCCTATCGCAAGCCTCGGTATTATCTTTACTTCCTTATCATCCGGCTCGACAAGTTTTTTGTATGCGGTCAGGCCTATCTTCCTCTCAAACCTCTCTAT
>JAILLY010000131.1 GCA_024692905.1 Lachnospiraceae bacterium | reverse complement strand
TCCTCCCGAGGCTTTATACTTGGTGGGATCTATCTCAATAAGGACATCAGATTTAAACGCACTTGAAGCACCCGAATCGGAAGTAACGTCAGTGATCGCATAATAGTACTTCTTCTCCCTTACGGTGGGCGATATGGGATCACTTGAAATATCAATAAACTTATAATCCGTCACGCCTCCGACCGTAGTCTCGACTACCGACTTATGATCGGGATCGCCGGCGGAGGTGCTGTCGCACTTTCTGTAATTGGCACCTGATTTATATAATTCAAATACATTCGCCCTTACAGTTGTGGCATTTCCTATAAGCTTTGGCTCAAGAAGCTGGAAACCTTCGGCATGCGCGGCATTACCACAGTCGCCCGGAGTCGTATAACTGAACTCATACGCCAGGTCCTCGGCGGAATATGCCTTAAGGCCTTCCATTATATCCTGTCCAAGTATCGTTAACCGCTGCGCTTCCTTTGATTTCTTGTTCAGCTGGGCTGATGAAATAAAAGCATGCAACAAAGGAACCACGATAATTGCCAGAATGGTAACGGCAAGCAGCAGCTCAACCAAAGACATACCTCTGTTGTCCATATGTCTGTTACGCATTATCACGGTCCCTCCTTTCACCTGAATTTTATTAATATCGATCGACCTTTAGGTCTTATTCGTTATTCTCTTCGGTTTCTTCCCTTACTATACCGCTGGATCCCATATTAAGCCTGTCCGAAGGGGATAATCCCATCGATACGGAATCAAAGAGATCATCGGTGCCCTTAACCACGATAGGCATCTCGGGTTCTTCATATATCTTATCGGTATTGACTACATAATACGATTTAACCTGGACCGTATTTGCTATAAGTCCGGTCTCAACATCATAGGCAGCCGTAACATCAAGTCCGCTCCTGTCTGCCCTTGCGATAACATGGGCAAGGAAATTCTTAAGTCCGGGATAATCCGTAGTATTGGTATATGATATCACCTTGCGTTTAAGCACCGGAAGTCCCTGGCCCGGTTCGGCTGCCGCAACTGCTTCTTCACCCTCTGCAGGTGCCTCGCCTTCGGCGGGCGGAGCCGTAACGACACCTTCGGGGATATATCCCCTGACCTGTTCATCCGCCTTGGCGGTTATATTCTCAAATGTATAGATATCTTCCTCTTCGCCGAAAGCTATAACTGGCATGGAAGCCAAAGGAGCTGCCTCTTCGACATCTATTCCGTACAGGATCGCATCCTCATAACGGTAATCCGCAGGGAACTTGGACATGAGTTCTTCTGCCTTCTGATTGTTCTTTCCGGTGTTTGCAACGAGCTCATCCTGACGGTTTACAAGGTCCTGAAGTACATCAACCCTTGACTGCATCGCTGCATTGGCGGCTTCGAGTTCCGTTGTCTTACCGGAGAACCCCCTGTATATAAAGTAGTAAACAAGTCCGAGTATTACTATTCCGAAAAAGCCTAAAAGAATTCCGATATCTCTCTTGGTAAGTGTATATTTCATTATTCAGATACCTCCTGTCCTTCTTCGGTGCCCTGTTCTTCAGTGGTGCCCTGTTCTTCAGTGGCGCCCTGTTCTTCAGCAGCGGCCTGTTCTTCTTCGCTTGGCTCAACTATCACAGGAGAATATGTACCTGTTATTGAAAATGTGACCCTGACGTTTCCGAGGTCGTCGACCTTTTCGGTAATGGCAGAAACGGTAAGTCCGGCCAGACTTTCAAACTTTCTCATCTCATTTATAAGGACCGTAGCTTCCTGCTTTGTATCAACCTCAAGTGACATCGTCATGCTGGTAAGGTTGGAATTGAACGACAGCACCTGGATCGATGCGGGCACGACCTGCTCGAGCTCAGTCAGGAAGTTGACGATATTGTCATTCTGGCTCTGCGTCGAGTAATAAAGCTTCTGCGCTTCCTCGAGATAGAACTCCGAATATACTTCGTCGTAATATACCTGCTGGATCGGTGCGAGCTCTGCTTCGCGCCTTGTAAGATCCTTATTTCTCTTTGCGGCCGCCTGATACGGTATCATGGTAAATGCGGCAAGTGCGCCCGCTGCGATCACGCATACAAGGAATACGAGGATACCGATAACAAGGAAATTGGGATCTACCGCCGCGCTTCCTTCCTTCTTGATCTTCGCCGCACCCGAACCGGCCCTTCTGAATCCGCGCTTCTTCTTATCATTATGCTTATCGGGTATGAAATCCATCGGCTCGGTGGCGGCACCAAGACAGTTGATATAGGCTCCGCCTTCCTTTATACCCGAGAATATATCCGAACTGCGGTCGCTTATGCGGTCTACGCGCAGGCCGAGTTCATTGGCCATTAACTTGGGCAGTCCCAGGAAGCTCTCAGCATAACCTGTTATACATACGGATTCAACCGGTGCATCGGCATTACGCGAGTTATAATAGTCAATGACTCGCATGATGGAACTGTTGAACATCGCGAACGTCTCTGCGACACTTGTCCGAAACTGCTTGATACGCTCATCGTTACCGTCTTCTTCATCAACAACATCGGGATCTACCGAAGACCTTATACATGAACGCATCTGAAGGAGACCGAGTGCCTTCTCGTATGTAACGCGGTCACCGCTCTCCTGCTCCTCAAGATTGATTATCTCTTCTATTGCAGCGTCGCCGCCGTAAGGGATGGTACGCTGTATCGCTATCTTGCCGTCCTTGAATACACTTACAAGACTCGAGCGCTCATCAACCTTGACGGCCATGAACGTACCGTTTACGAATACGCCTCTTGTGGCAACGGCGAAACTGTTTGAACTGTAGTCCAGCGCGACGATCTGAAGGCCTGCTATCGTACATAATGTGTAATAACTCTCAAGCAGGTCATTGGGCGCCGCATAAAGGGCGACATGGTATTTCTTGTTTCCGTCCCCGGAGTCCTGGGTTTCCAGTATCTGATATGTAACCTTACAGTTACTGATATCAACAGGGAATACATCCTGTGCGGAAGCCATAACCAGCTCTTCGACCTTGTTTTCCTTAACGTAAGGAAGCATCGTATCACGGCTGGCTATCCTTGCAGAGGATATACTGAATACTGCCTGTTTGGTCTTAAGACCGTTCCTTTCGATCGCGGCCCTTAATGCATTACCCAATTCCTCGGGCTGCTTAATAAAGCCGTCCTCAAGTACGTTGTCCGGTGTCTTGAACTCGAAGTTCGCGTAGATCTTGGGCTTCTTGGTCCTGTAATCGACCTCGCATACCCTCACGAGGGAGTAACCCAGTTCAATACTTAGTACCCTGCTCATCCTGTCGTCCTCTTTTCATCCCTATTATTTATACATGTTTTTAATACACCATATGGGTATCAAAGTTAAGATGCCGCGATCATGGCCGCTTAACTTCGACACCCTTTATAATGACCTGTCGTTCCCTTTAAGTTCCGGAAATCTTTCGGGACTTACGAATACATCCCCATATACCACTCAAGTATCTTATCTCCGAATAGTGCTGCGATCATGACTCCCAATGATAAATAGGGGCCCATGGCAAGTACATGATCCTTCTTCGAAACCCTCATCCTTATTATATGAAGTACTGAGCCGAGCACACATCCCAAGATAAATGCCACTATGTTGAGCTTCCATCCGATCAGGAGTCCGCATGCCGCCATAAGCTTGACGTCTCCGCCTCCGATGGCGCGGCCCTTTGATACCACATAGATAAT
>JAILLY010000130.1 GCA_024692905.1 Lachnospiraceae bacterium | reverse complement strand
TTCGGTCTCATATTCGGGATATTCATAAGTTTCTGCCTTGGCCGTATCACTTCCAGCGCTGTTTTCCATCTGAGCAGGAGCTGCCTCAGGCATTGTTGCAGGAGTCATACTCCTTCCGCATCCCGTTAATGCCGATCCGCTGAGCGCAACGGTTATTGCCATGATCACTGATGCCATTCTTGTAATGTTCGTCTTTTTCATATCTTTTCCTCCCGTTATATCCCTCTTAGGTTTTTAACTGCTGCGCTTTTTGCGCCCTCTGATAAAGATACGTTCATCGCAATCATGTTTTATGGAAAATTTTTAAAATTTTTTGAAAAAAAATCCTTCTTCCCGTTTTTCAAGGAAAATACGGTATTCTGTGCCGGCATTTTCACTGCCCGTTATCCCCTCAAGGGTATCAATCAGATCCTCCGTCACAAACATCCTGACCTTATCTCCCTTTTCAAAACCGGAATTAAGAGGATCCGATACGGTTATATCATATGCATACCCTTCATCCGGATCGTTCCTTCCCTGTATGGTACATATTATGCATGTGACCGTACCGGCAGCAGCTTCGTATCCGGCCTCATACTCTCCTGCATCTTCATACGACTCCTCAGCTGTTTCGGCAGCGGCTTCGGGAGCGGCTTCTTCATACACTTCCTCCGGCGCTTCCTCATCATACCCGGCAGATGCTTCGGAAGCCTCGGAAGCCGGAGCGGACGCCGCGCTGTTTCCAAAGCCGAAACCCAGGCCATCAGACAGACCGTCCTTGTCTTCTTCTCTTTTTGCCGATGCACTTTCAGCTGCTGCTTCAGCATTCATATCGGGACCGGCTGTCTCCTGCGCCGCCTCATCATAAGCTTCAGCGGCTTCGGCCTCATATGTATAAGCCTCATCCGACGCCGGTGCTTCCGATGCCGCATCAGACGTTCCTTCGTTTTTTGCCCCGCCGATAAACCTTACAACACCTATGGCCAGCACAAGACATGCCGCGGCCGCAATAAGTGTGGCATATGCGGGATTAAACTTTATTATCTTTCGTTCTGATCCGGCAGCGGCCTTATTTGCCGTACGTGCTTCCACGATACTTACGTTTTTTTCGGAGGTATTGGCCCCCTCATCGATAGCAGCTTCGATCCTGCTCCAAAGATCCGGAATTGAACTGCCGGCATATTTCTTATATTCTTCCTCGAAATTCCTAGTCATATCCGAACCTCCTTAACTGCTTTATTGCTTCCCTGTAATTCCATGTCACCGTTCCCATCGGCATTTCAAGGACGGAAGCTATTTCCTTGAAAGTCATATCGCCGAGCACCTTCATCGTTATTATCTGTCTGTAAACGGGCTTTAAAGCATCGAGCGCCTCTTTTACGCTTAGTTCCGAAACGACCTGCTCTTCAGGAGTAGCCGAATCATCCGCGAGCGTATCATGCGTTTCATTCCCCTCATCCGGTCCGGAGTCATCAAGTATCTCATGTTTATTCTTCCTGATAAAGTCAATAGCCATGTTCCTTGCTATCGTGGCAAGATACCCTTTATGCCCCCTGCCCGGACTGTACTCCGGCGGCTTATCCCACAATTTTATAAAGAACTCGGAGGTTATGTCCTCCGCATTTTCCTTATTCTTAACGACATCAAGGATAATATGGTAAATGAACCCGATATATTCCTCATATATTTCCTTGAGCGCTGCCTTATCCTTTTTTCTTATCCGTTCAAGTAATCCGTCAAACAGTTCGTCAGTCATTTTGGCCTTCCTATCATGATACGTTCAGCGGTTCATATTTTTATGGAAAAATTTATCTGTTGAATCTTTCCCGTCTCTTCGTAGACAGCCTCATCTTATCCTTCAGTGCATCCGTGTCTTCTTTGTCTATATATTCACGGATCGTTTTAAGTTCGTCCAAAAATGCATCCATTTCATGGAGCAGCTCCTTCTTGTTCATAAGGAACAGTTCACTCCACATATCCTCGTTTATCCTTGCTATCCTTGTAAGATCCCTGAAAGAATCACCTGTATAATCAACGAGTTTTTCATTATCATTACATGTCATAAGCGCAACTGCGATGCAGTGAGTAAGCTGGGAAACATATGCTATCATCCTGTCATGTTCCTGCGGGGTCAGTACCGAAACCTTTCGGCATCCGAGTATTCCGCCAAGATCGCTGCACCATTTTATCGCTCTGTCGGTATTCCTTTCGGTAGGCACCACTATATAATTGGCATCCCTGAATATCGATCCGTCGGCCCCCGTCACCCCGCTTATTTCCCTGCCTGCCATCGGGTGCGCCGCAATGAATTCAACGTCCTTGCGCAATATATCCTGGATCTTATACACTATATTATTCTTGATCCCGGTGACGTCGGTTATGGTTATCCCCGGCTTAAAAAACTTCTGGTTGTCCTTTATCCACGGGATGATAAGGCCGGGATAAAGTGCGAATATGACGGTATCAGCACTGCCGATAAGCTCCTTTGAAGGACTCACCGCACCTTCATCTATGATACCTTTATCCAGCGCATACCGTATGGCTCCTTCGTCCTTATCGACCGCATCCACATGGTATCCTATCCTTTTAAGCGCCATGGCATAGCTTCCGCCCATAAGCCCCAGTCCGACTATCAGTATCCTGCTCTTATTTATCCATTCCATACTGTCCACCCTTTATCAATCGATCCATTGCCTCAAGATATCCGTTGATCCCGTGACCCTTTATCGTAGCGATACAGGCCTCTCTGATATAACTCACCTTCCGGAATCCCTCCCTTTCGTCGGGATCCGAAATATGAACCTCGACTGCAGGCACGGAAACTGACCTTAATGCGTCAAGTATGGCTATGCTCGTGTGTGTGTAAGCACCGGGGTTTATCACGATACCGTCTGCATTGTTAAGGCAGTCCTGGATCATGTCTACAAGATCGCCCTCATGATTGCTCTGCATACACTCTACTTCCACGCCTGTTTTATCAGCATGTTCCTTTATCATGTTCACAAGATCCCCGTAGGTGGTATGTCCGTAAATCTCAGGTTCCCTTATTCCGAGCATGTTTAAATTAGGCCCGTTAATGACTCTTATCTTCATTGATATTCCTTTCCGTAAGATCCTTCTGGTATTGTTTTGATATATCAAGTACGGTTTTGAAAAAATCCATGTAATAGGGCTTTATTACATCATCAGATATATACTCCCCGTTTTTTTCTATCAGTTCCTTCTCCCTGCCCTGATCGAGTATCGGAATCCCGTTGGCTGTTTTGTACTGTGCAATGTTCCCCGAGCAGGCCATGCGTTTTACAAACAGCTCCGCCATTTTTTTGTCGATCTCTTCGATCGCCTGTCTGTTTTCAGTAAGCTTATCCATTTTAATCTCCCGTTCTTTGTACGGCCGTATCTGTTTTGGTCCGTTCCAGTTTTTTAAAAAAATGCAGTGCAAACATCACTCCCGGAGTAAAGGCGATAACATATGATAAAGGCTGGGCTTCCTGAATGCCGGCCAATCCCCTCGTCCTTGACAGTATAAGAAGCAGAGGTATAAATATGACTCCGTTTCTCAGCGCCGACAAAAGCGAGGCCGAAATCTTCTGGCCCGTGCACTGCATGAGCATCTCCGTATTCATACATAAGGGAAGGAACAGCACAGCGATGCATTGAAGCTTAAGTGCCCTGTCCGCAACATTCACCACTTCCGGATCGTCACGCAGAAGGGTTATGAAAAAAGGGGCCTTAATAAATAATACGGCACCCAGTATGAGCATAAGTGCCTCGCCCAGAAAAACGCTGAACTTAAAGCCTTCCTTAAGACGGTCATATCTCTTTGCCCCGTACGAGAAACCGCATACGGGCTGGAATCCCTGTCCGACTCCGATGCATATTGAGAATATAAAGAAGAAAAGCCTTGAAACAATGCTCATACCGGCGACCCCGGCATCCCCGTATGCGGATGCTTCGGTATTTAAGATTATCGTTGTTATGCTCCCGAGCCCCTGCCTTAAAAGACTCGGCAGTCCCGTTGCGACTATGTCACCAAGGATCCCCGGAGCAAGCCTTACATTCCTTATCGAAAACCTGCACTGTGTCTGTCCCCTGAAAAAAGGGATCAGCAGTATACAAAAGCTGATGACCTGTGATATCGCCGTAGAAAGTCCGGCGCCGGCAATGCCCATATGAAGGACAAACATGAACAGCATGTCCCCGAGTATGTTAAGCAGCGCTCCGCTCAGCAATCCTATCATACCATAGAATGCCTTGCCCTCATACCTTAAAATATTATTGATCGTAAAACTGCTGACCATAAACGGAGCCGTGATAAGAATATATGTTATATAGATCTTCGCATACGGTGCGATCGTATCTGTGCTCCCAAGCCCCATTATGATCGGATCGAGGAACACATAGCAGATCACGGCCGCCGCTATGGCAAGCGAAAACGCGCTTGCAAACGCAGTTGAGGCAACGACCGATGCATTGGATGTATCCCTGTCTCCGAGGCGTCTTGAGATTATGCTGCCCGAACCCTGTCCGAATGTAAATCCGAGCGCCTGTAATATCGACATGAACCCGAATACGATTCCCACCGCTCCGCTCGCACTGGTCCCAAGCTTTCCGACAAACGCGGTATCCACCACATTATAGAGGTTGCTGACCATCATACTTATGACCGTCGGGACCGACAGACTGACAATGAGCTTCGGAACGGGCATGTTCATCATTTTGTCATATTGGTCTTTATATCTTTTTTTATTCGGCGACCCTGAATACATAATCATAACTGTATGTCCTTACCCAGATCTCATCGTCCACAAAGCGGAAATAATCCGGGCTCTTCTTTACCTTGATCTTACTGCTCACCTTACCCGTATAGCGGTTTAAGATGTATATGTAATCATCTTCGTTCGTGAAGCCGTATCCGGTGATGATATTGTCTCCTTTTCTTAAAAAGGTTACCGAATTCGCAACAAGCGGATCCGATATACACATAACCTCGCCCGAATTGATGTTCACGCATATCATATATGCATTTTCGGGACAATCCGCCGCATATGTACTGTGATACAGGTTGAGATAGAGCATGTCATCAACGATGAAACAGTCATGGATACCCCTGCCGACATAGCTGTTTTCCTCATATCCGTCTTCTTTGAAAAAATCACCGAAGTCAAAATTATACAGATATTTCATGTCCGCTTTATTGTACACATTTATCTGCGTCATGGTCCCGTATCCCATATCACCGGTCAGCCTGTATTCATACACTCCGTCGCCGAAGGCATTTCCCGGAACAGTGGTACCCGCACGTGAAAACCACTCCTCTACGTCTGTTATATCATTCTGCGTACAGCTGACCTGCTTAAGCGATACCGGTACATATGAATGTCCCGACGGTGCGTTATCGCTTAAGTAAGGCTTCGGATGGTTATCGAGTATCGTAAAATATTTAGGTTCATCCTCCTTTGGCTGTTCTTCAAAAAGTTCATGTTTCATGATGCCGAGATCGACGATGCTCTCCCATTCCACGGGCGGGGCATTGATTATATCATCATCTGCGCCCAGCATCTGCAGATGCTTTTCGATCCTGGCCTGCATTTCATCATAATCATACCAGTTAACGCCTTCATTCTTGTAAAAATCGATCATTTCAGGTGACGGGCTTGCAGGCTCATCCCTGTAGTCGGTGAAGGCATACATGTAATCCTTATAATATTTCTCATACATCTCATCGGAATCGAGTTCTTCATAAGGATCGTATTCTTTGAAGCTGTACGTATAAGAATAATAACAGTCATCTGACGCACTGTATTCTTTTTCGGGATAGTCGGTCCTTTCATAACCGTTCTTTAAGTAGTATTTGGATATCATGGGTTTGGCAAGCCCCATCTCCTCATCCATGTGATACAAAAAGACCCTTTCATTATCCGAATTATAGAAATAATGATCGCAGACATATAAGGCTGCGCCGCCGCTTCCTCCGCTGATCACATATCCGCATTTATTAAGGCTTAACTCGGAGCGGTATCCCCATTCATCCATACCGAGCAGTTTAACCTCTCCGTCCGTGCAGCCAAAGAAACATACACGGTATTCCTCACCGTAAGGAACCCTGTATGCAAGCCTTACCGCAAGTTCTTCGCTTCCGTCATTCCCGCAGTCGATATAGCTGTAATGAGCATCACAAAGGCCGCACTCCTCATCCGGAATATAACTTAACTGTTCCTTTATATAAGCATCTATTATCTCCGAAAAGTCATAACGGTTGCCCTTTCTAAAAATACCTTTCACATCAACCCCCGAAACAGCAGGTTCTTCGTCTGAAAGCATCCTCATATATGCACTTTCCGCTTCCGAATTGTCAACGGTTTCCCCCTTGCTCTCTTCCCTGACATCTTCAATATCATCCGGCACGGGTTTGCGTTTTTTTCCGGCATTATCCTTCCCCGATGCTTCTTTTTCATCCCTGTCATTATCTGATCCTGCCTCAACGTCCTTCTCGCCGGATCCCGAGCCTTTACATCCCGCTAAGGCCAAACTCATCACTGCCAGTAATGCAAATAAAAAGAATAATCGTCTCTTCATTTCATTCCTCCGTTCTTATAAGCGGTTTTCCTTGGTTCATTTATATATTCATAAGCCTTATTCAGCTTAAATGCCAGTTCCTTCATCCTGTCCCGGTTTACCTTGCATATCTCTCTGTCATATGTGTACAGACCGTTCGATTCGGTCTCAACATCCGAGACCTGGGTATATATGCATCCGCATATCCCGTGACGCATATTGGGGATGACTTCATCATCATACATCTTAAATATACGCTGCGTAAGGGCCTCCTCGGATTTACAGTCACCGTATCCGTATGCCTTGTCCGGACAGTAACTGTGATCCTGTATAAGTCGCGTGAAACCTCCACATTCCGAAATTATCACGGCCCTGCTCCAGTGATGCGGCTTGATCTTATGATAATAGAAATGATCGGAATCAACATCCGCATTGTAATCTGACTGTTTGAACCATCCGGATGCCCCGTCATATATCCTGTCGGGATCTTCGGCTCTTATAAGCTCCGTCACGCGTATACTCTCAAACTGCCCCCACCCTTCGTTGAACACGGTATAATAGATTATACAGCCGAACCGTTTAAGGTGTCTTACCGTATCGATACTGTGCCGTATGAAGAAATCCTTTACATCATCGGGAACGGGTATATCCTTATCATCCTTCCACTGGCCGGCAAACGTAGGCATCGCGGTATGCTTCGCAAAAGAATACTCGCCATTGTTTACCATGTCCTGAAATACGAGCATGCCTATCCGGTCACATTCATAATAAAACCTCTCGGGCTCGATCTTGATATGCTTCCTGAGCACATTGAATCCAAGCTCCTTCATATTTCTGATATCATCCTCGTAGTATCTGTCACTCACCGGCGTATAGATGCCGTCACTGAAATAACCCTGATCGAGCACACCGTGAAGGAAAACCGGTTCATGATTCAGACAGATACGCATCCGGCCGTTTATCTCCTCTACCGAAACGGTCCTAAGCGTCATATAGGTCATGACATCATCTTCATCCGTTCTTATACGCATACGGTAGATATACGGGCGGTCCGGAGACCATAATTCAAGGGTGTTATTATTTATCCGGATAACATTTCGGCCGTTATTCAATTCAGCCTCTTTAAGCACTTCCGAATCCCCGGGAATATCCCGGCATACCTTTTCATCCTCCGGATACCGGCCGTTTAAAATAACAGGCCTGTATAATGTCATCCTGTATTTCCCGGCAGTGCCCGATATGTTTATCTCAACGTTACCGTCCTCATCTCCCTCAAGATACCTGCATGCGACGTTGTCAACGCGGCTTTTGGGAACCGTTTCAAGCCATACGGTCTGCCAGATACCGGAAACCTGTGTATACCACATTCCTTCCGGGCTTTTTGTCTGCTTACCGTAGGGATACTTCGTGTTAAGGGAATCCCTGACCTTTATGGTTATCTCATTATCCGTGCCCGCGTTTACGAGATCGGTTATATCAAAAGAAAACGGAAGATACCCTCCTTCATGTTCTCCCGCGGGAATGCCGTTAACAAATATCCTGCACTCCTGGTCGACGGCTCCGAAATGAAGGATGAGCCTGTCCTTTAACATATCATCAGTTATTTTAATATTTCTTCTGTAGCCAAATTCAGTATGAAGATCATACGGATCCAGGCCCGAGAGCGGTGCCTCTATCGGAAAAGGAACCCTTGCGGTCTCTGTAAACATATCATTTGCCGCATCACCCTCATAAGGACAGTCCGGCGCAAAGTCCCAATCGCCGTTGAGAGAAACATACCTTTCCCTTCTTAACGACGGTCTCGGATACAGATGCTCCTCTTTATGTCCCGTCATGGGCAGATGGACCTTACGGTGGATTTTATGATCTATTCGGTTTTTTATGATCCCGACGGCTTCGTTTATGATAAGCCGCGGTGCCCACAGGGCATCATAGATATCTATCATATCTTATATTCTATTCTTTATGCTTCGAAAATCAAATATAAACCGGTTATGTATTTAAAAAAATCCCCCACGGTAATTCCGCGGGGGATGCGATACTCTGTAAGATCAGTTTCCGGCCATCTGAGCAGCTACTTCTGCCGCGAAGTCCTCGTTCTTCTTCTCCATGCCTTCACCGACTTCAAAGCGGATAAACTCGGATATCTTAAGTCCTTTGTTTACCGACTCAAGATACTTGGCAACGCTCTGCTTGCCGTCTTCCGCCTTGACATATACCTGATCCATAAGGCAGATCTCCTTAAGGTGCTTGCTTATCCTTCCTTCTACAAGGCCGTTGAATATCTTATCCGAAAGATATGACTCCTTTCCTTCCATGGCAAGCTCTGCAAGCTTTGCAGAAGCGGCATCCGAAAGGAAATTGAAGAGGAAGTTCATATTGCTCTTCTTATCGTTATAGATCGCTATATCCTCATCGCTCCAGAGCTTTTCATTTACAGCCCTGTCGATAAGCTTCTGAAGTATCGGCTTCGGAAGTGAAGCGGGATCGTTAAGCGCACTGTCAATTGTTATTTCCTTTTCCTTTGCAAGCTCTGATTCGGAAATATCAGCCCTTTCACGATACTGGGGGCTCATTGCCGCAACCTGCATTGCGATATTTGTAAGTGCTTCCTTTGCCGCATCATCGCTCGCACCGCTTCCGGCAACGATAACACCGATCCTTCCGCCGCCATGTATGTAAGTTGCAACACAATCAGCCGTAACCTTCTTAAAGCGCCTTACCGAAAGCTTCTCACCGATCTTTGCGGTCTTCTCTACAAGAAGCTCGTTAAGTCCATCCTTCTCAAGAAGTTCCGCAACATCCTCACCGTTATTTCCTCCGTTAAGGTTTGATGCAAGTGCGGTATCGGCAACCTTCTGTACAAACTCCTGGAATACTTCGTTCTTGGCAACGAAATCGGTCTCTGAGTTTACTTCGGCAACAACTGCGGTATTTCCGCTGACCGCTATACGGCAGATACCTTCCGCTGCGATCCTGCTGGCCTTCTTCTCCATCTTGGCGGCTCCGCTCTTCCTTAAGAATTCAACTGCCGCATCCATATCTCCATCGGTCTCATTAAGAGCCTTCTTACAATCCATCATTCCCGCGCCGGTCATCTCACGGAGTTCCTTGACCATTGCCGCTGTAATATTAGCCATTTATGTGTCCTCCTGTTATGCTTCTTCGTTAGCTGCTACTTCTTCGATATCGGACGGCTCCTGATCGACTGCCGCATTAGCCGCTTCAGCCATATCAGCATCATCACCGGAATTCTCTTCGCCCTGATGAGCCTCGATAACCGCATCGGCCATCTTGGAAACGATCAGCTTGACTGCTCTTATAGCATCATCATTACCGGGGATAACATAATCGAGTTCCTCGGGATCGCAGTTCGTATCGCAGATACCGATAAGCGTTACACCAAGAGCCTGAGCCTCCTGGACACATATCCTTTCCTTCTTGGGATCAACAACAAAGATGGCATCGGGGATCTTCTTCATTTCCTTGATACCGCCAAGGTTTCTCTCAAGCTTCTCCCACTCCTTCTTAAGTGCGATGACTTCCTTCTTGGGAAGCAC
>JAILLY010000072.1 GCA_024692905.1 Lachnospiraceae bacterium | reverse complement strand
GATACGATCACCGTCTATAAGGCGAATATGATCATACCTCAGATAGCCGACAATTTAACAGGCAGGAGCAGAGGGACGTGGGAAAACATCATCCCGGATAAGTGCCCGGCGTGCGGAGGGCCTGCCGAGATCCGGGCGGATAATGATACGGAGGCACTTTATTGTATCAATCCCGACTGTCCCGCCAAGAAGATAAAGGCTTTCACGCATTTTGTCAGCAGGGATGCCATGAACATTGACGGATTATCGGAATCTACGCTTGAGAAGTTCATCGGTGAAGGATATATAAGGGAATTTGCGGACATTTTCAGGATAAGTGACCACAAGGATGAGTTATGTAAACTTGAGGGATTCGGAGAAAAGTCATATAATAACCTGATATCGGCAATAGATACATCAAGGACAGTGCAGCTCCCCAAACTGATATACAGTCTCGGGATACCAAATGTCGGGCTGTCAAACGCAAAGATCATCTGCCGTGAGTTTGACTATGATATCGAAAAGATGCGTAAAGCCGATGCCGTACGCTTAAGCAGTATCGATAATGTCGGAGAAGTGATAGCAAGGAGTTTTGTTTCATACTTTTCGGATAAGAAGCATAACCGCGGATTTGATGACCTTATAAAGGAACTGACAATCGAAGTGCCGAAGCTTGATTCTTCAAATGAGGCAATAAACGGCAAGACCTTCGTCATAACCGGTTCGCTTGAGCATTTCGAGAACCGGAATGCCTTAAAGGAACTCATTGAGAGCAAGGGTGGCAAGGTCAGCGGATCGGTGAGTGTTAAGACAGACTATCTTATAAATAACGATATCAATTCCGGTTCGTCAAAAAATAAAAAAGCTAAGGAACTCGGGGTAAGGATAATAACGGAAAACGAACTTGAGGAGATGGCGGGAGTTTAGGTACCACAGAACCGTCCCCCGGTTCCAAAGGGACCGCAGAACCGTCCCCCGGTCCTTGAGTGAAGGAGAGGAATATGCCTATAAAAGTCAGGAGTGATCTGCCGGCGCAGAGGATCCTTGAAGAAGAGAACATATTTGTGATGGATGAGTTCCGGGCGATGCACCAGGATATCCGTCCGCTTAAGATGCTCATATTAAACCTGATGCCCAATAAAGAGGTCACGGAGACCCAGATACTGCGTAAGCTGAGTAATTCACCGCTTCAGGTAGATATAGAGCTCCTTCAGACGGCGAGTTATACGCCTACCCATGTGGATACCCATCATCTCGATTCGTTTTATATAACCTTCGATCAGATCAGGGATCAGAAGTTTGACGGGATGATAATCACCGGTGCGCCGCTTGCGTATGTAAAGTATGAGGATGTCGCATACTGGGATGAGTTATGTGAGATAATGGACTGGACAAAGAAGCATGTGCACTGCACCTTCTATCTTTGCTGGGGAGCATTTGCGGGACTGTATCATCATTACGGGATAATGCATGAATACTACGATGAGAAGCTGTCAGGCATCTACAGTCATATAAAGCTTAAACCGAACGCGCCTCTGTTCCGCGGCTTTGATGATGTTTTCTATGCACCGCATTCAAGGGAGATATATGTTAAGCGTGAAGATATAGAGAATACTCAGGGGCTTGAGCTGATGGCATATTCCGATGAAGCCGGTGTGACCATAGTCAAGACGGAGGATTCGCGAAGGTTCTTTGTACTGTGCCATGCGGAATATGATTCAAATACGCTTAAGGATGAGTATTACCGCGATCTTGAAAAGGGACTTGGTCCGAAGCTTCCGAAGAACTATTTTCCGGATGACGATCCTAAGAAAGATCCCATAGTAAACTGGCGCTCGTCGGGGCAGTTATTGTATACGAACTGGCTTAATTATTACGTATATCAGTCGACACCTTACGATCTTGATAAGATCGATGCAAGATAACATGACAGACAATAAAGTAAAGGCGGTCATCCGGTATATCCGGTATGACCGCCTTTATCATATCTGCTGTATCATTGGCCAAAAGATCAGAACAGCCTGAATGAGTAGAACATCGGGGCAAGAGTATTGCTCACGGTTGACATCATCTTGATAAAGATATCAAGCGCTACGCCGACAACGTCCTTTCTCGTATCTCCGACGGTATCACCTGTAACCGCGGCTTTATGAGCGGGAGTACCCTTGCCGATTATTACCTTTTCTCCCTTGTCATCAAGCACGGGTTCGCCGTCTTCCGCAAGCTCGCAGAGCATGCCGCATTCTATGAACTTCTTGGCATTATCAAATGCTCCGCCTGAGTTGCCCATGAATATCGCGCGCCCTATCGCGACAATGGTCGATCCGATCAGAAGACCGAGGATGAATACGGGGCCGAAAAGGAATCCGAGCACTACGGGAACCGCGAGCGCAAGTGTCGCAGGTATGAGCATGTGTCCGAGAGCATCATCGGAAGCCTTTTTGATTATGGATTCGTAATCGGGCCTCTGCTTGCCTGCAAGGATATCCGGATTATCATTTAACTGTTTGGCACCGGCTTCGGCAAGATCCTTTGCGGCGGTGATCGTATTGTCGGTCAGGATCGAAGCGAAGTATTCGATCAATGCACCGCCGATTATCATTCCGCCTATCACCATTACCCAGGTCATGGGATCGGTAAAATCAGGTGACGGGAATGAACCGATAAATGACATTATAAGTGCAACGGTAGCGAATGCC
This sequence comes from Lachnospiraceae bacterium, assembly GCA_024692905.1. Lineage (GTDB taxonomy): Bacteria > Bacillota > Clostridia > Lachnospirales > Lachnospiraceae > UBA2868. The sequence continues at coordinate 31,159 of JAILLY010000072.1, read as the reverse complement.
GCAGCACCGATGGCATTTCCCTTTCCGATCGCAGCGGTGGTATTTCCGACTGCATCAAGTTCGTCGGTGATCACCCTTACTTCGGGATCGAGATGACATGACTCTGCGATACCGCCTGCATTATCGGCAACGGGACCGAAGGCATCGATCGAAACGGTTGTACCGACGAAGCTGAGCATTCCGAGTGCGGCTATTGCGATACCGTATGATCCGCACAGGGATCCGGATATTATCATTGAAATAACGATGACAGAGCAGGGGGCGAGTATCGACCTTGAGCCGATCGCATCACCCTTGGTGACTACGAATGCTTCACCTTCTGTCGCCATATAAGCAAGCTGCTTAACATGATTCGATTTAAGGCTTGTATAGAATTCGGTAAGTTTGCCGACGGCTACCGAACTGATCATTCCGAGGACTGCAGCGATCCAGGGTGAAAGCCATCCTGCCTTGAACATATTCGGAAGTTCAACATTACCGAAGGCAGCCTTTGCTGCGAACAGGCCGAGAACTGCAACGGCTATGGCAGACACGAGAGTTGCGTAGTTTAATTCCTCTTCGGGATCTACGCCCTCGCGGGAAACTTCGGTTTCGACTCCCTTTATCACCTTGACCTGTTTGCGGTTCTTAAGGATTATGTAGTTGACACCGACAACGCTTGCAAGAAGTCCGCCGCCTGCAAGTATGAAAGGATATACACTTGCAGCCTGGAGAAGTGCCACGTTATCCTTAAAGGCCTGACAGGTGATGAGTATGGATGCAACGGGGGTTGCCACGAATGATTCAAGAAGGTCGGAAACATTTCCGGCGATGTCGTTTACACAGTCACCGATGAAATCGGCTATGGTATTGGGCATCCTGGAATCATCTTCCGGAAGGTTCATGACATTCTTGCCGACTATATCTGCGGAAATATCCGCAGCCTTTGTATAGTTTCCGCCGGCAACACGGTTAAACATTGCAACCAGTGAGCAGCCAAGAGAATAAGTGGTAAGCCTCATTGCAAGCGGGTTTGCAACATGACCGAAAGCAACTCCGGGGATCATCCCGATAAGGCTCTTTCCGACAAGATCGTAATTGATGCCGCCCGAGGTTATCCATACGATGCAGGCACCGAAGATCCCGAATGCGGGAACTGCGAAACCGCTTATCGAACCGCTCATAAGAGCGATCCTTATGGTCCTGCTCATAACCTTGGTAACACGTGCCGCGTTGGTGGTACGGACGTTGCCGTATGTTCCGCCGCTCATACCGATAAGGCATGCACATGAACTCATCATCGCACCGAGAATAAAGGTAAACCCGGATACGACCTCCATAAAGAGGATATAGATCACGGCCACAACTACCACCGTGGGAATGATGATACGGTATTCCCTTGAGAGGAATGTCTTGGAACCGTCGCGGATTATCTTTGCGAGGTCCTTCATATCATCCGTACCCTCATCATGATTCTTAAGGTCGATGAAATTACGCGCCAGAGCAGCAAAAGTCAGAAGCGCGATAAAGATAACAACATAGAAAACACCCATAATGATACCTCCTCCAAAAATGTTGTGACGGTACGCCGGATGAGCATATCGCACAAGATTAAATCTACCATATTTTGCGGGGTTTATCAAATCGCTTTTTATCTTTCATTTGGCATTGGCTGGTGGTAAAATATAAGTATCGTTCGGCAGGATGCCTGCCGCGGCCAGAAAGGAGATCGACTTATGCAGGATGCGTTATTTAACAACAAGAGTATCATCGAGTGGCTTCAGTATTTTTCCGATCACACCGATGTTGACCTTGAGCATGTCAAAATACTTGATATCACCAAGAAGAACAAGAACCTTATCCCGGCGTGTGAGGTCCACAGATGTGTGCTTGTTTTCACCGAAGCGGGACATGCAGATATATTCTACCGGATGTATAATGCCGGGCTCGGTGAGTGTACGGTCATATATAACGAGGGTTCCGACCCGGCCGGCCCGATAAAGAAGAATCTTGTCTCCGAGATGATAGACCGGGGGATAAACGCATCGGCCGGTATGCTCATACTTAATCCCAATGCGCGTTCGGCATATAAGTTCGGTATAGATAACAGTTCACTTGCCAAGGGCACGGTAAAGTATGTCGGCGAGGAGATCCGTTCGGTCATCCTCTCCAAGATGCGCATCGAGGAAGGCAAGAATATATGCGTTATATCGGGAGAATCAATAGTTGTGGAGTCTGCGATCCTTGACGGAGAGGGTTCCATAATCGCCGTTGAATATAACGGAAATGACCGTAAGGCCCTTGAGGAAAACATGGAGCAGTTCGGAATAAATAATGTGACCATAATAGATCATGTCGATGAGGAAACCATGAAGGGACTTCCCGTTCCGGATGTCACCATGCTCGTAGCATCCGCAAGCATGGAGAAGGAGATAGAGACGATGCTCAAACTGAACCCTCAGATGGAGTTCGTTATCTATACACTTGATTTTGTGCTTGCCGCTTCAATGGTCGATTACTGCAGGAAGTTCTGTTCATCGGATCCCGATATAATCCAGATCTCCGTATCAAGAGTCAACAGCAGGCATAATTACGAGCAGCAGCCGGCGCCCTGGATCATAAGCTGCAAGGCGGGAGGCTGAGTACCAAATGGACTGCATAAGGATCAGGAATCTTGAGATATTCGGACATCACGGGGTATACAGCGAAGAGAAAAGGTTAGGGCAGAAGTTTGTGGTCTGTGCCGATCTGTATCTTGACATACGGCCTTCGGGGCTCAGTGATGATCTTAAATTGTCCGTGAATTACGGCGATGTATGTAAGTTCATGGACAGCTTCATGCGCGGAAATACTTATTACCTGATCGAAGCTGTGGCAGAGAAGATGGCTAAGGCTCTGCTTGTGGAATTTGAAAATGTAAGCAGTATCCGCCTTGAGATCAAAAAGCCCTGGGCACCGATCGGTCTTCCGCTTGAGGAAGTTTCCGTCGTCATAGAACGCGGATGGCATGATGCCTATATCGGACTCGGATCCAATATGGGTGATAAAAAAGATATTATAAATGAAGCGTTATCGAGGATGGAGGGGGATGATGACATAAAGGTCCTTGAAAGGTCATCCCTTATCGATACGAAGCCCTACGGGAAAACGGACCAGCCTGATTTTTTAAACGGTGCGGTACATATAAAGACGATGTATACGCCTTTAGAACTTCTTAAATGTTTAAACGAGATCGAACTGCTTTCGGGCAGGGTCAGGGAGGAACACTGGGGACCGAGGACGCTCGATCTTGATATCCTTCTTTATGATGATATCATCATGGATACCCCCGATCTTACGATCCCTCATTATGATATGAAAAACAGGGACTTCGTATTGAAGCCCCTGTGTGAGATAGCATCATGGTTAAGGCATCCCGTCGAAGGAAAGACGATCCGTGAGATGCTCAGTTCCCTTGAAATGAAGGACGGCCCTGCTTCTTCTTAATGACGGCCGGTATGAATGACTCTGCCGAAGGCGAACCCGCGGTACTTACGCGGTAAAGGTCCGAAGGCTCCCCCACCGTATGGAAGTAGGTATACAGTGAAGTCATGTTTATATCGGTATAGTTGCCCCGGGCGATCTCGACAAGTCCGCTGCCGTCACGGTTCATGCGCATGAGCGCAGGAGCATCCTTTGAATTACGCTGGTAGAAGATTATATCGCCCATTATGTTAAAGCAGTCCACACGGTCATTGGTAAGCCGTTCAACACTCTTATCCTTAAGGCTTAACCTGCACAGCGGATAATCATCCCCTATACCGATATAGTAGATGTAATTGTCCGAATATACCGGGTTATACATCCTTTCATTAAGGAACGGTGCGGAGGTAAGCGTGGTCGTATCAAACACGTTTAACAGGAAATAGTTATCCTGATCGGGATAATAGATATTTCCGTTTATGACACAGCACGGATTGACGATCTTATCAAGCACCTCACCCTTGTCATCACCGTTTAACGAAGTACGGTAAAGAGTCATCCCGTTATCGTTATCATAATGCTGATAATATACATAGTTATCGATAAGGGTGGTAACTCCGGCGACCGTCCTGTCGTAACCACGTGTCTTATTCCGTGAACCCTTCTTGTATGAATAGATCCCGTGAACTTCGGCTGTGAAGCCGTATACCATATCCGTATCGCCGTCGACCTGATTATAGTACAGATATTTGCCGGCTGAATTGATATATTTGGCCGGTACGTTCATTACAAGCTTCTGGTTTCGCCCGTCAAGATCCATCGAATAAATATATCCGTGATCCATGGGATTGCTGAAGTATACCGTATTTCCGTCCTGACAGAACAGCCCGCCGTTATTTAAGTTGCCTCCGGTATTCCCGAGCGTGCCCGCAGGGTTGTCAGGGATCCTGGTCCTTAGTTTTATAAATGAAACAAGTAAGATGACAGATGCTATGATCGCAAGAAGGATCAGCAGTATGATAAACGTTTTGGTGCCCTTTCGTTTACGAGCCATAAAGATCTCCCCTTTCATATATAACAGCTCCCTTTTCCTCAATTTCATTATATCACATATCAGGTATTATGGTATAATGATTGTAATACTATTCATGTCGTTGCGGAGGGTATATGTTAAGGGATAAGGAACTGCTTCTATTTGGCGATCTTAAAGATCATGAGATCCTTGATGATATGTCCGAACTCATATATGAGTATGAGTTCGGCTATGATGAGGAAGAAAACGGAAGATACCGTGCACTTCTGTTCAGTATTGTTCACCGTCTTATAAAGTATGCATCGGACTATGGCTTTGAAGGCAATCTCTGGCATATGTATCTTGCCGGGATACTCGTTGATAATGAAAATGTATATTCGGCGGCTGCCGAACTTAAAGGAGAGCCGGATGGCAGCGTCAATGATATCATGCTGCATGACTGCGGGATATTCAGGGAGATGTTTGAATATGACCTTGATGCGATAGATGAGAACCTTGCGGCCGGATGCATATCATTTATAAAGGATTATAAGGGAACGGGTTTTTGCGGTGGCCGTATGGATGCCCGGGTCCGCGATAAGATAAACACGCTTGCCCTTATGCTTGCAAAGTCAGAGGATGCCGCGGGATTTAAGGATATACTTACGGGATTCTATAAGGACTTTGGGGTCGGTAAGTTTGGTCTCAACAAAGCCTTTTATGTTGAACGTGATAAAGCAGGGGAGATCCGGCTGCTCCCGGTTTCGAATGTGTCGGATGCCGTCCTTGACGATCTCGTCGGATACGAGACGGCAAAGCGTAAGCTCATTGAGAATACCGAAGCCTTCATATACGGCCGGCCGGCCAACAACTGCCTTTTGTTCGGAGATGCGGGAACCGGAAAGTCAAGCATGATAAAGGGTCTCCTTAATGAATATTATGACAGTGGCTTAAGGGTCATAGAATTATACAAGCACCAGTTCGGGGATATAAACGATGTGCTCGCCGCGGTCAGGAACCGGAATTACAGGTTCATCCTGTGCCTTGACGATCTGTCGTTTGAGGAATCCGAGACGGAATATAAGTATTTAAAGGCGCTTATAGAGGGCGGGATAGGCAACATGCCCGAAAACGTGCTGGTATATGCGACCTCAAACCGGCGTCATCTTGTAAAGGAAACCTGGAGTGACCGTGATGATATAAGGGTTGATAACGGGATACATAAATCCGATACGATGCAGGAGAAATTATCGCTTGCATACCGTTTCGGAGTTACCGTTTACTTCCCCAAGCCCGACAAGAAGGAGTTTAACAACATAGTAAAAGTCCTGGCTGAGAGGAACGGGATCGATATGCCGGAGGATGAGCTTTTGCTTGAAGCAAACAAATGGGAACTCGGACACGGAGGGCTGTCGGGCAGGACCGCAAGACAGTTCATCGATCATATATCAGAAAGGAAGAGATGAGTATGAAGCTGTTTGCCGCCATTGATGTCGGTTCATACGAAGTAGCCATGAAGATCTTCGAGATATCCGATAAGAGGGGTTTGAGACAGGTCGATCATCTGCGCCATAAGATCGAACTTGGCACCGATACCTATCACACGGGTAAGATCAGTCCGGAGAGGATGGATGAACTTTGCAGCGTACTCGGTGAGTTCAACTCGATAATGAACACATATAAGGTTGATGCTTACAGGGCATACGGCACGAGTGCGATAAGGGAGAGCGAAAATACCGAAATAGTTACGGAGCAGATAAAGTTAAGGACCGGGATAGCGGTCGAGGTACTCAGCAATTCCGAGCAGCGGTTCATGCATTACAAGGCGGTCGCTTCAAGAGGCGTGACTTTCGGAGAGATGATGAAGAAAAGCTGTGCCATAGTCGATATAGGCGGCGGCAGTATCCAGATATCCCTGTTTGACAAAGATGCCCTCGTTACCACCCAGAACATACGGCTCGGGATACTCAGGGTCAAGGATATGCTTTCGTCGCTCAGGGTAAGATCCGTGGATTATGTAAGGATACTGGGCGAACTTATCGATAATCAGTTAGAGTCATTCAGGACCCTGTATCTTAACGACCGGCAGATAGAGAATGTTATCGTTGTCGATGATTATGTTTCTCATGCCATGAGGATGGTCAATGACGGCAGCGATCTTATAACATACCGCGAATTCATGCATCTCGTAAATACATACAGGGATAAATCCGTTGAGTTTATAGCCAGATCCATGAGCATGGATGAGGAGAGTGCGCTTCTCCTTCCCCAGTCGATAGTGCTCCTTAGCAGGATCATTGAAATGATGGGCGCAAGGATGATGTGGACGCCCGGCGTAAGCCTTGCGGACGGTATAGCATACGAATATGCCGAGAATAATAAGCTCTTAAAGGTCAAGCATGATTTTGAAGGCGATATAATCGCCGGAGCCGAGGTGATGTGCAGGCGTTACGGAGGAAATGTCGAACGCAACAGGCTCGTTGAGAAGGTCGCGCTGAGTATCTTTGATGATACAAAGAAGCTCCATGGGATGGGAAGCAGGGAACGTCTTCTTATACGGATAGCCGCAATGCTCTCTGACTGCGGTAAGTATATAAGCCTCGAGGCCGCGGCCGAATGCGGATATGAGATAATAATGGCAACCGAGATGATCGGACTGTCGCATGCGGAGCGTGAGATAATCGCCAACGTTGTAAGGTATAACAAGGTTCCCTTTGAATATGACATGAATGACGGGATCCGGACGAATACGGGAGATATATATCTAAGGTCTGCCAAGCTTACGGCTATCTTCCGTGTGGCTGACGGTATATGCCGAAGCTACAGGACCAAGCTTAACGGTGTCAGGGTTTCACATAAGGATGACGAACTTATCATATCAATTGATTCCGATGAGGATTTCTCACTGGAGAAGGGATTTTTCTCACGTAAATCCGGCTTTTTTGAGGAAGTGTTCTCATTAAAGCCCGTTATCAGAAATAAAAGAAAGGTGACGGAATGAGCGTGGATAAAGCATACAAACAGGAAAAAAAGGCGGATCTTAAGGAGCATAAGTATTATTACAACAGGGAATTGAGCTGGATACTTTTCAACGAGCGCGTGCTTGATGAGGCAAGGGACCGTTCGAACCCTCTGCTTGAGAGAGTCAAGTTCTTAAGTATCACTGCTTCCAACCTTGATGAATTCTTTATGATACGTGTGGCATCGCTTAAAGACATGGTAAATGCCGGGTATTCGAAGCCTGATATTGCGGGTATGTCTCCCGCCAAACAGCTTACGCGTTTGAGCACAGCCACGCATAAGCTTGTGGACCGTCAGTATTCGACGCTTCTCCGCTCGCTTATGCCGCTTATGTCAAATGAGGGAATACATCTGATCCTTAAGCATGAGGACTTAAACAATGAGCAGAAGGAATACGTCGACGATTACTTCCTTAAGAACGTATATCCTGTGTTGACACCGATGGCGGTCGACTCGTCAAGGCCTTTTCCGCTCATCAGGAACAATACTTTAAACATAGGAGCCCTTGTTTCCAAGAAGCCGAAGAACGGACACAAATCCAACAAGGTCGAGAAGGAATTTGCGACAGTACAGGTTCCGTCCGTGCTCCCGAGGATAGTTAAGCTCCCGTGCGATGACGGTGATACGGTCATACTGCTCGAGGAGATAATAGAGAGGAATATGGGCAAGCTTTTTGCCAATTATGATGTGATCTGTGCTTATCCTTTCCGTATAATGAGAAATGCCGACCTGACCATAGAAGAGGATGAGGCGGCCGATCTGTTAAAGGAGATCGAAAGGCAGCTTAAAAAGAGGCAGTGGGGTGAGGTCATAAGGCTTGAGGTTGCCGATGATACGGATCCCAAACTCATGAAGATACTTCTTAAGGAATTAAACTGCAGGGAGGAAGCCGTTTACCGCATCCAGGGTCCGCTCGACTTAACCTTCCTTATGAAGCTTTGTTCCTTTGAAGGGTATGAGCGGCTTAAGGATCCCGTTTTTACGCCCCAGCCGGTACTTGAACTCCCGCCGGACTGCGATATCTTCGAAGCGATCAGGAACAGCGATATACTGCTCCATCATCCGTACGAGACTTTCAAGCCGATCGTTGATTTCATAAGACAGGCCGCAAGGGATCCGAATGTGCTTGCCATAAAGCAGACTCTTTACCGCGTGAGCGGACATTCGCCCATAATCGCAGCTTTGGCGCAGGCGGCCGAGAACGGCAAACAGGTGACTGTTTTAGTTGAACTTAAGGCCAGGTTTGATGAGGAGAATAATATAATATGGGCCAAGAAGCTTGAGCAGGCGGGCTGCCATGTTATATACGGACTTGTCGGACTCAAGACCCACAGCAAGATAACACTGGTCGTAAGGCGTGAGGATGACGGGATAAGACGTTATGTCCATCTTGGCACCGGTAATTATAATGACTCTACCGCAAAGCTGTATACCGATATCGGCCTGCTCACCTGTTCGGAACCTGTAGGTGAGGACGCAACGGCTGTTTTCAATATGCTTTCGGGTTATTCGGAACCGCTTAACTGGAACAGGTTAAGCGTTGCACCGCTGTGGCTTAAGGATAAGTTCCTTTCGCTGATACGCAGGGAGATGAACCATGCCATGCAGGGAAAGAGCGCAAGGATCATTGCCAAGATAAATTCTCTCTGCGATAAGGATATAATCATGGCGCTCTATGAGGCATCGACGGCAGGCGTAAAGATCGACCTTATCATAAGGGGGATATGCTGTTTAAGGACAGGGATCCCCGGGATAAGCGATAACATCTCCGTCCGCTCCATAGTCGGAAGGTTCCTTGAACACAGCAGGATATTCTATTTCGAAAACTGCGGAAACAATGAGATCTACTGCGGGTCGGCCGACTGGATGCCGAGGAACCTTGAGCGAAGAGTCGAGATACTGTTCCCGATAGAAGAAGAGAAGCTTAAGGAAAGAGTGTACAATATACTGGACACTATGTTAAGGGATACGCTTAAAGCCAGAGTGATGAATGCGGAAGGCGGTTATGACAGGATAGACAAGCGGGGCAAGGAACTTTTAAGCTGTCAGGCAGAATTCTGTGCACAGGCCGTTGCAAGGACGGGAGAACATATCAGGAAGAGCAGGAGTGTTGAGAACAAGAGGGTATTTACCCCCGAAACCCAGATCAAAGAATGAATTTATTTATGATCTCAGCGATGCCGTCGTGGTCGTTATCGTTTTCAGTAACGTAATCCGCGGCGGCTTTCGTTATCCCTGAAGCGTTTGACATTGCGGCACCGATACCGGCAGCTTCTATCATGGTAATGTCATTTTCTTCATCACCTGCGGCAACGGAATCCTTAAGGGGGATACCGAAATGACCGCACATGAACTTAACCGCAAGGCCCTTTGTGGCTTTGGGGTGGGCAAATTCAAGCAGAGTCGGGTGGGAGAAGACGGTGGTGAGCTTACCGCTGCACCAGGGCAGCATATGTTCCCTGAAAGAATCAAGCACTTCATGCGATGCCGCGGATATAACGATAACCTTTATCGGGTCTTCCTTAAGATAGGAAACGGCATCGGGAACGATCACGGCGGGAACCGCTATGGCCTTCGTATACTGCCGTAATTCTTCATTATCGCGTTCGGATACGACATTTATGTCATCGTAAGTATGCGCATGTAATCCGGACTTATAGGCTTCATCAAGGATATGCCTTACATATTCACGTCTTACCGGGTATTTTACGATGGCTTCATTGCGGCTGCAGTCGTATATAAGGCCGCCGTTATAGCTTGCAAGATAATAACCGTCACCGGTCCAGTTATAACGCCTGGCGATCTTTATCGCACTTTGTATCGGACGTCCCGTGGCGATGACGAACTTATGCCCGGCTTTTATCAGCTGATCTATGGCCCCAAGATTGCCGGGGCTTATGTTTTTGTCATGATCGAGCAGCGTACCGTCAAGGTCCGTGAAGAGTATCCTAGTTGTCATCGTCTTCTCTGTCAGCAGTATAAACGAAACGCTTCCTTGCCATCTCATCGCTTGCAAGGTATTCGTCGTATGTGGTGATCTTGTCGATCATGGTGCCGTCGGGCAGTATCTCCATTATCCTGTTTGCCGTAGTCTCTACGAACTGATGGTCATGGGATGAGAACAGTATAACGCCCGGGAATTTGATGAGGCCGTTATTGAGCGCCGTGATGCTTTCCATGTCGAGGTGGTTGGTAGGCTCGTCGAGTATAAGAATGTTAGCGCCCGATATCATCATCTTGGATAACAGGCAGCGTACCTTTTCACCTCCTGATAATACCTTTACCTTCTTGATGCCGTCCTCGCCGGGGAAGAGCATCCTTCCGAGGAAGCCGCGCACATAGGTAACATCCTTTACGGGTGAATAACCCATGAGCCAGTCTGTTATAGTAAGGTCGTTATTAAACTCAGTTCCGGGATCCTTGGGGAAGTAGGCCTGTGATGTGGTCACACCCCATTTAAAAGTACCTTCGTCCGGTTCGATCTCTCCTGTCAATATCTTAAACAGAGTGGTCTTTGCGAGCTCGTTTCCGCCTACGAAGGCCACCTTGTCGTCATGTCCGAGTATGAACGATATATTGTCGAGTATCTTAACGCCGTCGATCGTTTTGCTTATTCCTTCGACGGTAAGCACCTCGTTGCCGATCTCGCGGTCGGGACGGAAATCGATATAAGGATATTTACGGCTGCTTGGCTTGATCTCTTCAAGTTCGATCTTTTCAAGGGCACGCTTGCGTGAGGTTGCCTGCTTGCTCTTGGAAGCGTTTGCGGAGAAACGGGAGATGAATTCCTGCAGTTCCTTGATCTTTTCCTCTTTCTTCTTGTTTGCTTCCTTCATCTGCTTTATGAGCAGCTGGCTTGATTCGTACCAGAAATCGTAATTGCCCGCATACAGCTGGATCTTTCCGTAGTCTATGTCGGCTGTGTGAGTACATACCTTGTTAAGAAAATACCTGTCATGGCTTACAACGATGACCGTATTCTCAAAGTTTATAAGGAATTCCTCAAGCCATGCGATCGCATCCATGTCAAGATGGTTGGTAGGCTCATCAAGGAGCAGTATGTCAGGGTTTCCGAATAAGGCCTTGGCAAGCAGCACCTTTACCTTCTGTGCACCGGTTAAGTCCTTCATCATGGAATAGTGGAGTTCGGTCTCTATACCGAGGCCGTTTAAAAGAGTTGCGGCATTTGATTCTGCCTCCCATCCGTCCATCTCGGCAAATTCAGCCTCAAGCTCACTCGCACGTATTCCGTCCTCATCCGAGAAATCCTCCTTGGCATAGATCGCATCCTTTTCCTTCATGATCTCGTAGAGACGCTTGTTCCCGAGGATGACCGTATCCATTACGGGATACTCGTCGTATTTGAAATGATCCTGTTCAAGTACGGACAGCCGCTGGCCCGGGGTTATCGCTATATCACCCTTTGTGGTGTCAAGGGCACCCGAAAGTATCTTAAGGAAGGTTGATTTGCCGGCTCCGTTAGCTCCTATGAGACCGTAGCAGTTTCCTTCCGTGAATTTGATATTGACATCCTCAAACAGGGCCTTCTTGCCCAACCTTAAGGATACGTTATTTGCACTGATCATATCGCGTTCTCCTCATTTATATTTTAAGCAGCCTAATGATTTTAGCATAAATGATATGAAATAGGAAATAAAACTTTAGATTTTCTTGAATAATTAACCGCTGTGGTATAAAATATTATATCATTTTTTGTTTAAAGCCTGCCTTTTACGGCAGAAGACAAGAGTGTTTATGGATGAGATAATGGACCGTACAACCGAGCTTATCCTTGACGATGGGCGTATCGAGCCCATGAAGGCATATGAGTGTCCCGATGATATATACAGGGATCTGATAGAGTGCGTCAAAAAATATCATCCCAGCGATGATATTTCGCTTATTGAGAAGGCTTACGGAGTTGCCAATGACGCCCATAAGGATCAGATAAGGAAATCGGGAGAACCATATATCATCCATCCCCTCTGTGTTGCCGTTATCCTCGCCGAACTCCAGCTCGACAAGGAATCCATAGCGGCGGGACTGCTTCATGATGTGGTTGAAGACACCGAACATACCATAGAGGATCTTGAGAAGGAATTCGGAGCCGATGTCGCACTTATCGTCGACGGTGTCACGAAGCTCGAAAAGCTGCAGTATAACGAGGATAAGCTTGAATTCCAGGCGGATAACCTGAGGAAGATGTTCCTTGCAATGGCCAAGGATATAAGAGTCATAATGGTCAAACTGGCCGACCGTCTCCATAACATGCGAACGCTTAAGCATATGCCGCCCGAGAAGCAGAAGGAGATAGCAAGGGAGACCATGGATATATACGCGCCCCTTGCGATGAGGCTCGGTATCTCGAAACTCAAGGTGGAACTCGATGACCTGTCTTTAAAATATCTCGAGCCCGAAGTATATTACGACCTTGTGGATAAGATCGCGATAAGAAAGTCGGAACGCGAGAAATATGTCCAGGAGATAGTACAAGAAGTAAGCAATCATATCGCCAATGCCGGGATAAAGGCTGAAATAGACGGAAGAGTCAAGCATTTCTACAGCATATACAAAAAGATGCTCAACCAGGACAAGACCATAGACCAGATATATGACCTGTTCGCCGTGCGTATCAAGGTTGATACAGTCAAGGACTGTTATGCCGCACTCGGTGTCATACATGAGATGTATAAGCCGATACCCGGAAGGTTCAAGGATTATATCGCGATGCCTAAGGCCAATATGTACCAGTCGCTGCATACGACTCTGATAAGCCATACCGGCCAGCCTTTCGAAATACAGATACGTACCTATGAGATGCATAAGACGGCCGAATACGGTATAGCCGCCCACTGGAAATACAAGGAGTCCGGAAGCGGCAAGAAAGCTGAGGAGCAGGAGGCCGAGAAGCTAAGCTGGCTTAGGCAGATACTTGAGTGGCAGAAGGATCTTTCGGATAACAGGGAGTTCTTAAATACCTTAAAGAGCGATCTTGATCTGTTCAGCGATACGGTCTACTGTTTTACTCCGGCTGGTGATGTAAAGACACTCCCCGCCGGATCCAACACGATCGATTTTGCCTACAGCATACACGGCGCGGTAGGGAACAAGATGATCGGGGCCAGGGTAAACGGAAGGCTCGTTACGATCGATTACGTCTTAAACAACGGTGACCGCATAGAGATCATAACCTCACAGAATTCAAAGGGCCCCAGCCGTGACTGGCTCAATATAGTAAAGAGCACCCAGGCCAAGAACAAGATAAACCAGTGGTTCAAGAACGAACTCAAAGAGGAAAATATCTTAAAGGGCAAGGAACTGCTCAATGAATACTGTAAGAGCCACGGAGTGGATCCCGTAAGTATATTCAAGCCCGAATACATGCGTTCGATACTTGATAAATACGGATTCAAGGACTGGGATGCGGTAAGGGCCGCGGTCGGCCACGGCGGACTTAAGGAAGGCCAGATCATAAACAAGATGGTCGAACTGTATAACCGCGATCATCCGAAGATCCTTTCGGATGAAGAGGTTCTCTCAAACGTTAATGAGGCGGCGAAAGAGAAGAAGATCCGCGTAAAGAGCAAGGGCGGTATCGTAGTACGCGGCATTGATGATGTGGCCGTAAGGTTTTCCAAATGCTGCAATCCCATTCCCGGCGATGAGATCGTCGGATTCGTTACAAGGGGAAGGGGTGTATCCATACACAGGACTGACTGTATCAATATCATAAACCTGCCTGAAATGGAACGTGCAAGGCTTATAGAAGCCGAGTGGCAGCATGATGCGGAGAAGACAAGTGAACGTTACATGGCGGAGATCAACATCTATTCCGTAAACAGGAACGGACTTCTTGCCGAGATCACGAGGGTGCTCACCGAGAAGAATGTCGGTATCCTTAAGATGAATGTACGTACGAGCCGGCAGGGAACGGCCACGACTTCCATATCATTTGAAGTATCGGACAGGGAGGAACTCAACAGGGTCGTTGATAAATTAAGCGCGATCGAGGACGTTATCGACATAGAAAGGACTACGGGCTGATGGGTGAACTTAAGATTGGACGCATGGTCATGGGACCGGTAGGGACCAACTTTTATTTTGTATATGATGATGAAACACGCAAGGCGATCGCATTCGATCCCCCGTGCGACGGCATCGGGATATATAATGCGCTTAAAGGGAAGGATATCGAAGTGGCGGGGATCCTGCTGACACACGGACATTTCGATCATATAATGGGCGCAAACGAATTAAGACAGGCAGCTTCCGTTAAGATATATGCTTATGAAGAGGAACAGGATGTATGTGAGGATACCCACAACAACTGTACCGATCAGATAGGCAGGCTCTATACCGTGAAATGCAATAAGTATCTGCCGGACGGAGCCGAAATAGATATCGAAGGGATAAAGTGCAAACTCATTGCGACGCCGGGCCATACACACGGCAGCTGCAGCTATTATTTCGAAGATGAGAAGATGCTGATAAGCGGGGATACCCTGTTCAACTGTTCTGTTGGGCGTTCCGACCTTCCGACGGGAAGTGAGGCAACCCTTATACGTTCGATACGTGAGAAACTCATGTGCCTGCCGGATGATGTTAAGGTTTATCCCGGGCACGGCGATACCACGACCATAGGATTTGAAAGAGAAAACAACCCGTTTATTTAAGAAAGACCGGTATGATATACATAAGAGTAAATGAAAAAAACCTTGAATACGACATTTACGCTCTGTTCAAGGCTTTTTTTCCGGAAAAGGAGATAAATATAAAGGTAAGCCCGGAAGAAAAGGAATCCGCAGGGATTCCTTCGTTTTATGATATATGCGTTTCTTCCTCACGTGCCTCATGTTCTTATGTGAGCGGGGAAGTATGTCTTAAAAAGGAAGAAGAATTTTACAGCCCCGATAAAGCCGCAATAAAGGATGCGATAAAAAGATGCATTTACCGGTGTGCCGGCGAAGTGTCGAAAAGAACCCTTCCGTGGGGAACACTTACCGGGATAAGGCCTGTCAAGATACCCATGCAGATGATAAGCGCCGGAAGTGATGATGAAGAAATAAGAAAGTATATGAAGTACCGCTATCTTGTATCGGATGAGAAGATAGGATTAAGCATACAGATAGCTCACAGAGAGCGGGAGATCCTTAAGGATATCGATGCAAAAGACGGCTACAGCTTATACATTGGGATACCGTTCTGTCCGACTACCTGCCTTTACTGCTCGTTCACTTCGTATCCGATAGCCGGATGGAAGGACAGGGTGAATGAATATATTGGGTGCCTTAAGGAGGAACTGAAGCTTACCCGTGAACTGTATAAAGGGAGGACACCGGACACGATATATATCGGCGGCGGGACCCCTACTACGCTTTTACCGGAGCAGTTTAAGGATCTTATCGGATTTCTGCATGAACTGTTCGATATCGGAAAGGTACTTGAATTCACCGTTGAAGCGGGACGTCCGGATTCGATCGACGTAGAAAAGCTTAGGACGCTGAAGGAACTCGGTGTTTCAAGGATATCGATAAATCCTCAGACAATGAATGATGAGACCCTTAAGACCATAGGAAGACGGCACAGTACTGATGACGTAAGGAAGGCTTTTGGTATAGCCCGTGAATGCGGAATGGATAATATTAACACAGATATCATCCTCGGACTGCCGGGCGAGAACATAGATCATATCCGGCATACAATGGAAGAGATAAAAAAGCTTAGTCCCGAAAGCCTTACCGTTCATTCGATGGCGATAAAGCGTGCCGCGAAAATGGCGGAATTTCTTAAGGAACATGATGATATAAAGAGCTTAAACACACCGGAAATGCTTGGAACGGCAGACAGGGGAGCCCGCGAAATGGGGATGGAGCCGTATTATCTGTACAGACAGAAGAACATGGCGGGGAACTTTGAGAATGTAGGTTACGCAAAGGAATGCCGTTACGGGATCTACAATATCCTGATAATGGAGGAACTGCAGTCGATAATGGCTGTGGGAGCAGGGACCGTGAGCAAGCATGTTTATCCCGACAGTCTTATAACAAGATGCGATAACGTAAAGGATGTGGAACTGTATATGAACAGGCTTGATGAAATGCTTGAGAGGAAGAGGAAACTGTTTGATGCTTCTCAATAATATGTTTTTATGATAAAATCTTAAAATAATGCGCATATTGCGCAATAACGGAGTAAATAAGGAGAAATGCCATGTCGCTTGTCAAGAAGCCCGTAACGGGTATGAAGGATATACTGCCAAAAGAGATGCAGATCCGTGATTATGTCATGGAACTTGTAAAGAAAACATACGGAGGTTTCGGCTTCCAGTCGATAGAGACGCCCTGTGTGGAGCATATCGAGAACCTGTGCTCAAAGCAGGGAGGAGAAAACGAGAAGCTTATATTTAAGATAATGAAGCGCGGTGAGAAGCTTGATATAGCCGGTGCGCAGTGCGAAGAGGACCTTGCGGATTCGGGCTTAAGATATGATCTTACCGTCCCGCTGTCGAGATATTATGCGAACCATGCCAACGAACTCCCCAGTCCGTTCAAGGCACTCCAGATGGGAAGCGTATGGCGCGCGGACAGACCTCAAAAGGGACGCTTCCGCCAGTTCGTGCAGTGCGATATAGATATACTCGGAGATCCGAGTTATCTTGCGGAGACCGAACTCATACAGGCTACGACGACGCTGCTTGGCAAGCTTGATTTTAAAAACTTTACTGTCAGGATAAATGACAGGAAGATACTTAAGGCAATGGCTGTTTATGCCGGATTCCCCGAAGATAAGCTTGACGGTATATTCATTACTCTTGACAAGATGGACAAGATCGGCACGGACGGAGTCAGGAATGAACTTATCGAGGCGGGGTTCCCTAAACAGGATGTCGATAAGTATCTTGATCTCTTTACAACCACGAGCCGTGATATCACAGGACTTAAGAGCCTTAAAGAAAAGCTCGGAGACATACTTCCCGATGAGACCGCAGTAAGCCTTGAGACGATAATGAAGTGCGTTGAAGCGACCAGAGGAGCTGATTTTAAGATCGAATTTGACCCTACTTTGGTACGCGGCATGTCTTATTATACGGGAACCATATTTGAGATAAGCATGGATGAGTTCGGAAGCTCGGTTGCCGGCGGCGGAAGATATGATGATATGATCGGACGCTTTACCGGGCAGAAGACCTGTGCATGCGGTTTTTCGATCGGATTTGAAAGGATAATAACGATCCTTCTTGACAGGGATTTTAAGGTTCCCGATGATTCAAGGCGCCAGGTGTTCCTTATAGAAAAAGGTGCGTCGGGCGAGCGGATCTGCGATATCATGAAGGAAGCTGCGGCTCTTCGCTCACAGGGAGTCAAGGTACTCATATCCCAGATGAACAAGAATAAGAAGTTCCAGAAGGAACAGCTTATGAAGGAAGGATATGCCGCAGAGGATATACGTGATTTTTACAATACCGAATTAAAGAAATAGAAGGGAAGGAATTATCATGGCAGAGTCTATGATGGGTCTTAAAAGGACCCACAGATGTACGGAAGTTACGGAAGCAAATATCGGACAGGAAGTCACTGTAATGGGCTGGGTCCAGAGGAGCAGGAACAAAGGCGGCATCATCTTTACGGACTTAAGAGACCGCAGCGGCATACTCCAGATCATATTTGAGGATAAGGATATCGGAGCCGAGGGCTTTGATAAGGCATATAAGTTAAGGAGCGAATTCGTGATCGCGGTCACGGGACGAGTCGAAAAGAGGGCCGGAGAGGCCAATAAGGCGCTTAAGACCGGTACCATCGAAATAAGAGCAAAGGACCTTCGTGTCCTCTCGGAAGCGGAAACCCCGCCTTTCCCGATAGAACCGGATTCCAAGACCAAAGAGGAATTAAGGCTCAAATACAGGTATCTTGATCTTCGCCGCCCGGATATCCAGAGGAACATCATATTAAGGAGCAGGATAGTAAATGTCATCCGGGATTACTTTATGAAAGAGGGATTCCTTGAGATAGAGACTCCCATACTCCAGAAGAGTACCCCCGAGGGCGCAAGGGATTATCTTGTACCGAGCCGTATCCATCCGGGAAGTTTTTATGCGCTCCCGCAGTCGCCCCAGCTCTTTAAGCAGCTGCTTATGTGCTCGGGATATGACAGATATTTCCAGGTGGCCAAGTGCTTCCGCGATGAGGATCTTAGGGCAGACAGGCAGCCTGAATTCACGCAGATCGACCTTGAGATGAGTTTCGTTGACGTGGATGATGTCATCGCGGTCAATGAAGGCGCGATCGCAAGGGTATTCAAGGAAGTTCTTGATATAGAAGTTCCTCTTCCGATAAGGAGGATGACCTGGATCGAGGCGATGAACCGGTTCGGTTCGGATAAGCCCGATATGCGTTTCGGCATGGAACTTACCGATGTGTCCGATGTTGTAAAGGGATGCGGATTCGGTGTGTTCTTCGGAGCCGTTGAAAGCGGCGGAACCGTTCGCGGTATCAATGTAAAGGGACAGGCTGAGATGCCCCGCAAGAAGATAGATGCTCTCGTTGAATTTGCAAAGGGTTACGGAGCAAAGGGCCTGGCATATCTCGGGATACTTCCCGACGGGACATATAAGTCGAGCTTTACAAAGTTCATGACGGAAGACGAACTCAAGGCACTTGTAAGCGCAATGAAGGGTGAACCCGGAGACCTTCTCCTGTTTGCGGCTGATAAGACGACGCTTGTATGGAATGTCCTCGGAGCGCTCAGGATAGAGATCGCAAAGACATACGGAATGATACCTGAGGGTGAGTTTAATTTCCTCTGGGTAACGGAGTTCCCGTTGCTTGAGTGGAGCGAGGAAGAGAACCGCTACAAGGCGATGCATCATCCTTTCACGATGCCGATGGATGAGGATTTGATATACCTTGACACAGATCCCGGCAGGGTAAGGGCCAAGGCTTACGATATAGTATTAAACGGGACCGAGCTCGGCGGCGGCTCCGTAAGGATACACCAGTCCGATGTTCAGGAGAAGATGTTTGAAGTACTCGGCTTTGAGAAGGAGGATGCGTACAGCAGGTTCGGCTTCCTGCTCAATGCCTTTAAATACGGAGTTCCGCCTCATGCGGGACTGGCGTACGGACTTGACCGTCTTGTGATGCTGATGGTCGGCGCCGAGAGCATAAGGGAAGTGATGGCATTCCCCAAGGTTAAGGATGCCTCCGACCTTATGTGCGAAGCCCCCGACAGGGTAGATGATAAGCAGCTTGAGGAGCTTGGTATCAAGGTTGATACACAGAGCGCGGATCGGTAATTTGAGGATGGAATATGAAGTATTGCAGAAAATGCGGAATGCTGCTCGAAGACAATATGGAGATCTGCATCGGATGCGGGAACGACGTTAAGGATAAGTCAAATTACACCAAATATCCCGAAGAACTCCAGAAGAAGATCGATAATGAGAAAAAGGAGGCAGGTAAGAGAAATCTTGCAATACTCGCCATTATCCTTGTCTTTGTCGTTATCCTTCTGATGATAGGTATATTCGTTTCGCAGGTATACATAAACATCTCATCCGGAGAAGGCGGCGAAGGTTCGGATAAAAACATCTTTGCACAGCGTCTTTTCGATATGAGAAATAGCGGGCAGGGCAAAGTAAACGGCAGGAAGAGAGAAGTCAAGGATGATGCCGGATATTATTTCAAACGCATAACAGTCCCCGATGATGCCGGGAATGAGATATTTTCAACGGTATATCCGGAGGATCTTTCAAAGATCGATCATTCCATCGATTATAACAGGGGGAGTCAGATGTACCCCGCCGTATTCAGTTTTGTGGCTACGAACGAAGATAACACCACGCAGCTGACTTTTACTTCACCCCAGCATTATCAGTTTATATCCATGCAGGGTAACGGCATGACGCCGGCCAACGTGGAAGCCAACTTAAAGGGAGGCGTGAGCTTCTACAATTTCACTTCGGTCGAGAAGTATCTTAATGAGATAATCAAGCAGGCTTATCCCACATCGAAAAAGATCGAGCAGATGGGAAGTACAGAGGTTGCAAATGAGGTAAACGAAGCCTTTGAGAAGGTCGCGGAGGCATACGAAAACGATAAAGACAGGGATTTAAACGCGCTTTTCGGTCTTCCTTCCGGTACTGAGTTTAAGAAGAACAATACATATACATCAAATAAGATATTTGATTACCGCATACTCACCAAGGAGGATCATGCGGTATCCTGCAGGTTCTATGTGCCGGTATTATGCACGGTATATGATTACAGTGATACGGATGCGGATATCCGTGGACAGGCACTTGACTGTTATATACTTACCCTCGCCAGTTTTGAGGCAGGATCGGATGAACTGTATGACTGGTATGAAAACGCATTTGACATGTTCGTTGACAATATAAGATTAAGCGAAGATTTCTTTAAACTTGAAGATGAATATGCAAAGAATACGCGTGAGGCGTTAGCGAAGGGGAGTGCTCCTGAGATCCTCACACGTGAAAAGGCCGCGGAAATGTATAAGTCTGCAGGTCAGCCCGGTGCGTTCAGCAGGTCTATCGGGGGCTTTATCGCATCACTTTCATGTGACGGCATCAGGTTTGAAAGCGAAGGGGATATGGTAAGTGTTCCCGAAGGGATAAAGGTCGTGTTCCTTGATGCCGGACGAGACCTTATATACATATCTCCCGATGAAGAGGATTATCCAGGAGATGAGTTCCTGGAACTGGAGGAAGTCCAAAATGAAGGTGATTGAGCATTTCAGGACGATCGGCGCCCATCGCAGGCTTGTCAGGGCAGGGTGTTTTGCGGTCGGGCTGTATTTTCAGGGGCTGACACATGATCTGAGCAAGTATTCTCCGGATGAATTCATAGTGGGAGCCAAATACTATCAGGGCTTCAGGAGCCCGAACAATGCGGAACGCGAAGATGTCGGATATTCAAGTGCGTGGCTTCATCATAAGGGCAGGAACAAGCACCATTACGAATACTGGATGGATTACAGTTCCCGCGAAGGCGAGGGGATAATACCCGCAAGGATGCCGGACAGGTATATAGTAGAAATGTTCATGGACCGCATTGCGGCTTCAAAGACCTATAACAGGGGACATTATACCGACGATATGCCGCTTGAGTATTACAACAGCGGGTCGCCCGGCAGGTTTATGGAAGAATACACAAGGCTGCTTCTTGAGAAGCTGCTTACGATGCTCGCAGAGTCAGGCGAGGATGTATGTTTTGAATACATAAGGACAAATATACTGAACAGAAGGCCCGGAACACAGCTGGCCCAGTATCTGGCTCACAGAAAGGAGTGAAATTTTTGGATACCGAAGGTGTCATACAGCTGCTCATCCTGATCGTGCTGCTGATATTATCGGCGTTTTATTCGGCATCGGAGACCGCACTTACCACGGTGAGTGAGATAAAACTCGGGACTCTTGCCGACGAAGGGAATAAGAGAGCGGGACGCGCACTTAAGCTCCTTGAAAACAAGAGCAAGATGTTAAGCGCCATCCTGATAATGAACAATATCGTCAATATCTCCGCATCGGCGCTTGTCACGACGATGACGGCCAGGATATGGAACAATGATTTTGTTGCCGTTGCCGTCGGAATACTGACTCTCATCGTGCTCATATTCGGTGAGATCATGCCCAAGACCATTGCGACCATCCATAACGAAGGGCTGTCGCTTGCATTCAGCGGACCGGTCATGTTCACGATGAAGCTCTTGACGCCCGTCATTTATCTCGTGGATAAGTTATCGAGAATGTTCTTAAGGCTCCTCCGGATCGATCCCGACAAGGCCAAATCGGTACTTACCGAGGGTGAGATCAGGAATATCCTCGATGCGAGCCATGAGGAGGGAGTCATTGAGGCCGAAGAACGTGAGATGATCGACAATGTTTTTGATTTCGGTGACTCGCTTGCCAAGGATGTCATGATCCCCCGTATCGAAATGACCTGCGTCAATGTTGATGCAAGTTACTGGGAATTAAAGGAGCAGTTTGAGGTCCATAAATATACGAGGATCCCTGTTTTTGAGGAATCCACCGATAATATCATCGGCATAATCAATATGAAGGACGTCCTTTTTTATGAGGACGTGAACAACTTCAATATAAGGAACATCATGAGGGAGGCCAATTTCACGGTTGAATACAAGAAGACCTCCGAACTCATGGTTGAGATGAGGCAGAATCACATAAGCATGATCTTAGTCCTTGATGAATACGGTGATACGGTGGGGCTTGTGACTCTTGAGGATCTTCTTGAGGAGATCGTCGGAGAGATCAGGGACGAATTTGATGAGGACGAGGAGGACCTTATCCGCAAGGTGGACGAAAGGGAATACCTCGTTGACGGATCGCTTAAGATAGATGATCTTAATGATGCCCTCGGCCTTGAACTCAGTTCAGAGAATTATGACTCGATCGGCGGCCTTATGATAGAGAAGCTTGACAGGGTTCCCGAAACCGATGAGTCCGTACTGCTCGATGACGGAACGAAGCTTACCGCGATACTGATGGATAAGAATCACATCGAACGGATCAAAATGGAGCTTCCGGAGATGAATGAAGAGGAAACGGAAGAAGGAGAAGCCGGTACGGATGCCGGTGATGTCGGAAGGGAAGAAGAAACCGTTACGCAGGACGGGGAAGAGGCCAATAATTAAAATAGTTCTTTAATTTAGACGAGGAGTATGCTATACTTTCAATAATGCCGTGGAGCGGCAGGTACGGCGAAGTTTTTTAATCCAGGAGGTTTATGTTATGAAGCATATTAAGACTCTCAACACAAGAGATTACAGGAAGTCGGCCAAGACGGGCGGATGCGGTGAGTGCCAGACGTCATGCCAGTCTGCATGCAAGACATCCTGTACCGTAGGTAATCAGACCTGCGAGAAGGCGAAGTAATCAAACTATCCTTATGCAATAATGAGCATGAGCAGCGAACGTAATGCCGTCCGCTGCTTATGTGCGTGTATTCGGAAGGCTGTTTTAGGATTATTTAAGAGGTATCAGGTGCTGCATCAATACAGGAGCAACGGCTACAACATAGTGATGGATGTGAACAGCGGTGCCGTCCATGTTGTTGATGATGTTGTTTACGATCTAATCGAATCGCTTGATCTTATAAAGGATGAGCGAAGTATAAGTTCGGCCACGGAAGAAGGCATAAAGGCCGCTTCCTACGACGAGATAAAGGACGTATTTGGGGACAGGCTTTCCTCATATGACGAAGAACTTATAAAGGAGGCCTATGAAGAGGTTTCCGAGCTTATCGGATCGGGGATGCTGTTTTCGGAAGATACCTATAAGGATATAGTCATCGACTTCAAAAAGAGAAAGACCAATGTGAAGGCTTTATGCCTGCACGTTTCGCATGACTGTAACCTTGCATGCAGGTACTGTTTTGCCGAAGAAGGGAAGTATCATCAGGACAAGCGCCAGCTCATGAGTTATGAGGTCGGCAGGCAGGCCCTTGATTTTCTTGTTGCGGGTTCGGAAGGCAGGAGAAACCTTGAAGTGGATTTCTTCGGCGGGGAGCCGCTCATGAACTTTGATGTGGTCAAACAGCTTGTCACATACGGCAGGAGCCTTGAGGAGAAATACGATAAGAAGTTCCGTTTCACGCTGACCACGAACGGTGTACTCCTTAATGATGAGATCCTTGAATTTGCCAATAAGGAAATGAGCAATCTTGTACTCAGCATTGACGGGCGCAGGGAGATCCACGACCTTATGAGGCCTTTCAGGGGCGGACAGGGCAGTTACGATGCTATCGTTGACAAGTTCAAGAAGGCAGCCGATTCAAGGAACCAGACCGATTATTACGTAAGGGGTACGTTCACAAGGAATAACCTTGATTTTTCCGAGGATGTGATGCACCTTGCCGGACTCGGGTTCAAACAGATAAGCGTCGAGCCTGTTGTTGCCGGACCGGATGAGGATTACTCGATAAGGGAGGAAGATGTTCCTTTTATCCTTGAGCAGTATGATATCCTTGCCCGTAAGCTCATTGAACTTAAGAAACAGGGCAGGGGAGTGAACTTTTTCCATTTCATGATCGATCTTGAGGGAGGACCCTGTGTATATAAGCGGCTTTCGGGCTGCGGCTCCGGTACGGAATATCTTGCGGTAACTCCGGAAGGCGATCTGTATCCCTGCCATCAGTTTGTCGGACAGGATGGATTTAAGCTCGGAAATGTATATGATGGTATAGTAAACACTGAACTTCGCGATGAGTTCAAGCTCTGCAATGTATACAGCAGGGAAAAGTGCCGTGAGTGTTTTGCGAGGTTTTACTGCAGCGGAGGCTGTGCGGCAAACGCATTTGCCTTTTCCGGAGACATTAACGGGGCATATGATATAGGATGTGAGCTTATGAGAAAGCGCGTTGAGGCGGCCATCATGCTTAAGGCTGCCGAGGCGGATATGGGATCTTGACGTAAGCATCATATAAATTTATTGAATAATATTTATACAAGGGAGAAAAGCAATGAAGAAACGTAATGCAGTCCTTACACTTCTGATCGTGATCGCACTTACAGTCGCATTTGCGTTCATGGTCGTTTACGGTGTCGGAAAGGACAAGGTAGGAGCCGCTTCGGAGATCAAGCTCGGACTCGATCTGGCCGGAGGTGTCAGCATAACATATCAGGCGGTGGGTGAAGAGAAGCCGTCCGCATCGGATATGGACGATACGATCTACAAGCTTCAGAAGCGTGTTGAGGGCTACAGTACGGAGGCTCAGGTATATAAGGAGG
This sequence comes from Lachnospiraceae bacterium, assembly GCA_024692905.1. Lineage (GTDB taxonomy): Bacteria > Bacillota > Clostridia > Lachnospirales > Lachnospiraceae > UBA2868. The sequence goes on along the minus strand of JAILLY010000072.1, from coordinate 5,922 downwards.
GTGATGACCGTATCAATATCGAGATCCCCGGTGTTGCTGACGCGAATGCGGTCCTTGAGGAACTCGGTAAACCCGGTGCGCTGTATTTCATCGCCCAGTATGACTCTGAAGGCAATGCAAACTACGATCCGTCATCGGGAGTCTTAAACAAGACTATCGATGAACTCAAGGCTGACGGTTCCATAGTGCTTGAAGGAACAGATGTGCAGTCTGCGGCGGGCGGAACGTACCAGGATGAGCTTCAGGGTACCAAGAATATAGTTGAACTGACTCTTACTCCGGAAGGAGCAAAGAAGTTTGCGGATGCTACGACAAAGGCCGTTACGAACCATGATACGATCATGATCTACTATGACGGTGTTGCAGTCAGCATACCGAGGGTAGAATCAGCCATCACGAACGGCCAGGCCCAGATCACGGGTATGAGCGACGCTGAAGAAGCCAAACAGCTTGCGTCAACTATCAGGATCGGCGGACTTAAGGTTGAACTTGAGGAGTTGAGAAGTAATGTGGTAGGTGCCCAGCTTGGATCGGAAGCGATCGCCACCAGTATAAAGGCAGGTATCATAGGTTTTGCGATAGTAGTCGTATTCATGATCGTTATCTTCCTTGCACCCGGTTTTTGCGCATCGCTTGCCCTTGCTTTATATGTTGTTGTAGTTATGGTACTGCTCAATCTTTTCTCGGATGCGTTCGGACTTACGCTCACACTTCCGGGTATCGCAGGTATCATTCTTTCGATAGGTATGGCGGTTGATGCCAACGTTATCACCTTCGCGAGGATCCGCGAAGAGATAGCTTCGGGCAAGACCGTAAACACAGCCATCAAGCTTGGATACGAGAAGGCATTCTCGGCAATTCTCGACGGTAACTTAACAACTCTTATCGCAGCCGTTGTCCTCGGTATTCTCGGTACCGGTTCGATAAAGGGTTTCGCGATCACGCTTGGTATCGGTATCGTTGTTTCGATGTTCACGGCACTCGTTGTCACAAGAAGGCTTCTTGTTTCCCTGTACGATCTGGGTATTAAAGACGAGAAGTTCTACGGCAAGGCAAAGCTTGGGATGAAGTTCGACTTCCTTGGCAAGCGTAAGATATTCATCGGTATTTCGATCGCTGCGATCGTTGCCGGATTCATAGTAATGGGGGTAAACGCCGGCGCAGGCAAACATGCACTCAATCTTTCGCTTGAGTTCCTCGGCGGTACTTCAACGAACGTTACCTTCAACGAAGATATGCCGGTCGCGGATATCGATGCGAAGGTAGTACCCGTTATTGAAGGCATTACCGGTGACGGTAATGTTCAGGTCCAGAAGGTTGCCGGCAGCAATGAGGTTATATTCAAGACACGTACGCTTTCGGCGGAGGAAAGAACGTCATTCTCGGACAAGATGGTTGAGAATTTCGGAGTAGAGGCCGAGAAGATAACGGCCGAGACGATAAGCTCCACGATAAGCTCGGAAATGAGCCGGAGCGCAGTCATTGCCGTGATCGTTGCGACCATATTCATGCTGCTTTATATCTGGATAAGGTTCAGCGATGTCAAGTTCGGTTTCGGTTCCGTTACCGCTCTTGTACACGACGTTCTGGTCGTCCTTGCATTCTATGCTTTCTCGAGGGTATCCGTGGGCAATACGTTCATTGCCTGCATGCTTACGATAGTCGGTTATTCGATCAATGCGACGATCGTTATATATGACAGGATAAGGGAAGTTTTAAGGGATCCTCAGTTTAATAACCTCTCTCTTGAAGAAAAGGTCAATATGTGCGTAAACCAGACACTCACACGAAGCATATTCACATCACTGACGACGTTCATAATGGTCGCGGTGCTCTATGTGCTCGGCGTTACCTCCATCAAGGAATTTGCGCTTCCTCTTATGGTAGGTATCGTCTGCGGAACGTATTCATCGATCTGTCTTGCGAGTGCACTCTGGTATATATTTAAGACAAGGCTTGCAAAGAGTAAGTGATCATATGACTTTTAAAGGCCCTGGCCGCAGCTTATCGCGGCCGGGGTCTTATTCTTTAATGACAGGACCACGATATCATGAGTAAATGGATGGTGGCCGCCAAAAGGGCGGATTTCAACGAAATAGCGGCGCGGTTTTGTATATCCCCTGTCCTTTCGAGGATCATAAGGAACAGGGATGTTATCGGCGATGAAGCAATAGATATGTATTTAAACGGTAAGGTTTCCGATATGCATGATCCGCATCTTTTAAAGGATGCCGATAAGGCCGCCGACATGATATATAAAGCCGTAAAAGAAGGAAACAAGATATTCATAATCGGCGATTATGATATCGACGGCGTATGTTCGTCATACATACTGCTTAAGGGTATAACCTTCCTTGGCGGTGAGGCCATGGTCAGGCTTCCCGACAGGATGACCGACGGGTACGGCATGAACATGGGTATGGTAGATGAGGCGTTAAGATACGGTGCCGGAATGATCCTTACCTGTGATAACGGTATCTCTGCCGCGGCCGAGGTGGAATATGCAAATAAAAAGGGCATACGGGTCATAGTCACCGATCATCATGAGGTTCCGTATGAGGATACAGACGGAGTAAGGAACTATATACTGCCGCCTGCCGATGCACTCATTGATCCCAAGCAAAGTGACTGTCCCTATCCGTATAAGGAGATATGCGGAGCGATGGTCGCGTATAAATTATTGCAGTGTGTCTTTGGACTTGCAGGACAGGGCGCTGAATTGCTCGACGATCTTTTAATGTTTGCCGGTTTTGCGACTGTCGGAGATGTGATGGAGCTTAAGGATGAAAACCGGATAGCCGTAAAGCATGCCCTAAACAGGATGAAGGTGACAGACAATAAAGGCATGAACTGCCTTATTGACGTGACCGGTGTCGACAGGAGCCGTCTTGCCCCGTATCATATAGGTTTTATATTGGGACCCTGCATAAATGCCACGGGACGTCTTGATTCCGCATTTAGGGCGCTTGAAATGTTCAATGCCGAAACGTATGAAGAGGCGCTTATGGCTGCAAATGAGTTAAAGTCACTCAATGACAGCAGAAAGGAATTGACGGATCATTACAGGGATGAGGCCGTGGAAATGATAGATAAGGCCGGCAGAGAGCCTGACAGGGTCATCGTTATCCATCTTCCCGAATGCCATGAGAGCCTTGCCGGGATAATAGCCGGGCGCCTTAAGGAAAAGTATTTCAGGCCTTCGATAGTCTTAACGGGCACGGGCGATGGCGTGAAAGGATCCGGCAGATCCATAGAAGCATACGACATGCATGCCGAACTCACGAAATGTGCCGACCTCTTTATCAAGTTCGGAGGCCATAAGATGGCGGCAGGCCTTTCAATGCATGAGAAAGATATAGATGAACTTAGGACAAGGCTTAACGGTGACTGTTCCCTTACGGAGGATGACATGACGCTTAAGCTTGTTGCGGATATCGCACTGCCCGTCGGTTATGCAACGCTTGATCTGGCAAGAGAGATAGAGAAGCTTGAGCCGTTCGGGACCGGAAATCCGAGACCGTTGTTTGCATGTAAGGATCTTAAGGCATCCGATATAAAGGTATTCGGAAAAAACAGGAATGTTGTAAAGCTCAAACTCATAAGTCCTGACGGTACACGTGCGGATGCCGTATACTTCGGCGACGGGGATGAGACAGAGAACAGCCTGCGATCGGCCGGAACCGTATCGGTGATGTATGAGATAGGCATAGACAGATATATGGGAAATGAAAAGGTGCAGCTGACACTTAAGGATTGGAGATGATCGCATGACACTTAAAGAGCTTATAGGCGGTATCGTACATAAGTGCATTAAAGGCAGTGAGGATAAGGAAGTTACGGCGGTGGTATACGACTCGCGTAAACTCTGCAAAGGCTGTGTCTTTGTATGTGTAAAGGGAGCGAATTTTGACGGCCATTCGGCCGCGGCGGAAGCATCGCGCCTGGGGGCGGCTGCGGTCATTGTCGAGCATGAGGTTGAGACGGAAGGTGACACGACAGTCATACTGGTTGAAAACACCAGATATGCCATGGCATACATAGCATCGGCGTATAACGGCAACCCGTCGTCCCGTCTTAAGACGATAGGCATAACCGGTACCAAGGGGAAGACCACGACCACCTATCTTATAAGATCGATACTCGAGAATGCGGGGTATAAGGTCGGGCTTATAGGTACGATCGAGGTGATAATAGGGGACAGGCATATCCCTGCTCTCAATACAACTCCCGAATCCTATGTATTGCAGGATTATCTTAAGCAGATGGTGGATGAAGGATGTGATGCCGTGGTCATGGAGGTATCCTCACAGGGACTCATGCTTCACAGAACGGCCGCGATCGACTTTGATCTCGGGATATTTACAAATATCGAGCCCGATCATATAGGCCCTAATGAACATGACAGTTTTGAGCATTATCTTGAGTGCAAGAGCATGCTGTTTAAGCAGTGCAGGGTCGGGATCGTGAACGGTGATGACAAACATGTCGAAGACATATTAAAGGGTCATACCTGCACTGTTGAGAAATACGGACTTAACGAAGGAGCGGACATAAGGGCAAAGGATATTGAGTTCGTACGCGGGAAAGGTTACCTTGGGGTTTCGTTCAAAACAGAGGGCCTTATAACAATAAATGCACAGGCCGATCTTCCGGGCATCTTCAGTGTTTATAATTCACTTTGTGCAATAGCCGTGTGCAGGCATTTTGATATCGATAAAGACAATATCCTTAAGGCCTTAAAGGGAGCAAAAGTCAAGGGACGCATAGAGATGATACATGTATCCGATGACTTTACCCTTATGATTGATTATGCACATAATGCAATGGCTCTTGAAAGTCTTCTTACAACGCTTAAGGCTTACGATCCGGGAAGGCTTGTGTGCGTGTTCGGATGCGGCGGAAACCGCTCGAAACTGAGGAGGTATGAGATGGGTGAGGTGTCCGGAAGGCTTGCCGACCTTACCGTCATAACTTCCGATAATCCGAGGTTTGAGGAACCGCTTGATATAATAAAGGATATTGAGACCGGGATTTCAAAGACTGACGGAAAACATATTTCGATACCCGACCGTAAAGAGGCAATAAGATATGTCATCAAAAACGGTATGCCCGGTGATATAATCGTCCTCGCCGGAAAGGGGCATGAGGATTATCAGGAGATAAAGGGTAAGAAATATCCCATGGATGAGCGGATCCTGATACAGGAAGTGCTTGATTCATGAATGTTTTTATGATATAGTATCTGAGTTGCTTACTGTGTTAACCGTAAGGGCGGTTTTTTTGGATATACCGTCTTAAAGGTTACAAATATGCACGTTTGCGGATAGGCAGGCCGGTGCCTTGCTCGGGTGGCCTGCAAGCGGAAGCAGACGGAAGACAAACCAAACGGAGGTATTTAAAATGAGCGTAATTTCAATGAAGCAGCTGCTCGAAGCGGGTGTTCATTTCGGACACCAGACCAGAAGGTGGAACCCTAAGATGGCTCCCTACATCTATACCGAGAGGAACGGTATCTATATCATCGATCTTCAGAAGTCGGTAGGAATGGTTGATGACGCATATAATGCGGTAGCATCGATCGCTGAGCAGGGCGGTACGATCCTGTTCGTAGGAACCAAGAAGCAGGCACAGGATGCTGTCAAGGTTGAGGCAGAGCGCTGCGGTATGTTCTATGTAAATGAGAGATGGCTGGGCGGAATGCTCACCAACTTCAAGACCATCCAGAGCCGTATCAGAAGGCTTAAGGACATCGAAAGGATGTCTCAGGACGGAACTTTCGACGTGCTTCCCAAGAAGGAAGTCATCGCACTTAAGAAGGAGTGGGAGAAGCTTGAGAGAAACCTTGGCGGTATCAAGGAAATGAAGAAGATCCCCGATGCCATCTTTGTTGTTGATCCCAAGAAGGAAAGGATATGTGTCCAG
>JAILLY010000053.1 GCA_024692905.1 Lachnospiraceae bacterium | reverse complement strand
TATCACAACGGAACCGGACGCGGTCGGGTACGGGGATACCATAGAGTTCCATATATTGATTGATGAAATGAGAAACAGCGGAATCAGTGTTCGGACAACACCGGACGAGGGGGAGCATTATGCTGTAATAGATCGAAAACTTGTATGGCATGGTGGTATGAATCTGCTCGGAAAAGCAGATGTTTATGATAATCTCATCCGAGTGGAAAATGAACAGGCTGCCTCGGAACTGCTTGAGATTACAGAGCGTGCGGTTAATAGATGATGGTAGACAGTGAATTATTGTGTTATTTTATGTTGGGACATATAGAATATGAAATGATGCAATAACAGGATGCGGCAACAGGTTTTATGATTCTAAAGGCATAAAGGATTGTTAATAAAATGAACTTCGAATTACACTCAGATTACAAGCCTACCGGCGATCAGCCGAGGGCAATAAAAGCATTAGTAGATGGTTTCAAAGCGGGCAACCAGTTTGAGACCTTACTTGGTGTTACGGGATCGGGAAAAACATTTACAATGGCGAACGTTATAGCGGCCCTGAATAAACCGACTCTGATCATATCTCATAACAAGACCCTTGCCGGCCAGCTCTACGGGGAGATGAAGGAATTCTTCCCCAATAATGCCGTTGAGTACTTTGTGTCCTACTACGATTATTATCAGCCGGAAGCCTACGTGCCTTCCACGGATACGTATATCGAGAAGGATTCTTCCGTAAATGATGAGATCGATAAGCTGCGACTTTCCGCAACGGCATCCCTTACCGAGCGGAGGGACGTTATCGTCGTATCGTCGGTTTCGTGCATATACGGTATCGGTTCGCCTACAGACTATATGAACATGATAATATCGCTCCGCCCCGGAATGAACAAGGACAGGGATGAAGTGATACGCGAACTTATAAGCATCAGCTATGAGCGCAACCAGATGGATTTTTCCAGGGGAAGGTTCAGGGTCAACGGAGACGTTATAGAAGTATTTCCCGCGTGGGAATCGGATACTGCAGTCAGGATCGAATTTTTCGGTGATGAGATAGACAGGATCGTGCAGATAGACCCGCTGACAGGCAAAGTCAAGGCACAGATGAGCCATTTCGCGGTATTCCCTGCGTCGCACTATGTACTGCCGCGCGACAAGATAGAAGCAGCCTGTGCAACAATAGAGGCGGAACTGAACGAGAGGATACGCTATTTTGAAAGCGAGGGAAGGCTGCTTGAAGCCCAGAGGATCGCGGAGAGGACCAGATACGATATCGAGATGCTCAGGGAAACGGGATTCTGCTCCGGGATAGAGAATTATTCGCGTCATCTTTACGGCGGGGCACCGGGCTGTATGCCGTATACACTCATGAATTATTTTCCGGATGATTATCTTATAATTGTTGATGAATCGCATATGACGATACCTCAGATCCGGGGAATGTATGCAGGCGACCAGTCGAGAAAGACAACACTCGTTGATTTTGGCTTCAGACTGCCGTCCGCAAAGGATAACCGCCCCTTGAACTTTGAGGAATTTGAGGGTAAAATAGACCAGATGATGTTTGTTTCCGCAACGCCTGCTGAATACGAAGCGGAACATGAACTTCTTCGCACAGAACAGGTGATAAGACCCACCGGTCTTCTCGATCCCGAGGTCAGCGTGCGGCCTGTAAAGGGCCAGATAGATGACCTGGTAAGTGAGATAAACAAAGAAATAAAGAATCATAATAAGGTTCTTGTCACGACTCTGACGAAGCGTATGGCCGAAGACCTTACGGAATATTTAAGGCAGGCCGGAATAAGAGTCAAATACCTGCATTCGGATGTCGATACGCTTGAGAGGGCCCGTATCATCAGGGATATGAGGCTTGATGTTTTTGATGTGCTTGTCGGAATAAATCTCTTAAGGGAGGGTCTTGATATTCCCGAGATATCGCTTGTGGCGATCCTTGATGCCGACAAGGAGGGTTTTCTTCGTTCGGAGACGTCGCTTATCCAGACTATCGGCCGTGCGGCCAGAAATTCCGAGGGACGCGTCATCATGTATGCCGATACCATGACCGATTCGATGAAGAATGCCATCGATGAGACGGACAGAAGGCGCGCGATCCAGAGCAGGTATAACGAGGAGCACGGGATCACGCCGCAGACCATCAAGAAGGCAGTAAGGGATCTTATAAGCATCTCCAAAGAGATCGCAAAAGAAGAGATGCAGTTTGACAAGGATCCCGAATCGATGGATGAACGGGAGCTTGAGAAGCTTATCGCACAGGTCGAGAAGCAGATGAAGAAAGCCGCCGTCGAGCTTGATTTTGAATCGGCTGCCATGCTGCGTGACAAGATGATAGAGTTAAAACGGCTTTTGAAGGATCCTTAAATCCGCTAAGTCCGTAAACAGGATATAACCTGATCCTGCAGGACCGTTTCAGTATATTATGGAGGAAATATGGGTAAGATCTCAGTTGTGGTTCCCACATTCAATGAAAAGGAAAATGTGGGAAATCTTGTAAATCAGATAGACTATGCCTTAAGAGGGATCGAATATGAGGTCATTTTTGTGGATGACAGCACCGACGATACTCCTAAGGAGATAGAGCGCGTCATGAGCGAAAATCCGAATGTAAGGATGAAGCACCGTGAGGGAGAGACGGGGCTTGCAACTGCCGTTATAGAGGGCTTTCATATGGCAGAGGGTGACTATATTGCCGTAATGGATGCGGATCTTCAGCATCCCCCCGGAATACTTAAGTCGATGTACTGCTGTCTTGAAACCGGTGTTGATTTCTGCGTTCCGAGCAGGTTCATTCCCGGCGGCTCCGACGGTGGACTTGGTCCTTACAGAAAGCTTGTATCTGCCGTTGCAAGGTATATAGGCAAGATATTGCTTCCGTGCCTTCGCAAGATAACAGATCCGACCAGCGGACTGTTCATGTTCCGCCGCGAAGTCATCAAAGACGCCGACCTTGCACCCATAGGCTGGAAGATCCTTATAGAGGTTCTTGCGATGGGAACATATCGTACGGTTATCGAGATACCTTATAAATTCCAGGCCCGTCCCGCAGGGGAGAGTAAGCTCACTTCCAAGGTTACGATCGAGTACCTTGAGCAGGTGAAGGGGCTTATGAAGCGCGGTAAGAAACAGCGAAGAGTCAAGGTGATCCGCTGGTCTCCCGAACGGCTTAAGGACGCAGAAGCATCCGAGGTGTAAGATGGTATTCAGTTCTGTCGTTTTTTTCTGCTATTTTCTGCCTGTAATGATATTGGGTTACTATGCGCTTCCGAAGAAGCTTAAGAATATCTGGCTTCTGCTCGGGAGCCTGTTTTTCTATGCCTGGGGAGAGCCGGTTTATATCTTTATCATGCTGGCATCCATAGCCGGAAACTATATTTTCGGATTACTGATACATTTCTTTGCATTTAAAGAGGGAGTGGGACCGGGGGACGGTTCTGCGGTCCCTTTTGGGGAAGCAAAAAGGGACCACAGAACCGTCCCCCGGTCCCACTCCCTCAAGAAGATAACGCTTGTCGTTACTGTTCTTTATAATCTGGGGATTCTTTTCTATTTCAAATATTTTAATCTGTTCATGGAGACCCTTAACCGGATATCGTCCAAGGAAATAAGCTGGGTCAACGTTGCGCTGCCCATAGGTATTTCTTTTTATACGTTCCAGGGTATGTCATATGTGATCGATGTTTATCGCGGAGACGGGCTTACGGACAGGAGCGGGAACAGGACAGTGCTCGTACAGAAGAATCCCATAGACCTTGCACTTTATATATCAATGTTCCCCCAGCTTATAGCAGGACCCATCGTAAGATATACCGATATTAAGGATTCGCTGAAGGACAGGAACACGGATCTTGGGACTTTTTGTACCGGAGCCGAGAGGTTCATCATAGGTCTTGCGAAGAAGGCGATACTTGCAAACAGCATAGGCGAGGTCGCGGACAAGATATTTGCGGCAGATCTCGGCCATATGGAGCCTTCGGTGGCCTGGGCAGGGGCGATATGCTATACGCTCCAGATCTTTTTTGATTTTTCCGGATATTCCGATATGGCGATAGGCCTCGGAAGGATCTTCGGGTTTAAGTTTCTCGAAAACTTCAATTATCCCTATATTTCAAAGTCAATAACGGAATTCTGGCGCAGATGGCATATATCCCTGTCAAGCTGGTTCAGGGATTATCTGTATATCCCGCTTGGAGGTAACCGCAGGGGAAATGTGTACTTCAATCTCCTTGTGGTGTTTGTCGCTACCGGTTTATGGCACGGGGCGGCCTGGAGCTTCCTTATATGGGGATTGTGGCACGGACTTTTTATGCTGGCGGAAAGGTTCTTTAATAAGAATAAAGAGTCATCCGTGTTCGCCCGTATCCCTTCGGTGATTAAGTGGCTTTACACAATGCTCGTGGTGGTATTCGGCTGGATACTCTTCAAGCTTGAGGATGTCCCTAAGGCTCTTTCATACATAGGAGCCATGTTCGGAGCCGGTGCACACGGTTATACGGAGTTTTCGGCGAGATTTTACCTTGATAATAAGATGATCGTGATACTGATCGCAGCGATAGCGGCGTGTGTTCCCTGGGCCGAGGTTCTCCCGAGACGGATCGGCAGCAGGGTAGCGGAATTTAATCATGCGGGACCGGGCAGTACGGCATGTGTAGTAAGAAGGATCCTTCTTATCTGCCTTCTTCTGTTAAGCATGCTGTTCATAGTGAATTCGACATACAATCCGTTCATATATTTCAGGTTCTGAGATGATATATATGTTCCGGGATGATATATATGTTCCGGGATGGTATATGCGTATATAGACGGAACGTGAAAACAGGCAATATAAATAACGTATGGTATAAATAAAAAGGGGACCAAGGACCGGACAAAACCGGTTGACCCCAAAGGTTAATAAAGGAGGGAAAACATGGAAACTATGCGGGATTACGAGGATCAGCTCGAAGCCTCATTCAGGACGATCAATGAGGGCGATTTGATCAAGGGAACGGTTATTGATGTTACGGATGAAGAAATAACACTTGATCTTAAATATTATACCCAGGGCGTGATCAAAGTTGAGGATCTAAGTGACGATCCTGATTTTTCGATCCTGGATGACGTTAAGATCGGGGATGAAATCGAAGCGACTGTTATTAAAACCGATGACGGGAACGGTAACATACAGCTGTCAAAGAAGGAAGCCAACTCCGTCCTGGCATGGGATGTGCTTAAGGAATACCTTGAATCCGGCAGGGAATTGACTGTTAAGGTTAACCAGGTCGTAAAGGGCGGAGCGGTCGCATATCTTGAGGGTATAAGAGGCTTTATACCTGTCTCGCAGCTTGATGTATCGTATGTCGAAGACGCTTCGTCATATGAAGGTAAGAAGCTTAATGTAAGGGTGACCGAAGTCAACCGTGAAAAGAACAAGCTTATAATGTCCGCAAGGGAGGTACTTAAGGAGAAGTTAAAGGAGGAACATGATCACAAGGTTGCGATGCTGATCCCCGGTACGATAAGAGAAGGCAAGGTGGAAAGCCTTACGACATTCGGCGCCTTTGTCGATATCGGCGACGGATTGAGCGGACTTGTACATATTTCCCAGATCTGCGATCACAGGATCAAAAAGCCTTCGGAGGTCCTTAAGGTCGGTGATACGGTAAGAGTCAAGATATTAAATACCAATGAAGGCAAGATAAGCTTAAGCATAAAGGCTGCGTCCGAGGAAGAAGGAAGGAGCGAGGAAGAGCAGAAGGAAGTTGAGATGTATTCCTCCAATGAGACCATAGGAACCGGACTTGCAGACCTGTTAAAGGGGCTTAAACTGGATTGAACGGCTGATTGAACGGCTTAAGGCCGGTATGAGGTGTTTATGAGTCACAGAATGCTGTTTGCGGCCCCGGCCCTGGTTCTTATGCTCGCGGCCGGGTGTACGGGTATCTCAAAGGAACCGGCCGGGAATTTTGCGGCGCAGAGCGATAAGGTCGTTCCGGTGCAGGACGAGACGGATCCTGCGCAGGACGAAACGGATCCTGCGCAGGGACAGCAGATACATCCGGATACATCCGCAGCGGCGCAGGCTCCCGTGCAGGGTGATACAGACGACGGAGTGCGTGATGGTGAGAAGCCTGCGGACGTCACGGACGATGGTAACGCAAATGAAGATGATATTCCGCGTGCGGAAGATGATGGCACGGATGAAGGGATATCCCTGATAATGGTCGGGGATATCCTTCTTCATGACCCTGTGAACCGTGTATGCCGTGTGGAAGGACAGGGCTATGATTATTCGGGGATATTTGCAAAGACCGTGGATGAGATCGGGAACGCGGACATAGCGATCGTAAACCAGGAAGTCATAATAGGCGGTGCGGAGCTTGAGGTTTCCGGGTATCCTGCCTTTAATGCGCCTTATGAGATAGGAGATGAGCTCGCCGAAACCGGATTTGATATCATATGTCATGCTACGAACCATTCACTTGACCGCGGAAAGAAAGGTATCATGAACTGCCTTAATTTCTGGGAAAGTCAGCATCCGGAAGTGACGGTGCTTGGAATACATGACAGTGAAGAGGATAGGAATAACATCTGTATTTATGAACAGGACGGTATAAGGATAGCGGTACTTAATTATACATACGGAACAAACGGCATAAGACTTCCGGAAGGAATGCCGTATGCGGTCGACATCCTTGATGAGGACCGGGTGGAAAAAGATCTTTTGAGAGCGGAGGAGATGGCAGACTTCACTGTTGTATGTCCGCACTGGGGTGAGGAGTACAGTCACCGCATATCGACCGACCAGGACAAATGGTGTGAATTATTCCTTAAAAACGGCGCAGATCTCGTTATCGGTACCCATCCGCACGTGATAGAGCCCGTAAAATGGATGGTCAATGAAGATACAGGTGATAAAATGCTGGTCTATTATTCTATCGGGAACTTCGTGAACTGGACTGCCGGAGAGGGGCCCGGAACGTCTGACAGAGTAGTGGGCGGCATGGCTGTTGTCAATATAGGAAAAAATGACCGGGGCGGTATTGAGATAAAGGATCACGGGGTCATCGCACTGGTATGTCACCTTGCCCGGGAACGTGACAAAATGACGGTTTACAGGCTATGTGACTATTCGGATGAACTTGCGCGGTCAAATGAGATACTGTCACGAGATCCGTCATTTTCGATGCGTTACTGCACTGATTTATGTGATGAGATCTGGGGTGATCTTTGGTACTGATCGGGGAGAAGATTGACCGGGTCACTGATGGTGTGGAATGTGATTTTTTCATCAGAACAAAGACGGGTAAATGCGACAGCATAACCGCCATCGATCATCATACTCGTACCGGTAAGTGACAGAACACCTGAGTCTGTATTGACAAATGGGGTCAATTGTGACGGGACGTTATCCGGGTCATTGACCAGAAAATTGCAGTGCCCATTTTGACTGTCATAGTCAGAAATGCTGAACCGATCGAGAGGGAATCTCAAACCGAGGCCGATGGCCTTTAAAAAACTCTCCTTTAAGGTCCATATTCTGTAAAAACCCTCGGTATCGCCCGCAAGATCAAGCTCTTTTGCGCTGAAACAGCGGGCTGCGATCCGTTCGTGACCATGTTTTTTTTCTTTTATTAATTCAATGTCGCACCCTGTTATATTTGTGTCAACCGCGCACATTGCAAGGTTTCCCGAGTGTGACAGGGAGAAATAAATTTCACGTGTTTCTGTATTGCCATCCCCTTTGGGACTGTTCTCCGGGTCATCTTTGCCGGCAGGAAGGAAGAGGTGCGGTTTTCCGAATCCGTCCGTGACTGTTTCAACGGGAAGGGGGACACCGGGATATGTTTCGCTCACCGCCCGGTTTAAAAGGGCATGAGCCAGCAGGGAACGCTTCCTGTCGTCTTCGCTTCGGAAGCGGGTACTTATTTCATACTGCTTCCCGGATACGCATTCCTTAAGAAGCCCGATAGTAAAATTGTCTATATCTGCTGTATATACGTTCATATTATAAATAAGTCCCTGCCGGGTAATAATTGTTTTACATATTATAGCACATGGCATAGAATAACTGTAGGAGGATCGCTTTATGGCGCTTGCACAGTATTTTACCGAATTCATATTTTACAGCTTCCTTGGCTGGATCTGGGAATCGATCTACTGCTCGATCCGGGAGAAGAACTGGGCTGACAGGGGGTTTTTGTTCGGCCCGATCTGTCCCATATACGGATGCCTTGTTGTCGGCGGATCGATAGTATTTAAGTCCGTTCCGTTGCTCTCCGATCCTGATTTTCCAAAGTGGGCGGTCTTTCTCATATGTGCTGCGGCAAGTGCGGTCACCGAATATGCAACTTCGTGGGTGCTTGAAAAAAGGTTCCACGCAAGATGGTGGGATTATAATGATATGCCCCTTAATATAAACGGTAGGATCTGCGTTCCCGCAACGGCCGGTTTCGGTATCGCGGGAGTGTTTGTGGTAAGGTATCTGATCCCCTGGATATCCCGTGTGCATGAAGTCATACCGGGGCAGGTATATGAACTTTTGTCATTGGTCCTTGCCATGATACTCGGAGCGGATATAGCTCTGACCGAAGCGAGCCTGTCAACCCTTCTTAAAAAGGTTGAGGATATGCATTCCGAGTTTAATGAAAAAGCAGAGCAAAATTACAGGAGGATAGCGGCCGTGCCCAAGGCTATAGCCGCGGCCCCGAAGATGATCGCTTCCGCACCGAGAGTCATCGCAAAGGCTCCGAAGAAATTAGCCGCAGCTCCGAGGTTCATTGCCTCGGCTCCAAGGAAGATAGCTTCGGCGCCGAAGGTCATCGGAGAAAAATTACAGATGTTACCCTATGTCGGAAAGTTGAGCGGGTTCCAGATACATGTGCTTAAAAAGATGAAGAGGTTCATCCCCGACAGGAAGAGGAGCGAGGCCCAGAACAACAGCCGGCTTGCGTTCTGGCAGAACTTAAAGGAAACTGCGGTCGAGCATACCGGAAGACGCCGCAGGTCAAATGAAGCGGATATTCATAAATAAAAAAGCTTCCCCTCAGGGAAGCTGGATGTTATTCATACAGGCTAACAGCTTGCGCTCGTTGCCCTGATAACTCATAAGCCCGTGCTCGTAGGCATATCTGAACTTGTATTTTTTGTCGCACAGGTCGAGGAGGATCTTGGAATCAATGGTGACTATGCCGTCGCGGTCATAATAGTCATACGGTTCGATCGTTACCTGCCGTTCGGCGACTTCAAGGTACATGATGCCTGCGCCTTCTCCGGTGACGTTGACTTGTATCGCGATATGCTCAAATATATTTCGCGCATCCGAGTATTCAAATACTTCTCTTACCCTGTCGACAAGTTCCTTGTATGTCATCAGAACACCTCCGTTTAATTAAGTATAACATATATTTTTTCATAAATGTATATATCAGTTGCGGATTTTGTGACTCTATTTTATAATATCTGTCTGATGCGGGGTGATAATAATGACAATAGATGCTTATACTAATCCCGATTTTGGGACTGCGGAAAAACTTATATTCTTTTTTACGGCATTCTTTGGGGTGCTGCTGTGTGTGTTTGTCATACTCGGAGGGGCAAGGATAGCTTCGCTTGCAAGCAGCAGCAGATCATCAAGGTATAACAGGCTTCATAACCGTGTCCAGAGGTTTTACGAAATGATAATCTCTGCGACATCCGTCATGTCCTTTTCGTGCGCATATGTGATCCTGAACCATATATATATGCTGCTCATGGAGCGGCAGGGGAGCGTTGATCAAGGTTCATGGAGCGCCTTTATAAATGCGTGGGAGAACGGAAAGGATTTCATACTGCTCATACTTATCTGCCTTTCCTGCGTGCTCAATTCCATACTCGACAGGCTTCTCATCCCGCTTAAGATGCTTAAAAAGGAAGAGAAGGCATGCGTCCGTATGCTGGCGATGTTCTATGTCATCATCATACTTATGTATCTTAACGTGGTCGGAGATGAGAGTGAATACAATCCGGTAATGATGTATTACCTGGGCCTCATGATCGGACGTTTCGTGTATTTTGACGCATCGTTTGCCGATTTCATACAGTCTCTTAAGAATATGCTTAAGAATATATACCTTCTCATATTCGGACTCCTGCTCACGGGACTTTTGTGCTATTTCGGATTTTCAAAGGGATATCTGCTTGAAAGGAATTACTATCTTGTGGGTGTGTTCTATACGCATCTGTTCATGCTGCTGGCCGTATTCATATTACATAACAGCCGTATCTTAAAACTTATCGTCAGAAAACCGCGTGATTACAGGGAAGATGACGATGACGAGGAAGATGACGGTTATGAAGAATATGATGATGAAGGATACGACGGGTATGCCGAATATGAAGAAGACGGATATGGCGGATACCCTGCATATGAGGAAGACGGATACGACGGGTACGAAGGATATGATGAAGGTTATGAGAACTATGACGGTGTGTGACCGGGGACCGTATGGAATCATCCGGTCAATCTGACCGTCATGGTCATAAGCACACCTTTTTCAACCGAAATTTCCGCTTCGGGTGCCGTAAATTCGTTGCTTACTCCTCTTGGAGAATCATTTGTCATACGGGCATCATTTAACTCATAACGTGCATTTCTTATATATACTCCAAGGCATTCATCGGACAGCGCAAACACCGAAAAGCCGTATCCCGGCCTTTTCTTAAGCTTTATGCTGCCGGAAGAGAAGATGACCGTTTCGGTCCCGTCTGCAAGGAGCCTAACGACGGCGCCCCGGGCTGCGGCATGAAATGCGGCCTGGATATTGCCGAATTCATGATCCCTGCGGCCTCCGTACGCGCAGATCATGTCTATGTGCCTGTATCCGAGTTTAAGGGCATGCATGATAGCTGCCATGGTATCGGTATCATCTTTTTCCCGTGGAAAACGAATGCACCGGATATCCTGAGTTTCAAGGTATTTTTTTCCGCCAGCGGAAACAGAATCAAGATCCCCCAGTACCGTATCCGGAGCCAGTCCCATCGCAAGTGCATGGTCAAGGCCCCTGTCGCAGGCAAGGATAAGATCGTAGCCGGTATTATCGTTATATGACTCTGCACATTTTCCGCTTCCTTCTTCAGGAAGAGACACACCGCATGCAAAGCCCGTATCTTCACGGAATATATCATCATATTCACCGCCCGATATTATCAGGCATTTTTTTTCGCTTTTATCCATATTTGAGCACCCGGTCCCGGCATCGTGCCGGACTTTTTCATTTCCTGTGTATCTTATCATATTATTTTGTGAATTTTCAAAAAATTTTAAATATTATATAGTTATTGTTACATAGATTATGTTAGAATAAAAGTGGCAATAAGTGCAGGTATGCCCTGTGAGGGAAGGGCGTTTCTTTTGGGTAAGGGGACCGGTCATGACCAGACAGGAAATGCAGGAATATTACGATAAGGGATACACCAAGGATCAGGTGGCGGAGATCAAGCTCGGTCTGGAAGAGGGTCTTGACATAGAACCCTATGACGACAAGGGCTTTTTTTCTCTGCAGATGCGCGAGATCCGTCTCGGCCTGATGAAGGAGATCCCCGTAAACATATATGCCAGGAAGGATTTCGACTGGTTCCAGATGGAGCAGATAAGGCTCGGGCTCGAAGAGGGCCTGAATGTCCGTCTGTATGCATATCCGAGAGTTCCGTTTGATATAATGAGACAGTTAAGGCTCGCCCTTGCCGACGGTATAAACCTGTCGAAGTATGTGAGCCTTCCGGCAGGGACTCTGCGCGAGCTCCGCAAGGCGATAAAGGCCGGAGTAGACCTTGCCCCGTATATAGAAGACCGGTACGATAATGAGCAGCTCGAACAGATACGTATCAGCCTTGAGAACGGCATAAATATCAAGCCCTATATATCCAATGAACTGAGAGGCTCTTCGATCGAGCAGATAAGGCTGGGGCTTGAGCAGGGGCTGAACGTCAGGCAGTATACCGGGCTCCACTATGAATGGCGTCAGATGCGCGAGATCCGCAGGGGCATGGAGCACCAGGTAAACATCGAGCTGTATTCCAATCCGTTCTTTGACTGGCAGCAGATGCGCGAGATCCGTCTGGGCCTTGAGGACGGCCTTGATGTTTCGTCTTATGCGAACCTCATGTATCCCGCGACCGATATGTCTGTAAAAAGGGCATATCTGGCAGCAGGTATAGTTGATACCTCGTTCGGCGTCTTCGGGGAAAACAAGGCGATCTCATATAACAATTTTGAGATAAAGATCACGCCTGACCAGATGACGGCATATTTCCAGCTTACTGGAAAGAGAGTCGGGATCACACGGAGCGTGATACGCAACGCCCTTGAGGAAAGAGGCATAGTCAGGGGCATAGATGAAGAAGTGATAAACAAGATATTGACCGACCAGGTCGGGAATCAGCCCCAGATCATCGCGCAAGGCTGTAAATCCGAGCCCGGGCCCGACGGATACTATGAATTCTTCTTTAAGACCGAGATAAACAGGCAGCCCAAAGTCCTTGAGGACGGAAGTCTTGATTATAAGGATATAGAGTGGTTTGAACAGGTGAAGAAGGGCCAGAAGCTTGCCTTATATCACCCGGCTGAAGCAGGAAGCGTCGGGTTTAACATATTCGGTGCGGAATTCCCTCAGGTCAAGGGTAAGGAGCTCGGGATCCTGACCGGCAAGGGATTCTATATCGAACCGGATCAGAGGACATATGTATCGAATGTCGACGGCATAGTCGAACTTAACGGTTCGAAGATGGAGGTGTCAAACCTCCTTACTCTCGGCGATATTACGGCATACATGGGAGATACGAGGTTCGACGGCAATGTCCATATAGCGGGCAGCGTGAGCAACGGATGCACGGTGATAGCCAAGGAGGACATCATCGTGGACGGATTTGTCGAGAGCGCCAGGCTTGAGGCCGGCGGGAATGTGATCCTGAGAAAAGGCGTCAATGCCCAGGGAAAGGGACTGATAAGCGCCGGTGGAAATATAGAAGGCAGCTTCTTTGAAAACGCCAACATAAGGGCGGGCGGAAACATCAAGACAAGTTACTGCCTCAAATGTGATGTTGAAAGCGAAGGCGAGATAGAAGTATCCGGGCGTCACGGCTCCCTGATCGGCGGGTCGACCTACGCAAGGGTCCGCATAAAGGTCAATGAGGTAGGCAATGACACCGGAGTCAGGACCTATGTGAAGGTAGGCGTGAGCAATGAGGTCATAAGGAAGCAGATAATTATCTCAAATGAGATAAAGAAGGTTGATAAGGAGCTTGCTTCGCTTGATACCGCTTATAAGGATCTGGCTGCACTGTATCCCCCCGAGGCGCGCGGCGACATGGATATGTTCCAGAAGATCGACACCGTAAGGAATGCCAAGAAGGAGATAAAGGGCAAGCTTATGGCTGAACTCGCGGCCGTGGAAAAGATGATAGAAGAGGCAAAGGAAGCGCAGATAGAGATGAAGGGCGCGGTGTATGAGGGCGTTGTGGCCGAGATAAACGGAAAGAAATGGGCCGCATCGGAAAGAAGCGTAAACGTGATCCTGGCTGACGATGACAGCGGGATAAAGATCATGAAGGGATGATGCCGTATGGAGAAGATACTCATAGTCGATCACGAAGTTATAAACTGCAACCAGCTTAAGGAGATACTGCGGGACTCCTACGATGTCGAGATCGCCACGTCGGTCAGCGATATATCCAACATCATCGATATGTATGCCAAGGATATCGCTACGGTGCTGTACCGTTTCACGATGGAAGGCATGGACGGTTACGCGTTCCTTCGCATGCTCGATGACAAGGGACTGCTCGACCGTATGCCGGTGCTGTTCGTAAATGAGCGCGGAGCGGCGGAGCTTGAACACGCAAACACGAGGCTTGGCGTGTATGACTTTGTCCATAAGCCATTCGTTGCCGAGATAGTAAGGCGCAGGGTCTCGAACCTGACCGAGCTGTTCATTTATAAGAGAGGGCTTGAGCAGAAGGTAGAATCACAGAGCATCACGATGAACAAGCAGTTCAAACTCCTGAAAGTCCAGAAGGAGGAGCTCAACAAGAGCAAGCAGAACATCGTGGATATCCTCGCTACGGTAATAGAATGCAGGAGCCTTGAGAGCGGGGATCATATAAACAGGATAAAGGGCTATACGGATATAATCACAAGAAGGATGCTGAAGGATTATCCCGAGTGTGGACTGACTGAGTCAATGATTAAGATCATCGTTTCGGCCAGCGCGCTGCATGATATCGGCAAGATCGCGATCCCTGATTCTATCCTCAATAAACCGGGCAAGCTTACCAAAGATGAGTTTGACTTTATGAAGAGTCACACGATCCGCGGGGGAGACATAGTAAATAATATCAGCGGTATATGGGACGAGGATTACGCGAAGGTATGCTACGAGATATGCAGATATCATCATGAAAGGTATGACGGAAGGGGATATCCCGACGGGATAAAGGGAGATGATATCCCGATCTCGGCGCAGTGTGAATCGATAGCCGACGTTTATGACGCACTCGTCACGGAAAGCGTATACAGGGCCGCCTATTCCAAGGAGGAGGCGTTCAATATGATCGTACAGGGTGAGGCGGGTGTTTTTTCACCCCAGCTGCTTGAATGCTTCAGGAGGTCAAGGGAGGAATTCGAGGCATACTTAGAGGAACACAGGAGCTGACGCGCGCATGCATGCTTAAGGGGCAAAGGAGCTGACGCACGCATGTATGCTTTAAGGGGCAAGGGAGCTGACGCGCGCATGCATGCTTAAGGGGCAAGGGAGCTGACGCACGCATGTATGTTTTAAGGGGCAAGGGAGCTGACGCACACGCATGCATGCTTTTTGTTGTTAAGAAGACTTTAGCGTGGTAGAATATAGCAGTAAGAAACACACAGAGGTTTGCGTATGGCCGGTGGTTTGGATAAATTCATAAAATTCGGGAATAAGGAAGACATTCAGGATCTGCTTAAGGAAGAACAGGGCAGACCGTCAAATCCGAATGAGATATTCTCGCCCGATGATTACCTTGAGACGCCTGATGTAAGGCCGCAGAGGACTGAGTCCGGGAAGCGGCTTATTGTCGTTATAGATGATGACTATCAGGCGCTTGATATCATGAAGATCTATCTGGCCAGGGATTACGAATGCATGACTTTTTCGGATCCCAAGGAAGCCATCTTTTATTTAAATACCCACCTTGCGGATATCATATTCCTGGACAGCTACATGACCGTTGTAAGTCCGAAGAGGATAATGTCCATAATCAGGTCTTATGCGGAGATGAAGCGTACACCCATATATTTCATGGTATACGAAGAAGAGAGGGAAGTGTTTGAGGCCAAGCTGCCCGAGGGTGTTGAGGGGCTGATAACGCGTCCTATCGCAAGGGGGGAACTCCAAAAGATCCTCGACCGTGAAAAACTCAGGGAATATCTTACCGATGAAGAGTGACTTTTATGAATGACGATCTGATGGAAAAAGTACCGCCGGTAACGATGTTGATATTATTGACCAATGCGGTCATATTTGTATTGTCGGAAACGGTGATGAAATGGCTGATCCCAGTGGGACTGATGGATTACGACCTGGTCTCACAGGGACAGATATACAGGCTGGTCTCCGCGGCCTTTCTGCATGACGGGATCGAGCACATAATCGGGAACATGCTCCTTCTGTTCGCGATGGGAGGAATGGTTGAAACTGCAGCGGGTTCGTTTAAATATGCGGCAATATACCTGATCTCCGCGATCGCAGGAAATGCATGTTCGTTTTATTTTGAATCCGCGACCGGATTAAGGTACGCTTCCCTGGGAGCATCCGGGGCTGTATACGGGATACTCGGAGCGCTTATCGTTATGGCCGTAAGGAAGGTCCGGGGGATAAGAGTAGTGCGTTCAAGGATCCCGCTTGCCGTGATCTACTGCATCTACACGAGTTTTGCAATGCCCAACATAGATTATGCGGCGCATATAGGCGGAATGCTGGCCGGCATGCTGCTTTCGTATATCCTGGTAAAACCGGATGATGAGCGTGGACTGACCTGGTAAGTCAACGATTTATCATATTTTTATAAAGGATTATTTAGTTTTTATAAAGGAGGATCGATATGGACCGGAATATCTTCAAAAGAAATGAGCTGCTCTCGGAGAAGGTCATCAAGGGACTGACTTCGAGGAACATGAGTGCGTATTACGTAAAGGATAAGGAAGAAGCATTGAAGAAGGCTCTGGAACTCATCCCGGAAAACAGTACGGTTGCGATGGGCGGATCCATGAGCGCACATGAGATCGGTCTGGTTGATACATTAAAGAACGGCAGTTATCAATTCGTTGACAGGGATGCCGCGGAAGATAAAAGGGAAGCGATGCTTAAGGCCTATGACGCCGATGTCTTTATATCAAGCGCCAATGCCGTTACGGAGGACGGAGTCCTTATAAACATAGACGGGAATGCAAACAGGGTATCGGCTATAGCCCAGGGCCCGAAGAAGGTCATATTTATAGTAGGGATGAACAAGATCTGCAGCGATGTTGACGGCGCGATGAAAAGGGCAAGGAACGTTGCGGCGCCCGTGAATGCCCAGCGTTTCGGGCTTAACACACCCTGCTCGAAGACCGGGGCATGCTTTAACTGCAAATCTCCGGATACTATATGCTGTCAGTTCCTTATAACACGGTATTCAAAACATGAGGGACGTATACACGTCATCCTCGTGAATGACAGTCTGGGATTCTGATCATGGAGATACTGGTAAACCCTCAAGCATCGTCCGGAAACGGACTTAAGATATGGAATCAGGTAAGGCCTGTTCTTGATGAACTCGGGGTGCAATATAACGAGCATATCCTCACCGCACCCGGAGAGGCCGAATATCTTACATCGACTCTGACAAAGGAGATTGACGGTGAGTGCCATCTTCTCGTGATTGGGGGAGACGGTACGATAAATGAGACATTAAACGGGATAAGGGATCTTGAAAAGACGAAGCTCTCATGCGTGCGGTCGGGCTCGGGCAATGACTTTGCCCTTAATATGGGCGTCGACCGTAATATCGAGCGCGCGGTGCGCCATATGGTCCTTACACCCGAAGAATACAGGCTTGATTTTGGCGAACTTACGGCGGAGGAATATCCGCCGAGACGTTTCGCGATAAGCTGCGGCGCGGGATATGATGCGGATATATGCAAGGAAGTATCGGCAACCCGCTTCAAACGGATATTCAACAGGCTTGGTATTGGCAGGCTTATTTATGTTTTTGTCGGTATCAAGCAGATATTTACGAGGACAAAGTCAATGGGGCTTCTGTATCTTGACGACGCAAGGCCCGTAAGGATCCGGAAACTCTTCTTCGTGGTCGGGATGAACCATGAATACGAAGGCGGAGGAGTCCCTTTCTGCCCGGGAGCAGATCCCGAGGACGGTATGCTTGATGTATGCCTTGTAAAGGATATGCCCAAATGGAAGCTCCTGCTCGCCGTGGCAATGGTCTATTCGAGAAATCATCTCAGATTTAAGGATATCACATGTTATCGATGCAGGAGCATGCATCTTGTCACATCAAAACCCCAGCAGATCCATCTTGACGGGGAGACACCGTACGAAGCAAGACATATCAGGTGGAAAACCGGCGGAAAGTTCCGTTTTGTCAAGTAAATATGCGGATCCGCAACCGCCGGTTGACAAATTGAAAAGGCCGCTTTGTGGTCTGCAACCACGAAAATTGTTATCATCAGCTTGCTTAAGCGGTAACGGTAAACGTGGTTTTGGAAGCATGAGCTTCGGAAAGGGATCAAAATGATATTAGCGGATAAGATCATCAATGAAAGAAAAAAGAACGGATGGTCGCAGGAAGAACTTGCGGACATGCTGGATGTTTCAAGGCAGTCGGTATCAAAATGGGAAGGAGCGCAGAGCGTTCCGGATCTTCAGAAGATACTTAAGCTTGCCGAACTGTTCGGAGTAAGCACGGATTACTTATTAAAGGATGAGATGGGGCCGGAGGACAGGACGGTTGATTATGAAATAACAGACGTTACTACATTCTCGAGACATATATCGATGGAGGAGGCGACCGAGTACATTTCATTAAGAAAAGAGGTGCTCCCCAAGGTAGCTCTCGGAGTTGTATTATGCATCACATGCCCCGTAATTCTCATATTTCTGAGTGGATTGACTGCTTCGGACAATTTTTCGATCTCCCAGTCTGTGGCTGTTGCGACAGGGCTTTTGGTACTGTTCGGCCAGGTCGGCGCAGCGGTATTTCTTTTCATTTCACAGGGCGGAAGGCTTTCAAAGTATGACTTTCTTGAAAAGGAAGCATTTGAGACCGGATACGGTGTTGACGGTATGGTAAAGGAAAGGATGGCGGCTTACGAGACCGTAAACCGCAATGCGCTCGTTACCGGTGTGCTTTTGTGCATCTTAAGCCCTGTACCGCTCGTTATATGTTCGGTATTATCACTTCCTTCATGGATCATAACCTCGATGGTATGTGTGCTTTTGATCATGGTCGCATGCGCTGTTTATATGTTCGTATCGATATGCGGCGTCGGCGCTTCCTATAAGATACTTCTCCAGTCGGGTGATTACACGCCCCAGATGAAGGTAAAGAACGGAAAGCTTGAAGCAGTGAGCGGGATATACTGGATGTTCATCACGGTCGTTTATCTTGCGGTGAGCTTCCTTACCATGAGATGGGACCGCACCTGGATAATCTGGGCCGTTTCGGGCGTGCTGTTCGCTCTCATCCGCGGGATAGCGGAAGCTTTCGTCAAATCATAATCATGTACCGGGGGACGAGGAACCGGGGGGACGGCGAACCAGGGGACGGTTCCTCGTTCCCTTTTTATTTCACCTTCAAAATGGTACTTGAACCAGGGGACGGTTCTCCGGTTCCATTTTTATCTCACATCCAAAGTGGTACTTAATAAGATTCCCGTCGGATTTAGTATGACTTTTCCCGGGGAAAGAGATTTTTAAATGGTACTTGATCCGATTCCTGTCAGGTTAAGTATGACTTTTCCCTGGGAAAGAGAATTCAAAATGGTACTTAACCGGATTCCCACCGGATTTAGTATGACTTTTCCCTGGGAAAGAGAATTCAAAATGGTACTTGATCCGATTCCCGCCGGATTTAGTATGCCTTTTCCCGGGGAAAATGATCAAATCATTGTCGGGACTTCAAAAATACCGTCCAAACCAGCGGTGCCGCGATTTAGTAGGTATTTCAAGGCCCTTCCGTGGCTCAAAAATACCGTCTAAATTGGAAG
>JAILLY010000042.1 GCA_024692905.1 Lachnospiraceae bacterium | reverse complement strand
TTCATCCCATATTGAAACGTATTTAAGGGCTTTGTAAGGCCTCGAAACGCCGTGAAAACTTAGAAATGAAAAATGCCACAAACCGCTTGGTTACTGCGTTTGTGGCATCTTTTTCAAAAACAGCTCGTAGCGGAATCGAACCGCTGTTTCCGCCGTGAGAGGGCGGCGTCTTAACCGCTTGACCAACGAGCCATTATCACAATTGATATATGATTGCCGCCGGACTTTCGTCCGACTTGGATAGTATACTAAAATATCAAGGGCAATGCAAGTGTTTTTTATCAAAAAGCGCCGCACAAAACGGCGGCGCTTTTCAATATGATCTTTGATCTTATTATTTGATGACCGTTAAGTTCTCCCTGTCTGCGAATATCGCTACGAAGATCAGGAATATAACACCCTGTATAAGCTGCATCGTCTGAGTGGTGAGACCCATCATTATTAGTCCGTTTGATAAGACGATATACAGAAGCGAACCGACGACCACGTTCTCGAACCTGACTTTGGCACCGCCCGATATGGGCATTCCGCCAAGAACAAGAGCTATCAGGATCTGTGTTTCCAGCTGGTTGCCTACGTTAGCGGTAGCCGAACCTACCTTTACTATATTTACGAAAGCAGCAAGTCCGGTGATCGCTCCGGCAAGTACGTAGATAAGGAACTTCATCCTGTCGGTCCTTACTCCGGCAAACTTGACAGCCTTCTCTCCCGCACCTATCGCCTTCAGATTTATTCCGAACTTCGTGAAGCGGAATAAAACGAAACTTATGATGAGCACTAACGCCGTTATCGTCAGCTTGATGCCTGTCGTGTCATAATCGTATACCTTCATGCTCGCGGCAACCGGTGAATTGGATGCCATATACTTGATGAAGCCTCTGAAGAGGAACATGGTACAGATCGTGACTATGAATGACTTTATCTTCCTGTTAACATAGAAGAATGCGTTGAAGGCACCGATCGCAGCTCCGGCGACAATACCTCCGAACACTGCCAAAAGCATATTTATGCCGGACAGCTTACATACCACTATCGATGCGATACCAAGGATCGAACCCTGAGAAAAATCAAGTCCGCCCATCGACATTATGAAGAAAACTCCGGTTGCGGCTATCAGGACCACATATACCTGGTTTAAGATCAGTTTCCTGCTGCTCCACATGTTACCCTTTGTCAGTATATTGAAGACGATACACACCGCTATAAGACCGATGATGGGAAGCGAGGACCGGATCAAATTGATAACCGACTGTTTTTTTAATGCTCCGGACTTGGAGAATGTTTTATTATCGTTAGCCATTGGTTATCCCTCCTTATACCATCTTGGCGATGAGCGTATTCTCATCCATATCTTTGTTTCTCATAAGCTCGCCGTTGATCTGACCGTCCTTCATGATTATGATCCTGTCACACATACCTATCAGTTCCATAAGTTCCTCGGAGATCATGATTATGGACTTGCCGGATTTACGCATCCTATCCATAAGCTGGTATATATCCTGCTTAACCTTGATATCGATACCTCTCGTTGGACTGTCGAGTACGAGTATGTCGGAGTCCTTGCCGATCCAGCGGGCAAGAACGACCTTCTGCTTGTTTCCGCCGGAAAGGTTTGATACAAACTGATCGACGCTCTGCATCTTTGTCGACATCTTTGCGGCAAATTCATCCGCGAAAGACTTAAGCTTCTTATCGCTTAACATATGTGCCTTATTTGCAAGATCGTCAAGCGAAGGAAGACATATATTGTCTCTTATGCTCTGGTTCATTACCAGTGACTCGTTATCCCTGTCCTTGGATGTATATGCTATGCTGTGCGAGATAGCCGTAGGGATATCATTTACCTGCGTTCCGTCCGCAAGAGTCACCTTGCCTTCTCTGTCAAACGAAGCGCCGAAGCATGCCTTGCCGACCTCATGCATTCCGGATTCGGAAAGTCCGCCGAATCCGAGGATCTCGCCCTTATGAAGTTCAAAACTTATATTTGAGATGATCCCCGGGACCGTTACGTTCTCGACCTTCATAACGACTTCGTCGGAAACCTTTTCACCGTAATCGGCACGGTAATACCCGCCGGTAACGTCACGTCCGACCATCAGTTTCTTAAGTCCGTCCTCATCTATTTCGGAACTCTTGACCGTGTCGATATATAAACCGTCACGAAGTACCGTGATCGTATCCGAGAGGCTGAGCACTTCGGGAAGGTCATGGGAAATAAATATGACCGTATTGCCCTCTTCCCTTATCCTCTTCATATGCTTATACAGTTCTTCACGTCCCTCTCTTGAAAGAGCCGTGGTCGTTTCGTCGATGACCACTATCTTCGGTCCGAAGTAGGTTGCCTTAACGATCTCAACCAGCTTCCTGTCCTCAAAGTTATAATGCTCGATCATATCGGACGCCTTGATGCGGTCAAAGCCGTACTGCTTAAGGAGTTCGTTCGCCTTACGGTTCATCGACGCGGTATTCTTGATACCGAACTTAACAAACTTTTCCTCATGTCCGAGGAAGATGTTCTCGGCAACCGTAAGTCCGTCAAGCGTTCCGAGTTCCTGAACGATGATGGAAATACCTTCATTGTTGGCTTCCACCTGGTTCACGGGATTGACTTCCTTTCCGTCAAGGATGAATGAACCCCAGTCCTTCTGATATATTCCGGCGAGAGAATTCGTGAGAGTTGACTTTCCCGAACCGTTCTCTCCTATCAACGCATGTATCTCACCTTTATTTATATTAAATGATACACTGCTAAGTGCTTTCGTAATACCGAAAGCCTTGCTGACATCTTTGATCTCTAATCTAATATCACTCATGACCGTTCTCCTCCCTATTTAACAATCTCGCCCTTGGCAACTTTGGTTGTAACCGTAACGATAACAAGAAGAGCCAATCCGGTGATTACATCCTGGATCGCAGTAGGTGCTCCGAGTGCGATGAATCCGAAGAAGATGATATTGATAACGAATTCTCCGATTATTATCGCGGGGATCGGCATACCGTATTTCTTAAATGCAAGGCCGAAGAAGCAGCCCATGGTCGGTACGAAGTTACGGCTCATTGAAGCCATGCCCGTGACCGCTACCATCGAGGAACCGTAGCTGATCGTTAACACAGCCATGATCCCGAGGAATGCACCGCTTATTATGAAGGCCAGTATCTTATATTTATTGACCTTTATACCCATATTCTTTGCAACGAATTCGTTGCTTCCTATAGCGTAGGTATATGTACCGATCTTGGTATAGTTAAGGATAAGATAAGCGATGGCAAATGCAATGACCGCCAGTATGAGGTTGCCGGGCATCTGCCCGAAAGCTCTTAAGTTCGAAGGAAGTGTCTGCTCAACTCCTCCTGCGATAAAGTTGGCGATCGATTCATAGATAAGTGCAAGACCCGTCGTGACGATCATTGAAGGGATCCTTAACTTAACGTAAAAGGTTCCGTTTAAGAGTCCGACCAGGGCTCCGGTAAGGATCGCTCCGACAACGAGGCCGAAATATCCGAGCCCGAAACGACCGGCAAAGACACAGCCAACGATCGCTGACAGCATTATGTTTGCACCAATGGAAAAGTCAAACATTCCCATTACCATAACGAAGTAGAAACCGACAGCACCCACTGCGGCAAGCAGTGATGCTTCAAAATAACTCAGCATATTCTTTGCCGAGCCGAAATTATTGGGGGTGATGATCTTGAAAATACCCCATGAAATGATTACCAGAAGAATAAGCAACAGGTACCCTTTGACCTGACCCGATATTTTTTTTCCGGCTGTTTCAGTTGATGTGTTCATACCGATTCACCTCACATATTCGGACCTGATCATATCAGGTCAGCATTACAGATAAACAAGGCCGGTACCGCCGAGCGATACCGGCCTTAATATCATTATTATTTACCAGATCTTGCTGCCGCATCCTCGATCGAAAGTGATGCTGCTGCCTTCTTGAGACCTTCCATATCAAGCTTGGACATCTCAACGAGTTCATCCTTTGTATA
The DNA here is from genome assembly GCA_024692905.1 of Lachnospiraceae bacterium. Lineage (GTDB taxonomy): Bacteria > Bacillota > Clostridia > Lachnospirales > Lachnospiraceae > UBA2868. The sequence continues at coordinate 44,786 of JAILLY010000042.1, read as the reverse complement.
AGGAAGCTGATCTACGAAGTACTTCTCGTAATCCTTGTAGTCATCAGCTGATGCTACGTAAAGGTAAGGGAAGTTGATATCTTCGAACTTGCCGCCGAATCCTGAGTAGTTACCCTTGATCGCATTGTATACTGCCATGAATGCGAAGAGAGGATCGCAGTAATGTCCGCCGGACTCACCTGCCATTGAACCGTTTGCAAGCCTGTCGCCAAGGTCGGGTAAGAAGTCGGTTGAAACGATGTCGATATCCTGAGTCTTGCCTGCACGCTCAACTGCTGCGATTGCACCCTGAAGAGGATCGCCGCCGCCACCTGCGGGGATAAGAGCATCAAGATTGGGATTTGCACTCATAAGAGCTTCTGCTGCCTTTGAGCCGCCTTCTGAAGAAGTACCTGCGTACTGAGGCTCTGAAAGAGTAACCTGATCATCGGGATGAGCTGCGTTCCACTTCTCAACGCCTGCCTTGTAACCTTCCCATCTGCCGAGCCATGTAGCATCACCCTGCTCCCAGCCGATAAGACCGATGTTCCTGTCGCCCTTGTCGATAAGGATCTGAACAAGCTTTTCGCCGTTCTCGGGCTCGTTCTCATGAACAGCTGCTACGTAATATTCGGAATCAACTGCTGCCTGGTAGATATCAGCGCTGTTGTCCTTGCTGATGATACGGAAGAACTGTGCAAGATAAACTCCGTTATCATTACAGGTCTTGATAGCTGAAGCCATCTCTGTATCTGATGAATTACAGATTATGATACCCTGGCATCCTGCTGCACATAACTGCTCAACGGAAGCCGTAACCTTCTCTGATACGTGACCCTGGTCAACATACTGAACCTGAACGCCGAGAGCTGCTGCTGCCTCGTCAAGGATCAGCTTACACTGAGAACCCAATACATCGGTAGAACTCCAGATCGAAACACCGATCTTGATGTCGCCGTCAGCTGCGGGAGCTGCTGCGGGAGCTGCTGCATCTGCTGCGGGAGCTGCGTCAGCCGCAGGAGCTGCTGCGGGAGCTGCTGCACCGCCGCCGCAACCGGCAAGAGTCGTTCCGATCACTGCCAAACTGAGTACTAAACTAATCAGTTTCTTTTTCATAAACCATACCTCCTAAAAATCGCCATTAAGTAGTTGACATGTTACGAGTACTCTTAACGGTTTCATTCTATAGCTATAATTTACAAAAAAGTATGCAAATATTTCGGGGTTTTGGTAATATTTTTGATTCGGGCGGACAGAGTGCCTGTGTTCTATATCAATTTCCTATACTTACTCGGGGAAATACCCTCCACCTTTTTGAACACCTTGGTGAAATAGAAGTAATCGTTATATCCAACGATCTCTGCTATCTCCTGTATTGATATGCTGTCATCGCGCAAAAGTTCCTTGGCCCTCTGTATCCTGAGCGATGCGATATAATCCGAAAAGTTGACCTGCAGGTGCTCCTTTATCATATTGCTCAGATGACCCATGCTTATATTGTATTTGGCCGCAAGGGATGTTAAGGAGATATCCTCAGTATAGTGTTCCCTTATATCGGAGATCACGTTATCGATCATCCTGTCGGGCTCGGGTGCCCTGCTGCTCTCCTCTTCCTGCGGGCCGTCATGTTCGTTCATGATGGCGCTCATAACCCTTGAAAGTTCCTCTTCCTTGATGGGTTTTAACAGATAGTCAAAGGCATGATGATGTATCGCTTCCTTTGCATACGCAAATTCGGCAAACCCGGTTATTATCACAACCTTGGAATCGGGGGAGACCTCAGGTATTGCGCGCAGAAGTTCAAGCCCCGACAATCCCGGCATCCTTATGTCCGTGAACACCACATCGGGTTTGAACATACCGATCTCCTCCTTGGCCGTCAGTCCGTTATTTGCCGTACCGACCACCCATGAGTCTATATCGATCTTTTCAAGAAGTTTTTTCAGTCCAAGTATGATCCATACTTCATCGTCTGCGATATAAACATTCAACATACCGCCTAATCCTCCCGTGGATACAAACATCCCTGCCTGCTTTAAGTTTCCCTTATGTGATCCGGCACGGATATATTTATGACTGTTCCTTCATTAACCCGGCTTTCCACGCTGAATATATACTCATTTCCGTAGAAAAGCCTCAGTCGCTGGATGATGTTTGACAGGCCGATACCGCTGTTCTCGCGCGGTTCGCTTATACGTTCCTTAAGGTCGTTTAATGTCTCATCATCCATTCCGCAGCCGTCATCGGTTATGGTGATCTCGAGACGTTCTCCGAGATTCCTTATCCTGACTGTCACGGAGCCGTTATCCATCTTACTCTCAAGCCCGTGGAAAACGGAGTTCTCGACGAGCGGCTGCAGAAAGAACCTTATTATCGGCTTATCAAGCGCCTCATCTTCAACATCGGTGGTTATCATGATCTTGCCCATAAACCTGTATTCGATGATACGGGCATATTTGGCGATATATGATACCTCATCCCGGACGGTCACTATATTGCTCGCCTTGACCGCATATCTGAATATATCGGACAGTGCCATGGCCATCTCGGCTATACTGTCCTGATCGTTTATAAGCGCCATGTCACGCATGCATGACAGAGTGTTGTATAAGAAATGGGGGTTGATCTGGTTTCTGTATGCAAGTATCTCCATCTTCTGCTGGGCAAGTTCCGTCTCATACAGCCGGATCTTGCTTTCCTTTATCTCCTCTATCATCCTCTGGTTTTCATCGAGCATATGATCAAGCCTTGCCGCGACCGTTCCGATCTCGTCGGTCCTGTCAAGGTTAAGCCTTCTCTCGGGATGCTTTATGGAATTGGCTATGAACCTGTCCAGGGTATGGATGGGCTTGGCCATCTGGTAATATGAGAAGAATATGATAACGGCAAGGAAACCGAGAGTCAGTATCGAGGCCAGTATTATCATATTACGTATTGAACTGCTTCCGGAAGTATTTCCCGACACCGACACAACAACCGCTATCCTTATACCGTTCTGCCAGTTGCCTTCCCTGTATATATAATCCCGGTCGTTCTTAAGGTCTTCCATGCTCATGCCTGCGGGCACGTTCCCGAAGGTATGGAAGGAAAGATCGAGATTTATGGAATCACTTAACAGAATGGCGGCCATATTATCATTTAAGAGGCTGTGCAGCGTACCGTCGATCCTCCAGGGTTCTATGATAAGCACACACATTCCGAGCTGTACGGTATTTATACCGTTCCCGCTGTATACGGGACAGTAGAACCCGTAATAGTAATTACTATCCCCGGGAAAATACCAGTCTGCATTCATGTCTGCTTTTCTTCTTAAATACTTTTGCTTTTCCGACAGTTCGACCGGCCTGCCGAGCGTAATGAGTTCATTGAGATCACTGTCGAATATGACAGCCGACACAATCTCCCTGTTATTTAAAGCTATCTGGGTATAGTATGATGAGATCATCGCCTCTCCGGCTTCGCTCTTTACGGCATCAATGTCATCCATGATCATGAAATTGCAGAGTGACTCTGCATTGTATCTTAGATTCTCCTCATAGATGCCGAGCGCATTATCGGCCTGGCGGAGCAGGCTGTCTGCGAGCGTTTCCGAATAGTTGCGTGTGGTTTGGTTTACATAATAAAACGATGCGTACAGAGTAATGACCAAAACGACAAGGATCGCAAGGATAATACAGATAAACTGAAGCAAAAGACTGTTGCGTATCTTCTGTATCATCTATTCCAAAACCCCCTTCAGATCATATACCAAAAGACATTTCCTATTTTAATATAATGTGATTTTGTCTGTCAATTACACTGTATGACGGGAACATAAAAAACCGGCATCATGTAGATGCCGGATCAAAACATTCAAGTATCCTCTGCCTCAGTTTAGTATGATCCTCAGGGTATCCCGTCTCCGGATCCCTGTTTTTCCTTCCTCCCGTATCTATCTCATCCATTATCACGGCAGGCGTTCCTCCAAGTACATATATCCTGTCGGAAATGAGCAGCGCTTCATCTATATCATGCGTGATAAAGAGGGTCGACAGCCTGATGTTGTCCATGACGTCAAGATACCACTTTCTCACGGAATCCCTTGTGCGGACATCAAGTGCACTGAAAGGTTCATCGAGAAGCGCGACCTCATCGCCGCACATATACGTCCTGAGCAATGATGCCCTCTGGCGCATTCCACCGGACAACTGGGCCGGATATTTATACTCGGTGCCGGTAAGCGAAAACTTTTCAAAGTACTCAAAGGCCTTCTGCCTTGCCTCTTTTTTGCCCATTCCCTTAAGGACAAGAGGGAGTGCGACATTATCGATGACCTTCTTATGCTCAAGGAGAAGATCCTTCTGGAGCATGTAGCTTAAATGCCCCGTGCTTCCCGTGATATCTTCACCTTTAAGGATCACCCTTCCGCTGTCGGGCATAAGCAGGCCCGACAGTATATTAAAAAGCGTAGTCTTGCCTATCCCGCTCACGCCGAGTATGCATACAAGTTCACCCTCGCTAAGCGAAACCGAAATATCATCAAGAACCTTTTTGTCACTGAATGATTTGGAAATACTCTCAGCTCTTAATATCATGATCCTGCCTCAAACACCTTATCGTCACGACTTATTCCCGATCGTGGAATATCACGTATGCTGCCATGAAAACGGTCAGTCCAGGAACTCATTCGTATATCCGTATCCCTCCGGGATCTCGTCATTAAGCCCGTTATCGGACAGCCACTTAAAGAATGCATCCCATCTTCGTCCGTCAATCTTTCCCCACTCATCCGCATCTGCCTTATACTGCGGACTGATCCACTGCTGACTCTTATGTACGAGTTCGCTGTCAAGTTCCGGAACCTTTTCGCAGAGTATGTCAGCCGCCTTGTCCGGATCGTTGATGGCATATTCGTATCCCTTACGCGTTGCGTCAAGGAAAGCCCTGACCGTATCCGGATCTTCCTTTATCAGATTGCTGTTTGCTATTATGACCGGGGTGTAGAAATCAAATACCGGATCTATATCCTTAAAATACCACATCGTCGTATCAAGGCCGGCAAGCTCGCACGAAACTCCCGCCCAAGCATAGTAGACCCAGATCGCGTCTATATCCTGTCTTAATGCGGCAGCCTCATCCGTAACAGTCACGGGAACAAGGTTGACAAGGTCAAAATCACCCCCGTCCTTTTCAACGACGGATTTAAGTATCGCCTTCTCGATCGGCGCATCCCATGTAGCGTAGTTTCTGCCTTCAAGCCCCTTGGGAGAACCGATCCCGTCCTCTGTAAGGGATATGATACCGGATGTATTATGCTCGAGCACGGCAGCGACGGTAGTGACCGGGATCTCATCCTCCGATGTATAAACCTTCGCCAGCGAATCCTGGAATTCGATCCCAAACTGGGCGTCCCCTGATGCCACCATCATGGTTGCACCGTCTTCGGGGGGCTGGACTATATTTATCTTAAGTCCCGCTTCCTCATAATATCCGAGTGCATCGGCCACATACAGACCCGTGTGATTGGTATTGGGCGTCCAGTCAAGGACAAAGGTGATCTCCTTAAGTGATGAAGGATCTCCTCCCTGCCCCTTTGCGGCAGGCGCCTTCCCGCCGCAGGCCGTTAGTGACAGGGCCGTCAGGGCGGCAACAGCAATGTTTAAAACTTTAAATACTTTCATTCTCATCATTTTGATTCTCCCTCTCCTCCGTTGTATGATCCGCAATGCTTCCAGGGCATTGCCTTCCTTGAAATGATATTTAAAAGCGCTATGAGCATAAGGCTCACCGCGGATACAAGGATTATCACCGCAAACATCTTATCGTAAGAGTATGACTTTTTGACTCTTATCATATATACTCCCAATCCCGACGTTCCTCCTAGCCATTCCGAAACAACGGCACTGACTACCGAATATGAAACGGCGATCTTGAGTCCCGAGAAAAATTCGGGAAGAGCCCCCGGAAATTTAAGATGTATGAATATCTGAAGCTTTCCCGCCTTCATCGCACGCATAAGGTTTATCTGGTCGGGATCTATACCGGCAAATCCGTCCATAAGTCCTACCGCTATCGGAAAAAACGACGTCAGCACGATCAGGATGACCTTGGGCGCCATACCGTATGAAAACCACAGTATAAGGAGCGGTGCAAGGGCTACTGTCGGGATCGTCTGCGACAGGACGAGTATCGGGTACAGGGCGCGCTTGACCGTACCGAAGGTATCCATTACCGCGGCCGTTATAAACCCGAGTATGATGCCAAGGAACAGACCTGCTGCCGTTTCACAAAGAGTCACCCATGCATGGCTCATCATAAGCGGGAATTCGCTTATAAAGGCCGCACCGACCCTGACAGGGGACGGAAGCATATATCCGGGAACTATACCCAAAAGGCATATAAGCTCCCAGACAAGGATAAGGATCAGCAACGCGGCAAGCGGTATCAGCTTATCTGTGATGCTTGGTCGTCTTTTCATCGATCGTGAGCACCTCTCCTTCGGGCTTGTAAGTGATCTTTACGTAACTTGAAACCCCCTTGCATCCTGCCTTTACCGCGATAAGCTGGCACTGCTTTACGATGTCCATAAGCTCATCGTAATCTCCCTCCATCGCGGTCTCGCAGGGGCCTACATAATAGCTGACTCCCGTGCTCTTTATATAATCGATGACCTCATCGACTATCCTTATGAGTTCTTTGGTCTCAGATACTTCGGGCAGTACCTGGATGGCAACGCTTGCGTTCATTTGTATCCTCCTTTTCATATAAAAAAGCTTCTCCGCAGGGAGAAGCCAAATATCATACGGAAAGCATGAAAAACATGCCTCATAAATATTTACTCCCTACGCCGGCATTATCCAGATCAGGTTGCGGGTCGCCCCATGGATTGACGGCAGGATCATGCCGCCTCTCAGCCTAATTCCTTAAGCACTCCTCGGTTATAATAACTTAAAGACCGTTATACTGCAAGGTCTTTTTTTGTAAGCATCTTATATACCTGAAGATATTTATCGATCGTCTTATCGACAACATCCTGAGGCAGTGTCCAGTCATGTCCTTCGTTTGACTTAAGCCAGTCACGGGCATACTGCTTATCGAATGACGGCTGTGAATGACCGGGTTCAAATCCGTCCGCAGGCCAGAAACGTGAGCTGTCCGGAGTGAGCATCTCATCACCGAGTACGATCCTTCCGTCCTCATCGAGTCCGAACTCAAACTTGGTATCAGCGATTATAATGCCGCACTCAAGCGCATAATCGGCGCACTTCTTATACAGAGCAAGCGTATAGTCACGAAGCTTGCCTGCATACTCCTCTCCCTTGCCCGGGAAGCGTTTCTCAAGATAATCCACGCTCTGCTCATAGCTTATATTCTCGTCATGATCTCCGATCTCAGCCTTCGTTGACGGAGTATATATGGGTTCGGGGAGCTTATCCGATTCCTTAAGTCCTTCGGGGAGCTTAATACCGCATACCGTACCGTTCTTAACATATGAAGCCCAGCCGCTTCCCGTTATATAGCCCCTTACTATGCATTCGACCGGAAGCATATCAAGCTTCTTTACCATCATGCTGTTGCCTGTAAATTCAGGCTTCCTGAAGAATTCGGGCATATCGTTGACATCCACGGATATCATATGGTTCGGGATGATATCCTCGGTCAGGTCAAACCAGAACTTCGACATCTGCGTGAGCACGGTACCCTTTCCGGTCACCGTGTTATTAAGGATAACGTCAAAACAGCTGATCCTGTCGGTCGCGACCAGGATAAGGCTGTCACCGGTATCATAGATCTCTCTTACCTTGCCTTCCTTAACAGGCTTGAATTCTTTGCTCATCTTATCTCTCCTTTACATCTCGCATCTGTACTTAAGGTTTTCCCATCTGCGGTCAACCTCATTCTGAAACTGTACTATAAGATCTTCATTGCCCTTTTTGAACAGATGCTTAAACCTGCCCTGTTCCCTTAGGAAATCCTCGATGGGAAGCTTCTTCTTCGGTTCGTAGTTAAGTATCCACTTGCCGTGATCGACCTCAAACAAAGGCCAGTAGCAGGTCTCAACGGCAAGCAAGCATATCTTCATTATCTCGGAAGTCTCGTAACGCCAGCCCCTCGGGCACGGAGCCATTATGTTTAAGAAGGCCGCACCGGGCGTATATATCGCCTTTTCGGATTTCTCATACATATCCTTAAAATTCCGGGTAAGCGTAGTCTGTGCAACGTAAGGGATATTATGCTCCGCGATTATCGCTGCTAAGTCCTTCCGGCCCTGAAGCTTACCGTTTGACTGTGTTCCCACGGGCGTGGTGGTCGTATCTGCGAACATCGGCGTAGCGGATGAACGCTGGATACCCGTATTCATGTAGGCACCGTTATCGTAGCAGACATATACCATGTCATGGCCGCGCTCCATGGCGCCTGAAAGTGACTGGAAACCGATATCGTAGGTTCCGCCGTCACCGCCGAAGGTAATAAACTTGAAATTATCATTCTCCTTAAGGCGGCCCCTCTTCTTAAGCGCACGGTATGCCGTCTCGACACCCGAAAGAGTCGCACCCGCATTCTCAAACGCATTATGGATATATGAATCCTCCCATGCGGTATAGGGATACATATAACTCGATACCTCAAGGCATCCGGTCGCATTTCCGATCACCGCATGATCGCCTTCATGAAGCGCACGAAGCACTCCGCGTACCGCTATCGTGGCGCCGCATCCCGCGCACATCCTGTGTCCCGCAGCAAGCCGCTCGGGTTTGTTCATTACTTCCTTAAGATTATAACTCATCGCTGCTCCTGTTTCCTGAGCCCTATATACTGATACTGCTCAACATCGGTTCCGTTGTTTATATGGTCTTCCATCTCTTCAAATATCCGGTATACATGATCTACCGTAAAGTCACGTCCGGCAAGTCCGTACATATAACTTATCGCTTCGATATCCGTCTTGTATTTGAACAGTGCCGCGCATACTTCCATGCTGAGCGGACCGCCGTTACCGTTATAGCTTTCGCATCTGTCCATGATCGCCACACATTTGCATTTACTCAATGCGCCGGCTATCTCTTCCGCAGGGAACGGACGGAATACACGTAACTTGAGTATGCCTGCCTTCACGCCCTTTGCCCTTAAGTCGTCACAGGCCTGCTTGGCCGTACCTGCCGCCGAGCCCATGATGAGCATGATGTAATCTGCATCCTCCGTCCTGTATTCTTCAAACAGTCCGTATTTCCTGCCCGATATCCTCTCAAAGGAGCGTCCGACATTTACGATGACTTCCTTACTGTTCTCCATCGCGGCTTCCTGATTCTTCTTGGCTTCCATCGCATATGCCGATATCGAATAAGGTCCGACGGAGACGGGCTTGCCGGGATTCAGCAGGAATTCCTCGGGCTCATATGTACCGACAAAATCCCTGACCGTGTCATCATCGAGCAGTTCTATATTCTGCACCGCATGCGAGGTTATGAAACCGTCCTGACATACCATGACCGGGAGATGCACCTTTCCGTTCTCCGCAATAGGATATGCCTGGATAAAATTATCATATGCCTCCTGGTTATTCTCGGCATATATCTGTATCCAGCCGGTATCCCTTGCACCCATGCTGTCCGAATGATCGCAGTTAATGTTGATGGGACCCGAGAGCGTACGGTTCACGAGCGTGAGCACGCAGGGCATGCGGTTTGATGCGGCAAGCAGGAGTTCCTCCCACATGAGCGCAAGACCCGCGGATGATGTTGCGGTAAGGCTCCTGGCACCTGCTGCCTGGGCTCCTATCGTCGCGCTCATCGATGAGTGCTCCGATTCAACCGGGATAAATTCAGTATCCATCTGTCCGTTTGCTATGTAAGTCGATACCATCTGGGGTATCTCGGTAGAAGGCGTTATGGGAAACGCCGGCATCACATCGGGATTGACCTGTCTTATCGCATAAGCGACCGCTTCGTTTCCCGACATCCTGTCCTTTTTAGGCATCAAGCATTCCCTCCTTCATTTCTATTGCGCCGAAAGGGCATACCTTTTCACATATGCCGCAGCCCTTGCAGTGTTCATAGTCAAAGTCAGTCCTTTTGGAATCCTTAACCGGAATGCTTCCGTCCGGGCAGGCCGGTGCACACAAAAGGCACTGCTTGCACTTATCCTCATAAAATACGGGCGTCCGGGTACGCCATTCTCCGGTGTTGAATTCCTTGGACGTTCCGCCCGCAAACATCATGAGGCCTTCCGTCAGTTTCTCATGCGGAGTGTTTTCATTTATCTTCTTTACATCCGTTCTCATATACAGCTCCTCTTACGCACGGTCCTTAAGTTCATCCGCAAGCGCATCAAAAGTCATTGCCAGCGCCCTCATGTTGCCCTCGATGACCTCGGGCTTTTTGGCAAACTTATGCTCATATGAAGTACGCATTTCCCGCAGGAAAGCCGACTTGTCCATAACACCGCTCACGGCCACCGCTGCGGCCAGCATCGGCGAATTGGGGAAGTTCTTCCCAAGGGTCTCAATCGATATCTTCCTTGCATCCACGGTATATACCAGTCCCTTATATCCGTTAAGCAGCGGGATGATCTCCTCCTTTGATGCCGTCGTATTTACTATTATCGCCCCGTCTTCCTTAAGCCCGGCGGTAACATCCACCGAATGGAGCAGCGTTTCATCTACGACAACGACAAGATCCGGGGTATATATATTGGAATGAACCCTTATCTCATCCCTGCTTATCCTGTTATAGGCCGTTATGGGTGCTCCCATACGCTCCGGTCCGTATTCCGGAAAACCCTGCACATAGGCTCCGGTCTTAAAGGCAACGTCGGCAAGGAGCAGTGCCGCTGTCTTGGCTCCCTGTCCTCCTCTTCCGTGCCATCTTATCTCAAGTCCCTGGTTCATCACGATCTCCCGTTACATATATCAGAAATAATAAACACCAAAATGCGGGTATGGCATAAAAACCCGCAAATCTGATTATATACAACATCCTGCGTGTGTGTAAAGTATAAATTACTCTTATCCCGCCGAATAAAATTCGAACAGGGAAAGCTGGTTTGATTCGGGAAGTTCATTAAGTATACCGAGCCTTGAAAGCGTCTCAACAACGCTTGACGAAGCCTTGGTCCGCTCCCTGAAATCGTCCTTTGATATGAACGGGCCGTCCGTGCACGCATCGGTGATGGCCTCGGCGACCTTATCCCCGAGTCCTTCGATACTGCCCAGATGCGGCATGATCTTTCCGTCTATGATGCGGCATTTATGTGCCTGCGCCTCAAACAGGTCGATCGGCATGAACTCATACCCGCGCGCATACATTTCCTGAACAAGGCGCATATCCCTTAGTTCATCCTGTTCCTTTTTACTTAAGGAATCGGCCCTTTTCTTATAATCCGCAAGGTTTGCTTCAAGTGCCTCACGCCCCATGCACATCTTCTCATATGAGAAACCCGATGCCCTGATACTGAAAAATGCGGCATAATATGCAAGAGGGTAATTTACCTTATAATATGCTATACGCCATGCCATCATCACATACGCCGCGGCATGCGCCTTGGGGAACATGTACTGGATCCTCTCACAGGACCAGATATACCAGTCGGGAACGTCATGCTTCCTCATATCCTCCTGCCATGCCGTCCACTGGTCGCCGCACTTGCCCCTTGCGATATTGCCCTTGCGCACGTTTTCCATGATCTTAAATGATTCTTCCGAATCAAGTCCCATACCTATCAGATATGTCATGATATCATCACGTGTGCAGATACAGGTCGAAATTGTAGCCTTCCCCTCTTCAATGAGTGTCTGGGCATTTCCGACCCATACATCGGTTCCGTGTGAAAGTCCCGATATCCTTACAAGATCCGAAAATGCCTGAGGCTTGGCGTCAATTACCATCTGCATTGCAAAGTCGGTTCCGAATTCCGGGATCCCCAAAGTACCAAGCTTCGTCCCGCCTATATCGGAGGGCTCGATCTTAAGTGCGGTGGTATTCTGGAACAGCGACATTACATCCTTATCATCGAGCGGGACCTTCTGTGGATCTGTGCCCGTTAAGTCCTGGAGCATCCTGATCATTGTCGGATCGTCGTGCCCGAGTATATCAAGCTTTAACAGGTTATGATCGATCGAATGATAATCAAAGTGCGTCGTGATTATATCTATATCACAGTCATTGGCCGGATGCTGGATCGGGGTGAACGAGTATATCTCCTCTCCGACCGGGAGTACGATGATACCGCCGGGATGCTGGCCGGTCGTCCTGTGTATACCGGTACATCCGCCGGTTATCCTGTTTATCTCGCATGAGCGCTTTCTTATACCGCGCTCCTCATAGTAATTCTTTACGAATCCGTAAGCTGTCTTTTCGGCCAGGGTACCGATAGTCCCCGCACGGAATGTCTGCCCGTCGCCGAAGATGACCTCGGTATATTTATGTGCCTTGGACTGGTATTCACCGGAAAAATTAAGATCGATATCCGGTTCCTTATCACCCTTGAACCCAAGGAATGTCTCAAAGGGTATGTCAAATCCTTCCTTATGGAGAGGTTCTCCGCAGACGGGACATATCTTATCCGGCATATCACAGCCCGCACGGCCCGCATAAGCCTTAACCTCATCAGACTCAAAATCGACATAATGGCATTTTGCGCACAGATAATGCGGCGGCAGCGGATTGACCTCGGTTATACCAGCCATCGTGGCTACGAAGGAGGATCCTACCGAGCCTCTCGAACCCACGAGGTAACCGTCTTCCATGGATTTCCAAACAAGCTTCTGGGCAATTATATACATAACTGCGAATCCGTTGCTTATTATAGAATTAAGTTCACGCTCAAGCCTTGCGGAAACCTGCACGGGAAGCTCTTCTCCGTACATCTCGTGCGCCCTGCCGTAGCAGATCTCCCTTAAGATCCTGTCCGAATTCTCAATGACAGGAGGACATTTATCCGGACGCACGGGTTCTATGCGGTCAACCATATCCGCAATGAGATTGGTATTGGTGACCACTATCTCATATGCCTTATCATAAGGGATATAATCAAAATCCTTAAGCATTTCGGCAGTGGTCTTAAGATAGAGGGGCGGCTGCTCATCGGCACCTTTCATATCCTTGCCTGCCATTATGATGCGCCTGTATATCTCATCCCCGGGATCGAGAAAATGCACGTCACCCGTTGCCACAACGGGCTTATTAAGCTTCTCGCCGAGCGCGATTATCTTCTTATTGATATTGATGAGGTCTTCCCTTGAGTTAACGTTCTCGCGGTGCTCATCCTCTATCATATACTCATTGTTTGCTGTCGGCTGTACCTCGAGATAATCATAGAAACCGGCGATCCTCTCAAGCTCGTCATCGCCGCGCTCATCAAGTATTGCCCTGTATAATTCGCCCGATGAGCATGCGGAACCTATGATAAGGCCCTCCCTGTATCTTGCAAGCAGGCTCTTTGGTATCCTCTGGGTCCTTCTGAAATAATCGATATGCGACATGGATACAAGCTTATACAGATTGATCCTTCCTATCTCGTTCTTGGCAAGGATGATCACATGATAAGCCATTGACTTTCTTATTATATCAACGGAATCCTTGCCGAACCGGTACAGCGAATCAAGGTCATATATCCCCCTGTCCTTCAGCATTGATATGAACCGTACGAATATACCCGCGGTACATCCCGCATCATCAACTGCACGGTGATGCGTCTCAAGGGGCACCTTTAAGGCCTTGGCAACATGCTGGAGCTGGAACTTTCCAAGGTCGGGAAGCATTGCCCTTGCCATTGCCACGGTATCGATATACGTAAAATCGGTTTCTATCCCGAGGTCGCGTGACTTCTGCCTTATGAAGCCCACGTCGAACCGCGCATTATGCGCAACGAGTATGCAGCCCTCGCAAAAATCAAGGAACTTTGGCAGAACCTCTGAAATATACGGTGCATCGTCGACCATGGAATCCGTGATCGTAGTGAGCTGTGTTATCCTGTAAGGGATTGGTATCCCGGGATTTACAAAGGTGGAGAACCGTTCCTTTATCTCACCGCCTGTCACCTTTACGGCACCTATTTCGATTATCCTGTCCTTCTCTTCACTGAAGCCGGTAGTCTCTATATCAAATACAACATACTTATCATCAAGGCTCTGCCCCTTGCCGTTTGCGACAATGCCCATGGAATCATCGACAAGATATCCCTCCATGCCGTATATGAGCTTGAAATCCGGATATTTCTTTACGATATCCTTATTCATGCAGTGGAAGGCATCCGTGAACCCCTGGACCACACCGTGGTCGGTGATCGCAATTGCCTTATGCCCCCAGGCGGCCGCTCTCTTGATGATATCGGAGACATCACTTACACCGTCCATATCACTCATCTTGGTATGACAGTGAAGCTCGACCCTCTTATTCATCTCATCATCATTTCTCACATGGGAAAGGTCTTCATTCTTCTTGGCCTTCTTTATGCCGCTGACATAGCCAAGCGACAGTTCACCGTCAAACTTGTCCACATCGGCCACGGCCTTTATAAGGATATACGCTCCCACATCAAGATATGAGAACAGCTTCTCCTGCTGCTCCTCCCTGGGGAACATCTTGACCGATATCGTATCGGTATGATCCGTGACATCAAAAGTGAGCATGAGCTTACCGGTCTTGGTCGGCCTCTTATCAAGCCTTATGACCTCGCCGTAAACGATCGTTTCGCCGCGTGTTCCCTCAAGATCTATGATACTTACGGGCTCTCCGGTGAAGTCCCTGCCAAAGATGACATCCGGATCGTCGGATATAAAGGACCTTCTCTTGCGTTCACGTACCGGTTCTTTGGGTACAGGTGTATCAGGAAGCTCCTGTACTTTAACGGACGCATCCGTTTTAGCAGCCGAAGGGATGTCCGCCGTTTCCGCACCGCCCGCCTCATCGGAGCCGCCTGCCGGCATTATGCCTGCAGAGAGCCTTAATATCTCATTATTGAGCCTGTGTTCGGAATCGATCATTACCTGACTCTTCTCATGCTCCTTAAAATCCATCATTATGCGGCCGTTTAATCCGCATCTCTCATTTATTATCTTAGTGAGGATCGAGGATATCTCGTTTTTATGCTCCCTTGTTACAACGGTATCATCAAGCACAAGCTTAAGGACATTATCCTCCGGATACTCATAATCCGCATGATACAGCGCAAGATAGTCAAACTGGTCGTAATCCTTGAATTCCTCGAGGATACTCTGCCTGTATTCTTCCATGAGTGACCTTACGCTGTACCTGTCGGAAAGCGTAAATTTCTCATGGACAGTCACGTTTATCTCATTATCGGGAAAAAGCTGCAGGGGGATCTCCCGTTCAAGCGTACGGATATCCCTTTTATCGACAATATGAGGGATATCAAGATATACGCGCAGCCTGTCGTGCCTTGAAGACTCGGATATCCTTACAACATTGGCATCCGAAAACACGGATCTTAGCCTGTCATTCAGTTTAAGTGTAGGAAATACCTGGGGAAACGTCTTGGACATCAGTATTCCCCCCAGTGATCGAGTTCATATCTGAGTGCATCAAGAAGTTCATCCTCCGGGACCTTCCTTATTATCTCGCCCTTCCTTATAAGCAGGCCTTCGCCCTTGCCGCCGGCTATGCCGAGATCTGCTTCCTTTGCTTCACCGGGGCCGTTTACCACGCAGCCCATACAGGCTACCTTTATATCAAGGTCGTATCCCGCCACGAGCTTCTCGACTTCGGATGCAAGATAGATAAGATCTATCTGCGTCCTTCCGCAGGTGGGACATGATACGACATCTATTCCGCCCTTTCTTAAACCAAGCGCCTTTAGTATACCCTTTGCGGCAACTATTTCCTCAACGGGATCGCCTGTCAGTGACACCCTTATCGTGTCACCGATACCCTCATTCAGGATTATACCCAGTCCGACGGCAGACTTGATGCTGCCGGAGCGTACGGTACCGGACTCCGTGATCCCGACATGCAGCGGATATGCGCATTTGGGAGCGAGGATTTCATGAGCCTTTACGCACATAAGAACATCCGAGGATTTGATACTGACTACGATGTTGTCATATCCGCATTCCTCGATCATCGAAACCTTGTCAAGGGCACTCTCGACTATTCCCTCTGCCGTGACTCCGCCGTATTTTTCAAGCAGTGCACGCTCGAGAGAGCCCGAGTTGACGCCTACCCTTACAGGTATACCACGGACCTTTGCGGCCTTTACTACCGCTTCAACATTGTCCCTCGATCCGATATTGCCCGGATTTATCCTTATCTTGTCCGCTCCGTTCTCTATCGCGGCGATCGCAAGCCTGTGATCAAAATGGATATCCGCAACAAGAGGGATATGGATCCTTCTCTTTATCTCCTTTAATGCCTCCGCAGCTTCCATCGTCGGCACGGTCGACCTTACGATCTCACATCCGGCTTCCTCAAGCCTAAAAATCTGCGCCACGGTAGCTTCAATATCTTCGGTCCTGGTATTGGTCATCGACTGGATCCGGATGGGATTTCCGCCTCCTATCCTGACCCCTCCTATGTCAATAACCTTTGTATCATCCCTGTAAGCCATGGTACTCCTTTCGCCCCGTCCCCAAGACAGGGGCCACTATCTATAGTACCATCTTTTGGGTTTTATACAATACTTTGTGCCTTTATTGATACTCTCTTTTTCTCCGGATCAAGGCCGAGGCAGTAAATACAGTAAACTACCACCGAGCCTGCTATGACGAGTACGGTAAGAACGATAAGGAGTATCTTAAGACCCTTGTTTTTACCGCGGGCTTCGCTTTTCTTAAGCGTCCTTACCGTAGATACACCCTTTTCCACGGGAGATGTGTTCGCACATTTGGCATCGATCCTCTGTGTCAGGACATTATCGGCCATATCGGCTGCTTCTATATCTATGGTATAATCGCCGTATTCCCCGATCTTGACCTCGACGCTCTTCTGCTTTTCTCCGGTCACAACTTCCTTTCCGTTCACTTTAACGGATGTGAAATAATCCTCTTCATCATACAGGCTTAAAGTCAGCACTCCGTCACGGTTAACGTTACCCTCGTCGTTCATCCCGTCGATAACGACCCTCGGAGCAGTTGAATCCACAATGAACTCCACAGTCTTCTCGGCCTGGTTGCCCGCATCGTCAACGGCGATTATCTTAAGCACATATTTGCCGTCTTCGCTTATCTCGCTGCCTTCATCATAATTCATACTGTTTAAATAGGCTCTGTAATCAACCTTGCTGCTGTCCTTTATATATTCGTTGAAATTATCGGGTAGCCTGAAGCTCTTTATGTATTTCCTGTTCAGATTATCAACGTAATCTATCTCGGGCTTGGTCGTATCAAGCGTGAACTTAAGGGACTTGCCTGCCATATTTCCCGCCCGGTCCACGGCCCGTACATTAAGTTCATATGATCCTTCCTCATCTATCGTTATCGAAAAGTCGGACTTTGCCGAGTCCATCACCCACTCGGGCACTTTACAATCCTTAAGCGTATCATCAACGGTTTTCTTAAGCTCGCAGCTTACAAGAGCCGTCCCGTAATTGCTCTCCGTGATCCTGAACCCAAGTGTCGGGGGTGTATTAAGTACCACCTCGTCCATGCTCTTTAAACCGTTTATGATCTCTATGACCGGCGCCGTCTTATCTATCGAAAACGAGATGTGCTCCTCATTTATATTCCCTGCCTTATCCTCGGCCATAACCGTTATATCGTATTCACCGTCATTCCTGAAATAATATGTATTTGAAGCAGACCGGCCATTCATCTTAAACTCTGAAAGCTTTACATCCCTGCCCGTGCCATCCGCGTTCACGCTCCCCGAAAGGCTGACTCTGCATGCATCCGGGAAATTATCACTGACGGTAACGGTAAGTTCGCCGTCGGTCCTTAATACAGCACCATCCGGTATACCGGAATACTCCGTAACGGGAGCCGTGGTATCTACCCTGAAGAACTTCTTTGCCGGTCCCGCTTCGTTTCCGGCTCCGTCCCTTGCCCTTATCTCCACACAATAATCACCGTCATCCGCAGCCTTATAGAACACTCCGTCCTTTAAGTCGGCAAACGTCCCTGAAGACCCTGCCACGGTTTCGGTCTTGTCTCCCAAGGTCTTTATTACGGTATAGCCCACGACTACCGAGCCCGGATGCAGATCCTCGCCGCTTATCCCTAAATCCGTTCCGGAAGAATATATCCCGCCGTCTTCAACGCCCGTGATCCCCACGGACGGTGACGTCTTATCGATCTTAACCTTCCTGCTTACGGTGCTTACATTACCCGCGCCGTCAACGGCTTCCACAACAAGCTCTTCGCCTTCACCGGCCGTCTCCTTTGAAAGCACAAATTCCGCGGTACTCCCGCAGCTTATACCTCCGTCAACCGTCTCATCCTTTATGACCTCATCGGCGCAGGTTATCTTAAGCCGCTTTATCCTGGTCCCGGCATCATTTGCGATCACACGGCACTTGATATCCGAGGATGTCCATACGTCAAAATCCCTGTCGCTTTCAAGATCGACGCCCGGAAGCACCGAATCAAGGAGGACCCGGTAAGAAACGGATTCCACGGCATGGCAGGGCTCCGACTTGACGATGCTTTCCGCCTTTTTTATGTCCCTGGCGGAAACCGTAACGCTGTCTGTTGATCCGTCCCCGTTTTCGCAGGGACCCATATTACCCGATACCGTGGCTTCCTTCTTATCCTGTGCGGGGCTTCCTTCGGAGGGAACATCCACATAATAATAATCAAGCTTCCTGAACCTTATACGGTATTCGCCGTCCGCTATCGATCCGGGATTTAGAAGGAACACATTTGCGTTCATCGCATTCCATTCACCAAAGCTTGCCCCGTCATCCGTGCTCAGTGAATACTGGCATTCAATGCCGTGTTTTATGATACTGTCAACCTGCTTGTTCTTCTCATTTTCATTGATCTTATACTTAAACAGTTCCGGTACCGGAGAAGTATCCGGCTCGTACTTTATCGGGAGCCCGGTACATACGGTTTCGTTATCCGAGGGGGTTATGTTTATCCCGTCACCGCGGGTCATAACCACCCTTAACACACCTTCCGAGGTAACGACTTTATCCTTTGAAGCATATACCTTCGTTCCCGTGATCAGCATTCCCGCTACAATAAACGTAAATACCGCCGTCATAAACTTAATATAAACCGATCTCATCTATCCATTCATCTCCTTTAAAACAGTTCAGTCCGTCCCCTCAACGATCATCAATATATCCTCCTTTAACCCCTCAGACGAAGGCCCGATCACGGCCAGTGCCTCCCTGCCGTATTTGACTGCTTCATCCCTGCGTCCGAGCTGCGAACAGAGTATGCAGAGCCTCCGGCAGTATTCCGCTTCAAACTTCGAATCCGTATCCGCATACAGCCCTTCTCCCGTAGCGTATCTTAGATCGGAAAGCCCGGATTCAAGCTGGTTAATTGCGGCGCTGTCCCCTTCACCGTCGGGCAGTGCCGCATACAGATTGGCGATCATCAGATCGTTCTCATATCTGACCTCATCGTATCCGAGTCCCCTGTTATATCCTCCGAACTGCTCAAGGCATTTAAGATACTTATCCTTATCCTCCTCAAATGATATCTGGAGCCTGCACAGTTCCATACAGTACCCGGCTTCGGGATACTCGGACTCATCAAGCATTTCGTAATACCGTAAAGCCTCCCTGTAATTACGCCTTACCGAGAAATAATTCCTTGCCACCTCATATGTGAACCTCCTGCAGGTATCATCATCAAGGCAGCCCGATTCAATATATCCGCAGATGATACGGATCCCCTCCTCGGTATATTCCCCGTCCGATATATGCTCATTGGCTTCGGCTATCATCCGCTGCGCCGCATCGTCAACAGGCTGGGCGACCACATATCTTATCGCTGCCGCCCCGAATACACCGATGAGCAAAACCGCCAGGGCAGTCAGGGCCTTCATCCTTATGATGCGCCGTTTACCGCCCTTTAATTCCTCAAGCTCATCCATCAGTTCACTCATCGCCCGGTAGCGCCCCGCCTTGTCCTCACTTATACACCCCAGTATTATCCTGCGTACCGGGGCCGGAAGCCTTAAGTCGTTTTTTATCGCATTTAACTGGAACTTATATTCTTTTTGCGGACGCTTCCCCGTATACATCGCGTACATGAGCATTCCGAATGCAAATACATCGGTCCTCTCATCAAGAAGTTCACCCCTGTTATAGTACTGCTCCGGCGCCGCATATCCCGCCGTGCCGTATAGTGATCCCCTGTCAGCGATCCTACCCGCGATCCCGAAATCGATGAGCTTTAAGCTGCCGTCCTTCTTTATCATTATGTTCTCGAGTTTGAGATCGAGATACAGTATCGAAGGCTTACTCTCATGCAGATACCTTATTGCCCTTGCGATATCAAGCCACCAGGATATAAGCAACTTCTTTGCCGGCGGCCGGCCGTTGCTCAGCACCGTGTCAAGAGTCACTCCGTCGATATAGTCACTGACAATGAAATATCCCCCCTCATCCTGCCACGCATCAACGATGCGCGGGAACATCTCATGGTCAAGCCTGACCATCATATTGATCTCATTCTGCGCCAGCCACATCGTATCATCACTGCATCCGAGATATTTTACGGCCCACTTCTTGCCGAGATAGATATCCGTTGCAAGATAAACGTTGGACGAACCTCCGGCACCTATCCTGCGTTCAATACGATATCTGCCGCGCAGAACCTGACCGGTCTGAATCATTGTTCCACCTCAGCTTTCCGCGCTGCGTATTATGATCACCAGTAAAAATGGAATTAGACGGATCCCGTCTGATATGTTGATTTTAACGTGGTTACATGGTAACCGATATGTTTCGTATTTGTCAAGTGATATTTTAAATAAATAACCCGCATCCAAAGTATGGATGCGGGTCTGTGTTTATTTTTTAGCCTGAGCCTTAAGGCATAAGCCGTCCGTCTGCCCCGTTTATCAGCAGACGCCCTGTGCGATCATCGCTTCAACGACCTTCTTAAATCCGGCAATGTTCGCGCCTGCAACATAGTTGCCTTCCATGCCGTATTCCTTTGCTGCATCATCGATATTATGATAGATACCTACCATGATACCCTTAAGCTTGCTGTCAACCTCTTCGAAGCTCCATGAAAGCCTCTCGGAGTTCTGGCTCATCTCAAGTGCCGAAGTGGCAACACCGCCTGCATTTGCAGCCTTACCGCCTACGAAAGGAACGTTGTTCTTCTGGAAGTACTGGGTTGCCTCGATGGTGGTAGGCATATTTGCGCCCTCGGCAACATACTTAACGCCGTTTGCAACGAGCATCTTGGCATCCTCAATATCAAGCTCATTCTGCGTTGCGCAGGGAAGAGCTATATCAACCTTGTACTGCCATACGCCGTGCTCACCGTTCTTCTTCTCATGATACTCGGCAGACTTGCGGGCTGCGGCATACTCGGTAAGACGTGCACGCTTAACTTCCTTGACTTCCTTAAGGAGTGCAACATCGATACCCTCGGGATCGTATACCCATCCCGTGGAATCCGAAACCGTAACAACCTTTGCGCCAAGCTGTGTAGCCTTCTGGCATGCATATATTGCGACATTACCCGAACCCGAAACAGCTACAACCTTGCCTTCCATCTTATCGCCGTGGCACTTTACCATTTCCTCGGTAAGATAGAGAAGGCCGTAACCGGTAGCTTCCGTACGTGCAAGAGAACCGCCATAGGTAAGACCCTTACCGGTAAGAACTCCCTCATAGAGCCCCTTGATCCTCTTATACTGACCGAACATGAAGCCGATCTCACGTGCGCCGGTACCGATATCACCTGCGGGAACATCCTCGTCAGCGCCGATATATTTGCTGAGCTCGGTCATGAAGCTCTGGCAGAACTTCATGATCTCATTGTCGGATTTGCCCTTGGGATCGAAATCAGATCCGCCCTTACCGCCGCCGATAGGAAGCGTGGTAAGTGAATTCTTAAATATCTGCTCAAAACCGAGGAACTTGATGATACCGAGGTTTACCGAAGGATGAAGCCTTAAGCCTCCCTTGTAAGGGCCGATGGCATTATTAAACTGAACACGGAAACCGCGGTTAACCTGAACCTTGCCGTTATCATCAACCCAGGGTACCCTGAACATGATCTGACGGTCGGGCTCGGTGATCCTCTCAAGGATAGCAAGATCACGATACTTCTGCTCATCCTTCTCGATCACGGGACGAAGTGAATCAAGCACCTCCGTAACTGCCTGGATGAATTCCGGCTGGTCCGCATCCCTTTTCTTAATCTTCTCAAGTACTTCATCAACGTATGACATTTTCAAGTCCTCCTTTAAATGATTAATACAAAATAAATACGCCAAAGAAGCATATTCCTATGCTTCTCTGACGCCTTTGTCCGAAAAGATTATATTACTATGCTTTCGATATTGCAAGTACTTTTTATTCAACAAAGTCAGCCTTAACATAAGCCTCTTTTCCGTTATATTTGATCTTGCACCATCCGTTTGACTTTTCGATAAGATCAAACTTTTCTCCCTGGTATGCGACTCCGAGCTTCTTGGCAGTCTCGCTTGCGCCTTCACGGACGTTAACGTTTTCCTTAACGGTAACCTTGCCGCCCGAAACGCTTTCGGAGGATGAATCCGAACCGGAATCACCGGATGATGAGGAGGATGAGGATGACTGGACAACCTCAAGATACTCGGACTTGATATAGGCTTCCTTGCCGTTATAATCGATCTTGCTCCATCCGTTCTCCATCTCCTCGTAACGCTTATAGGTATCACCTATCTGAGCCTTGCCGAGAGAATCGGAATCCTTGCTGGCCGATGCCCTTATATTTACGACTTCCTTTGCCCTTACGGTCACTGCGTTCGCATCCTGCTCAGCCCTCTGGGCCTCTGCTTCCTTATCGGCCTCTTCCTGCTGCTTGGCCTGCTGTTCCTGGGTAAGGCGTGCCTTGACGGCTGCGTTCACATCGGTCTCTATCTGCTTAAGCATTGCCGCAAGCTGGGGATCAGATTCAAGAGCCTCGTTATACTTAACGCTGATCTTGTTTGTAAGTTCCTCAACATCCGACTGTGATGACATTTCAAGGAAATATGCCTGCTCGTCATCGGTAAGCTCGGACTTGTTGATATAGAGCGAACCGGATTCATTCGTGCATACATATGTTGACTCAAGCGAAGGGGCCGGAGTCGATACTCCGACGAAGGTAATGTCAAAGGTAACGATGACCACATAGGAATCAGGCTTGTATCCCTTCTTGGTATATACGTTGAAATCCGAGAATGACTGGTAATACTTGGCCATTTCCTCGATCCTGTAGCGTTCCTGGTCGGGAAGCACGTCACAGAGCGCCGCAGCCGCATCGGCCTTGCCGTCCATAACTGCCGAATAATAACTCTCCATCAGGCGAGTTACCTCGGGATATGCATTCTCCTCATATTTATCCTTGGGCACCTCAACGCTGCTTGTGGGGAATGTGGATGTATCAACCCCGTCGTTACTCTTGCTGCCCTTATGGGTCGCAAAAAATACGATAAGTCCTATCACCAGTACAAGAAATACAATACAAATTATCACATATACAAAATAATCCCTGATTATTTCCTTGATCTTATTTATATTCATGTGTCACCCTGACTCCTCTCATATGTACTTATACATAACCCCTTGCTTACAGTCACTTATATCTTCAGCCTGTCCGGCCGGCGGTCTTAAGGTTCCCATCCCCGGGCCTCCCTTATGACTGAGTGCACCCGAGAGGATTCGAACCCCCGCACACGGAACCGGAATCCGTTGCTCTATCCCCTGAGCTACGAGTGCCTGCAACCGGCGGACCGTGCTTCTTATGTGCCCTCACAGTTACAATCCATACTGATTTATAATAACACAGAGGGCGAAAAATATCAATAACTATCACGCTCTATATAGCCTTTTCCGCGGCTGAAGCAATACACATGATCCGACAGCACATCGACCGCATCAAGCTGTGTCTCGTTTATCTCACTGATCATGCTGTCAAACATTTCCTCTCCGGCCGTATCATCGCGCGGGACAAGGATCACCTCGCTTATACTGCTCGGGATGACGTATATATCGCTGCCGATACTGTCGCAGAACTCATCAAGCCTTCCGCAGTCGATCATGGATATCGCCCCTCCCGATGTCCCGTTGGTCATGACGTACATGGGACATGCCCCGGCCGTTTCCTCATCGGGAACAGCAAATGCGGGATTTAAGCGTCTTAACACATCATATATCCCGCTTATGCATATGTCGTCGCGGCCCAAGGTATTGCTTATGCTGTCATCAAGGACCTTATCCTCGCATACGCCCCATACATCAAGATTGGAACGCCGGATCACGAACGAAGCATCCGCTCCGCGGTCAAAACTGAGCGCGCCCTCATCAAACAGATAATACGGAACGATCGCAAGATCCAGAAAATCCCTGCTCACCACATCCTTAAGATACTCCTCGTTGGCCGCACGGTTTATAAGCCTGCACCTTAAGTTGCCGCGGATGCTGTCATAATCACCGAGCACACCCGGCAGAGCCGCATCCGGCACCCTGCGGCTTTCGTATATACCGCATATCCTGTCGATGAGTTCATCCGAGATCCTGCCTTCATCCGACTCTTCATAAAAGCCTTCAAGATACATGGTCGGATAGATCCTCTCATCCTCGTTCCTGACCGTCAGTCCGGTGTATATCACTCCGTTGTTCTTGGTCACGCGCCTTAATTCGACGCAGCTTTCGGGGTATCTGTCCGATACCGCCTTTCTTACCTCATCGGTAAAACGATCAAATTCAATGATGTCTGTCATAGTCCCTCCTTTACGTGGATCAAGGGATACCGGCAGGCATCGTATACAGATGACCGTTCCATAAAAAAAGCTCCTCCCGCCCGGGAGAAGCTTGTCATCAGTCAATACACATATATCAAACCCTTGACAGATATTCACCGGATCTTGTATCGATCTTGATCTTATCGCCAAGTTCAACAAACAGCGGAACATATACGGTGGCTCCGGTCTCAACGACTGCGGGCTTGGTAGCACCCGTTGCCGTATCTCCCTTGAAGCCGGGCTCGGTCTCGGTGATCTCAAGCTCAACGAACAGGGGAGGCTCAACCGCAAATACATTGCCGTTATGGGAACAGATCTTGACCATCTCGTTCTCCTTAACGAACTTAAGAGCATCTCCTATGGTTTCGGAATTGAGCGCGATCTGCTCATAGGATTCAACGTCCATGAAGTTAAACAGATCACCGTCGGAATACAGATACTGCATATCCTTCCTGTCGATACGGGCCTGGGGGAACTTCTCCGTAGGCCTGAATGACTTCTCGACAACACCGCCGTTTATTATATTCTTTAACTTAGTCCTGACAAATGCCGCCCCCTTACCGGGTTTAACATGCTGGAATTCGATTATCTGAAAAATGCCGTTTTCCATCTCAACAGTTAAGCCGTTTCTGAAATCGCCTGCCGATATCATAAATTTTCCTCCTTAAAGTACACGGTCTTATGATTCCTCGAATAGTCTATACTATATTCATCCACATTTCAAGAGCTTTTTACAAATCGGAAAAGCGCCGTTCCCACGCACTTATCACGCAGTTTACGACAGCCTCTTTGTCAAGGACGTCCGTATCAACGACGATATCGGCACACTCCTCATACACGGGACCGCGCACGGAAAGCATATCCTTTATCCTCTGAAACTTATCATCCGTATCAAGCAGCGGCCTGCCGTTATCGTTAATTACCCTTTGATAGAGTGTCCCGGCATCCGCCCTTAAATATACCACGGTGCCAAGGCTCCTTAACAGGCCCCGGTTTCTTTCATCCATCACTATACCGCCGCCCGTTGCGATCACGGTATCCTTTATATCCTCATCCTGCGCAAGTTTCTTTAAGAGTTCATGCTCACAGGACCTGAAGTAAACTTCCCCGTCCTCACCGAATATCTGCGGTATGCTCCGTCCCTGTGACTCTTCTATGAGCGTATCGGTATCAGCAAACGACATCTTAAGCTTTTTAGAAAGCAGACGGCCTGCGGATGACTTTCCGCTTCCCATATATCCCGTAAGGATGATATTTGAGCGTCCCTTTTTCATCTACTGAAGGCTCCTTTCGATGTCGTATATGACGACCTCCGGCACCACCACGCCGTGCCATATCTCGTATGCGCTGACCGCCTGGTATATGAGCATCTTAAGCCCGTTATGGGAGACGCCGCCCGCGCTCCTTACATACTGCATGAACATTGTGTTCGCGGGTTTATATATAAGATCGATCCCGACCGATACCCGCTTGTAAAACCCGAGATCATGAACAACGCAGGCATCATCGTTAGGGGAGAGTCCGACGTTTGTGCACTGGAATGCGATACAGTCATCATACAGTATGCTCCCTATCTCCTTTATCGTGACTGCATATATATTGGATGAGAGCTGGTAAAGCCCCGTCTTGTTCGCATATGCGGCAACATCGGCCCTTATGTCAAGCGCCTTATTAAGCGTCCTGTTCACTATCGTTATCGAGGCCGCTCCCTTGGAAGCACAAAGAAATGCCACGGCCCTCGCGGCTCCGCCCGCACCGAGTATCACCACATTCCTGCCGCGAAGTAAGACCCTCTCATCCTTAAGTTCGCGCTCAAGCCCGATTATATCGGTATTGTATCCGTAATAACCGTTCGGAGTGTACTTAAGGGTATTGACGGCACCGATATCCAGTGCCATCTGCTCAAGGCCGCACAGTTCATATATTATGTCCGTCTTGTAGGGAACGGTGACATTTATGCCTTTTACGCCGAGCGAAAACAGCCCCCTTACAATGCTTCCCAGGTCATCGTTTGCCGCAAACGGCACGTATACGGAATCGATCCCCATGGCTTCGGATATCATATTATGGATAGCAGGGGACATGGTGTGACCTATCGGCCTGCCTATTATCCCGTATACCGAAGTATGCCCGTTAATGTTTATCATTTATCCTCTCCGTTATGCTTTTTCCTGCTGCGTCCGTATAAATACATGACCGGCTTCTCAAGCTTTCTCTTGAATATGATGTGTGTCCTTTCCCTTTTATCGATCCTCTCAACAAGGAAATTCCTGATCCCGGCCCTGTTTGAGCCCCAGATATCGGTAAACAGCTGATCCCCCACGAAGAAGGTCGTCTCCCTGTCAGTACCCATCATGTCCATGGCTCGCATATATCCGGACACCGAAGGCTTATGGGCGTCAAATATATATTCAGCCCCGACCATGTCCGCAAAACTCTTTACACGGCCTATCCCGTTGTTTGAGAGGATGAGGCATTTATAGCCCATATCCTTAAGCTTCCCGATGAGCTCAACGGACCTTTCATCCGCGGGCGCGTTATCGGGGACAAGAGTATTGTCAATGTCATATATTATACCCCGGTATCCCTGCGTGTACAGTCCGGCGTAATCTATATCATACGCGGAAGAAATGCATTCATCCGGGTATAGCGCATTTATCAGTCCCATTTATGATTCTCCGTATCCTTTATCATGATCCGTCACGCACGGGATCGTCGATCACCGCCGCAAGAAGCTGCCTTGTATAGGGATGCTCAGGTGCCCTGTATATCTGTTCATCACTGCCCTGCTCGACTATCATCCCGTCTTTCATGACCATAACGCGTTCGCATACCGAATAAACGACCTTAAGATCGTGGGATATGAACAAAAAGGCGATATTGAGCTCCCTGTTGAGCTTAAGGAGCAGCTTTAATATCTGGTCCTGAACAGTCACATCAAGCGCGGACACGGGTTCATCCGCTATTATGAGATCCGGTTCCATCATAAGCGCGAGCGCTATGCAGATGCGCTGTCTCTGTCCGCCCGACAGTTCACCGGGTTTACGCACGAGAAAGCCGTCGTCAAGCCCGACGAGATGTATCATTTCAGATACCTTCTTATTACGTTCCGGATCCTTGAGTTCCTTCTTGATCCTGAGCGGTTCCTCAAGTATCCATCCGACGGTCTTTGCCGGATTCAGCGAACCGTAGGGATCCTGGAATATCATCTTGGTACTGCCGTGCTCTATCCTGCCGTCATGA
Source organism: Lachnospiraceae bacterium (assembly GCA_024692905.1). GTDB lineage: Bacteria > Bacillota > Clostridia > Lachnospirales > Lachnospiraceae > UBA2868. Next base: position 16,728 of record JAILLY010000042.1, on the reverse strand, counting down.
TCCTTTACCATGCCGAGTATGCACTTTGCAAGAGTTGACTTGCCGCAGCCGCTCTCACCGACAAGACCTACTATCTCGCCCCTGCCTATCTCAAACGATACATCCTTAAGCACCTGGCGTCTGGCGGTTCCGATACCCCATTTATCTGTCTTGACGTTATAATATGAATTAAGCCCCGATACAGTCAGTACTTTATTGTCCATCTTTAAGCTTCTCCATCTTCGGGATCGCGCTGATGAGCCTCTTTGTATATTCCTCACGCGGATGCTCAAACACTTCACCGGTACTTCCCGACTCGACTATCCTGCCCCGGTACATCACGAGCACCCTTTCGCACAGCGACCTTACAACACCCAGATCGTGCGAAATGAACAGTATCGCCGTGCCCCTTGTTTTGTTTATCCTCTTAAGGAGCTTAAGTATCTGCGCCTGCACAGTCACATCAAGCGCGGTCGTAGGTTCATCGGCTATGAGTATCTTGGGCTCGCATATTATGGCGGCGGCTATCATGACTCTCTGCCGCATCCCTCCGGACAGTTCATGGGGATATTTGTCATATATGCCCTCGGGATCGTCAAGTTCCACATCGGCAAGCGTTTTGATGACTTTCTCCCTTATCTGCTCCTCGGTTAAGGAAGTATGTATCCTTAAACTCTCGCCTACCTGCCATCCTATCCTCTTTACGGGATTTAAGGAGGTCATCGGTTCCTGGAATACCATACAGATATCATTGCCCTGATATTTCCTTAAGACTCCCCTGCTGCAGGTCAGCAGGTCCACACCGTCAAATATGATCTGTCCTCTCTTCTTCATGTGCTTACGGGACAAAAGCCCGGCAATGGCCAGTGCGGACATCGACTTGCCCGAACCCGATTCGCCTACGATACCGACGATCTCACCCTTTTCAAGATGAAGGTCAAAGTCATAAACGACGGTCTCGGGAGTTATATGGTCATGAAATTCTATGTTAAGGTCTATTACATCAAGCATTCTTTTCCAACCCTTCACTCAGCATCGAAAAACCAAGTATCAAAAGAACGATCGCCATGCCGGTACATACCGCGTAACCGGGACGGACAAAAAGGTATGACTGTGCCTCCGAAAGCATCCTTCCCAGACTTGCATCAGGCGGCTGGACTCCGATACCGAGATAACTCATCCCGGCTTCCGCAAGGACCGCATTATTGAAGCCTATGGCGATGGTCGAGAGCATGACGCGCACGGTGTTTGGCAGGATATGGACAAACATTATCCGCATATCCGAAGCGCCCATGAGTCGCGCGCTCATAACATAATCAAGGTTCCTGCACTTTAAGAACTCACCCCTCATTATCCTCGCATAACTCGGGATGAACAGTATCCCAAGTGCGATAGTCACGTTTAACTTACCCGACCCCATCACACTTATGAAAACAAGTGCCAGAAGGAGCGAGGGAAATGCCAGGACCGCGTCATTGAAGCGCATCATTATCTCATCAAGATATCCGCCGTAGTAACCGGTAAACGCACCGATAAGCGTGCCGAATACGATACCGATGAAAACGGTGCCGACAGCCACCACCATCGTGGTGGAAAGGCCCGCAAGGACACGGCTGAATATATCACGTCCGAAATTATCGCATCCCATGATATGCCGAGGCGAGATCCCGGAAAGCTTGGCGGAGATATCCATGGCATTTGGATCGTACGGAGTAAAGAACAGTCCCGTGACGGCCAATATCACCATTATGGCGGTGATCGATCCGCCGATGGCAAGTCTTTTGTTTTTTAAAATAAATGACTTAATGTTCATCTTATCCTCGGATCGATAACCTTATAAAGGATATCAACGGCAAAATTAATAATGATGACTATGCAGGCGATTATTGCGATTATAGCCTGGGCGACCGGATAATCCCTAGTTGAGATGGATGTTATAAGGAGACGTCCGAGCCCGGGGATCGAGAATACCTGCTCAACTATAATGGAGCCCGCAACTATATCCGCAAGCGTCACACCCAAAAAGGTTATGACAGGGATCAGCGCGTTCCTGAAAACATGCTTATATAATACTTCATTTGTGGAATTGCCCCTGCTGTAGGCTGTCCTTACATAATCGAGCCTGCTCTCTCCGAGTACGGAACTCTTAAGAAGCCTTACGGTCATAGCCGCCTTGGGCAGTGCTATGCATATTGAAGGGCATATCAGATACAGCACGAATCCGACCGGATCTATGCTGTAATTAACGAATCCGCCCGGCCTGAACCATTTAAGGATCAGCCCGAAAAGATATGTGAAGATCATTCCCGCAAAAAACGGCGGGACCGCCATGGTGATCTGGTTTAACACATCGATCGCCTTGGAATACCACTTATCCTCATGCTTGGCGGTATATATGCCAAGCGGTATTGAGATCGCAACGACCAAAAGGAACGAGATAAGGGTGAGAGTCACGGTGATCGGGACCTTTCCGGCAAGCATCGGCCTCACCGGTATCCCGTAGGTATATGACTTACCCATGTCCCCGAAAAAGAAATCCTTCATCCACTCGGCATATCTTACGGGAAGCGGCCGGTCAAGTCCGAGCTGTGTCCGTAAACGTGCGGCCTTTTCGGCCGTATAGCTGGTACCGAGCATATTGCTCACCGGATCTCCGGGGATAACGCGGAACGCAAGAAAGACAAGCATGGTGACTATCAGAACGGTTATCAACATGGTGATCAATTTCTTTCCGATATACTTCATGCCTGTCTCCTCACGGTTTATATTATTTAAGCTTTATCCTGGCTATATCCTGAACATAGAGGGGATAGAACACATAACCCTCATACTTCTTGTTCATGGGAACGAATTCGGCCATATCCTGGATATATACGTTGGCTGCATCCTCGGCAAGCAGGGTTTCCATTGCCTTGAACAGTTCGGTACGCTTACTGTCATCAAGCGTGACCTTGGACTCCTCATAGAGCTTATCGTACTCGGGGTTCGAATAGTTGGTAAAATTATTATCAGCCTTCGAATAAAACCTTCCGAGCAGTGCTTCTGCCGTCATGGACGAAGCATCCACGCCGATAACGGTCGATTCGTATTTGCGGCCGGCGTATACGTCGCTTAACCACGTATTCCATTCGACCTGATCTATCGTTGCATTGATACCGACTTCCTTAAGCTGCTGCACGAGCACCTGCGCAGTGTCCACATGAGGGATATAGTTGGACGGTACCGTTATCGTCATATCAAAACCGTTCGGGTATCCCGCTTCCTTAAGGAGTTCCTTTGCCTTGGCGATATCCCTGGGATACTTATCCGCAAGCTCGGGTATGAAATACTTGCCGAATGCCGGGAAGACAGAAGACCCTATGGGTGCCCCGTATCCGTCAAACGCAAGATCGAGTATCTCCTGCGTATCGGTAGCGTAACACATTGCCTGACGTACCTTCAGATCGTCAAACGGCTTAACTGCATTATTAAGATAGAGCGCCTGCACAAGGTTCATGCTGCCCTCGTACATATCAAATTCATCTCCGAGCTGCTTGACCTGGGTTACCGAAACCCTAGCGCACATATCTATCGAGCCGCCCTTTAAATCCATGATCATGGCATCACCGGCTTCAACCTTGAACTCGACGTCCTTAATGTAAGCCTTCTCACCCCAGTAATCATCAAACCTCTGCATGATGATGTTCTCCTGTGGTGAACGTGATACATATTTATACGGACCGGTTCCGATCGGCGTAACGTCCGGCGCCGCATTTGCAGCCGGGATCACGGCCGCATTTACGGATGCGAGATAAGCCGGAAAATCAACATCATTCTCCTTAAGGACAATGTCAACCTGCGTATCCGAAACCTTATCCACGCGGCTTATATTTGAAAATGCCGCTATGAGGGATTCCTCTCCCGTCATACCGGCACTCTTTTCGATGCTGTATTTAACATCCTCTGCCGTTACGGGACTTCCGTCATGAAACTTAACTCCTTCCCGAAGGATGAACGAATATGTAAGTCCATCTTCGGAAACGGTATACTCCTTGGCAACAGCAGGGATCAGATCTCCGTTCACATCAGGCTTAAGTAAGCCCTCAAATACGTTGAATAATACCTCTCTGGTTCCTGCCGCGGCTGCTTTGTGCGGGTCAAGACTGTCTTCAAGATCTTGAGGTATACCAACGGTTATCCTGGAAGAATCGCCTGCCTTTCTGCCCGAGCAACCGCCCAGTGCAATAGTCAGTGTCAGTAACACCGATAAAATGGTTAATAGCCTTTTCTTCATCGTGTTATCTCCTCTTCTCTGATAAAATATTTAATTGTATATATAAACATGTACGGGTACGTAAGGTCAGTTAAGAACCTTTTTAAGCTCGTCCATGAATGTATTTATATCCTTGAATTCGCGGTATACGGATGCAAACCTTACATAAGCGACCGCATCAAGGTCTTTTAACTTGTTCATTACCAGCTCGCCGATAACGTCACTGGGTATTTCCTTATCCTCATAATTGAAGACTTCGGTCTCGACCTCATCCACCAGTTTGGAAATATCCGCTGCAGCTACCGGGCGCTTATGACATGCCCTGAGCACTCCGGCTTCGATCTTGGTCCGGTCATATGCCTCTCTGTTATTATCCTTCTTGATAACGATAAGAGGTATGGTCTCGATCTTCTCATAGGTCGTAAAACGCTTATCGCATTCATCGCATACCCTGCGCCTTCTGATCGAGTTATCGTTCTCCGCCGGACGGCTGTCTATAACCCTCGTGTTCTCATAACCGCAAAATGGACATTTCATACTGTTTCCCCTCTCTTTGGCATATGTTGCGCATGTTGGCCACGCACCATACTAAATATACCGTATTACAAAGAATTATGTCAATCCCAAATAGCAGGCAAAACCGACCAAATCTTACCTTTGTGTAAGTATATCGTTAAGATACGCGATCACATCGCCGTATCCACCCTCTCCGAACGAAAAATACTGCGTCGTTATAAGGGACGGGTCGGTTGCTTCAAAACACAGCGGTTCCGGCCAGGTATCCACGCGGAACTTATCCGTGTCATCCTTATCCTTCCCCTTCTCCATTACGATCCTGTATCTTATGCCTTCATGGCTTCCTGTAAAAGGCTTGCCCTTCTTATAATAACCGAAGCTTAATATGGTATTTGAATCTATCATCTCATCCCTCCGAAAGATCCGTACGGTTTATAAAAACAGCCGGGCAGCTAACCTGCCCGGCCCTTATGATCATACGATATCAAATATTACTTCTTCAGGAAATCAGGTATCTTGATCTGCCTTGATTCAACCCTGCTCGTAAGAGGTGATACCCCTCTGAGTCCGCCGCCGAAAGTAGTGGGTTCGGGAGTGGGTGCCGTATTCTGCGTTACTCCCGGTATCGGCTGAACCTGCATTCCGCCCGCCTGGGTATTCAACCCGGTCGTGTTCATGTTCATCTGCGGATTCTGGAAATTATATGCCGGAGCAGGACCCTGATTACCAAACGGCATCTGACCTGTCATTCCGCCCGGCTGGATGTTGCCCATCGGATTTCCGAGAGGAGAAGTCATTCCGCCCGGCTGAGGCGTAGGCATCGTATTCCCGAGATTGATATTACCGGTAAGTGCGGGATTAACACTTCCCTGAACGCCCATTCCTGCATTGGGTGATGCGAACTGCCTGGGCTGATAAGCCTTGGAACCTGTGAACCCGCGAAGACCGGATGACGCGATGCCCGCTCCGGGCCTTGCCTCCTGCTTGGGTATCCTGTTCTCATCAATACCGGTAGCTATAACCGTTATCGTACAGGTGTCGGACTCACGGTCATCGTAAGTCGCACCGAATATAACATTCACATCATCTCCGGTAAGATCGCTCACAAACGATACCGCATCATTTGCATCAAGAAGAGTAATATCACCGGAAACATTTACGATCACATGCGTAGCACCCTGGATCGTCGTCTCAAGGAGAGGACTGTTGACAGCGAGCTTGACTGCCTCAACTGCCTTGTCATCACCCTTGGCAACACCGATACCTATATGGGCAACGCCCTTATTCTCCATTACCGTTTTAACATCGGCAAAATCGAGATTGATAAGCGAAGGAACATTTATAAGATCCGTTATTCCCCTTACAGACTGCTGAAGGACTTCATCGGCAAGCTTAAGCGCCTCAGGCATCGTGGTCCTGCGGTCTACAAGTTCGAGAAGTTTGTCATTGGGGATAACTATGAGAGTATCTACGTTCTGCTTGAGCTTTTCAATGCCGCCGAGGGCATTCTGCATACGTGTCTTGGCTTCAAACCTGAAGGGCTTGGTAACGACTCCGACCGTGAGCGCCCCCTGCTCCTTGGCCAGCCTTGCTATAACAGGTGCGGCACCGGTTCCGGTTCCGCCTCCCATTCCGCATGTTACAAATACCATATGCGCACCGCGGATGGCGTTCGCTATATCTTCTGCGCTTTCCTCGGCTGCCTTCTCGCCTATTTCGGGCTGAGCGCCGCATCCGAGACCCTGCGTGAGCTTATCACCTATCTGAAGCAACCTGGGGGACTTACAAAGCTGTAACGCCTGCTTATCCGTGTTAACTCCCAGAAACTCCACTCCGACGATCTGTTCGTCGACCATTCTATTTACTGCGTTATTGCCGGCCCCGCCAACCCCTACGACGAGAATCTTGGCTGCAGATTCAGTTATATCAGTTTTAATTTCCAGCAAGACGTTGCCCCTCCTTTTATAGTTTGCTCCACACTCATACATAATAATATAATCTTTTTTTTAAATTATCAATAGTTTTTTTGTTACATTTGCTAGTTTTTCGGTTATTGATCCTTCGTAAACGTAAACTTATCTCCGTCGCCCTCATAATTCTCCATATGGAGTACTCCGGGCTCACCCGGAAGATCCGGAAGAATGAACCTTAACCGGTTGACTTTCTCGTCAATATGCTCGTTCGAACCCAAGTACACCCGGACATCCCCGAAGTAGAGGGTTATGTTGTAATCCTTGTCAAAATATATCCTGTCTATAACTATCTCGTATTTGGTGAGCAGCTGCGTGATGTTAAGGATCGTCCTAAATACCTCTTCCTTCTTAACCGGCAGCCTCTCATGAAGAGTGATATATTCAAAGTCAAGCCCGGTAACGAAAGGGATGCTCTCGATCCTTCTTGTAGAGCTCTCGACTACTATCCCGTCCTTGTCAAAATACAGAAAATGCCCCAGGTACTCAACATATCCGGCCACGGCCTTTTCGTATACCCTGATCTTGACCTCGGTCGGCGAAATAAGCTCGACATCCATTTTCTCGACAAAGGGGATCTTTTCCTCCTGACCGAAGCGGCATTTTAAATATAAATAGATGGAATTATGACCGTATTTGCCCGAAAGAACGTAATCCTCGATCTCTCCGGCGCTGTAATGCTCATTTCCGGTAACTTCGACCGAGGTTATGGTAAATTTGGATCTTATTACAAGAATGCCTATGCAGATGATAAGGAAGGCCGCCATCAGCCCCAAAAAAAGGCCCGCGCCGCTCTTCCTTACCGGTTCGGCAGAATAATCAACAGCCATGATGACCCCTTAGTTTCCGGGATTCCTGAGCCTGATCCTTCTCGAGACACTGAACACAAGGCCTATCTCTATAAGCAGGAACACGACCGCGGAACCTCCATAACTTATGAAAGGAAGCGTGATCCCCGTATTCGGGATCGTATTCGTAACAACGGCAACGTTCAAAATGACCTGAAGGGAAATATGCGCCATGACGCCAACGACTATAAGCGCTCCGAACATATCCTCCGCATTATTCGCAACAACAAGAAAACGCCATATAAGGAGCATGAACATGAGCAGGACCATAAAAGCTCCGAAAAGTCCGAGCTCCTCGCAGATTATCGAGAATACCATATCGTTCTGGGCCTCGGGAACGAAACCAAGCTTCTGCATGCTCTGCCCGAGTCCCTTGCCGAACACCTCGCCCGAGCCTATCGCATACAGCGCCTGTAGCGTCTGGAAACCCGTGGTACCCGAAAAGGCCTCGGGATTCAGCCATGCTTCGATACGTCCGAACCTGTATGACTGTTCCGAGGTCAGGACTCCCTTCTGCACCAGTATGACGAATATTGCCGCAACGGTAAAAAGGCCGGCTGCGAGCAGGAAATATTCCTTGTAATTCGGGGTGGAAACAAAGACCATCATGAAGATGATCCCGAAAATGATTATCGCGGAGCTTAAGTTTTCCGTGACCTCAAGAACGAGCACGGAGATCGGCACACCAAGGAGCAGGGTCTTCACCACTCCTTTTAAAGTCTGCACGTTCTTTCCAATACGGCAGATATGGGATGAAAAAAAAATGATCATGCCGACCTTCGCAGCCTCGGCAGGCTGGACCGAAACGCCGATATTGAGCCAGCGTTTGGCTCCGTTTACTTCATATCCCAACGGTGTGAGAACAAGCAGTACGAGGATCACCGAAACGACATAGGCAGGTATCGCGAACCTGCGCCAGATATGATAATCGATCATCATGACGACAAACATGAGCACAAGACCCACCAGTGTGGACTGGGCCTGTTTGCGCAGATAATATGAAGAATCACCGAAATTGAGCGAAGACTCATATGAACTGACGCTGTACAGCATCACAAGACCAAAGCACAGAAGAAACAGCACGATAAAGAGCATTGTATAGTCAAAAAAGGCCTTATCCTTATTCTGTTTGCGCCTTCTTGCCGGTTCGCTCATAGACTGTTTACATACTCCTTGAATATATTGCCTCGCTGTTCGTAATTCTCAAACATGCCCCAGCTGGCACATGCGGGAGAAAGCAGCACACAGTCACCGTCTCCGGCGCCTTTTACACATATATCAAAAGCATCCCTGAATGAATCCGCAAATACGTAATCATTGAAGCCATGCTTCTTTGCACACTCTGCAATGGCATTTCTCGTGGCACCGATAAGGACTAACTTCTTAACCTTCCCGTCAAAAGCCTCGATCCACTCATCGTATGAGGAGCCCTTGTCATATCCGCCGCCTATAAGGAACGTCGGACGTTTCATTGCTTTTATTCCCTTTATCGCCGCGTCGACATTTGTTCCCTTGGAATCGTTGTAATAACGGACTCCGTTCTTTTCCGCAACGAATTCGATCCTGTGTTCAACAGCCTTAAACTCCCTTACCGATGCAAGTATCCGTTCCATCGGAACGCCGTAAACATCCGCCATCGCGATCGCAGCCATGGCATTTTCCATGTTATGGAGGCCGATTATGCTCATCTCATCCGCATTTATAAGATGCTCTGAAACTCCGCCAACAGCCTTAAAGATGGCATCATCCTTATAATAATATCCGTCCTTAAGTTCCCTTGCGGAGCTGAAGAACACAACGGATACGGGAGTTGCCGAAGCAAATTCACGAAGTACGGGATCCTCATAATTTAAGATCACATGGTCTGAAGATGTCTGGTTTACGCAGATCGCCTCCTTGACCTCTATATATTTATCCAGGGTATGATGCCTGTTCAAGTGATCGGGAGTTATATTAAGGATCGCGCTGATACACGGCTTGAAATCAACTATCGTTTCGAGCTGGAAACTGCTTATCTCCGCGACCGAAACGGATGAAGCACCGGTCCCGGAAACCTCCTTCGTATAAGGATTGCCGATATTTCCGACAACGAATACCTTATCATAAAAATCACTCATTATCTTTCCGACAAGTGCCGTGGTAGTGGTCTTGCCGTTTGTTCCGGTTATCGCGATGAGATTCCCCTTATCGTACCTGTAAGCAAGTTCGACTTCACCTATAACGGGGATCCCCGCCTTCTTAAGCTCAACGACCATGGCGCTGTCAACGGGAACTCCGGGACTTAATACCGCAAGTTTAAGTTCACCCAAAGTATCCTCCGGAAGCTTCCCAAGGTAGAGGCTGACGCCTTCGGTGCGCGCAAGGCGGCCAAGTACGGCCTGCTCATCAAGCTTGTCATTCGAATCAAAAAGTATGCATGATTCACCGTTCCCGGTAAGGAGATCGCATGCACTGACCCCGCTCAGTCCGGTCCCGACGACCAGTATCTTATTCCTGTCCATACAGTATCACCGTTCCTCCTGTTACACCATGTACGCCATGTATCCTACAACGGCAAGAATAATGGTAATTATCGTAAACACGGCAACGACCCTTGTTTCGGACCAGCCGCACAGTTCAAAATGATGATGAATGGGTGCCATCTTAAATATACGCTTGCCCTTGGTGATCTTGAAATAACTCACCTGGATCATGACCGATAACACCTCGGCAAAATAAATGAAAGCCACGATAAGTATGAATACCGGCATCCTGAGCATATATGCAACGGCAACAACGAACCCTCCGAGCGCAAGGGAACCCGTATCCCCCATGAACACGCCGGCGGGATGAACGTTATAGAGAAGGAACGCAAGAAGTGCCCCGACCATCGCAAACGAAGCCGGAGCCGTACCGTTCCCCTGGATAAAAGCTATAACACCGAAAAAAGCTGCTATGACGGCGGTAACGCTTGATGCGAGTCCGTCAAGTCCGTCCGTAAAGTTGGCACCGTTTACCGTTCCGAGCACCGCAAGGAATAATAACGGGACCGCAAAAATGCCGGCAGAAAAGCTCTTTCCACCGGAAAAAGGTATGATTATATCAAGGCTCACCTTTGCGACTTTGATCATATAATAGGCAAACGCAGCCGTGACCACGGACTGCATCGACAGCTTCTCCCACGCGCGAAGTCCCATGGCCCGCTTTAAGACAACCTTGATATAGTCGTCTATAAACCCTATGAGTCCGAATCCGACAGTCATCATAAGCACAGGGATGACCTCCGGGCATGAACGCACATAAAAAATCGACGGCAGCATCATTCCGACGATTATCATCACCCCGCCCATGGTGGGTGTGCCCATCTTCTTAAGATGACTCTCCGGCCCGTCGTCCCTTACCGTCTGCCCGACCTTAAGCTTATGCAGAAAGGGTATGACGAAGGGACCCATTGCCGCAGTCAGCGCAAATGCTATGATAAAAGACAATAAAACGATAATATCCATAAAAAACTCCTAACAATACTATAGTATATAATATTTTTACGATTTTTCAAATATCAACGGGATCTACTCAAGATCCGATACGGTCGGATCTACCGGCTGGCCTGTGTTTGGATCCAGCAGTTCACCGGTGGTCGGATCTATCGGGTATCCTGTCTCTGGATCGGTCTTGATCTCCGGCTTCACGGCATCCTCCTCAAAGACTATGACCGATTCTTCTTCAGGTTCTTCGGGTTTTTCTATGGCGTTGGCGGATACGACCGCGTTCTCGCTGAGTGTGTTATTTGAAGACCGGGCAAATCCGAGGGCCGCCTCGTCAAGCTCCGCCTTCTCCTCTTCGCTCAATTCCTCCGTCATAAACACATGCATATACGGAAGGACCTCGGTTAAGATATCACGGGTCAGTGCGGTCGCGTAGCTCGCATGGGGCTGGCTGGCCACATTGGGGGTATCTATAACGGTATATATGACTATCTGCGGGTCGTCCGCGGGAGCAAATCCCATGAATGAAACCACGTAATTGCCTGATTTTCTGGGGTATTTCTCGGCGGTTCCGGTCTTGCCTCCTATACGGTATCCGGCGGGCCTTGCCGATCTTCCGGTACCTTCGGAAACGACGTTATTGCAAAGTTCCACCATCTTGTCGGAAGTCTCGGTGGATATGGTCTGTTTGAGCACCCTGGGCTCAATATTGCTCACGGTGGCTCCGTCATCATTCAATATCTTTGTCACTATATGCGGCTGGTAATAATACCCTCCGTTAATAAGGGAACAGAAGCCCGCGGCCATCTGGATCATGGTCACGTTAAATCCCTGTCCGAAAGAACTTATCGCAAGGTCGGTGGGGACCATCGTATTTACATCGAATACCAGTGTGTTCGTGACGGCTTCACCGGTAAGATCTATATTGGTCTTGAGCCCGAAATTATAGAGCTTATTGTATTTCATGAACGTGGACTTGCCTATCATGGCGCCCATATCCATAAACGCAACGTTGCATGACTGTTCAAGCGCACCCGAAAAGCTGAGCTCGCCGTGTCCGAAACGGTTGTTGCAGTGGATCTTGTGATCGCCGACCTCCTTTACACCGGAACAGTTAAAATACTCGTTGCCTTTTAATATCCCTTCCTCGAGCCCCGCAGCCATGGTAAAGGGCTTATATGTGGAACCCGGTTCGTAGGTCGAACTTACGCAGAAATTCTTCCACAGACCGTTTAATGCCTCCATCTTTGCGTCTTCATAGGCTTCCTCATAGGTCTTCGGGCCTTCGGGTTTTGACTCTTCATCTTCTTCCCCTTCTTCGCCCTCTTCCTGCCCGGTCCCGGCCGGAGCGGTCACCGAATTGCCGGATACGCTTTCATCCGTTTCATCACCGCCCTGCTCATCCGTGATATCTATGTCTATATCGCCGCGGGTGGTATATTCCTCACTCACTTCTATATCAAGTCCGGATGTATTTCTGGGATCGTTAAGATCAAAGACCGGATAGCTTGCCATAGCCAGTATCTCACCCGTATTGGGGTTCATTATGATCACACCGGTATTCCTCGATCCTGCGCCTTCGCGGTATTCGTCCTGGTGTTCCTCGTTAAATGCAAGTATATGCTTTTCGACTATGCTCTGGATATTGACATCGATACTCGTAACCAGTGTCCTGCCGTTATCCGGGGCCTTTATCGTACGTTCGAGGTTCTCATCATCGTTAAGATATCCGTATTCGCGTCCGTCAGTTCCGTTGAGCGTGCTGTTATAATACTCCTCAAGCCCGTATGCCCCTTCGTTATCGCCCTGGACAAAGCCTATGACATCGCAGGCAAGAGATCCGTACGGATATGTCCTCTGATAGGTGTTCTCAAGCCATACACCCTTGATATCGGGGTATGTGACTTTATCATCGATCTTCTCCATAAGGGGACTTATGGCATCATATTCCTGTTTTTTGGCAACTATCCTGTATTGGGATGTGGGATTGGATGTGATGAAATTCCTCAGTTCATCTCTCGAATAAAGAAAATCAACCGGGGTATCATAGAGCGCATCGAGCGTGGGCTCGAGATACTTCCCTTCATTTCCGTTAAGTGTCTTTGAATCGATGACAATGTTGTATACCTTCTGGCTCACCGCGATCTTGGTCCCGTTACGGTCAACGATCTCGCCTCTCTTGGCCGGCAGCGTAACACTGTCGTATTCCTGCTGGGAGAGCACCTGTTTCTTATATTCCTCGCCGTTATCGCGGTTTATCGCATAAAGCCTTACGCTCAGGCCTATGAAAGCAACAAGAATAAGCAGAAAAAGCACGGTGAGCTTCTTCTGCATATTACCCGTAAACCTCTGTACTCCCGGATTTTTCCTCTTTCTGCCCATTTAATCCCCAGACTGTAATAAAAGAATACTGCCCGTGGTGTTCGGGCAGCAACTAAACATCTTGGATATTATGTATTATTTTCTACTCTATGTCAACAAGTTGTCGTACATAATCCGTATCTTCACATTCATATGATACGATCTGGTCCTCATTTGCATACTGCATGCCGAGTTCATTCATCGCCCTGTACTTGATCTCCTCAAGATCGACGGCGCCTTTGATGCGGTTTTCGGTATCGTCATTCTCGGCCTTTAATTCATTCAGATTAAGTTCCAGCGAAGAAAGCTCCTTGACCATGTTCGTCATCGTCGCGCGCATCATCAGGTACTGGATGCATATGGCCACGGTCATGACCATCGCAAGCGTAAGGAACAGGATGTATCCGGGATTCATGTGCCCCGCTTTTTCACGGTTCCTTCTGGTCTGGTGGCTTAACTTAAGTTCCGAGCCTCTTCCCTGTCCCAGTTCCCTGAGTTCCCTGGCCGTATTGCCGTAAATGAACTCATCACTGACTCTCCTGCCGTGATATGCAGGCTTTCTTGCATGTCTCCTTGAAGCAGATACCATCAATCCCTCTCCGATACTTTTTCAAATACCCGCAGTTTGGCACTCTTGCTGCGCGGGTTCTCATTCATCTCCTCATCCCCGGGAATTATCGGTTTCCTAGTGATAACACGGCCCTTGCTGACTTTTCCGCATACACAGACCGGAAAGCTGCTCGGGCAGGTGCACGGATTTTCGTTCCTGCGGAAATTCTCCTTGACTATCCTGTCCTCAAGGGAATGAAAAGTGATGATACATATCCTGCCGCCCGGATTCAGGAGGTCGATCAAAGTATCCAGCGTGTCCTTAAGTACATCAAGTTCACGGTTCAGTTCGATCCTCACTGCCTGAAATGTCTGTTTGGCCGGATGCCCCATGGTCTTCCTGAATTTCATGGGGATCGCCGATCTTATGACATCGACCAGCTCAAAGGTTGTTTCGATCTTCTTAACTTCCCGTGCGGCCACAATACTGCGCGCTATATTCTTCGCGAACCTGTCTTCTCCGTAGTCCCTTATCACGCGATACAGTTCCGCTTCAGTATAGCCGTTTATTATGTCCCCTGCCGTAAGGGAATTTCTCTGATCCATCCGCATGTCGAGCGGGGCATCAGACATATAAGAAAATCCTCTTTCCGGCGTATCCAGCTGATAGGATGACACTCCCAGGTCAAGCACGAACCCATCCACGCCGTCGACGTGGTTCCCCATGAGAACGGACCCTGTGTCGCAATAATTGCTTCTTACCAGCACGGCATTGCCGAACTTCCGTAACTTCTCCCCCGCCGCCCGGATGGCGTCGGCATCCTGATCTATTCCTATAAATCTCCCCTGTGGTGATAACCGCTTTAAGACCTCATACGCGTGTCCCCCGCCTCCTAACGTACAATCCACGTAGGTCCCTTCAGGCTTGATACACAGATTATCAATGGTCTCATTAAGCAGTACGGGCTTATGCTTGAATTCCAAGGCATCCCCTCCCTTCAAAGGTTTCGCCTCAGATGTTCAGCCCGAGATCTGCCAGCCGTTCGGCGATGTCATCGATGTCATCGATAACTGACTCGGCAGCCCACCGGTCCTTGTCCCAGACTTCGATCTTATCTATCGCTCCCGCAAGAACCACGTCCTTTACAAGATCCGCGTGTTCCCTGAGCGCAGGCGGGATAAGCATCCTTCCCTGCTTATCTACCTCGACCATATTCGCCTGGGCGACGAACTTCCTGACTATCTCTCTCTTGTCCCTGTTGTTTGGCAGAAGCTGCAGCTTTCCCAAAAAGGTTTCCCACGCCTCTTCGGTGTAGATATTGAGACAACCGTCGTTTCCGTTGGTTATTACGAAGGCTTCCCCAAGCTCTTCGCGAAACTTTGCCGGAACTATCAGACGCCCCTTAGCATCGATTGTGTGGTTGTACTCACCCATGAACATATCAGGTCACTCTACTTTCTACCACTTTCTACCACTTTTCACCACTTACGTGTAAATAATAACCCATGACAGTCAAAAAATCAACCCTGTTTTTTCAATATTACCCCGTAAAAATGCCGAATTTTCGCATGGTGGAGGGAAGTGGAGGGAGTGCGCCACACAAGATATAGTTATATGCAAAAGAAAAAGAGTGCCAAAAACACTAAATGTTGTTTTGACACTCTTTCGTAATATTTTTGTAATTATTCTATACGTTAAACCTGAATAGGATCACATCCCCGTCCTTAACGACGTAATCCTTTCCTTCCATACCGACAAGGCCTTTTTCCCTGGCCGATGCAAGAGATCCGCATTCGAGGAGATCCTTGTAGTTGATGACTTCCGCCTTAATAAAGCCGCGCTCGAAATCGGTATGTATCTTGCCGGCTGCCTGCGGCGCTTTCGTACCGATCTTAATGGTCCAGGCCCTGCACTCATCCTCACCGGCAGTTAAGAAACTCATGAGTCCGAGAAGCTTGTAGCTTGCAGCTATAAGTTTCTCAAGTCCGGATTCCTTAAGCCCGAGATCTTCAAGGAACATTGCCTTCTCATCATCGTCAAGTTCGGCAATCTCCTGCTCTATCTGCGCGCATATCACGAATACCTCACTGCCCTCTCCCGCAGCAAATTCGCGCACCTTCTTCACATACTCATTACCCGCGCCGTCATCGGCAAGATCGTCTTCCGACACATTTGCGGCATATATTACAGGCTTGGCCGTCAGGAGATTATATTCCCCGAAGGCCTTCTGCAGGTCCTCCTCATCAGGAACTTCAAATGTCATCGCCCTGTTGCCCGCCTCAAGATGGGCCATAAGGCTTTTTAGCATCTCAACTTCCTTAGCGATCTTCTTATCATTGTTGGCAGCCCTGCTCTGCTTGGCGATACGGCGCTCAAGAACTTCCATATCGGCAAATATGAGTTCAAGGTTTATCGTATCTATATCCCTGACCGGATCGATGGAGCCGTCCACATGCACCACGTTCGCATCTTCAAAGCATCGTACCACATGCACGATCGCATCCACCTCACGGATATTTGCAAGGAACTGGTTTCCGAGGCCCTCACCCTTGCTGGCCCCCTTTACAAGTCCCGCTATATCGACAAACTCTATCACCGCAGGCGTTACCTTTTTGGTATGGTATAGGTCTCCGAGCAGTTTTATCCTTTCATCCGGCACCGGAACGACTCCGACATTCGGATCGATCGTGCAGAACGGATAATTGGCCGATTCCGCTCCCGCTTTCGTCAGTGAATTAAATAAAGTTGATTTGCCGACATTCGGCAGTCCTACGATTCCTAATTTCAT
>JAILLY010000008.1 GCA_024692905.1 Lachnospiraceae bacterium | reverse complement strand
GGTAAGAAAGCTTATATGATGGTTCTTAGAAAATATAAAGGTAAAGCCAGTAATCTCACGATCCCGGCATATGCGGTAGTAGATGGTCATGAATATCATGTGATTATGTATGGATCGGTTTTTGGAAGCAATAATACTCTTAAGTCAGTAGACTTGAGTAAAATGGGGACAGCAGGACACACTAATGATGGGGGATATTTAAAAGCTCTGTTTGTTAATTGTAGTAAATTGGAGCGTGCGGATATAAGCAATCTGCATATAACAAATGCATCCGGAATGTTTAGTGGATGCCGCAATTTACAGTTTATATATTCTGAAGGAATTGCTACAAGCAATGCCTGTAATGCGTCAGCTATGTTTAATGGTTGTAGCAGTCTTAAAAGTATAGATGTGAGCAGTTTTAACAATGCTTCTTTTTCAGAAATGACAGGTATGTTCGGGGGATGCATGAGCCTTACCAGTATAGATATTAGCACTTGGAATATATATGAAGATGCTGATATGAGTAGTATGTTTGAGGATTGTGTATCCTTGAAAACAGCAGTCTTGAATTCAACGAGTGATAATGGAAAAAGTAATACGAGTTATATGTTTAAAAACTGTACAAAACTTGAAAAAGTAATAATTAAGCAAAGATTTAGAATGAGTGGATGCCAGTATATGTTTAGCGGATGTTTAAGCCTTAGGTCGATTGATCTTACGGGTTTAATATTATGCTATGGCAGCTGTTCTGATTTTTTTAATGGATGTGAAAAACTCGTGGAAATCATGACACCTAAAGAAAAAGCGGAATACAATGCTAGCCGCATTGAATTACCCCATCCTTTCTGGTATCCGGATGAATGGGTGCCTCCGAGCGGTTCCCCCCAAAACTATTATTATTTGAATGGATGCCCTTTGGGCGTAACCATAAAAAGGAAGGAAACAGTCATAGTCGGAAAAAAAGGCGATGTTACCGGAGATGGTGATGTGGGAATGGGTGATGTTGTTAAGGTGGCACGGGCTGTCAACGGCAGCTTGACGCTTACCGATGAGGAAATAGAACTGGCAGATGTAACCGGGGACAGAGAAGTAGGAATGGGCGATGTAGTTAAGATCGCACGCTTTGTTTCGGGATCAATTGATTCGTTATAGGAACAAGAGGGGGATGTATATGAAGAAAGCAGGATTTGAACGAAAGATACTCATTTTAATGATATCGACTGCGCTTATTTTACCTTCAACGATCCGTGTCGGCGCAGAAGAGATCATTCTTGAACCACAAGTAACTGCGGGATGCATAAGCGCAGGCGTAGCTTCATTGTTTATGAACGATGAAGACATTCTGCCGGATGATCCGGATATTCAAATAGAAGGGGAGATCATTGCCGGTAGCGAAGAAAGCCTGATGCTTGAAAAAGTCTATACAGATGAAGTCATATCGTCTGATGGTTGTCAGATTGAAGATGAGGATATTTGTTTAACCAATCGGCCGGATAATATCTATGATGTCGACAAACTGGCCGGAGCAGTTGCAGGGAGTGTGACTCTCACCGATGAAGAAAAAGATCTGGCAGATGTAACCGGAGATGGGGATATTGCCATGGATGATGTACTTAAAACGGCAAGATTCGTAACGGGGTCAATTTCAACATTATAAAAGGAGATGTGTGATGAAGGGACGTGTTCAAAAGGGAATTACAACATTATTGGTTATCAGTTTGCTGATCTCCTCTGTTTCAGTCATAACCGGAGTGAACATGGTAAAGGCTGCCGGTACTGCCGTCTTTTCAATTGCTTCGACAACTGCCGAGCCGGGAGACGAGGTGGTTTTGCCTGTAAGCATTACTACGAATCCGGGAATTGCCGCTTTTTGTTTTTCGCTCACTTACCCGAGTGCGTTGACCCTGACCGGGATAACGGCGACGGGATCGATAATGTCGACGACGAACTTTTTAGGGGATCACCAGAATGATGTCATACAGTGGTATGATGTTTCGGCGAATATGACAGGAACCGGTGAGCTGTTTGCGTTACACTTCACCGTTCCGTCAGATGCTACAGCGGGTGGTTATGATATTGAATTGGGTCTTAAGGACGGAAAGGCATCAAATCTGTCTAATTATGATTTTGAAAATGTGCCCTGCAGTTTTAATAAAGGGGTCATTACAGTTGAAGCAACCGGGCCGGTAGAACCGGTGCTTGTGGATTCAATCACTCTTAATAAGACATCGATAACAGTCAAGGAAGGTGCCTCGTACAAATTAAGAGAGACTGTTTCGCCGTCTAATGCTTCAAACAAGGAAGTAGAGTGGGCTTCAGATAATGAAAGTATTGCTCGTGTTGATTCGACAGGAAAAGTCACCGGCGTAGCTGAAGGATTAGCTCATATAACGGTAACGTCAAAAGATGGGAGCAATAAGAGCGCAGTTTGTGAAGTGACTGTAATAAGCGGAAGGATAAGTGTTACCGGTGTGTCGGTATCTCCGAGATCGAGAACCATAAAAGTTGATGACTCATTCACGGTAGTTCCGGAGATTGAGCCTTCAAACGCTGATGTAAGGACGGTTTCATGGGAGAGTTCCGATCCGAGTATTGCAACGGTGAATGCAGCCGGAAGAGTGACAGGAAAAAAAGCCGGTAAGGCCGATATAACCACAACGACTGATGACGGGGGATTTGAAGCTGTATGTAAGGTGACTGTTACCGAAAATACAACACCTCCAGGTCCGGTCGAATATACAAAAGAGATCAAGAACACGACAGGTATGAGTGATGATAAGATATCTTTTGATGTCACTAAACAGAACTGCAATCTTCAATTACATATAAAAAACACCAATGCGACCTCACTCCGTACTTTGGTAAGCGGTGACAGTACATTAAAGCCTACGGAAAGCACGTATTATGACATTTATCTTACGGATGATCACGGGAATACGATAACTGATTTTGGAACACTTACTGTAACCCTTCCGTTGTCGGCCGGGATGGATATGAGCAACGGGACATTGCAGGTTGTTTCCATTTTGGACAGGAAGCTGGATAAATCTATAACAAGTTCAACAGATAAGGTTGGAAGTGTATGGTGCGCTACATTTAAAACACAGCATTGTACGGATTTCGGATTTCTGTTTAAGAAGAAAGCCTCCGGTGGTGGAGGATCATCCGAAATACCTGTTTCAGGAGGTTCTTCGACGAAGAGCGGCAGCTCATCCAGTAGTTCATCGAGCAGTAGCAGTAGTTCGTCTTCAAGTAGTTATTTTACCTCAGATATATTGTCGAGAACCAACGGATCAGCCGGTACAGGGAGTGGATCGGCTGCTTCTGCGGGTTCATCCGGTAATGCCGGGAGTTCAAGGACGCTTGATAATGTACCTAAGACGGGTGACCGGTAGTAGTTGGCCATATGAATAAAAGACCTCATTTGATAGCGGTAATACTGATTGTGACTCTTGCAATGGGTATTACAGTTATACTGATCAACCGAAAGGGGCAAGAAGGAACAATCAATTATCCGGATGCTACAGTAGCTCATGGTGAAGAAACGGGTGAACATGAAGAGAGTGAAACCGGCAGTGGTATCACTGTGACCAGATCTGATGAATTGATCGAAGCTGAAAATGCTGAACTGCTTGAAGTATATAAGAGCATTAGGGAGGATAATCCGGATTTTGCCGGTTTTTTAAGAATCCTGGGGACAAAGATCGAATATCCTGTGATGTATACTCCGTATGAGCCTGAAAAGTACATTCACATGGATATATACGGTGTGGAAAGCGATGACGGGCTTCCGTTCATAGATGCACGTTGCAGCATAGAACCTGACAGTGATAACGTCATCATGTACGGTCATAACATGAAGGATGGGAGCATGTTTTCGTCGCTCATTCAATATCAGGACAAATCATATTTTAAGGAACATCCGATTATTCGCTATGATTCTCCAGATGAGATCCGGGAATATGAGGTCATGTCGGCCTTTTATGATCGTGTATACTATACCGATGAAACAGATGTTTTCAAGTTTTATGACTTTATCGATGCAAGTGATAAGGAAGAATTTGATCATAATGTTTCCCAATACTTGAAAAAGTCCATTTACGATACCGGCGTGACGGCCGAGTACGGTGATAAACTTATCACGCTCGTAACATGCGCATATCACACTGAAAACGGCAGGTTCGTAGTTGTAGCCAGGCGTAAATAAGAGTCAGGGGTAATGCCTCCAAAACACCCCTTTACTACCCTACATCCACAGGTGTATAATATAAATACATCCGTGGATGTAGTGTTGTATATGGGTGTGATCCACTCGGATGAACTACCCACCACCGACTATGTCGGAAGGTGTTCTCTCACTAACTTATTATAAGGGGCTAAGGGAATGATCATTTATCACGGTTCCGACCATATCATTGAGAAACCCGCGTACAGGGAAGGGAAGCGTCATAATGACTACGGGTACGGCTTCTATTGTACTGAGATTGCGGATATGGCCAGAGAATGGGGAGCATCGCCGGATCATCCGGGTTATCTGAACATATATGATATCGATGCGGATAAGTTGTCGGTTCTTGATCTTAATACCCATCCCATACTGACATGGCTGGCAGTTCTGTTGCAGAACCGGATCTTTCAGCTCAATTCACCCCTTGCCGCGGAGGCATATGACTACATCATCAGGGAATTCGGGATTGAGTATGAATCGTTTGATCTGATCAAAGGTTACAGAGCGGATGACAGTTATTTTTCCTTTGCCCAGGATTTCATCAACGGTACTATCTCTGTATCCCAATTGTCTGCAGCCATGAGGCTCGGAGGATTGGGCGATCAGATCGTGCTTAAGAGCAAGCGGTCCTTTGAGATGATCGAATATAAAGGCTCCGAAGAGATTGACTGTCATATATGGTATCCCAGACGTAAGTCAAGAGATGATAAGGCGAGAAAAGATTACTATTCAACGGATAAGATGAGGTACGTAAGAGGCGGGATATATATCACGCGTATATTGGATGAGGAGATGAAGAAAGATGACGAACGCTTACAGTGAATTATATATTGAGGCGGCACAGAGGACTCTGGGATATATGCTCCAATACGCCGTATATGACCTTCACATGGATCTCACTGCCTTCTACAGGCAGTTTATAGGTTCAAGGATAGCATACGGTTTCGGGCTGGGTGAGCCTAAGTATACTGTCGGAATGTCGGGGATAGAACTGGCCAGAGAAGTCATATATTTATCTACCGGCGAGTATATCGAAACGAAGCCTGGATATTTCATGGACAAAACGCCCGAATACTGGGCAGGATGGGCAGTTGCATATTACGAATGGTTCACTTCGACCGCTTTTGACAGGATAGAGGAAGTTGTTCCCATAGCTGAGATAAGAGACATGTACAACCCGTATCACGAAGCGGATATCACCAAGTTTGTCGATGAGATGGACAGGCGGATGGCGGAGCGCAAGGGAAAGTCACGCCTTGCAAGGCTTCGTGCTTATGCGGAACTGTCACAGAAGATGCTGGCCGAGCGGTCGGGAGTATCGGTCCGCATGATAGAGCAATATGAACAGGGCAAGAAAGACATCAACCGGGCATCATCCGCCACCGTATATCAGTTGGCGCGGGCACTCAACTGCCGGATGGAGGATCTGATAGGGTGACCGGCATCGGTTAGTCCCATCAAACCCCGTTATCTCTTGTTTTTTGGCGTTTTTGTGGTACAATGGGTTTTGCGAGTTTGACGGGCGGAGGTTTTAAGTTATGATACCGAAGGATCCAAATATGCTTGTTAGTTATGTAAACCTGGGGCTTCGCGATAAATACGAAGATCTTGAAGATATGGCGGCAAGCGAAGGATTTGACGCGGACGAGATAAAGGAGAAACTCAGGGCCGCGGGGTATGAATATAACGGACAAAGCTTCGTGCGTTTGTAGATATTTCAATCGATCAACCTTTACGCGCCGGTGACGTATGTGCGGTGCGTACGGTTAGAGCAGGAGGTAAAAAAGATGAGACAGAAACCTGTAGTTTTAATGGTGCTTGACGGTTACGGCATTTCCGATAACCACGAAGCAAATGCGATCTATATGGCGAACACGCCTGTGATGGACAAGCTGATGGCTGAGTGCCCTTTTCAGCGCGGCAACGCATCGGGCCTTGCGGTCGGACTTCCCGACGGGCAGATGGGTAATTCCGAAGTCGGTCACATGAACATCGGCTCGGGCAGGATCATTTATCAGGACCTTACTCTGATCACGAAGTGCATCCAGGACGGCGTGTTCTTTAAGAACGAGGAGCTTCTTCGTGCGATCAATAACTGTAAGGAGAATCACTCTGACCTGCATCTGTGGGGACTTCTTTCGGATGGCGGTGTGCACAGTCACAACACCCACCTGTATGCGATCCTTGAGATGTGTAAGAGAGAAAACTTTAAGGACGTATATGTTCATCCTTTCTTTGACGGAAGGGATACACCTCCCGCATCCGGAAAGGACTATCTTGCACAGCTCATCGATGAGATGAAGAAGATCGGTGTCGGCAAGGTTGCTTCCCTGTCAGGCCGCTACTATGCGATGGACAGGGATAATAACTGGGACAGGATCCAGCTGGCGTATGACTCTCTGGTACTCGGGGAAGGCATCAAGGCGACTGATCCTATTCAGGCAATGCAGGATTCATACGATAAGGAAGTGACTGATGAGTTCGTTGTTCCTACCGTAATAACGGACGATGCCGGCAAGCCGCTTTCGGTTGTTAAGCCCAATGATTCCGTGATATTCTTCAACTTCCGTCCCGACAGGGCAAGGGAGATCACCAAGGCATTCTGCTTCACGGATGAGGATATCAAGGCCCAGGGCGGAGATCCTTCGGACACCAAGACCATCGCCTACCTTAAGAGAGCGAACGGCTTCATGCCGCTTACATATGTCTGCTTCAAGGATTATGATGAGACGATACCCAATAAATATGTTGCATTCAAGAAGGAAGAGATAGTAAACACGCTCGGTGAGTATCTTGCGGCCAATGGCCTTAAGCAGCTTCGTATCGCCGAGACCGAGAAATATGCTCATGTAACCTTCTTCTTCAACGGCGGAATCGAGGAGCCCAATAAGGGTGAGGACCGCACGCTTGTTAATTCGCCCGCTGTTGCGACTTATGACCTGAAGCCCGAGATGAGCGCTCCCGAAGTATCGGAGAAGCTCGATGCGGCGATCACTTCCGGAAAGTATGATGTTATAATCATCAACTTTGCGAATCCCGACATGGTCGGACATACCGGCGTTCTCGAGGCGGCGATCAAGGCGGTTGAGAGAGTCGATCAGTGCGTAGGTGCTGCTGTGGATGCGGTTAAGAAGATGGATGGTGTACTGTTTGTCTGTGCCGACCACGGAAATGCCGAGCAGATGATCAATTACGAGACAGGTGAGCCCCACACGGCGCATACGACCAATCAGGTTCCTTTCATATTATATAATTACGATCCTGCGTATACGCTCCGTGAAGGCGGAAGGCTGTGCGATATAGCTCCGACTCTCCTTGAGGTGATGGGTATGCCCCAGCCTGCAGAGATGACGGGACAGTCACTGCTTGTAAAGAAGGCGTGATATGTGATGGAGTCGTAAATACGGCGGATTTGCATTTCGCGGCGCAAGATTTATGAAATTATAAGGCGCATCGGCCGGCGAGTCGATGCGCCTTTTTATAAAATACCCACCAAACACAGGCAGGTTCATTTTAGTAGGTAAACGTACTATTGTAAATGTCAACAACTGCATTTTATAATAATAAGTGAGATGTTTAGCGCCGGAATTTATATTCGAATCATTTACAACATATTACGGAGTATATAAACATGAACGTAGACAATAACGAACGATTCCGCTGCCCGTGCTGCGGATATTATACATTACCGGGTGCAGGTGCATACGATATCTGTCCGGTATGCTTTTGGGAGGATGATCCGGTGCAGGAAGAGGATCCCGGATTCGAAGGCGGCGCAAATGAGCTTAGCCTCATACAGTGCAG
>JAILLY010000006.1 GCA_024692905.1 Lachnospiraceae bacterium | reverse complement strand
CAACAATCTGCTTAGCTGTTGTGATTGGATATTGATATAACATGTTAATAACCGGCACCACATTAGACGATTTTGTAAAATTACATGCAATACTCATATGTGAATCATATAGTTTGTTTATTGCTGTAACAATGCTGATATACTTATCACATTGTTTTGCAACTGTAGCGAGAAAGAATTTAATCCACTCGTTCCAATCATCTTTCTGCCTTATATTGTTTAGGAGGTTATAATATCTCAATTTATCATGTTCAAGTGCTTCACTAATAAAAAAACAAGGAAGGTCTATTTGTTTTGTATAATACAAATACAGCGGAATAAGCATTCTTCCAACACGCCCATTTCCATCCATAAATGGATGTATAGTCTCAAACTGAGCATGTATGACTGCTATTCTTACTAAAGGCTTTAGAATATCAGACGGCTCATTGATATAAGAGATTAAATTATCCATTAGCTCTGGTACTTTCTCTGGGGCCGGAGGAGTATATGTAATTGCATGTGTTCCGTCATTTTTCCCTATATAGTTTTGTTCTGTTCTGTATTTTCCAATAACTTCAGGTTTTCTCACATTCCCATTCATCAGGATGGAATGCAGCTCACAAAAGAACTCATTTGAAAAATTTTCTCTTCCCAATATATGAATGCCATTTTTTGATGCGTTAAAATAATTGAGAACTTCATTAATATTCTGATCAGAATCATTTGGCTCTGCCTGATTTGTAAGTACACCATCAAGTGTTGCCTGCGTTCCTTCTAGCAAAGACGAAGCCAGCGCTTCTTTTTGCTGTAATGTCGGCATGAACCAGTTACTTTCCAACTTGCTATCAACAATCTTCTCTTTATACACCTCAAGTTTGGCAGTTGCATCTATCAATTCGTCCAAAAAATACGAATAATCAATACACCCATTACTTAAAGGTAAAAAACTTGCGTTATAAGCCTGCACATTACCCATATGCTCACCTCCAGAATAAATATAGCACCGTTAAAACCAAATGTCAATATTTTTGGTTTTAAGGATTATCTATAATCCAAAATGCAGCGCATTTGGAAGTCTATTTTTATACTTAATTCTTACCGTTCACTATATCTAGATCTATTTCTTCATCAGACAACAACATACAGTATTTTGTTGTCTAAGATAGTAAAAACCAATAAAACCATATTTGGTTTTTAAGACTTCTCCCCATCTTTAGAACATGCAGAGAGTAATTATAATATCTGGATGGATATGTTCACGACTCAGCTTGATCCGTTCTATCTTGGATTACAGAAGCAGTTTGATAACCTCCCCGACTTTGTGGGGCTGAGACCTAAAAACGAAGAATAAATTATCTGTACCCAAATCGTACCCAGAGACAAAATAAAAATCCCCGCAGGTCTTGATTTTACTAGGCTTGCGGGGATTGTCGGCATCACTCAAGCTCTATCGTTCCCGGCGGTTTACTGGTAAGATCATAAAATACCCTGTTCACACCACGGACCTCGTTTATTATCCGGCTCATCACAGCCTGCAGAACATCAAACGGTATATCTGCTGCCTCTGCTGTCATAAAATCTATGGTCTTCACCGCACGGAGCGCGATTGCATGATCATAGGTCCTCTCATCACCCATTACTCCGACGCTGCGCATGTTGGTAAGTGCCGCAAAATACTGATCCGGCATCCACGGAGGTTCCGTATCCCTGTAGCACATACCGGTATCCTTAAGTCCCTCAAAAGCTGCTCTGTCATGCTCCGAGTTTTCCATAAATACCTGCCAGTCCCTTATTGCTCTGGCTATCTCATCACGGTATATGGCATCCGCATCCTGCACTATCCTGACCTTTTCGGGAGTGATCTCTCCGACTATACGTACTCCCAGTCCGGGTCCGGGGAACGGCTGACGGTATACAAGTTCCTTCGGCAGCCCGAGTTTAAGACCTGCCTTTCTGACTTCATCCTTGAAAAGGTTTCTGAGCGGTTCAAGAATATCCTTGAAATCCACGTGATCGGGAAGTCCCCCGACATTATGATGTGATTTGATGACGGCTGATTCTCCGCCAAGTCCGCTCTCTACCACATCGGGATATATCGTTCCCTGTGCAAGGAAGTCAACTCTGCCTATCTTTCCTGCCTCTTCTTCAAATATCCTTATAAATTCCTCGCCGATTATCTTTCTTTTTTCCTCGGGCTCACTTACCCCCTTAAGCCTGTCATAGTATCTGTTCTGGGCATTTACCCTTACAAAATTCAGATCAAAGGCTCCTCCTTTGCCGAAAATTGCTTCAACCTCATCACCTTCATTCTTTCTAAGAAGTCCGTGATCGACAAATACGCATGTAAGCTGGGATCCTATGGCTCGTGAAAGAAGTGCGGCAAGTACGGAAGAATCAACCCCGCCGGACAACGCAAGAAGCACTTTTCCCTTTCCGACACGTTCCCTTATATTTATTATCGATTCTTCGACAAAGGATTCCATCTTCCATGTGCCGGCACATCCGCAGATATTCCTTACAAAATTACGTAAGATCTTTGTTCCTTCGACAGTATGAAGTACCTCCGGATGGAACTGTATTGCATAAAGTTTCCTGTCTGTATCCTCGGCTGCCGCCACCGGACAGTTCTCGGTATAAGCGACCGTCTTAAATCCCGGTGCGAGCTTTGAAATATAATCAAAATGACTCATCCACACCTGCGTGACCATGGTGTCTATCTCATCAAACGCCTTGTTTGACTTTTCCCTGTCTGACAGAAGATCCGCGAAGCTCTCCCTCGGATCCATGGATTCACCGACATTTTCAAATAAGCCGGAGCCGGAATATATAAGTGTCCGGGTCTTACCGTATTCGCGTGCTTCAGCCCTTTTAACCTCTCCGCCGAGCACGTGCTGCATCAGTTGGGCACCATAACATAATCCCAGCACGGGTATCCCCGTCTCAAACAGTTCCTT
This sequence comes from Lachnospiraceae bacterium, assembly GCA_024692905.1. GTDB lineage: Bacteria > Bacillota > Clostridia > Lachnospirales > Lachnospiraceae > UBA2868. Next base: position 73,030 of record JAILLY010000006.1, on the reverse strand, counting down.
TCCGGCACCGGGAGCACCTTCCTCATATACACTGTTAGGGCCGCCCGTGAGGATTATACCCTTGGGTTTTGTCTCCAATATCTTATTCAGGGGTGTTTTATAGGAATATATCTCGCAATAAACGCTGCATTCCCTTACCCGTCTTGCGACCAGCTGGTTATACTGACCGCCAAAATCAATAACAACTACCTTTTCGATATCCATGATAAGAAGTCCCTCGTCTCAACAAGTCATTACGTATTTCAAACCGTTTATATAATACACTTTGATGTATTTTCTTTCAATGCCGCAAACGAATAATATATAATGCTTTTTTAACGCAAACGTGTTATCATTATGTTTGGTTTTGGAGGCCGGATCAATGTTCAAACAGAAAGACAACGTAAAACAACGGCTGAACATCATAATTGTCGGCTGTGGCAAGGTCGGTTCCACGCTGGTCGAGATCCTCAGCAATGAAGGAAACGATATAACAATAATAGACAAGAACCCTTCGATCATCGAATCTATGACAAATACTTTCGATGTTATGGGTATTGAGGGAAACGGAGCCAGTTTCACCACTCAGGAAGAAGCCGGTATCAAAAATGCCGATCTTATGATAGCCGTTACCAATTCCGATGAACTGAACCTCTTATGCTGTACGGTTGCAAAGCAGGTCGGTAACTGTGCTACGATAGCAAGGGTACGTACTCCCGAATACAGCAGGGAATTCCCGTATCTTACGGACCGGCTTGGCCTTGCAATGATAATCAATCCCGAATATGAAGTAGCCAAGGAGATATCAAGGATACTCTTCCTTCCCTCGGCTCTTGAAGTAAGCTCCTTTGCCCATGGACAGGCGGAACTCATCAAATATAAGATAAGCAAGGGCAGCCGTCTTGACGGTATAAAGATCTCTGACCTGTCAGGCATCACCAAGACAAAGGTTCTTATATGCGCGATCGAACGTGACGGTGAAGTATTCATTCCTTCCGGTAATAACGAGATACATGACGGTGACGTGATATCCTTCGTTACTCCGAGAAAGTCGGCACGTGATTTCTTTTCACAGATCGGTGTAAAGACCAATAAGATCAAAGATACAATGATAATAGGAGGAGGCAAGGCTGCTTACTACCTTGCAAATATGCTTATCCATGTGGGCATATCCGTCAAGATCGTTGAAACCGATAAGGCCCGCTGCGAAGAACTGAGCATACTCCTGCCAAAGGCTATAATCATAAACGGCGACGGTACCAATGAGGAACTTCTTAAAGAAGAGGGTATCGAAAATGTCAGTTCCTTTATCCCCCTTACCGGGATCGATGAAGAAAATATCATCTTAACTCTCTATGCCCAGCAGGTATCCAAGGCCAAGCTTATTACCAAGATAAACCGGATCAATTTCCGGGGTGTTATAAGCAAGCTGGACCTCGGCAGCATAGTCTATCCGAGATATACGACCAGCGAAGCGATCATCGCATATGTCCGTGCCAAGAAAAACTCAATGAATTCAAATATAGAGACCCTTTATCATATGTTTGATCATCGTGTTGAAGCCATTGAGTTCAATATTGATAAGGAATCCTCCGTTACCGGAGTTGCACTTGCCAAGCTGCCTCTTAAGAAAAACCTCCTTATCGCTTTTATCAACAGGGGCGGCAGGGTCTTCATACCGAGCGGTACCGACAGTATGGAAGTGGGTGATTCCGTAATGATCGTCACCACCCATACCGGTTTTGATAATATTCTTGATATACTTGAATGATAAACGGAGCATGACATGAATAGTTCTGTGGTTAGATATACTCTAGGACAGGTACTTAAGATAGAAGCGGCACTCCTGCTTCTTCCCTGTCTGGTTGCACTGATCTACCGGGAAGAAAAAGGCCTCTGTTTTCTGATGGTGGCCGCGCTTTGCGGTTTCCTCGGATTTGGGATGTCCTTTTTTAAACCCGAGAACAAGGTGTTCTATCTTAAGGAAGGCTGTATCATCACGTCCTTAAGCTGGATCTTCTTAAGTTTTTTCGGTGCACTTCCTTTTTATTTAAGCGGTGAGATACCGTCTCTTACCGATGCATTGTTTGAAACCGTCTCGGGTTTTACCACGACAGGTGCGAGTATCCTTTCCGAAGTCGAATCCTTAAGCAGATGCATCACTTTCTGGCGCTGCTTTACACACTGGATAGGCGGTATGGGTGTGCTCGTTTTCCTTCTTGCCATTATCCCCATCGGCGGAGGTTCCCAGATAAATATAATGAAGGCTGAAAGCCCGGGCCCTTCTGTCGGCAAGCTCGTACCCAAGGTAAGGTCGACTGCCAGGATACTTTATATCATATATTTCTGCCTTACCGTTGCCGAGATCATCTTCCTCGTGATCGGAAGGATGTCCCTGTTTGATTCTGTCTGTACCGCGGTCGCAACGGCAGGGACCGGCGGCTTTGGTGTTATGAACGATTCCCTTGCGGGTTATTCATCTTACCATCAGTGGGTCGTGACCGTATTCATGATACTCTTCGGCATTAACTTCAATGCCTATTACCTCATAATATTCAATCACTTCAGAAAAGCCGTTACCATGGAAGAAGTGGTTCATTATATCGCTATCATACTCGTTGCGATAGCGATCATTTTCACAAGGATCGTAAACAGTTATGCTAACGCACTTGATGCGTTAAGAGATACGTCGTTCCAGGTTGCCTCCATCATAACCACCACAGGTTTTTCAACCGTTGATTTTGATAAATGGCCTGCCGTATGTCAGACCGTGCTGGTATTTCTTATGTTCATCGGCGCCTGCGCAGGCAGTACCGGAGGCGGTATCAAAGTATCAAGGCTTATTATCTTAAGGAAGACCATAATAAAGGAAATGCTCTCATATGTCCATCCCAAGAGCATTAAAAAGATCAAAATGGATGACAAGCCGGTAGAACACGAAGTCGTAAGGGCAACAAACGTGTTCTTTATCACCTTTGTCATCATATTCTCGGTTTCCGTTCTTCTAGTCTCCATAGACGGAAATGACCTCGTCACGAATTTCACGGCAGTGGCCGCAACAATAAATAATATAGGGCCCGGCCTGTCTATGGTCGGACCCTCAAGGAATTTCAGTCATTTCTCCGTATTCAGCAAATATATCCTCATGTTTGATATGATAGCTGGACGTCTTGAACTGTTCCCTCTGCTGATGCTCTTCCATCCCAAGCTGTGGAAGGAACTGTTCGCACATTATATACGTAAGTTTAACAAATAAGCTTTTACACTATGCGTCTCACGGTAATTATCGACCTGTATAACGCATTACTCTTCTTTATTCCCGTTGCCGGAGTACTTGCATGTACTATCTGGCCGTTTCCTATGTATATCCCGACATGACCGCCGTAATATATGATGTCACCCGGCTGTGCTTCGGAATAACTCACTTCACGTCCGAAGGTTGATTGCGAATAACTGTTTCTCGGCAAAGAATACCCGAAATTGGAATATACGGCACTGGTAAATCCGGAACAGTCACAGCCCTCGGTAAGCGATGTTCCTCCGGCCACGTAAGGATTCCCTATGTATCTGCATGCAAACTCAGCTATCTCCCGGCCCTTTGCGGAATCCCCCGGTGATGCGCTGCCGCCGCCTGAGCTTTCTTCCGACGATCCGCCTGAATTTCCGTTGTTCTGCGAAGCGGCGGGTTCATCATTATCATCTTCGTTACCGTTATCTTCATTATTTTCTTTTTCCTTTTTCTTCTTTGATTCCTCTTCGGCCTTCCTTTTTGCTTCCGCTTCGGCTTTCTTGCGGGCCTCTTCTTCGGCTTTTTTCCTGGCGGCCTCTTCCGCCTCTATCTGCTTAAGGACTGCCGTCTGCTTCTTTATCTGTTCCTGATATTCACCGGCCTTTTCCTTGGCAGCCGTCAGCTGTGCATCAAAATCCTCAAGTGAATGCTTCTTCTCATCGATAAGCTCCTGAAGGCGCCTGCTCTCGGATACATATTCTTCCTGCATTTCCGTAAGCTCGTCTTTTTCCTCTTCAAGCCTTGCCTTGATCTGAGCCTCTTCCTCTTTGGTCTGCTGATAACTTAAGAGCATCTGGCGGTCATATTCATATAGAAGCTCAACATAATCCGCTTTATTGATGATATCCGCTATACTGTCTGACTGAAGGAACATCTCGATGTACTTGCGGTCACCCCTCTCGTACATGAACTTGATGCGCCTCTTCATCGATTCATACTGCTCTTCTTCCAGACGCTTTGCTTCTTCATATTCAGCCTGTGCGGCATCGATCTCATCCTGTTTTGCCGAAATATCGTCAGTAATAAGATCGACCGTAAGTAAAAGATCTACCAGCTGATCATCGATCGTAGCGATCTCGTCCTGTACGGCCTCACGGTTTTCTTCAATATTCTCAATACTGTCATTAACGGCATCGAGCTTTTCCTGCGCTTCGTTCTTCTGCTTCTGCGCTTCGTTCTTAGTCACTGCGGCCGCTTCAACAGCCGGAGTTACCGTAAGAATCAATGCCATTAACAGCAAAAAACCCCTCTTCCTCATTTATACTCCAATCCGAGGCGACCCTTAACGCCTCATAAAGGTGATCCCCAACACCTATTATGATTGTAACATATCCGAAACAAATATGCGAGTACTTTATGTAAACAATCTATTAACTATAATTCACAGTTATTGACTGTTCTCGGGAACGGGATCACATCTCTTATGTTACCCATTCCGGTAAGATACATGACGCATCTCTCAAAACCGAGTCCGAATCCCGAATGTCTTGCCGAACCATACTTGCGAAGGTCGAGGTAGAACTCGTAATCTTCCCTCTTAAGTCCGAGTTCATCCATCCTTGCCACAAGCTTGTCGTAATCATCTTCCCTCTGGCTTCCGCCGATTATCTCGCCTATCCCGGGAACAAGGCAGTCCATTGCGGCAACGGTCTTGCCGTCCTCATTGAGTTTCATATAGAAAGCCTTGATCTCCTTGGGATAATCCGTAACAAATACCGGACGCTTGAATTCCTTCTCTGTAAGATATCTCTCATGCTCGGTCTGAAGATCGCAGCCCCAGAATACCTTATACTCAAACTCGCTGTTATGCTTTTCGAGTATCTTTATGGCATCCGTATAGGTAACATGGGCAAAGTCGGAACTTACCACATGCTTAAGCCTCTCTATAAGTTCTTTATCGACAAACTGATTGAAAAAATTCATCTCTTCGGGTGCATTTTCCATAACATAATTGATTATGTACTTGATCATGCTCTCGGCAAGGATCATATCATCCTTAAGATCGGCAAATGCCATCTCGGGCTCGATCATCCAAAACTCGGCCGCATGTCTTGTGGTATTTGAATTCTCTGCCCTGAATGTCGGTCCGAAGGTATATATATTCTTAAATGCCATGGCATAGGTCTCACCGTTTAACTGTCCGCTGACCGTAAGATTTGTTTCCTTCCCGAAGAAATCCTGCGAAAAATCAACATCTCCGGACTCATTCTTTGGCGGATCGGCCGGATCAAGAGTCGTAACCCTGAACATTTCGCCCGCACCTTCACAGTCACTTCCCGTGATAAGCGGAGTATGAACATACACAAATCCCCTCTCCTGGAAGAATTTATGAATGGCATAGGCTGCCAGCGAACGGACACGGAACACGGCTTGGAATGTATTCGTCCTGGCTCTTAAATGCGTGATCGTCCTTAAATATTCAAGAGAATGTCTCTTTTTCTGAAGCGGATAATCGGGAGTCGATCCTCCCTCTATGATAACTTCCTCTGCCTGGATCTCGAACGGCTGCTTTGCCTGAGGCGTTGCTACCAGCGTCCCTTTCACTATAAGAGCCGCTCCTACATTAAGCTTGTTTATTTCGGCAAAATTATCAAGATTGTCACCGTATACTATCTGAAGAGGCTCGAAAAACGTTCCGTCATTCATCACTATGAAACCGAACGTCTTGCTGTCACGGATGCTCCTTACCCAGCCCCCCGTGGTGACTTTTTTATCGTAATACTGTTCCCTGTTCCTGTATAATTCCCTTATCTCAATAAGTTCCATAAATATATCCGCCTTTTCTTAATTTGTATTCATGTAAAAACCTAAGGTAAGTTATAACACACAAACCCTGCATGTTGCAACAGTTTGGCAAGTTGTGGTAAAATCATTTATCATATTGTCCGGGGATAACTGCCCGCAGAACAGGAGGTATGAAGTGCCAAAGATCGCGATCATATTGATAATCATAGCCATAGTCCTCATCGGGATTATCGTGGCTCTGTATTTTCTCGGCAAGAGAGCTCAGAAGAAGCAAGCCGAACAGCAGGAACAGATCAACGCTGCCAAGCAGACATATTCCATGCTTATCATAGACAAAAAACGAATGAAACTGAAAGATGCGGGATTACCCGCCATAGTGCTCGAGCAGACACCGAAGCTCCTGCGCGGCCAGAAACTCCCGATAGTAAAGGCCAAGGTCGGCCCGCAGGTATTGTCGCTCATATGTGATGAGAAGATCTTCGACCAGGTTCCCGTAAAGAAGGAAGTCAAGGCCGCAGTAAGCGGTATTTATATAGTAGAAGTCAAGGGTTTACGCGGCGGAAACGCCAAGGTTGATACCAAGAAGAAGAGCAGGTTTAAGCAGGCTGTTGAGCGCCTCCAGGAGAAGGCAGGCGCCAAGCCCATAAAATAAGGGATCTACTCGTAGTCGAGCATTTCATCCATATTGTCGTGTAACCTGTTTATATACTCAAGCATCTCTTCCCTGACCTCAGGGTTTCTGAGAGCGAACTCTATATTTGCCTGGATGAATCCGCATTTTGTTCCCACATCGTACCTGTGACCTTTGAAATCATAGGCATACATGGCTTCATCCCGGCTCATTCTCTTAAGCGCATCGGTCAGCTGTATCTCGCCGCCGGTGCCGGCATCCTGATTCTCAAGATAATCAAATATTGACGGTGTGATGATGTACCTTCCGAGTATCGCGATATTGGAAGGTGCTTCGTCTATATCCGGTTTTTCAACAAGATCCTTGACCTTATATACCCTTTCATCTATCATCTTGCAGTCAGCGATACCGTATTTATTGACCACCTCGCGTTCGACTCTCTGAACGCCGAGAACGGAAGTCTTATATTCATTATAAACATCTATCATCTGGCTTAAGCAGGGCTTCTTTGCCACGACCACATCATCACCGAGCAGTACTGCAAAGGGTTCATTTCCGATGAAATGTCTTGCGGTAAATATCGCATGTCCGAGCCCCCTTGGTTCCTTCTGCCTGATATAGTGGATATTGGCCATTTCGGATATTTCCCTGACCATTTCGAGCATATCCTGCTTGCCGCTCTTCTCAAGCTCAAGTTCAAGCTCTATCGAACGGTCAAAATGATCCTCTATGGAACGCTTATTCCGGCCGGTGACAATGATTATATCCTGGATGCCGGATGCCACAGCTTCCTCAATGATATACTGGATGGTCGGTTTATCAACTATAGCCAGCATTTCCTTGGGTTGTGCCTTGGTAGCCGGAAGGAACCTTGTTCCGAGACCTGCTGCCGGGATGATCGCTTTTCTTACCTTCATTGATATCCTGCCTTTCTCAGCTTAAGTTCAATGATTCACTGCCGTCAACCGACTGTATATCCACATGCAGTACACAGTCGGCAAGGTGTTCGTAATTCACATCAAGCGAATATGCGATATCCACCTGTATATTCTCTTCATTCTCAATAACATCGATCCTGCTCGCATCAACACCGACCAGCAGGCTGCCGTAAGGCGTGATGTAATTGGTTATATTCCTTTTATTCTCCTCAAACGACATATCAACATTGGTAAAGCCGCTTTTGGTTATATGGAATTCATCCGTATCAAACCTTGCCACGTTTTTTGTGATCTCATCCCTGCTGTCGCCTATTTCATCATACAGCAGATAATGTTTGTTATTCTTCTTATAATAACTGCCGCTGGTTATTATCTCGACCTTATCGGAATCCCTGCTTTCATCTGTCCATAAACCCTGAACACCCGATATGGTTATCAGAACATCCTTCTTCATATATCCTCCGGAACAGTCAAACAAATATGTTCAGTATTTCTCAATATCCACTTCGGACGTGCGGATACTATCATCATCAAGTATATCCGCCGCAAAGTGTGTGAATTTATCCGCAAGATCGCTCACGTAAAACTCATGATCCTTTTCCTGCTTATCAAAGGGAGAATCATTCAGCATATCCTTATATGTGAGCATCTGCTTAAGTTCCCTTGCGGTTTCGTAAGCAGGATTGACAAGCCTTACGCTTTCACCCACAAGCCTCTTTAAGGCCGGAGCCAGCAGCGGATAATGCGTACACCCCATGATGAGTGTATCTATATCCTTATCCATGAGTTCCTTAAGGTATCTCCTTGCTATCTCATCAGTCACCGGATCATCCAGCATACCTTCCTCGACCAGAGGACAGAACAGCGGGCAGGCCTTCGCAAATACCCTGATCCCCGGATCTATATTGTTTATGAACCTTTCGTACATTCCGCTGCCTACGGTTCCTTCGGTGGCTATAACGCCTATCCTGTTATTCTTCGTTTCCGAAACAGCTATCCTTGCACCCGGCTTAACCACACCTATGACCGGAAGCGATACTTCCTTCTCAACCTCATCTATGGCATAGGCACTCATCGTATTGCATGCTACGACAAGAGCCTTAACATGCTGTGTCATGAGAAACCTGACTATCTGCTTCGTAAATTTTGTTATCGTTGCCTTGGATTTACTTCCGTACGGAACCCTGGCCGTATCTCCGAAATATATGATCCGTTCATTGGGGATCTGGGCCATTATCTCCCTGGCCACCGTCAGCCCGCCGACACCCGAATCAAAAACGCCTATCGGCGCGCTTCTGTCCGGCATTACCGATACCTCTTTTCAAACTTGTGGATTTCATTAAATTCTATACTTTAAAGATATTTATTGCAACCCTATAGTTCCAATTGGCTTATTATATTCTTCTCCTGGTTGTCTATATGGGTTTCGCTTGCGCTTTTCGCGTTTGCTTCATCTCCCGCTTCAATGAACCTGACGATATTACGGTGCTCTTCTATCAGTCTTTTGTGATTTCTGCTGTCCTTAATGTATTCAAGCCTGTATCTGTACACCCTTTCGGCCAGATTGTTTACCATCTGCATAAGACGGCCGTTTTTGCTCGCGCTCAATATAACATCATGAAACCTGACATCGGCCTGAGCGATCATTGTCACATCACCGGTCTCAACAGCGCGTTCAAAGTCATCCTCGGCCAGATTGAGTGCTGCCTTTTCTTCTTCGGTTATCCTGCTGCAGGCAAGTTCTACAGCCAGTGAGTCAAGGGACCTTCTTACCTCCAGCACATCACTTAAGTCCTGCTTGCTGATCCTTGCAACCTCGGCGCCCCTTCTCGGGACCATGGTAACGAGCCCTTCAAGTTCAAGCATCCTTATCGCTTCCCTTATGGGCGTACGCGATACTCCGAGCCTTTTTGCAAGATGTACTTCCATCAGTCTCTCACCGGGCTTAAGGTCTCCCTTTAAAATGCCCTGCCTTAATGTCTTGAACACGACATCTCTTAACGGCAGATATTCATCAATGATCAGCTGGATCCCTGTTTCTTCCATATCTTTCTCCATTCCGATACATATCCCTGTCAAGCATCCGTACTCAACAGGGCTTTACAACAAACACTTCCTTAATACCGTACGTACTTTTTATCTCTTCTGCCGCCGAATCCGCCGTATCCTTCTTATCAAACAATCCGAATACCGTTGGTCCGCTCCCGCTCATAAGTGATCCGAGCGCTCCGAGTCCGTTCATCTTATTCTTTATTTCCCTTATGACCGGATACTCCTTCACGGTGACGCCTTCAAGGGAATTTCCGAGCAGTCCTGCAATACCCTTAAGATCCTTATCTTCTATGGCTCTTATCATGCCATCAACATCGGGATGCTGTTTTTCCTTAAGCTTATCGAAGGCTCCGTATACATAGCCCGTAGATACGCCGATCGCGGGTTTTGCGATAAGTATGCTGCAGCCGGGCATTGGCGGAAGAGCAGTCAGTATCTCGCCGATCCCCTCAGAAAGCGCGGTCCCTCCCATGATACAATACGGAACATCCGCACCGATCCTGACTCCTAACTCACAGAGCCTGTCAAAAGTCAGTCCGAGAGAGAACAGCTCGTTCATTCCCTTAAGCACGGCGGCGGCATCGGTACTCCCTCCTGCCATTCCCGCCGCTATCGGGATATTCTTTTTAAGGGATATCCTTACCCCCGTGTTTATCCCGCATTCATCTTTTATAAGGGCTGCTGCCCTGTAAATAAGATTATCTTCATTTACGGGGAGGTCCGTCCGGTCGGTTTCTATCCTGATCCCGTCGTCATTTACGGATTCGGCGATCGTAAGTTCATCATACAATCCTATGCTCTGCATGATCATACGAACGTCATGATACCCGTTATCCCTCCTGCCGGTCACGTCAAGTGCCAGGTTTATCTTGGCCATTGCTTTTATATCTGTCGATCCCATTTATGATACTCCCGGTCGAAATTGTATTCTGTATACAATCCTGTATGAAAATCATATCATTATTCATAAAAAAATGCTAATTTAATTTGTTATTTAAGCCGATATCATTTATGAAGCGTTTATTGTCGCCTTTCATATGAGGATATATGTTCCATGCATATGAAAGAGAACACCATGGAGGGTAGAAATGAGTGTGAACGGAATTCAGGGTTACTCACAGATCGATGCCTACAGCGCTTATAATTCTGTAAAGAAAGCAGCCGGCAATTCCAAAACCGAAGATACTTCCTCAGGTTCCTCTGCTTCCAAAGCAGCGGAAACAGGTGTCATATACGAGAAGAGTTCCGAAGCCAAAGAGCTCGACAAGTCCGGCGTGATATATAAACCCAATACCGCGCTTGTTGAACAGCTCAAGGCAGACCAGGAAGCAAACAAACAGCGCCTGCTTGATATGGTCCATGATACCTTATCAGGCCAGCTGACAGCTTTTCAGGCGGCAAACGGAAACGATGAAGACAGTATATGGCGCTTCCTGGCAAGCGGAAAATTCACGGTATCCGCGGCAGCCAAGGAAGAAGCACAGAAGGCGATCTCTGAGGATGGTTTCTATGGAGTAAAGAATACATCCAACAGGATCCTGGAAATGGCCAAGGCTCTGACCGGAGGAGACCCCGACAAGATCGAAGAAATGAGAAATGCCTTCAAAAAGGGCTTTGATCAGGCAACCAAGTCATGGGGCCGCGATCTTCCCGACATTTCAAAGCAGACTTACGATGCGGTCATGGAAGGCTTCGACAACTGGGCAAACGAATCCAAACCCCAGGTTAATGGTTAATGGTTTTATCAAGGAGATAAGGGTTACTACCATATTCCATTAATAGAAAAACACGCAGGTGTGACAGCCTGCGTGTTTCGTTGTTATTCGACAGTACGGCGTAATGTATAAATATCCTTATCTCCGCATTTATCCCCAAATCCATCCTTATCCCAGTCATCCCAGACCGCACTTATAAGCTTGCCTGAAATACCGTTTGATGCATCGGATGCAAGGAATTCTATCAGCCGTGCCGGCTTTATGAGTGAACCGGTATCTCCTTCCTTCTGTGAAGCAGCGATACCGTATTCCCTTTCACCCGATCTTTCCATACCCGCATCAATGATGCATTTTAACATATCGGTGTTCATGACTCCGGGAGCGATCGAGTTTATATCTATCCCGAATTCCCTGTTTTCATCGGCCGCAACCTCGCTAAGCCGTACCACGGCAGTCTTTGCCGCCGCATATCCGCTGAAATTCGGCCTGCTTGAAGTGGCGCCTCCGCCGGACATGTTTATTATCTTTCCGCGTGAATGCTGCTCCTTAAATATCCCTATGGCCTTTTTCATACTGTATGCGGTACCGAACAGGTTTATATTGAATACGTTCTGCCACTCATCCCAGTCGTTATCATCAAACCTTCCGACCGGTCCCTGTATCCCCGCGTTATTCACTACGACATCAAGGGTTTTAAATCTGTCAAGCACCAGATCATACAGCCGGTCTATATCTTCTTTCCTGCCCATGTCTGCCGTGATATAAAAAACCTTATCCGGACCGGCCTGCTTTACCGTTTCCTTAAGTTCTTCCTCATTTCGCGAGCAGATGGCCACACGGGCTCCGGATCCTGCAAGTACTCCGGTAAGATATCTTCCGAATCCCCTGCCTGCACCTGTTATAAGGACGTTCTTTCCGTCAAGCATTGGATTCTCCGTATATCTTCTCTACTATCTTAAGGGACTCATAGGCATCGTGTATATCGCCCATAAAACAGTCATTTCCGTTCTCTACAGCGTTCACAACGTCCCTTAACTCCATCTTCCAGGAATCATCACCCCTTGAATACTCATATATCTTTGTGACCGGAGGTCCCATTTCCGGGAGCATCTTATAGTAATACAGTCTCTCTACGCCGTAGCTTCCGCCAAGTCCTTCGATCACGAGCTTGGCATATTTGCAGTATATCTCAAAAGAGAACAGGTTCTTCCATTCGGTACAGCTCACCTGAAGCCATGCGCATCTGTTGTCTTCCTTACGAAGGCATATGAACCCGTTATCATCAACCTCCATATCCCAGAAATAGGTAGCCGCAAAACCTTCAACCTTGTCAAAGTCACCCATGAACCATCTTGAAAGATCGATAAGATGTACGCCCTGGTCAATGGTCTCGCCTCCGCCGGAGATCGACTTATCGGCACGCCATTCCCGGTCATATCCGACTCTTCCGCCGTGTCCGTACCTGCCCCTTATGAACATGATCTCGCCGTTATCTTCATTATTAATGATATCCATTGCCTGAAGCATGGCGGGATGATACCTGTGATTAAAGCCTACCTTTACTACGACTTTCTTCTTCTCGATCTCCTCTATTATCGGTTCAAGTTCCTTTGAACTTATGGCGCCCGGCTTCTCCACTATAACGTGTTTGTTATTCCTGACTGCCTCAAGAGTGATCTTCGCAAGCAGGTTATTGGATGTGGCTACGACGATTATATCCACATCTTCTTTATTTATCACATCCCTGTAAGCATTTGTAATACAGTCGCATTTAAACTGATCGGCCAGTGCCCTTGCTTTATTGGAGTCGATATCGCACATAATGGTTATCTTATGTCCGCTTTCAAATATCGATCTGGCACGCTTGACACCTATCAATCCGCAGCCTATGATACCAAAATTCATGTATATCTCCTCCTACCTGTCACCGTAATCATATACATCAGCAACAAACCTGCTCCTCCAAAGGGCCTTAAGTCCTTCTATCGGATTACCTATAAGATCGACCTTCTTTCCTTCCGAATAAGACCTCGCCTTATAGCTTATCTCCATTTCCACCGGAACATATCCTTTACGGAGGAACCTTGTGACTATCTCCCAGTCAAGACCGAACTTTCCGCCCTTGAAATTGATCCCGTACATACAGTCTTTATGGAATATCTTATACATAGTGAACGGATCCGTAAGCTTTGAGGAGCATGCGACATTGATAACCCCTGTCAGCAGTTTCTGTCCGACGTTCAGATAGCCGGCAATAAGGTTGTTTTTGTTTCCGCCCTCGGAAAACTTCCTCATCTTCCAGTCATCTTTCCTGTATCTGCTCCCGAGTACGAAAAGCGCTTCCTCGTTCACTATCGGCTTTAACAGACGGTCATAATCATCCACTTTATACTCAAGATCTCCGTCCTGTATGGCATAATAATTTCCGGTAGCCTTGCTTATTCCGTTAAGAACTGCATTACCCTTGCCTTTCGGGCCGTCCTCCAGGATAAGCTTTACGAGTCCGGGATTCTGCTCCGCATGCTTTTTGGCTATCTCTCTGGTCCCGTCGGTAGAGTTGCTCTCAACGATGATGATCTCAACATCCATGATCCACTTATGCCCGATAAGCAGCGTAAGCAGTTCATCCGCCGTGTTTCCCTCATTATACATGGGAACGATCACGGAAAGCTTGGGTGTCACCCTGTCGCCCTTTGCGCATTTGATAAGGATACACCCCTTACGGTCGCATTCCCTCATCTTAACGACCTTTTCAAATCCGCTCTTTATGAGCAGGAGTCCTTCCCTGCCCTGATCTATATTTTTACCCTTCCTGTATATGAACAGTTCCTGTCCTTTTTCCATCCGGGCGTAATACTCATCAAGAAGTTCCTTATCTATATTTGTTTTTTCATCAATGATCTGTTTTTCCACTTAAACCTCTTTTAATCCTCTGTTTTAACAGGTACGTCAAAAAATTATATCATATTTCACCGGATTAGTGAACCGTTTCATGTTTGACGGCCCTTTATTAAATCCGTATTGCATACATCGGCCGCATATTATATCATGTAATAAGTGATCTTAAGGTCATAAGGGAGGATTATCATGAAACGAGTTTCTTCATTAATACCGGTAACACTGGCAGCTGTCTTAATATATGTCATACTGACCCTGTTAACGCCCGTTAAGGCTGAGGCTAAGGTATATGTATTGCCGGACGGTACCGTGTTTGACTCTGATTTTTATGCTTCTCTTTATCCCGAGATGACCGTAGGTTATGCGGGAGGCAAATATCCCGAAAGGCTGCTGTGGCACTATCTGACTTACGGGATCGGTGAAGGCCGCGTTCCTTCGCTGTATTCGATGTGTAATCCGACTCCGGCCACCATGTCGTCCCCGTATGTTTATCCCGCAGGATCATACTGCGTAGTTCCCGTACAGTATCTGTATCCGTATTATCCTTATACTTTTACGCCCCCTGCTCCCGTTCCAGTCTGCCGATAAGTTCGGTAAAGTATTCCGGCAGAGGCGCTTCTGCTTCGATATATTCCCCGGTTGAAGGATGTATGAACCCTATTATGCCTGCATGGAGCGTCTGTCCCTGCAGCCTAAAAGGTGATTTTATCTTACTGTATACCTCATCTCCGACTACAGGATGCCCGATCGAGCTTAAATGCACCCTTATCTGATGGGTTCGTCCCGTTTCAAGCCGGCACTCAATGAGCGTATATTTATCAAAACGTTCTTTGACTCTGTAATTGGTAACGGCCCTTCTTCCGTTTATCCTGTCAGGAGCCATCTTCTTACGGTCGGTCTTATGCCTTCCTATCGGAACATCTATCCTTCCCTCATCTTCCTTTATGACTCCGTGTACAAGCGCCGTATATACCCTGTTTACCGAATGTTCCTTAAGCTGTCTTGCGATATCGATATGTGCCCTGTCATTTTTACATATAAGGATGGATCCCGTTGTATCCCTGTCTATCCGATGGACGATCCCCGGCCGGATCACACCGTTTATTCCCGAAAGACTGCTGCCGCAATGATACATTACGGCATTTACCAGTGTTCCCGTGTAATGTCCCGGTGCGGGATGAACGACCATACCCTTGGGTTTGTTTACGACCATTACATCATCATCTTCATACAGTATATCCAGAGGGATATTTTCGGGAAGGATATCCGGGATCTTTGCATCCGGTGCGGTAAATGAGATCAGATCTCCCGATGAGACCTTAAGACTTGCCTTGCACTGCCTGCCATTGACATAGACCAGTCCGTCCTTTATAAGTTTCTGGATATAGGACCGCGACAGATCATCGTATTCATCGGCTATACATCTGTCAATACGTATTTCATTTATGTCCTCGGGGCATATGAAACTGTATTCATTCATCTTTCCCGGCCTCACTCTTACGCATGAACGCCTGCTCCAGTTCGTGTATATCGTCGTCCTTGTATTTGAAAAGCAATAACAGTGCAATACTTATGGTGGCTACGGTAACGTAACAGTCAGCCACGTTAAAGATCGGGAAATTTATAAGATAGAAGTATATAAAATCGATCACATATCCCAAACGGAAGCGGTCGATCATATTGCCTGCTCCGCCTGCCGCAACAAAAATGAGCAGTATCCTTAATAACCTGAACCTTGAAGTGACCGGGATGCGGACAAGCGCAAACGCTATGACCGTGACCACTGTTAATGCTATGAATAAAAACAGGAGCCTGTGTCCCGACAGTATACCGAATGCGGCACCCGTATTGCCGTTCGGAAGATAATACAGCTGGAGCACTCCGTCTATTATGACTCTGGGATCCGAATCCTTAAGCTTTGCTACCGCCCATATCTTGGAGAGCTGATCAAGGATCACCAGAAGTAATGCTGATATGATATCGATGATAAAAATCTGTTCTTTCTTCATTTCTTACTTAGGGTCAGTCATCGGGATCAAAGATGATCTGCCCTATTGCCTCCCTTATCTCATCTTCGGTAACATCTTCGGATATTATGCCTTTTCCTATCTTTTTAAGCAGGATAAAACGGGTCGTCTTCGCGGTATTCTTCTTATCCGACCTTGTATATTCAAGAACCTTGTCAACATCCACATCCTGAAGGGTTATCGGAAGGTTAAAAGGTACGAACATGTCCCGTATCTCGTAATATTCCTCCGTTGTAAGATAATTCCTCTTCCGGGATATATATGCTGCCGCCACAGATCCCAAAGCCACGCACTGACCGTGACTGTACTTGAATTCAGTATACTTTTCGAGAGCATGTCCTATTGTATGTCCGAAATTTAAGATGGCTCTTTCATTCTTCTCATAAGGATCCTTCTC
This sequence comes from Lachnospiraceae bacterium, assembly GCA_024692905.1. Lineage (GTDB taxonomy): Bacteria > Bacillota > Clostridia > Lachnospirales > Lachnospiraceae > UBA2868. The sequence continues at coordinate 56,359 of JAILLY010000006.1, read as the reverse complement.
AACATACATGCGCTTTATGTCTATGCATTTATAAAGCATCTGCTCAACATACTCAGGCTCACGGTCATTGATCTCACAAAAGCTGTTTATCAGCCATTCATAAAAGAGGCCGTCCCTTATAAGCCCTGCCTTTAATACCTCTGCCATACCCGACGCGTATTCACGTTCGTTTAAAGTATTGAGCGTCGAAGTATTGATATATACGAGTGAGGGCATCTTGAATGCACCTATCATATTCTTATAATCGTTAAAGTTTACTCCCGTCTTGCCTCCGCTGCTTGAATCCACCATTGAAAGGAGAGTTGTCGGGATCTGTACAAATCCAATCCCGCGCATGTAAGAAGCAGCCACAAATCCGGCAACGTCACCGCATATCCCGCCGCCGAGTGCCGCGATCACATCCCTTCGGCTGTATCTGTTCTCAATTAAAAAGGAATAACATTTCGTTACCGTATCTATCGTCTTATGCTCTTCCCCCAGATCAAGTTCGATGATATCCGTCTTTTTATATACCCTGCCAAGTTCTTCCTTTAACTGATCTCCGTATATTTGCGAAACGTTTCTGTCCGCGATCACGCATATCCCGCATTCAGAGCCGAATATCCCTGCAAGAGAGTCACTTAATCCGTCAAAGTCATTCCTTATGAGCACATCATACGGCTCCGTGTTCTTTACGCTGACCGTTATCCTGTTCTCCATTTTTTATCCTTCCGTAAATCCGAGTATATAATGGTAATTTATCACAGACTATATGGTTAGGCAAACCGGCACTAAACCTCTCTGTTTCCCGCAAGAACTTCACGATAATCCTCAAGGTTCTTTTTAAGAAGCCTCGGAATATCAAGTTCATAAGGGCATTTGGGAATACATGCCCCGCAGGATATACATGTTTCTATCTTTTCCATTTCAGCCTGCCAGTGATCACTCAGCCACCCTTCACTCGGTGCGCGCCTGAGCATTAAGCTCATCCTGTTACACTGGTTTATCTGTATTCCGACGGTACATGGCATGCAATAACCGCATCCCCGGCAGAATTCACCCTTAAGTTCATTTCGTTCGGAATCGATAAATGCACGTATCTCATCATCCATTGAAGGAGTATCCGTCATATATGACAGCCATTCATCAAGCTCGCTCTCCCGCTGGATACCCCATATCGGAACAGTGCCGTCAAACTGGCTCACGAAAGCCATTGCCGCACGGGAATCCGTGATGAGTCCTCCTGCCAGTCCTTTCATGCAGATGACTCCGACATCGTTTCTTCCGCATTCCTCTATAAGTTCTATTTCCTTCTCGTCGGCAAGGTAGCTTATCGGATACTGGACTGTTTCATACAGTCCGGAATGAACAAGATCCATTGCGACACCGATCTTATGCGCAGTACCGCCTATATGGCCGATCATTCCCTGCTCCTTTGCGCTTAACATGCATTCATACATGCCCGTACCGTCATCCGGCGAAAAGCATCTGCTCATAAGGTGGAACTGGTAAATATCCACATGATCGGTCTTCAGATTATCAAGCGATGTCTCAAGATCCTTCCAGAAACCGTCGGGAGTACTTGATGTCGTTTTGGTAGCAATGAATATCTCATCGCGCTTTATATAGCCGTCTCCGAATGCCTTTCCAAGCTTAACTTCGCTGTCGCTGTAAGCTCTTGCGGTATCAAAAAACCTCATTCCTCCGTCATATGCCTTACGGAGTATCCTGACCGCCTCACCTGTTTCCACTCTTTGGATGGGAAGTGCTCCGAATCCGTTCTGCGGAACGGTTATGCCTGTTCTTCCAAGTGTTATTTCTTTCATCTTTTACCTCTGGATAATGTGATATATCAATAAACTTGCTGCTGATATGATAACCCGAAACCCCTGTGCCATGCAACCGAAATCCTGTGACAGACGCTTGACATATACAAGCAGATAAGGTTTACTGATAATATATATTATCAACAAAAATCATGATCATACAGGAGGTATTTATGGCTTGTTTTTTGGCACCGGTAACGGAAGCGGTGATCGTGACCGCAGTAGAAAAAAAGATCGGCAATAAAGCTGAAAATGCCGAAGTTGTAAACAGTACGGAAAATATAAAGATCCCTCTTAAACGAAAACTCAAATGGTTAAATCATATGTTATGGGGCGGTGCCGCTCTGCTGGCTTTTGAGCATGTATGGCACGGAGAAGTGACCTTATGGTTCCCGTTCCTTACGGCAATGTCAAATGCTGAGGATGCAGCCGGAATGTTTAAGGAGATAGCCACGACCGGAGTATGCATGTCGGGACTGATCACAGCTGTATGGCTTGGAATATGCAGGGTTGCGGATTCCATAGCAAACCGTTCTGTTTCCGAAAACAGGGGAGGTATGGAAGCATGACTCTAATGATAACTGTTTATGCTGCGATCATCTCGACAATAGTATGGTATAACCGCAAAGATGATTCGCTGAAAACAGGATTATTGTGCTTCATATACTGGGGAGCCTCTCTTATGTGGCTTGTTGATGCCTTCTTTGAATACTTTTCCGAAGGCGCCGATTACTTTAATCCGGCGGCGCAGGATATGATAAACGATGCATTCCTCGGATTTGCGGCAGTCGCTCTCGGACTCATAATATGGATGATACGGCTGCTTGTCACGGATCCGAAAGGCTCGGTAAGAAGGGCACTCAGTAAACAGGATCAATGAATCAACGGTATCCCGGAATTTTCCGGGATACTTTTTTTATGACCGTATTACTGTTATAATGCAATAATAACGGAAAGAACCAATACCGGGGGTCTGGTAAAATGACGGATATATTGATAAATAACATAAGGCTCATCGATCCGGCCGTAGGTACGGATGAAATGGTCGATATGCTGATAAGCGGCGGAAAGGTCAGTGTCGTCGACTTACACAGCAAGAGCACGCTAAGGCGTACGGATGCGGATGAAGTCATAAACGGACGCGGACTGATAGCAGCTCCGGGGCTTGTAGATGTCCATGTACACTTCAGAGACCCGGGCTTCACATATAAGGAAGACATACATACAGGAGCCCTGGCCGCAGCAAAAGGCGGCTTTACATCGGTCGTGATGATGGGAAACACAAAACCGGCGGCGGATGATCCCGAAGCTGTCAGGTCAGTCCTTAAAAGAGCGGCAAATGAAAAGATAAGGATCTATTCTGTGGGAAATGTTACCATGGGGCTTGGCGGCACCTCGCTCACCGATGCAAAAGCTCTTAAAGAGGCAGGCGTTGTGGGCCTTTCTGATGACGGTTTTCCGATAATGGATAAAGATCTGCTTGAAAGGGCTCTTGAGACTGCCGTAACCCTTAACCTTCCGGTCAGCCTTCATGAAGAAGATCCGGCATTTATAGAAAATAACGGGATAAATGCAGGCTTTGCTTCAAATGAACTCGGGATCGGAGGTTCTGACAGGATGGCAGAGATCTCAATGGTCGAAAGAGATATTAAGCTTGCCCTTAAAACAGGAGCTTCTCTCGATATCCAGCACATCAGTACAAAGGAAGCCGTTGAACTTATAAGACAGGCCAAAAAAGAAGGCGGCAGGATCCATGCCGAAGCAACTCCGCATCATTTCTCGCTCACGGAAGAAGCTGTGTTGACATACGGTACCCTTGCAAAGATGAATCCTCCTCTTCGTACGGAAGAAGACAGGATCGCGATAATCGAAGGTTTAAAGGACGGCACCATAGACATGATCGCAACCGATCATGCCCCTCACAGCAGCGAGGAAAAGGACCGGCCGTTTACCGAAGCACCGAGCGGCATAACAGGCCTTGAAACATCCCTGGCTCTCGGGATAACGAACCTCGTCGATAAGGGCCACCTTTCGATGAGCAGGCTTATAGAAAGGATGAGTACGGGACCTGCAAAGGTTTACGGTCTTCCGGCAGGCGATATAAGGGTTGGATCTGCGGCGGATCTCGTGATCTTCGACCCTTCCGAAGAATGGATCGTCTCCGACACCGTATCCAAATCATCAAATTCACCGTTTATCAACTGGCGGCTTAAGGGCAGGGTAAAATACACCATATGCGACGGCCGTATAGTATACAGGGATGAAGATAAATAAACCTTTGAAATGAGGATGATATGAGTAAGGTAAAAGAAACTGCCGTGATAATATCACAGGATAAACTAACGGAAGATATATACAGCATGTGGATAAACACCCGTATCGCAAACGAAGCGGTGCCGGGACAGTTTGTCTCCGTATATACGAAGGATAAGACCAGGCTTCTCCCCCGTCCCATAAGCATATGTGAAACCTGGGGAAGTCATTCACTCAGGATCGTATACCGTATAGCCGGCGAAGGAACAAAGGAATTCTCAACCTATAAAGCAGGCGACAGCATTGACATACTCGGACCGCTCGGCAACGGATTTCCGCTTAAGAATGACGGACCGGCCATACTGATCGGGGGAGGGATCGGCATACCTCCGATGCTGGAACTTGCAAAAAGGCTTGACTGTGACAAGACCATAGTTCTGGGATACAGGAATGCGGAAACCTTTCTTGATAAAGAGCTTGAAGAACACGGAAGGATCGTCATCGCTACGGATGACGGCTCTGCAGGGATAAAAGGAAATGTTATAGATGCCATAAACCGGACCGGGATAAGCGGCAGCATTATATACGCCTGCGGTCCTACCCCCATGCTTAAGGGAGTAAAAGCCTATGCCTTAGGACAGGGGATAGAGGCCTACATATCGATGGAAGAGCGTATGGCCTGCGGAGTCGGAGCATGTCTCGGATGCGTCTGTGAGTCCGTAAAGACCGACGATCATTCCAAGGTAAACAATAAAAGGATATGCAAAGACGGCCCTGTTTTCCATGTATCGGAGGTAGTATTGTGATAAACGGCGAAATAAATATGAAAGTAAATATAGCCGGAGTGGAGTTTAAAAATCCGGTCATGGTCGGATCGGGTACCTTCGGATCCGGCATGGAATATTCGGAATTTGTTGACCTTAACAGGCTCGGTGCCGTAGTTACAAAAGGCGTAGCCAATATACCCTGGCCCGGAAATCCCACACCAAGAGTCGTTGAAACCTGCGGAGGCATGCTCAATGCCATAGGGCTTCAAAACCCGGGGATTGACACATTTATTGAGAGGGATCTTGAATTCCTTAAGGATTATGATACAAGGGTCATAGTAAACGTTTGCGGCAAAACGGTCGAAGATTATCTTGAAGTTGTCGAAAGGTTGTCAGATAAGGCCGTTGACATGCTTGAGATAAACGTATCCTGCCCCAATGTAAAGGAGGGGGCGATCGCCTTCGGACAGAAAGCCGATGCCCTGTATGATATAACGGATAAGATAAAAAAAGTTGCCGCACAGCCGGTGATAATGAAGCTTTCTCCGAATGTCACGGATATCACGGAAATGGCTAAGGCTGCCGAGGCTGCCGGAGCGGACGCCGTTTCGCTCATCAATACTCTTACCGCGATGAAGATAGACATACATAAAAGGACCTTTGCCCTTGCAAATAAGACAGGCGGTCTTTCCGGACCGGCGATCAAACCGGTTGCCGTAAGGATGGTCTATCAGGTGGCACAGTCAGTCAGGATCCCCGTCATAGGGATGGGCGGCATAGCAAACGCGGAAGATGCTCTTGAATTCATAATGGCAGGTGCATCCGCAGTCGCTGTGGGTGCTATGAATTTCCATGATCCGTATACGACGCTTAAGGTAATAGACGGTATAAAAGAATATATGGAAAAATACGGTATAAACGACATAAACGAGCTGACCGGCTGTGTCGGGTGAATCAGGCAGGATACGGAAAACTTGCACGATGGCCGTATATTTAATAGAATCATATATTGAAATCATTCAAAGGAGCTGTGATCATGATACGTTTCATTCTTTCAGCGCTGTATCTCCTGCTTTATCTTATAATAACACTCCCTCTTGAACTTATCCTGTTCGTGATAGGTAAGTTCAACATGCCTCTCAGGGATAAGATAAGTATGGCCTGTGTTAAAAACGCCGGATTTAAGGTCGTAGCATTTTTATCCGGGGCAAATATAACGGTAAAAGGACTCGAAAATATCCCTGATGATACGGCATGCCTTTTTGTCGGCAATCATAACAGCTTTTTTGATGTGATAATAGGCTATACCTTAATGAAACGTCCGACCGGCTTCCTTGCCAAGAAGGAATTCAGGAAATATCCTTCACTGAACGTATGGATGTATTATATACGCTGCCTTTTCCTCGACAGAAAAGACGTAAAACAGGGTATGAAAACAATTCTTAAGGCCGTGGAATACTTAAAAAGCGGGATAAACATCTTCGTTTTCCCCGAAGGATCAAGGAGCAGGGACGGAAAGATGCTGCCTTTTAAAGAAGGATCGATGAAGATGGCCGAAAAGTCAGGCTGTCCCGTGATCCCCGTATCCATCTCAGGCACTGCTGCCGTATTTGAAGATCATTTCCCCAGGATCACAAAAGAAAACGTAAGCTTTACCTTCGGTAAGCCCATATATATAAAAGACCTTGAGGGTGAGGACAAGAAACACCCCGGCCGCTATGTACAGGAAATCATCCGTAATACTCTTGAAGAGCAGACAAACAGAAAAGAGGAAAAATAATGAGTATCAGGGAAGACGTTATAAAAATGAAATCAGCAGCTCCTTTTCTTGCCTCATCTACCATAGATGAACGCAATAATGCGCTGAAAAAGATAGCAGGGAGCCTTAAGGATAATGCGGAAAGGATATTCGCCGCCAACAAAGAGGATGTTGACAGAGCGCAGGCAGAAGGCATTTCACCTGCGGTAATGAAACGCCTTAAGTTCACGGAAGGCAAGTTGAATGACTGTTTAAGCGGAATTGAACAGCTCATAAGCCTTGAAGATCCCATAGGACGCACTACCCTTGCAAGAGAGCTTGACGAAGGACTTATACTTAACCGGGTAACATGTCCCATAGGCGTTATCGGCGTTATCTTTGAAGCACGTCCCGATGCGCTCATACAGATCTCGACCCTGTGCTTAAAGAGCGGAAACTGCGCGATCCTTAAAGGCGGAAAGGAGACCGCCAATACCAACCGGGTATTGTTTGACATCATACATGATGCCGTTATAAAGTCATCCCTTCCCCCGGATTCGATGCTCCTTGCCCAGTCACATGCCGAGATAGATGAACTGCTTGACTGTCACGGATATGTTGACCTTCTTATACCCCGGGGAAGCAACGCCTTTGTCAGATACATAATGGATAATACCAAGATACCCGTTATGGGACATGCTGACGGCATCTGTCATATCTATGTTGATAAGGATGCCGATACCGATAAAGCGATAAAGATCATCATCGATGCCAAGACCCAGTACACCGCTGTATGCAATGCGGTGGAAACTCTTCTTATAAACAGGAGTATTGCTCGGGATTTCCTTCCGAAACTGAAAGATGCCCTTACAGAACACGGAGTAAAGCTCCGCGGGACCGGTGAAGTGAACAATATCATAAATGTTGAGGTTATAGATGATACCGGTTTTATCGAGTATCTTGACCTTATAGTCTCGGTCAGGCTCGTTGAAGATGTGAATGAGGCTGTAGCCCATATAAACCGTTACGGATCCCACCATACCGACTCAATAATAACCGAGAATATGAAAACTGCCGAAACCTTCATGCAGATGACGGATTCGGCAGGTGTATACTGTAACTGTTCAACCAGGTTTGCTGACGGATACAGGTACGGTTTCGGCGCAGAGGTCGGTGTAAGTACCGGTAAGATACATGCCCGCGGACCGGTCGGTCTCGAAGGCCTTGTTACATATAAGTATAAGCTGTACGGAAACGGTCATATAGTTGATGACTATGCGACCGGAAAGAAGCAGTTCCATTTTAAGGATATATGATCATCCCTTGATACCGCCCTTGCTCCCCGAGAAACTTGCGGAATCAAGTATGTTCGTATCAAAAGTGAATGTCAGGTTTTCTTCAGTACGCTCCCTCTTAAGGCACAGCCCTATCATTCGGGAAAGAAGCTCTTTATACGGTACTCCGACGGGTTCCCACAGATAGAATGACAGTGATCCGGGTATCGTATTTATCTCATTGAAGTACAGCCTGCCATTTTCTTCATCTATCATGAAGTCGATCCTGGCAACGCCGTTACAGCCCAAAAGCTTAAATGAGCGGACAGCCATATCCCTTATCTCTTCGCGGAGCTTATCCGGTATTTCCGCAGGTATCTTCCTTGATACGGATGCCATACCCTTTGATCCGCCGCTTTTCGAATTGCTTACATATTTATCCTCATAACTGAGGATATCCTCTGTATGCAGCGGCTCCTCGCATTCCGATGCGATCGCATCATTCTCATCTCCGAGTACCGAGCAGTTTATCTCACGGAGCTTTGTTATCGCATGCTCCACAAGGACCTTGGTCGCATACCTGAAGGCATCATCCAGGGCATTTGTAAGTTCAACCCTGTTCCTTGCAATGCTTATCCCGACGCTTGAGCCTAAATTTACCGGCTTTACTATCGCAGGATAACCTATCTCATTTTCAATATTATCAAGCATTCCGTCGATACCGGCATAATCCGACAGGGTATAGAGCCTTGCATCAAGCACAGGAACGTTACCCTCCTTAAGCACGGCTTTCATGATGAATTTGTCCATCCCTACCGCAGATGCCGTAACATCACAGCCGACAAACGGGATCCCCAGGGTCTTAAGATATCCCTGAAATGCGCCATCCTCGACATTCGTGCCATGCACGACCGGAAATGCTATATCGATCTCCGTCGACCGGTCCTTACCGAATTTCTTAAACGGGAACGGCGTAAGCCTGACGCGGCCGTCCTCGTTTATCATGATAACCCTCTGCGACCTTGCAAGCAGGGCTTTTATATCCTTATATGCTTCAATATTTCCGATATCGTTTCCGATATACATTTCATTCTTCTTGGTCATGTACACCGGTATAACTTCATATTTTTCGGTATCCATGCTCATGATCGCCTGGATCCCCGAGATCACCGACACCTCATGTTCAACACTTTTTCCGCCGAATATCATGGCAACCCTTGTTTTCATCATGCTCCTCCTAAACAAGACTAATCTAATATCAGATTTTATAACTACAGACAGTCAGTGTCAAACGGATGTCCTATTCGTCCATCCCGTTGGAATATATATCTTTGTGCCGGTTTAAGCACATTTATAAGCAGTGAACCGATGATCATACAGGAAATGACCTCTCCCGCCCCGACAGTGAGCATCTGCAGAGGTATCCCTCCGGGAATACCGTACGCATAGGTAAGTACAAAGGGGATGATGAGCGCATTTGCAAGTACTGGGGGAACGGTAACGAGAATGCGGTTCTTCCTTAAATACCACGAACCGACCGCTCCTATAAGCGTCGCAAGGGTTCCGAATATTATATCCGGAAGCATGCATCCGGTTATGATATTGCTAAGCAGACATCCTATAGCCAGACCGGGGATCGCCGCGGGAGTAAAATACGGCAGAACAGTCAGTGCTTCCGAAAACCTTACCTGGATCATTCCGCTTGCGAGATTAAGTACAGATGCGAAAACCGTCAGCACCACATAGACAGCGGCTATCACTGCCGCCTGAGTTACAAAGAGAATCCTTTTATGCATTTTATGCCTCCTTTAGTTTATTACGGATGGGAAGGAGATAACATCCGTTAAACGAACGTGAGTATATCACATGGACTGTTACATTTCAAGGATATATTTCAGACTGTCATTTCGCCGCTCCTTAAGCTTCCCGGCGTAACTCCCTTGTGCTTCTTAAACATCCGTATGAAATGGCTGCAGTCGGCATAACCGAGCTCCTGGCCGATATCATTTAATGACTGGTCCGTAAACCGGAGCAGTTCCTCTGCCTTTTCTATCCTCAGAAGTTCTATATATTCCTTGCATGACTGTCCGTACAGTTCCCTGAATTTTCTGGCAAAATGCGAATAACTCATATTACACCGCCCGGCTAGTTCCTCGACTTTAAGCCCCTCTTCAAGATGCTCGTCTATATATTCAAGTACATTGCGAAAGCTAAGTTCTTCCTCGGATACATGTCCGGTAAGTGAGGAAAAATCAATCCCTTCCCGCTTCCATATACGCATCATCGTCAGCATCAGAAGGCAAAGCCTGGCCTGAACGGCCACATCATAACCGAATCTTTTCTCATCAAGCTCATCCACACAGTCTGTAAAATATGAACCTATATCATACTCCTTTGTCTCATCCCCGCCAAAATTCACCCTTGCTCCCTGATCCCTTGCAGCGGTAAGAAGAGACGAAAGTTTCGGTGTGACACCCGCATTTACCGTAAGACGGGCCGCATTAAACTTGATCCCCGCAAAGACAGTCCGTTCCCCGGGAGTAAATGACATCGAATGAATATCACCGCCGTAGATAAGCAGCATATCCCCTCTCTTAAGGCAATACTCTTTTTCGTTTATAACTGCATTGTTCGTACCGCTTATCATATATATGATCTCGGCATAATGATGAAAATGCGGTCTTACGGGTGAGCCGATCCTTAATGTATCAAACATAAATGCCTCAAACGGCGTGTTCAGTATATCGCTGTATTCATACAGATATTTCATGGCTCCTCCTTCCTTATGATCGTTTTGTTCTATATGATAATAGATTTATTATATCATTTTTGTTTCCATTGTTTTATATCTTTTTACACAACGCTGTTTTGTATGTTTTTTGGAGTAATGTTGATGAAAAAGACTTTTGTTAAAGACATGACTCACGGCAGTGAGTTCCGCCTGCTGATAATGTTTTCGGTTCCCATGCTCATAGGGAACCTGTTCCAGCAGGTATATAACATGGTCGACTCCATAGTGGTCGGACGATATGTCGGTGCCGGTGCCCTTGCAGCCGTCGGGTCAACGGGATCCCTTAATTTCCTGTTCTTTTCTTTATGCATCGGGCTTACTGGCGGTATAGGTATCGTCATCTCCCAGCATTTCGGAGCCGGTGATGAAACAAACGTACGTCGTACGATATTCAATTCGATCTATATAATCGCCTCAACGGGTATCCTTATGTCCGTTCTGGGGTTTTTTCTTGCACGCCCGGTCCTTGCCTGGCTTCATACCCCTCCCGATATAATCGATGATGCCGTTGTCTATATGAAGATAGCATGCGCCGGCCTGCTGGCCGTGGCAGCATATAACTGTATTTCTTCCATACTCAGGGCTTTGGGGGATTCAAAAACTCCTCTCATATTCCTGATCATCGCAAGTATCTTAAACGTTTTCCTTGATCTTCTTTTTGTGGTGCGTTTTAACTTAGGCGTAAAGGGTGTTGCATACGCGACGATAATATCCCAGATACTGTCTGCCGCAGGGAGCTTGACCTTTGCCCTTAAGAAGAATCCGTATTTCGTTATACATAAAGAAGAAATGCACTATGACAATGCGATCACAGTCAAATGTTTCAGGCTCGGGGTACCTCTTGCACTGCAGTCATCGCTTATCGCAATATCCTGTGTTGCCCTCCAGAGCGTTGTAAACGGTTTCGGTTCTGTCATCGTGGCCGCCTTTACCGCGACTTCAAGGATAGAACAGCTTGTCCAGCAGCCCTTTAATTCTCTCGGTATGGCGCTTTCAACCTTCACCGGCCAGAATATGGGTGCAGGAAAAAATGAACGTGTAAAAAGAGCATTCTCAAGGTCTGTTATCCTTGTTGCGGGCTTCAGCCTGATCATGCTCATCGTCTTTAACTTATTCGGGAACAACATAATGAGGTTCTTTGTTTCCGAAAACGATGTCATCGAATTCGGAACAAAAGCACTTAAGATCACTTCCGTATTCTACTTTGCTCTTGGGATGATCTATATCGTAAGGGGACTGTTAAACGGAGCCGGAGATGCAGTATATTCAATGATAAACGGAGTTGTCGAAGTCGCGGGACGTATCATATTCTCCAATACGCTCATCCTGATCCCTTCCATAGGGCACTGGGGTGTATGGCTTGCTACCGCCCTTACCTGGTTCATAACCGGCTTTGCCAGCTTTATCCGCTATAAACAGGGCAGATGGAAGACCATAAGGATCGTCGATACTGACTCAGAGGTGAATAATGATCAGGTTTCCTGATCATATCTCTTATATGCTTTAACTCCGAGACCGTCAAACTCAATCCCGTTATCATACAGGTTTTTGCAAACGTCAATAAGCGGCATAAGAAGTACGGCTCCGGTCCCTTCACCAAGGGCCATATCCGCATCTATAGGCGCTTCCATATCCAATTCCCTCATGATAAGCCTGCCCATCGGTTCCCTCGGTTCATGTGAAGCTATGCAAATATCCTTTATTCCCGGAAACATCCGTTCCGCGACAAGGACTGCGGTCAGGGTTATAAGTCCGTCAGCCACCACAGGAGTGCATTCTGTGGCACTTGCAAGTATGGCTCCTGTCATGGCGGCTATATCATAACCTCCGAATATTGACAAAAGTCCGGGAATATCATTTCTGTCATGATCACACGCTGCAAGCGCATCGGAGATGACCCTGCGTTTATGTTCCGCTCTTTCCGATCCGAGTCCCGCACCGTGACCGGTAAGGGTAAGCGGATCGGTATTTAAAATGGCGCACGAAAGAGCCGTTGAAGTACTGGTATTCCCGATCCCCATCTCTCCTAAAAGGATGATATCCGCTCCGGCTTTTATGACGTTTAACGCTGTATCATATCCGGCTTTTATGGCATCAAGAGTTTCCTGCATACTCATGGCCGGTTCTTTGGCAAAATTTCTGCTGCCGTTTCTTATCCTCAGATCTTTGATCCCGTTTATACGTTCACCCGCCATGCCCACATCCACGGCATGGACCTTCACATTTGCCTTATCGGCCATAACACAGACTGTGGATCTGCCTTCGCTCATTGCCTTTGCGACACTTACTGTAACTTCCTGACCGCACTGTGATACTCCTTCATCAACTATCCCGTTATCGGAAAGGAATACTATAAGTGTCCTGTTTTCTGTCTTAACCTTTTTATTATGCTGTATGGCGCCGATACGCGCTATTATCTTTTCAAATTTCCCGAGTCCGTCGATAGGTTTTGCTATGTGATCCCATTTACGGATCACTTCATCATATACTGCCCTTTCCGGCCCGATCATCTTTTTCCCGATCTTTTTCAGTTCTTCGTAAGTCATTAAAGCCTCCGCATTTTTTCATTTCCACTTAATACTACTATCGGCTCTCTTTTGTGTCCATATCTGTTTTTCTTGCGATACATTAAATAAAAGCGTACTATGGAAATGATCGGAGGAGTTATGACGATATATCTTGAAAACATCTGTAAATCATATAACGGCACCGAAGTTTTAAAGGACGTTAACGTATCGATAGAAGACGGGAAGTGCTATGCTTTTACCGGGCCGGAAGGCAGCGGAAAGAGTACTTTACTTAAGATATTCATGGGCTCTGTAAAGCCGGATTCCGGAAAGGTGAGCCGGATGGGCGATTATAAATATCCAACTCTGATGACGGCCTATGTCCCCCAGCAGGAGAGCCTTAACCTTAAGAAAAACGCAATATGGAATGTTAAAAAGGCCCACCGCACGGCTTCAAAAGGAAGAGCGGCAGAGGAACTCCTTAAGTTCTTTGACGAACAGCAGATAAGCTGCCCTGTCGGGGAACTTGATCCCGGTAAGCGCCGGCTTGTAGGGATCATCCGTGCCATGTTCGTTCCCGCCGATTTCATCGTACTTGACGAACCTTTTTATGGAATGTCCGATAAAGAACGTGAACGGGCACTTGAATACGTGATGAACAAAAAAGGCACGAGACCCCTCCTGCTTGCCCAAAGAGAGGATCCCGGCCTTAAGGATTTTAAGATGATACGCTTATGAATGTTCATTCCCAGAACAGTTCATCCAGCGTTTTGTTAAGTGCCTTGCATATCGCGATGCACAGATTAATCGTAGGATTATAATCACCTTTTTCGATCGCGCTTATCGTCTGTCTTGATACCCCGCACCTCTTTGCAAGATCTTCCTGGGACAGATCCATGCCGGCTCTTGCCGCTTTAAGCTTCAGATTCTTCATAGATCAGTCCTCCTCATCTTTTTTATTCCTGTCTACAAGATGCTTGATACAAAGTTCCGCAATAAGTATCATCATCATTATAATGACGATCACATTGAGCATCGGAGCACCGCTCATACCGCTCCTTGCAAACTCACCTCTTAACGCAGGCATTAATACAGGAAGCAGGTTGAGCAAAAGACATACGCTAAAAATGATGTAATAGCGTTTGTGGTCGTTATTGAGTCCCCAGTAAACATCATTCCATATGCAGTATGCCCCAAGTACCGTAGCTCCTAAGAATATCCCGAAAAATTCAACAACAAATGACTCAAACGGAACGGTTATCTCCGCTATTGACAGCCCGACAAGCAGAAGCTGGTAACAGACCATCGTATAAAAGGCATATTTATAAGCCTTGCCTCGTATCTTCTGCTGCCTCTCGTCATATTCCGTCTTTACCTTCCTGTTCGTATTGGCAACCTTGAACAGTATTATAACAAGTATGATACCAACAGTTAATCCTATTGCAAATCCGGTTCCTTTTGCGTTCATGTCTGTTCTCCTTTACTTATCCTTTACTAAATAATTAAAAATCTCCATTTACAGGTTTCTTACATATCCGAAAAGGTGACGTCTTTCCTTTTCATGATACGATCATAACCCATCTATGGAGATATGTCAAGTATATTTTACAATTTTCTTTTTACAAATGATTTTTGTATGTTACAGACGCCTTTTGCCTGTAAAATACGACATCCATCCGGCAATGCTTCCTGCAACGTCCTTCCGGTACCTTGCTCAATAGGATAAACGGCAGGCCGGGAAACCTGCTCAATAGTTGTCAGGCAGGTCGTTTTCAAGCAGGATATATTTATGACCCTGTCCTTTTATCTCATATGCAAAGGCAAGTGCTTCCTCGATCTTATCAAATGCCTTTATCTTATCTTTGGAAAAACCTTCGCTCAAAGCTCCTTTATATATAGGCTCCGTCCGTTTCCTACCGACTAACAGGATATGATCGCAGCATCCGGCCGCATAGGTTCCGAACCGGAAATTGTATTCTTCTTCCTTATCTCCGAGTTCGACCATTCCCGGAGTTATAAGTATCCTGATCCCGTCAAAAAGCTTAAGGGTTTCCACGGCAGCCCTGCTGCCGACGGGATTCGAATTATAGGCATCATCTATTATAGTAACAAGTCCGTGCTCACGAAGCTGCATGCGGTGTTCCACACTCTGAAGCCTTCTTACCGGAATCTTAAGGTCTGACAGTGCTACACCCAGCTTATTGGCGACCGCTATGGCACCCACAACGTTAATGACATTATGAGCACCGATAAGCTTCATCCGGTAACTCTCACTGCTGCCGTCCGGAGCGGTTACGGTAAAGTCAGTCCCCAACTGTGATACCCTGATATTATCCGCTTTATACCCTTCACCGTTTGTTTCCGAATAATAGAAGGTCACGTTATCATATCCTTCAGCCTTCTCCCTTATATACTCATTATCCCCGTTTAAAAAAAGCATCCCGTCTTTGGGGAGGGCATCGGCAAGTTCGAACTTCGTATTCTTTATATTATCCATATTGAAGAACGTCTCAAGATGCTGGGGTCCGATCGAGGTTATTATCCCGTGTTTGGGAGCAACGATATCACATATCTCTTTAATATCCCCGACATGTCTTGCGCCCATCTCACATACGAAGATCTCATGTGTACGCTTAAGAGATCCCCTTATAGTCTTTACGACACCCATAGGCGTATTATAACTTTCCGGCGTGACAAGGACATTGAAGCTGTCCTTTAAAAGAGTCTGAAGATAAAACTTGACACTCGTCTTGCCATAACTTCCCGTAACACCTATCACGGTCAGATCCGGAGACTCCCTCAATATCCTTTTTGCATCATTTATATAATGAAGGTTGATTCCCCGTTCCACCGGATGGTTTATCAGATTTGAAACCACATTCATTATAAGCTGCAGCCCGACGATGACAGCAAGCAGCCCCGTAAGGCGGCTTATCCCGGTAAGGACCGCAGTCGCGGCGATCATGATGAGAGTCACTGTAAATATCGTAGCGATCATCCTTTTGACTCTTGCGGTATACACAAGCTTCTTTTTTTTGTTCAGCCTGCGCATCGCATTATATACAAGGATGATCAAAAGAAGAGTCAGGTAAATGAGTATATCGGCAAAGAGCAGGGGAATGGCGATCCTCACAGCTCCCAATATGAATATGAATATGAGCAGCCACTGCTGCCGAAGGTTTTTCTTAAGCCTGTTTAAATGCTCCCCGTTCTTGTACCCGTTTAACTGGAACATATGCATATTGAACCGCATTGCCAAAAAGAAGGCGGGTATGAACAGAACGAAAGTGATAATGGTCCTTATTATCATAACCGGAAATAACTCCTCATAATACTTTTAAACTGTGCCGGCTTTTCAAGGAAAGAAAAATGTCCGCACCCCTCAAGGATGCAAAGTCCGCTGTTTGGGATCTTTTCCTCCATGAGTTTTGCGTCGCTTATAGGGGTCGCCGTATCCTTATCCCCCCATATAAGAAGCGTATCCTGTCTGATACGCGAAAGAAGACCGGTAAGATCTTCATTTACCGCCATTACCATGCACTTGCGCATCATCTCCGATGCATTCCTGTAATCCGCCGAGCCCTGCGACTGTCTCCAGTCATCGATAAGTTCGGGAAAAAGTGCGTAGATCAGCTTTACGCTTACTATCTTCTTTATTATCTTATACTTTCTTA
Organism: Lachnospiraceae bacterium; assembly: GCA_024692905.1. Lineage (GTDB taxonomy): Bacteria > Bacillota > Clostridia > Lachnospirales > Lachnospiraceae > UBA2868. The sequence goes on along the minus strand of JAILLY010000006.1, from coordinate 39,550 downwards.
TCTTAAATCTCTGTTTAAGACTTCTTTTGGGCATTATCCCCGCGCTGTCTATGAGCACTATGTTCTTTATCTCAAACGGCAGCTCTTCCCTTGCGGCAAGTTTGATTATTATCCGGCCGCCATAGGAATGACCTATAAGGGTTGCCTTTTTTATATCAAGGGCCTGCAAAAACCTGCAGAAAAAATCCGCGTAAGCATCAACATTCCACGGTTCCCTCGGTTCATCCGATCCGCCGAAACCCGGAAGATCAAACTGTACGAACCTGTATTTCTCATTTATTGTGTTCGCAACTGGATCATAAACACCCAGATCGGTCCCCCAGCCCTGGAGCATAACGACCGTTTCATCCCATTCTCCGGTTATCTTATAATTTATATTATATCCGTCTACTTCTATGTTCATTACCGGTTCCTTATAAAAATCAATCCATGAAATACGGTCTAAATGTACCATATCTCATGGATTAAGGCAAATCCAAAAGCCTCTTATTCCCCTGTTATCACTCCTTTTTCACATTCAGGGTCGTAAGGATCCTGCCGACATGCTCCGTCTCAAAAAACATATCTTTTTTTGCTGCCACGATGATCACCGTCGCTATTATCACGACTATGGTTTCCACACATTTTGTTTCCGGAGTCATCGCAACTCTCTCCTGAAGGAAATTAACCGCCATATGGAAGACCATACATGCAAGTATGGACCTGTCGGAAACAAGATATACCCAGGTGATTATAAATCCCATCGGAATGGCGCTTACGAAAAAGTTGACCACAAAAAGCGGATTTACCATAAGTCCTGCCTGGTAGGTCCCCTTGATGAATATAAGCGGTAAATGCCAGAATGACCATATTGCCCCGAAGATCATGGATTCCCAAAACCAGTTCATGTAATTTCCGATGGAATCCTCGCAATATCCCTTCCATCCGACCTCTTCAAGGATCGATGCCAGCGTGACTGTTATAAGCGCACCGAATATCCCGACACCGGTAAAGCTGAAATCCTCCGTAAACGAAAACTGGTCAAGGGACTGTCCGAAGGCAAGAGAGAGAAGGATCGAACAGACCACTATGATACCGAATACCAGGATCGCAAACAGTACATTAAGCCAGTTTACCTTATAAAAGCCGACTATCTTGTTTTTAAGATCCTGCTTGAGCAGGTCTGAACCTGACAAAAGCACGAACAGAGTCGATACTACCGCAGGAGCTATAAGTCCGGTCAGCATAAGAACGGCACCTATGCTTTCCGGCACAAATATGGCCGGGATCCAGAATATCCATGTAAACAGATATGCAAGGGCAAAGAACAGTACCGGTCTGTACCTGTAACCGTCGGTATTACTTTTGTTTTTTTCTTTTTTATTCATTTTCTTTCCTCCTTATCCGGATCGGTTTCAAGTTCCCTGATGCTTTTCGGAAACAGTATGAGCGTTGCGGTCAGTGCAAGACATATACCTGCCACGATTATCACCATTGCGGCACCGCGTCCCACTCCCCGTTCTCCGGCTCTGCCAAGCGCGTCTGCTGCCGTGCCTGACAAGGCATATGCGATAACATATCCGGTCTGCGACAGAAATCCGATCATCCCCCAGACCCTTCCCTGCACATCTGCCGGGATGTTCGTCCTCGTAAGATAGTCAAGGCAGTTGTTTGCAAACGGCAGTGCCGCAAAAAACAGAAATCCGAAAATACATATCGGAATGATCTTTTCAAACAGACCGAAGCCAAACATGAACAGACCGGCACAGAAGAGAGCGAGGCTTAACATCCGTACGTGATCCTTCTTTATCCCGCGGATGCCTAAGATAAGACCGCTAAAGAGCATCCCGCAGGCGCACACCGTTTCCGCCACACCCAGTGTTTTCGCATCCGCAAATGACAGGATCATCGGTTCAGCCAGTATCTGGAATGCTCCCATAAAGAGCGTGATACCCGAAGATATGGCAACAAGAACCGGGACTCCTTTCTTTTTACAGAGGATATTCCATCCTTCCTTTATGCTCTTTATAAAGGGCTCCTTATTTTCTGCCGCTTTCGTACCCACATCCCGCCTTACAATGGCTGCGCTTATTACCGTAAGGGCAAAGGTTGATATATCAATGATGAGTAAAAGCCTTATATCACTCACCGTGAGCAGAAATCCGGCGATCACCGGTGAAAAAAGATATCTTGCACTCCCTGCCAGGGAAACCAGGCCGTTAGCTCTTGAATACTCCTCTCTTGTAAGGATATCCGTGATCGTTGCACGAAAGGACGGCTCAAGAAGCGCCGAAAAGACAGCACTTACAAATACTCCCGTACATATGCTGATAAAACCGGCTCCGCCGTTCTGCATACATATCAGTATGTATACGATACCCAGAGCCGAACAGCCGTCCCCGATCATCATAAGAAGCCTCCTGTCGTAACGGTCCGCAAGGACACCGGCAGGTACGGAAAGCAGCAGGGCCGGCAGAAAACCGAGGAGCGTTACAAGAGCCATGCATGATGCACTCCCTGTTCTCTGAAATATATAAACCCCAAGCCCGAAAGCGGTTAATCCGCTTCCTACCGAGGATATCAGTTCACCTGCCCACAGAAGTATGAATTTACCGAAATTGCTCTTTTTATTCATTTCTCTGTCCTATAAGGTTTCTTATAAATCCCATCGTTCCTTTTTGTGCTCCGAGGAGCTTCTCGGTCATATCTATAAAGACCTCGATATCTTTCTCCGTATAATCTTCTTCATCAAAGATCTCATTGCTTATCACAAGCATCATCCGTACCCTCTCCGGTACGTTATCGCAGGAAAAGATGCCCTCTTTTATCCCTTCTTCCACTGTCTGTGTTAAAAGCGGCAGAACGGATGCCATCAGCTTCTTCTTTATCTTACTGTGCATAAGGATATTTTCCGGCTGCATCAGAGCACCTTCTATCGTGCTTTCTTCCTGCGTGGGCCGTACGGAGGTTATTATCCCGACGATCTTCTGCGGTACCGGGATATCTGCCGCAAGTACCTGCCCGGCGCATTCCGTCTCGTTATCGATCATCATTCCTATCACTTCTTCAAGCGTTTCTTCTTTGCTTTTGAAATAGTAATAATAGGTTCCTTTGGCTATACCGGCCTCCTCTATGATGTCATCAACGCTCGTATTCTCGTAACCCCGCGAAATAAACATCCCGTATGCTATCTGAAGTAATTCCTGTTTTCTCTTTTCACCTTTTTTCATATTCAGTTCCTTTCATACCCCGGATCACTGTTTTCGACTACCGGTCGGTTTTATACTATCGTCTTATTTCGTCCGTGTCAAGTACTTTTTCGACTTTTGGTCGGTTTTTTTGGTAAAAAAATACGGCTGCCTTAAGACAGCCGTTTATCCTGATCATTTTTCCATTGCTTCGGGTTCCTTGTCCTCATAAATATAACTGTCGATCAGTCCGGCAAGGATGAACATCTGAGGTTCATCATAGGATCCCGAATCCGGCGATCCTGCATAGTCTTTACCCAACAGGTTTTTACCATATAGGCGTGCAAGACAGTCTTCAGCCCCCTCAACATACTTAATATTCTTACTTATATAATTACCCAACACCATGAGCCTTGCGTCTTCGGATAGCGAAATCTCCTCAGTCTCCGGTTTTTTAAGCACAGCATTTATATCCTCCATCAGTGCGGTAATAAGCTGCTCTCCTATATTAAGGTCTATCTTATTGTAACAGGTAAGATAAGCAACCGTACCGAGATACCCGAAGTTATCCTTATCCCATCCCTTTGGTATATCCGGCGCGTATCCATGTACCGCCTCCCTGTATTCCTTCCCCCCAAGCAGTTTATACAGCTGGGCACATGCCCAGTAACGCTCATCATCAAATGACTTCCTGTCCGTTTCGGATGCTTCCCGGTAACCATCCTCAGCCAGCCTGTATGCTTCGGTAGCGATATCCACACACTCCATCGCATACTCGGGATCATATTCCCTGAACTCGTAAGCGGTAAGCGAAAACACTCCCGCAAGCCGGTATAACAATCCCGTATCTTTCTCAACCTGCGGCTTAATCGCTTCATCTTTGGTTGCAAACTCCATAAGATTGTCGACCTCAGCCTTTGCAAGAAGAGTCGTTCGCGGGATTATATGCGGATCGTTACCTGCACCCGGGCTGATAGCTTCAGGAAAAAATTCCTGAGCAAGCAGGTAATCCGTTATACGGAGGATACACTGACCCGTATTATCAGAATCAAGTTCCTCCTTTTCCGTGCCAGTCTCCCCGAAATAACTTATCCTGTCCGAAAGCAGTTTCTTATAAAGTCCTTCTTTTATCTCAAATTCACCGGACTTTGCTCCCAAATCCGTCCTTATATAGAATGATCCTTCATTCTCTACGGAGGAAAAGTCACATGTACCGGTCCTTTCTCCGGATCCCTCATCATTTAAGTAAAGGATAGTTCCCTCATATACAGTTTCATCGCCTTCAGAGCTTATGACCTCAAAAGACTCGGCTTCTCCCGGGCTCTCAATAAGCGCCTGTTTTGAACCTTTCTTTTCATAGCCGGCAAGGCTTATATATATCCGGTCTTCCTCCGGTGTAATATTATTGCTTACTGTTATGCCGTCCCCGTAACTGCTGTTTGCAGACACCTGTGCCTGAGTCGCAGCGGGCCGGGCCGTATTACAGCCGGTGACCCCGGCAAAAGCCAGACATATGACAGCGACAGTTCCGTAAATACGTATTTTCATGCTTTCTTAAGCACCTTTTTGTTTTTCTTTTTTCTGAATATATATACCGATACCGCCGCTGCAGCCGTCAACAGGCTCAGTATTACCGAGAAGACCGATAAAGGTGTAAGGCTGTAGGTGACCTTAAGCACACCCTTTCCGTGATCTTTGGTATAGACCCTGCACATACCGTTACGGCCTTCCCCCGTTACCTCAAGGCTTTCCGTTTTGCCGTTTGCATCGGTGATCCGGGCGGTATATCCGTAATAATAGATAAAGGGCACGTCAACATATCCGTAACTGCTCTTTAAATCTGCTTCTATTGAATTCTTTATCCTTACAAAATCAACCTCACTGCCGTCATCCGCTATCATCCTTTCGCTGTCATCAATAAGAGTACTCCTGTCCGTTACGGTTTGCGGAAGCCACTCTCCCGCGATCACACCTGCAGTAAACGGCTTATAAGAATAATAGTCATCCGAATAATCATAGTAGCCCTGGGAATTTCCGTTTAATATACCAAATCCGCTTATCCCGTTTATTATAAGGAGAATACATAAGATCACGGCACCTGCGCTTACTGTGGTCGAATCAGCTTCCTTATCAAACACCCACAGTTTGGCAACATCTTCATCATCCCCCGCGACCCGCGAGAATATAAGTCCCGCTGCCACGGAAAACAACGATGTACCCATGATAAAGAACCTCCACGGAAACTGGATCATGCTTAAGTATCTCCCTATCCTTCCCCAGGGGATGATATCACTCGCAAGAACGGTAAATACCGCACCTGCTGCGATAAGAAGATCCGCATACTCTATTATCTCCGTTTCCCTGACGCGGCCCGTATCGGCCTCTGACTCTGCCTGCTTTGCTTTCTTCCTTATGAATATCCTCGGGATCAGAACGAGCACGCACACACAGCCCATGGCAGGAAAACCGGATCCGAATATCGAAAGGAACGTTACCGCTGCATCATCCGGCATAACCCAGGGTGTACTTATATAGAACCTCGCACGGCTGAACTGTTCAAGCATCGGGATCCAGTAATATGCGGTAAGCAAGAGCACCGCTGCCGTCGAAATGAGCAGACGTACCAGGACCTTTCCGTTAAGTATGGTCTTTTTTGATCTTAAAAGCAGGATTAGCACACCAAATACGGTACACATCAAAAATGTCGTTGTATGACAAAGGATCAGACCGGCATACCCTGCAACGAACAGCTGCGGTTTATCCATTTCCTCAAAGACCGCGTTATATATACCGTAAACCGCTATCGGGATAAAAATGAATGCCGTATACTCCCCGACCGCTCCCCTTACATAGATATCGTCAAGATGATATTGGGCAAGAGTCAGCGTGACAGCGGCTATCATCCCGCCATAAGCCGAATCCGTCATTCCCTTAACGCAAAAGTAAACCGAGAGATAACACAGGATTATACTAAGAGCAACAAAGATATGATAGGATGCATTTATTGATACACCAAGTACCCTTAACAAAGCAGGTATATACAGAAGAAAATCCGGATAAAACATGGAACTTGCATACCCTGCATTTCCGAAAAACAGCGTGTTTACCTTAAGAAAGGGCTTCCCCATCCTTATGCCCTCTTTAAGGCTTTCTATCCTTAACAGATGATATTCAAGATCATGGCCGTTTATGCAATACCTTGAGATAAGCGGCGAACATGCGATAAAGACAGTGATAAGGAACACCGCCGTGATCATCTGATTCTTTCTGTTTTTATAATATTCCCTGATACTCATATAACTCCCGTTTCCCCGCGTCACGGTAATAAAATACCATAGTTTCGTGGGGTTGTGAAGCCTCATGCGGCTAAAGTCGTTTGTGTTTTTCCGTCATCCTTACATCCGTTTAGGAAACTTCCTTCATATCTCCAAGTATCTGCATCTGGAGCATCTTTAGCTCGTTTAAGCTTCCGCACTTAAGGAGCTGCTTAAGTTCCTTTTTTCTCCCGGGAAATCCGTTTCCGAGATAACCCCATAATTCCTTAAGCTTCATAAGTACCTGCTTTTCCGAGCTCATTTCCCTTAAAAGATCATCCCTGATCCTGTCAAGAAATGACATAATCTCACTTCTGCTTAAGGCCTTTCCTCCCGAAAGAGTCCGTATAAGTGAAGGATCCATAAGTATCCCTCTGCCGATCATGACCGCACCAAGCCTTCCGCCTGTCCCTTCCTTAAGCTCCTCCATATCTTCTTTCGAAAATATATCACCGTTGTAGCAAACAGGGTTGGCCGAAGTGTCAAAGTACTTATAGAATATGTCTCTGTGAGGTTTCCCTTTATAATATTCATATCTGACCCTCGGATGTATTATCAGTTCCCTGATCGGATATTTATTGAATATCCCGATCAGTTCTCCGAATTCTTCCGGATCCGTTACCCCTATCCTTGTTTTTACCGATATATTGAACCTTCCGTCCTCAAATATCCTGTATAAAAAGTCATCCAGTTTTTCCGTATCGGCCAAAAAGCCCGATCCCCGGCCCTTTCCGGCGACAGTTTTTGAAGGACATCCCAGATTAAGGTTTACTTCTTTATATCCGAACTCAGCAAGCCCTTCCGCCGTCCTTAAAAACCCGTCCGCATCATTCGTAAGTATCTGGGGCACAAGGTTTATACCCACATTATGTGCCGGAAGCACGTCCTTTAGATCCCGTCCTCCGACTGCAATCTTTTCATGTACCACAAGAAAAGGGGTATAGTATTTATCTATCCCCTCTCCGAAATGATCATGCAGCGCATTTCTGAATATATACCCGGTTATCCCTTCCATGGGTGCCAGATAATATCTCATGCTCCCTCCTTTATACGGGAAAACTTACTCTTCTTTTGTAAGAGCGGAAAAACTGAATGTTACATCATTGCCGTCATTTGCTATGCTTACGGTATAACTCTTTGTCTTATATCCGTCCCTGCTTAGAGTAATGACATGAGCTCCCGTTACCTTACCCGTGCTGACCGGTGCTATCCCGATATAGTTTCCGTCAAGATATACCTCCGCTCCGGAAGGCTGCTCTATATATATCTTCTGCGTTCCGGAGATAACGGGAACGTTTGAAGACGAGGACGAAGAGGATGAAGAAGATGTTGAAATACCGTTATTCGACACATTCTGCATCACAGTGTCGGAACTGACTGTCCCGGACGTTGAGGATGACGATCTTGTACCCGAAGATGAAGAGGATGAAGCACTGCTGCCGTCATCGCTTTCTTCATCCATTGTAATATCTATCTCGGCATACTCCGAACCTACCTTTATATTGGATCCTATCGTATGATATCCCGCACATTCGACCCTTACGGAGTGTACTCCGTATTCAAGAGGAACCCTTTCCTCAAAATCAGTGATCTCATCATCGATATAAAGCCTCGCATAATCGGGATTTATCTTAAACATGACATGCCCTATAGCCACTTCTTCGATCTCGATCTTCGAAAGATCTATCGGAAATTCCTTATCCCTGACTATCGTGACATCTTCCTGACCTGCATAACCCCTGTTTGTGACTTTTACCGTGTAACTTCCTTCACCCACAGGTATGAGCATATCCTCAGTGATCGGCTTGATTATATCCTGCCCTATCTCGATCCAGCCGCCCACAAAGTATGCATCGTTTAATATGCGAAGATATCCGTGCCCTTTATCAACAACGACTGACAGGATCTGTTTATCAATACCCCTGACGATCAGGGTATCCATCTCTGTGATATCCATTATCCCGACTTTCTTCCCCTGAGAAAAGAGCATGAGATCCTTGGTAAACTTATATACTTCATCGCCTATGGTCATGGCCTTCCTGCGTTCGTCAAAGGAAAACCTGGTAACGCCGGTATAAGTCCATATTTTATCCGATACCTTTATTTCGGTAAGCTTCCTTGCGCTTCTGGAATAATACAGTTCAAATACCTGTCCGGGCGTCACCTGCGGAAGAGTCATTGCGTCCCCGTACTGTCCTGTTATCTTTATCCCTTCTTCATACGGAAGTTCATATATCTTTCCGGTTGATATGTCCTGAAGATCCATGATACGGTCTTTTTCGTTTATATCAATGAGCAGGGCAAGGATGCCTTCCTCACTGCCTTCAGACAGTCCGGTTATAAACCCGGCTTCTTCTTCGGTCTCTTTCCGGGCTTTTTCCGCCGCATTCTGCTTCGCATATTCCATTATGATAAGATAACAGCCTAAAAACATTATGAAGATGATAACGCAAATAGGCACGATCGCTTTTCTCATTACTTCTCCGTCCCTTATCACCGGCTTATGATCTTAAGTATACAATACAAATGAACCTGCTCCTATCATGAGTGTATCACCGTTAAGTTCTGCCTTTCCGATCAGAAGTTTTTGTTCCTTTCCGTTAAGGAGTTCTTCAATTACCTGCTTATCACTGTCCGAGGGATTGACTATGCATACCGCTTTTCCCCTTCTGTACACAAACGGGCTCCCGGCCTCACCTTTAAGTACGGCAAAGTCGCCATCCGCATCAAGACCGCTTATTTCTCTTCTTATTTTAAGTATCTTTTTTACCGTATTAAGCAGTGAATCTTCTTTAACCTCCTGTAAGGACACGGCCGGAGCCATGGGAGAATCATCCACCGGCAGGTACAGCTTGTCCTTGGATGCCGTGGAAAATCCCTTGTTCATGCCGTCATCCCACTGCATGGGGGTCCTGCTTCCGGTCCGCGTATACCCGCCTTCTTTGGTCGGAACGTCAAGATACCGCATACCTATCTCATCCCCGTAATATATAAACGGGACTCCCGGCAGCGTAAGGAGGGTTGCGTATGCCACCTTAAGCTCATCAACGGAAAGGTTATAAGACGGCCTTGTAGTATCATGGTTACAGGTTATAAAGGAGATGTATCCTTTATCCTTAGTTCTCAGATACCTCGGAAGATATTCCTTAAGAAATACCGTTATATCCCCCTTTCCGCTCTTCAGAAAATAACTGTTGTCCTTTTCTTCATACTCATAATCCCTCATAAGTGAATTATATCCGTTTCCGTTCCAGTTAAGATAAAAGTCCATATCAAATCCCGCGGAAAGGATCGACAGCTCCGGAACATTCCATTCCGAAACAAAAACAGCCTCCGGGTACTCCTTTCTTACAGGAGCAAGGATGTCACGCCATACCGCGCATGTCCCTGTCTTTTTTTCGTCATCATCCTTAACAAGCGAATCCGCCATGTCCACCCTGAACCCGTCACAGCCCTTTGAAAGCCAGAACCGTATGACATCTCTTATGGCTTCCCTTGTTGCAATACAGTCAGGATCGTCTATCGGCTTCTGCCACGGCTTGGAAGGATTTAAAAAACCGTAATTTAGCGCAGGCTGACATTTAAAGAAATTGAGCATATAGGTCCCGTTCCTGTCGCACTCTCCTCCTATATAAGGATGGCCGCTCATTCCGCCATACCAGATATCCGACCAGATATAGCGTCCGGAATACTGATTCTTTTCGGCCTTTCCGCTCTCCTTAAACCATTCATGCTCTTCACTCGTATGTCCGGGAACAAGATCAAGGAGCACCCTTATCCCTTTTTTATGGGCTTCTTTAAACAGCTCATAAAGATCCTCATTCGTTCCGTATCTTTCTGCGGCCTTCTTATAGTCACGCACATCGTATCCCGCATCCTTAAACGGCGAATCAAAACAGGGATTTATCCACAGGGCATTTGCTCCAAGATCCTTAATATGATCAAGCCTGCTTATTATCCCTTTGAAATCTCCGATCCCGTCGCCGTCAGAATCACAAAAAGACTGCGGGTAAATCTCATAGAATACTGCTTTTTTAAGCCATTCGATCATGTTTTGCTCCTTTTCTCTTCCTATTATCTATGCTTCATGTGTGGCTCCGGGCCATCGAAAGAAGTTTTTCTTTTGTATTAAAGGCCGGATCCTCAAGCACCTTTTTAAACAGTCTGTCAAGCTCCTCTCCGAGTTCCGGACCGCTTTTATATCCTATCTCCATAAGGTCCCTTCCCGTTACGGCAAGTTCCTTCATTGATAAACAGTCACCTCTCTGTATTATCTTTTTAAAGATCTTCTCGCACAGATCGATGTCACCAAGCTTTTCCTCCCTGTCCATCATGCTCTGAGCATAGATATCGCACCGTCTTACAAGAAACCATACGGGCATAAGCTCTTTTGATATAAGGACCGTGATCCTTCTTACGGTTGCCTCCGTATTCTCTTCCCTAAGATCATGATATTTTACAAGTCTTTTGACCCTGTTTATCGTATCATTATCATACTTAAGCCTGTGGAGTACAGAGGAAGCGATCGCCTCACTTTTCTCCTCATGTCCGTAGAAATGATCCCTTCCGTTACTGTCGGTGATCCTTGTGGCAGGCTTGCCCGTATCATGCAGGAGCATTGTGAGACGGAGGATCTTTATCTCATCTTCCGTAAGTTCACCGTCATATCCGACAGACTTCTTAAGTGCTTCAATGGTATGTATCCCGACATCATGACAATGATGCGGTGTGTTTTGGGGCGTTTCCATCATCAGATCCAGTTCCGGAAGAATGATCCCCGATACTCCGGTTTCATTCATAAGTATAAGTTTTTCGGGGTGTTTCGACGTTATAAGTTTCTGGAGTTCTACCCTTATACGTTCCGCACTTATCTTTTCAAGTGTAGGAGCGAGCTTTGAAACGGCTTGCAGGGTATCCTTATCTATCTCATAATCAAGCTGGGCACTGAATCTTATCGCCCTTAGTATCCTTAAAGCATCCTCCCCGAACCTTTCATAAGGATCACCGACAGCTCTGATGATCCCTCTATGCATATCATTAAGGCCGTCAAACTTATCCACGAGCCCCGAAATGTCATTGTATGCCATCGCATTTATCGTAAAATCGCGCCTTTTAAGGTCTTCCTCAAGACTTGCCGTGTAAGTGACCTCTTTGGGATGTCTTCCGTCTTCATATTTACCGTCTATACGGTAAGTCGTAACCTCATAGCTGTCTTTACCCAACAAAACAGTGACTGTTCCATGCTGTATCCCGGTATCTACGGTTCTTCTAAAGATCGATTTTACTTCAAGAGGCGTTGCCGAAGTGGTTATATCCCAGTCATTCGGAGTTTTACCCAACAAAGAATCCCGTACGCATCCGCCTACGGCATAAGCTTCAAAGCCTTCATCTGTTAACTTTTGGATGATAAGCCTGACCTTATCCGGTAGTTTGATCTGCATACGGGATCCTCTTATATAACTTATATTTCCTGTGTCATCAGTCATCTGACCAGCCTTACCGTCTCCCTGGCAATGGCAAGTTCCTCATTCGTCGGTATCACGAGGATGCTGACCTTTGCCCCCTCGGGAGAGATCACAGCCTCCTCACCTCTTATATTATTCCTTTTTTTATCGACCCCGGTTCCCAGATAACCAAGGTAGTCTCCTATCATCTGACGGACTTCGATATTGTTTTCACCGACGCCTGCCGTAAATACGATCGCATCAACGCCGTTCATTGCTGCGACGTAGGAACCGATGTATTTGGCAACCCTGTAGGAATAGGCTTCAAGAGTGATCTTTGCCTGCTCGTTTCCGTCATCCGCAGCCTGTCCGAGATCCCTGAAATCACTTGATACTCCGGAAAGACCGAGGACTCCCGACTTCTTATTTAATATATTAAGCATATCGTCTATGCCAAGATGTTCCTTATTGCTTATGAACTGAAGGATCGCAGGATCAAGATCACCGCTCCTTGTTCCCATGAACAGTCCCTCAAGGGGAGTAAGCCCCATACTCGTATCAACGCATTTTCCGTTCTTTACCGCACTGATACTCGCTCCGTTTCCGAGATGGCATACTATTACCTTAAAACTGTTTATATCCCTGTCAAGGAACTCAGCCGCCCTTTTTGATACAAATTCATGACTGGTACCGTGAAAACCGTATCTTCTCACCTTGTACTTCTCGTAATATTCATACGGTATCCCGTACAGATATGCTTTCTTGGGCATTGTCTGATGGAAGGCAGTATCAAATACCGCAACCATGGGAACATTCGGCATTATCTTCTGGCAGGATCTTATGCCTATAAGGTTTGCCGGGTTATGAAGCGGCGCAAGGTCGTTGCACTCTTCTATTGCCTTTATCACTTCCTCGTCTATAAGAGTCGCACTGTGGAACCTTTCACCTCCGTGCACTATGCGGTGTCCGACAGCTCCTATTTCATCAAGTGAGGATATCACTCCCGTCTCCTTATCAATAAGGCTGTCTATTACGAGCCTTACGGCTTCGGTATGATCCGGCATTTCGGCATTTTTCTTGATCTTATCGCCGCCTTCGGGCTGGTATGTGACCATTCCGCCGTCGATCCCGATCCTTTCACACAAACCCTTCGCCAGTACCTTTTCCGTATCGGAATCGATAAGCTGGAACTTAAGTGATGAACTCCCACAGTTGATTACAAGTACTTTCATTATACCTTTCTCCTTTATACTTCAGATTGATCATCCCTATATATTAAGGAATTTAATATGCTTTCCCCCAGTAAACCATCTTCTTTGCGGGTTTATTGCAGCAGACGCAGGTATCCGCGATATGCTCCTGTTCAAAAGGCATGCAGCGGCTCGTTACCGCAAGTTCATCCTTTATCGCATCCTCGCAGGCCTGATCGCCGCACCACATCGCCTTTACAAATCCGGTCTCTTCATTGAAAAGACGCCTGAATTCTTCCATATCTTTAGCGATGAATGTATGTTTTTCACGATGCTGTCTTGCTCTTTCAAGCATTTCAACCTGCATCCTGTCAAGAAGTTCCGTTACCTTTGATTCTAACTCATCAAAGGAAACTTCCGTCTTTTCTCTTGTATCCCTGCGGCAGATCACGCATTTTCCTTCTTCAATATCACGGGGACCGACTTCCACTCTCAGAGGTATTCCTCTCATTTCCTGCTCCGAGAACTTCCATCCGGGACTCTTATCCGTCTCATCAATATCTGCCCTGCAAACCTTCTTAAGCCTTTCACACAGTTCGTTTGCCTTATCAAGTACGCCTTCTTTCTTCTGCTGGATCGGAATTATCATTACCTGTGTGGGCGCTATCTTCGGAGGCAGACAAAGTCCTGAATTATCTCCGTGCACCATTATAACCGCACCTATGAGCCTTGTTGTGGTTCCCCATGACGTCTGGTGCACATACTGAAGTGTATTGTTCTTATCCGTATACTGTATTTCGAAAGCCCTGGCAAATCCGTCCCCGAAATTATGACTGGTTCCGGACTGGAGAGCCTTTCCGTCGTGCATAAGTGCCTCTATAGTGTATGTCGCTTCCGCTCCCGCAAATTTCTCCTTATCAGTCTTTCGTCCCTTGATGACCGGTATGGCAAGTACCTGCTCACAGAAATCGGCATAGACATTCAGCATCTGAAGGGTTCTCTCTTCAGCTTCCTCTGCCGTCGCATGCGCCGTATGTCCTTCTTGCCACAGGAATTCGCGGCTTCTTAAAAACGGCCTTGTTTCCTTCTCCCAGCGCACTACCGAACACCACTGGTTGCATACCTGGGGAAGATCCCTGTAACTGTGTACCGTATTCCTGTAATAATCACAGAAAAGTGTTTCCGAAGTCGGACGTACGCACAGCCTCTCCTGGAGCGGCTGAAGTCCCCCGTGTGTTACCCATGCTACCTCAGGGGCAAATCCTTCCACGTGATCTTTCTCTTTATTAAGTAAGCTTTCGGGGATAAACATGGGAAGATAGACATTCTTTACTCCGGTTGCCTTGAATCTTTCATCCATCTGACTCTGTATGAGTTCCCAGATAGCATATCCGGCAGGACGGATGACCATACAGCCCTTTACGGACGTGTAATCCAGTAATTCCGCCTTCTTTACCACATCCGTGTACCACTGCGCAAAATCTTCCTCCATTGCGGTTATCGCTTCAACAAGCTTCTTTTCTGCCATTTTAAGTATCTCCTTTTAATACGAATTGCATATCTTTGATGATTATATACTATTTATCCTGCCTTTACAATTCCGGTCATCTATGTTAAATTCCATTCTTTTTCCCGTTTTCGGGTGATCGAAGCTTAAACCGGTGGCAGTTAATCCTATACCCTTCCCGTTTCCTGCCGGCCCGGTCGCACCGTATTTTTTATCTCCGGTTACCGGATGTCCGGCATTTGCCAGCTGTGCTCTTATCTGATGAAACCTCCCAGTTACCAGCTCAATGTCTAAATAACTAACGTTATTTGTCTCATCTACGTCTTTGACTTCATAAGTCAAAATCGCTTTCTTTGCTCCTTTTACGCCTTTTTCTGCGATTTTAGCCTTATTGTCCCTATCTTTTACAAGATAATCCTCAAGAGTCACCCTTCCTATGCTTAAAACCCTGCCTTCAACAGCCGCTTCATATCGTTTATTGAAAATTCCCGTATTAAGCTGGGCGCTCAGCTTTGCGGCTGCCTCCTTGTTAAGAGCAAAGACCAGTATGCCCCTTACCGGCGTATCAAGCCTGTGGATCACACCGAGATACGGATCTTTTCCGGGACAGGTGTTCTTTATATGGTTTTTGAGTATGTTGACAATATCTTTTGTTGCTATACTGCCTGTCTGGACCGGGATCCCGGGCTCTTTTTCAATGACTATGATATCATTGTCTTCGTATAATATCTGCATTCTTGACACTCTCTTTTGAGAAATAGTATAATTAATCGTCCGTGCAGCCGGGGAGTTAGCGGCTCCCTGTACCTGAAGTCCGCTATAGCAGGGGTGATGCACCGGCGAGGGTATCATTCATATGCAAATGCCTCCGGTAAGTGACGTTGATATCCGGGTCTTACGCGGCGGGAATCCACGAACCGTGTCAGGTCAGGAATGAAGCAGCACTAAATGGAATCTCCCGGGTGCCGTAAGGGTGCCTGGATTGAGTTAACTGCCGGAGAAACAGGTGTATTTTGATGTTCGACCCGGTGCGCACGGACATTTTATTGCCGTCATTTCTTTAGGCGGAAATTTAAGCATCTTTAAACTTATCTATGCCTCCCGGCCCTTTTCTTTAAACCTGATTATCATTTCGGTACCAACACTCAAACGGTTCCTGTACTTTGGTATCTCATCTCTTTTATACCATTTTGCTTCGCTTATTTCATCTTCCTGGCGCCTTATCGTATCATCACCGTCCACTTCGGCATAAAAACCTATCATATGTGCTCCGGAGATCCCCCATGGCTGATCCTTATAATATCTTACATTTTTAACCTTAAGTCCTACCTCTTCAAGTACCTCTCTGTGCACTGCCTGTTCAAATGATTCTCCTATCTCAACATAGCCCGAAACCAGCTCCAGCCGTACATTATTCGGCCTTCTCAAGTTCTTTACAAGTAGTATTTTCTCTCCGTTTGTTACCGCTACGATCACCGCCGGTGAGATCTTCGGAAAATGTTCCCTTCCGCATTCTTCACATACAAACGATCTCTCGATAAGGGAAGGTTTGGTTTTTGCTCCGCAATAGCCGCAATGCGATGCACTTATTCTCCAGTTTCTGATATGATATCCCGTCGCCCCCGCAAATACCATCGGAATAGGATCGAGTTCCCTGAAACTGTGTATCTTTATATAAAAAAAGTCTCCGTTTTGCGGTTTTTTCTCTTCAGTTTCTTCTATATTTTTATAGAATGTTAAATTTGTCTTTATTTTTGAAGACAGGTTTATGGCCTCAAAATACGATTTATCACTGATCGAAAATAAATAGTATGCGTTATCTAATATGCCTTCGTACTCTTCTCCGCACAGTTCTTTATAGTCTCTGCACCTTGGAAGTACGGCCCTGTCATTCTCATATTTTACAAGAATACAGTCTTTTTCATAATTTAAAAGGAAATCCTGTTCCTCTGTCTTCTTATTTATATATGTAGGATCGTATTTTTCCGGATAAATCTCATGTATCATAGTCTAACCCCTTCTCTTTATCACTCTTAAGCCTCTTTCTCAGATCCGTAAAAAAATCCGAAAGCATATCCGAGCTCTCCTTTGCAAGGACTCCGGTGGTTATTTCAACCTGATGATTAAACTCTTCCATGTTTAAAAGGTTTATTATGGAACCCGCACAGCCGGACTTCGGGCTCATGGTAGATATAACGACCCTGTCCATCCTTGCCTGCACTATTGCACCTGCGCACATCTGGCAGGGTTCAAGAGTCACATACATCGTACATCCCTCAAGGCGCCAGTCCCCGATCACCCTGCTTGCTTTCCTTATTGCGATAAGTTCCGCATGAGACAGGGTGTTTTTATCGGTTTTTCTTCTGTTATAACCTCTTCCGATGATCCTGTCTCCGTATACGATAATGCATCCTATCGGCACTTCTCCGAGATCTCTTGCTTTTTTTGCCAGAGCGAGTGCTTTTTTCATGAATTTTTCGTCCGTATCGGGCATTTTTTTATTATCCTTTCACTTTTCTTTATATATTTTACCGCTTATTTCTCAGATTGCACACTTTTTTCTAATGTACTATTATTATATGAACAAACAATTAAAAGGAGACGGGCCATGAAAATATACGGACTGATGAAAACAACCCTGCTTGACTATCCCGGAAAAGTAGCATCCACTGTTTTTTTAGGCGGATGCAACTTCAGATGTGAGTTTTGTCATAACATGGATTTGATAACAGATTTAAATAACGTAAAAGAAATACCGTTCTCGGATGTTATTGATCATTTTCGTTTAAGAAAGGGCGTTATTGATGGTGTCTGTATAACCGGAGGGGAACCAACACTGTACCCCGACCTGATAGATCTGATAACAGCCGTCAAGGAAATGGGTCTATTGGTCAAACTGGATTCAAACGGGTCCAAAACACGTGTTTTGGAAGATTTGATAGCAAAAAAGCTCTTGGATTATATCGCGATTGACGTAAAAGCATCATTTAACAAATATCCATCAATATGTGGTTTATCAAAGTGTCTTGACTCTGAAAGTCAAATCACGGATGTCTTAAATAATGTTTCCGACACCATAAATATGCTTATAAATCAAGATTTAATCGATTATGAGTTTCGGACCACTGTGATCCGGGAATATCATGACGAAAAAGAATTTGAACTGATCGGCGATATGTTAAAGGGTGCTTCCAAGTATTTTCTTCAGGGATATGTTTGCTCCGAATACGTACCAAATCAGGATTTACACGGGTATTCAAAAGAAGAGCTGCAGAAATTTGTTCCGCAGCTCTCCCAAAAGATCGACTATGTCGGCATTCGTGGAATGGATTAAAAACAAGCATTTGTTAAACTTTACTATAACTATTTTTATCATCCATATATCTTATATAATTCACAACCATCAAAGCTATCTTTAATGTTAATGCATCGTCAAATACCCTGACATCGAGTCCTGTGAGCTTTTGCATTTTCTCGATTCTGTAAACGAGAGTATTTCTGTGGATAAACAGCTGTCTGGCCGTTTCTGAAACATTAAGGCTGTTATCAAAGAACTTATTTATAGTTGAAAGTATCTCATCATCAATATCATCCGGTATATTATCTCCGAAGATCTCTTCTATGAACATCTGGCACAGATTTACCGGAAGTTGGTATATCAATCTTCCAATACCAAGTGTTATGTATGAAATGATCGTTTTCTCCGCATAAAATATCCTTCCGACATCCAATGCCATATTGGCTTCCTTATATGATCTTGATAATCCTTTGATCTCATTTACGATCGTCCCGTATGCTACCCTGACTTTTTTCATCAGTTCGGAATTAAGCATATCCACCAGCATACGAGCTGTTTCATCAAGCTTTTCATATCCGTCCTTCTCGTTCAATACCTTTATCACTATTATATTTTTTTCATTGACGGACGTAACGAAATCGCCCTTTTGGTTATAAAGAAGCTCTCTGACGATCTCAAGAGCCCCTGTATCGGCTTTTTCACCCGTTTCTATCACGAATACACATCTTTTCTTTACAGCGTCTATATGGAGCTTCTGTGCCCTGTTATATATATCCACGAGCAGCAGATTATCAAGAAGCAGGTTCTGATAGAAGCTGTTTTTATCTATTTTGTCCTTATAAGCCGTTATCAGGCTCTGAAGCTGGGAAACTACGAGTTTTCCGACTAAAAACAGATCTCCCTGCCCTTCGGCGATCAGGATATAACCGGCCTGATCATCCTCATACACCTTGAAAAGAAGAGCTCCGTCCGATTCCTGTGTATCCGCGGATGACTGGATAAAGCCAAGTACGGCCTTTTTATCGACATTTTCGGCTCCCGGGGTCTGTGCGATCACGTTTCCTATTGAATCCGCGACCATGAACTCAGTTTTGCTTATCCTGTTTGCTTCGTTTATACAATTATAGATCACCTGATTCGATATCAATTTGGCACCATCCTTATATTTTTGTTGATAACTGCTTTTATAAGTATATCATAAAAAGGCCCCATATCAATCGATATGGGGCCCTGATCGCATTATTTAAAGCTTATATGCATCTTAGTTGGTGATGGTCTGCTCTGTATCCTTATCGAATACGTGGATCTTTTCAACATCAAGAGCAAACTTGATCATATCACCGGGACGAGCCGTGGTACGGGGATCAACCCTTGCGGTAATAGGGAACTCCTCAAGATCGAAATACAGATAAACTTCAGCACCGAGAAGTTCGTAAACCTTAACCGATGACTCAAATACGCTGTTGGGTGATGCTTCAATGAACATCTCTGAATCATATACATCCTCGGGACGGATACCGAAAGTAACAACCTTTCCTGCATAACCGCCTTCAATAAGCTTCTTTGACTTTGCGGGAGGAAGGGGAATAGCCTTGCCTGCTACCTTAAGGCTTGCCACATCACCGTTTACTTCAACCTCTGCATCAAGGAAGTTCATCTGAGGAGATCCCATGAACCCTGCAACGAACAGATTTGCGGGCTTATCATAGAGGTTCTGAGGGGTATCAACCTGCTGGATAACACCGTCCTTCATAACTACGATCCTGGTACCGAGCGTCATAGCCTCTGTCTGGTCATGTGTAACGTAGATGATCGTGGTTCCGAGTCTCTGATGAAGCTTTGCAATCTCTATACGCATCTGTACACGAAGCTTGGCATCAAGGTTTGAAAGAGGCTCATCCATAAGGAATACCTTGGGATTACGAACGATAGCACGTCCCATTGCCACACGCTGTCTCTGACCACCCGAAAGAGCCTTGGGCTTACGGTCAAGAAGCGGGGTCAGATCCAGGATCTTAGCTGCTTCCTTAACCATCTTATCTATCTCATCCTTCGGTACCTTCCTGAGCTTAAGTCCGAAAGCCATATTATCATATACGGTCATATGAGGATAAAGAGCGTAATTCTGGAATACCATTGCGATATCCCTGTCCTTGGGCTCAACGTCATTTACGACCCTGTCTGCGATCTTGAGCTCACCTGATGTGATCTCTTCAAGACCTGCGATCATACGGAGCGTAGTAGACTTACCACATCCCGAAGGACCAACGAAGATTATAAATTCCTGATCTTCGATCTCAAGATTGAAGTCCTTAACTGCCTGAAAGCCGTTAGGATAAACCTTGCAAATGTTTTTAAGTGATAAACTTGCCATTTGGATAACCCTCCTAAACAGAATAATATACTTGTGCCTTTGCACTACCTATGTGAAAGTATATCAAAGGAAAAAAAGTTTTGTAATACAAGGATTGCCCAAATATTTTTTCATTATGTATACATTCTGCCCAAATGAAAAAAGAGGAAGCCTAAACTTCCTCTTTCTCACATATCCTGTTATCCGCGGTCAGGAAAAGAAACTGAATTTCTCACCCGAAGCGGTCTCTGTACTCTTATCTGCGGCAGGTTTGGTTTCCACACTCTTTTTGACGGCAGGTTTCGCCTGAGCGCTCTTTTCCTTCGAAGAGGTTTCGGGCTTATCTTCCGCGGGCTTTGCTACCTTCTTGACCACTACCTTCTTAACCACTTTCTTAACTACTTTCTTTTCGGGTTCTGAAGCAGGGGTCTGCGCTTTGACGGCAGGTTTTACAGCAGATGCCGGTGCCGGTTTGGCTGCCGCTGCAGGTGTGGGTGTGGGTTTCACTACAGGTTTGACTGCCGGTGTGGGTGCGGGTTTTACTGCAGGTGCGGGTGCAGATGCAGGTGCAGGTGCGGGTTTCACTGCAGGTGCAGGTGCGGGTGCAGGTTTTACTACCGGTGCAGGCGCAGGTGCAGGTGCAGGTGCGGGTGCAGATGCGGGTGCTGCCACCGGTTCAGGTTTCTTTGCTTCCTCAACTACTTTAAGTACCGGCTTCTCCGGTTCTATCTTCATATCCTTGGTATCTTTATAGAATACCATCTGGTTCTTTCCGCGTTTCTTGGCCTGATACAGAGCCTTGTCAGCCTCTTTATACAGGACCTCGAAATCGGTTCCGTCAGACGGTATCTCAACGGCACCTATACTTGCCGTGGCTGAATACTTGGTATATTCACCGACCTTAAAGTTCCTGAAGAAGGTCTCTACCCTGTTTGCCTCCCGTTTAAGCGCCGCATCATCCTTAAGATCCTTGAGGAGTATGATGAATTCGTCGCCGCCGGTACGTCCGATTATATCATTTATCCTGAACTCGCTTTTAAGCTGGCGTCCGAGCGTACTCAATACTTCGTCACCGAAGGCATGGCCCATGGTATCGTTGATCTTCTTGAAATTATCGATATCAAGAACGAACATGATAGCCTTCTTATTTTTACCTTCATTTCCGAGATATTCCTTTATCTTGGTCTCGGTCGCCACTTTGTTATACAGATCCGTCAGAAGGTCTGTTTCGGCCTGTTCCCTTAACTCTCTGTTAGCCTTTCTGTAATTTGTGGCATTTATGATACTTATGATCATCAGGATGCCCACAAAGATGAGTATCAGGATAACTATCTTCCAGAACATCGTATTTGTCGATCCGATATTCTTTGAAGAAGTGTCACTGATCTGATCCTCATCAACTATTATCATTACAAATGTTTTGTAATAATCCCCGATCGGCTGGAAAATAAGGTATTTACTGTTTCCGTCCTTCCCGGTAACAAGTGACTTTCCTTTATTCTTCTGCTCAAGATTCCGGTAAAACTCATCTTCTTTTGTAACACCGTTAAAGGATGCTCCCTTAAGAAAATCAAACAGACTGCTGCCTTCCTTGAAGATCTTGGCTTCCTGGCCGGCACTGTCAAGAATGAGCCCGTCGGAACTGATGAGCAGATATGTCGATGTCTTGAAGCTCGTGTTAAGATAAGCCTCAAGCTCGCTTATTTTCTTGGGAGAATATTTAAGGATGAGATTACCTTCCGCAAATGATGCGGATACATAATGCACACAGCCGCCATCGGCACTTATGATATAATCATCCAGACCTGCCGTATCCTTCGTAAGATCCCCGTTGGTGGCCGCCGAGATATCGGGACTCTCGACACCGCTGTCGTTCATTACTTTGCCGTCATTTCTTAATACATAACCGGCTTCGATATTAAGCTGCGTTACCGCCGAGGTGAGGATATTAACGTTTTCATCGCAGAAATAGTCATGCTTGTAGGAGAGCCTGGTCGACAGTATCCTTGCCACCTGACTGATCATATAGACTTCCGACGAGTAATAATCAGCCACTTCACGTGCCTTGATGCTGTACTCGTTGATCATCGTGCTCTTTTCGTTGGTGAGTATATCACCCCTGTATGAAGTTAGCGTAAAAAGAATGACGATAACCAGAATTACAGTAGGGATCAACCACTGGAGCATATTCTGGCCATTCTTTTTCTGTGAATTCATACCCTTTTCCCCTGTTAAAACGATAAGCGCTTATTGCTCCGCTTCTTCTATCTCTTCTTCCGCCGTTTCCTCAGCCGGAAGGTAGTTATCAAAAACCTTAACAAACATCAGTGAGCATATATAAGCCACCGCGCTGAAAAGTAAAAAGAACAAAAATAAAGTCATTATACGTACATACGCAAGGCCAAGAACAGCCACAAGCCCTATCGCTACACAGGTAAGAGTAACCGGAAGATGCCTGATGCTTATGATAAATGCATTCTTTATCGTATTTTTTATCGTATTGTCAAACTTGGAAAGCAGCGGGAATACAAAAATAAACGTGAAGGTATAGAAGATCAGGACTACTATAAGCAATACCTTCATCACATTCAAAAGCATTCCGTTGCCGACAGAAACTCCCGCGGCTCCGCTTATTATCCGGTAATCAAACAGTAACAGGCCCCCGCCCAATACAAATATCAGCCATATTACCGTAGCCTGCAGAAAATTCTGTCTGAAAGACTTAAAGAAACTCCTGGTTATGTATGATTCTTCATTCCTTGCCATCTTAAGCGTGACATAATACATTGCGGTTATGGAATCGCCTATGGTGATCAAAGGAATACAGCATACCAGAAACAGGATGTTAAGCCACATCAAGTCCGCAACCCTGCTCATAAACTGCACAAACGGGCTGTCGAGATTAAACAACTTCCCCATTTAAAACTATATCCTTAACTTATATTTCAGAAATTTGTCGTCTTATACGGAAAAATTCACGCAATTTCCCTATAATTGTAGCTTATTTTTGTATAAATTGCAATGTATAACTACTGTAATCGGAAATAATTGTACGATATCAAATGTCCATTCGCATGGGTGTAAACCGGATACCGTCCTTTTCTATCTCATGATCGGTATTGACAAATCCGAACTTATGATAAAACTCAACGGCATACGGCGATGAATTCACCGTAACGTAAGTTAACCCGGCCGCTCTCGCGTCCCTGTAATATCTGTTCAGAAGCGCACTTGCGATGCCTTTTCTGTGATAATCCTTATCAACGAACAGAAGTGATACATGATTGGCGTTCCGGACCCCTATGATACCGACTATCCTGTTATCCGCAAATGCACCTATGGCGACATATTCGCCATAGGTGTACATTCTCTTAAGCAATGGATCCCTGACAAAACTCTTGAAGCTGTGAACTCCCTTTATACTGTAATCGGGTGCTTCAAATATCAGGAACGTATCCCACGCAAGCTGCATGGCATCTTCCCATTCATGCTTCATTATCGGACGTATCTCAAAACCCTTGTCCTGCATTCTCAGCTTCTCCTAAAACCAGTTGGAGAACAATCCCCCGAAGAAATCCTTGACGGCAGTACCGACTTCCTTGAAGAATCCGCCGACAGCATTAGTGATGAGTTTTCCGAGCCCGAGATCCTCGATCTTGACATCATCGATATTAAACGTTCCGGCATCTATCTTGTCCTTATACTTGGCATATATATCACCTGCCTGGTCTGCCAGTACATTAAAATCAATACCCATGCCCTTTATCTTCATCATAAGGGATACCGTCTTTTTGATATCATCTTCCGAAAGCTGGACATCGAGATCCTTCATTCCCTTGCGGATGGCCGCTTCTATCTCTTCTTCGGTATTTAAGTCATTGGCAGCTATCTGCGCCTTGACATAAGATATGATCTCTTCCGCCTTGGCATCGTTTCCGACTGCCTGCTTTATCTCACCCGTGGTCACGAGTTCGTTAAGTGCGGTATCAAGAGCCTTATCGCTGACAGAACTTCCCGACATCCTTTCATATGCCTTAAGTGCGCCGATCAGTGCTGCGGTTCCGGATATGGGTGAAGGTGCAACGACCGCGATATCGGCATTTTCAACACCTGCGGTGATAAGCGCATTCCTGTACATGTTTTCTGTACAGTAGTTGATATTCTTAGTGGCAACGGTAACTCCGTGACCTGCCTCGGCCGCTCTGACAACAACCGATGATAATGACTTTGTTCCAATAACGGACGGCGCAATATAGGTATCAAGCCTCTGGTGCTCCTCCGCATTCGTAACATATACGACATCATAGTTCGGAAGATCTGCCTCGGCTATACCCATAAGGCCCAGTACCGTTCGCCTCTGGTCTGCCGTTAAGTCCGAACCGAGAGCAAGATATGTCTTATTACTCGTTACGGTCACGGCAGTATTTGACTGTATCGCATTATCCGCACTGGATCCCGCTGCCGGAGTGGGCGCAGGAGTCGGAGCGGCGGTCGGTTCCGCCGTCTTGTTCTGATCTTCTATTACTATTACCTGGGATGCCTGAACATTGAAAGTGATGCCTGCAGTCATGACTGCAGCCAGAAAAATGGCAATAAACCTCTTCATAATAGATTCCCTCCCTTCATCTAACTATATTTATACCACATTTTCGGCAAATGCGTTATACTCTTTGTAAAATCTTTTAAAAACATGCGGAAAAGGACTCATTTTCATGGAGAATACAATAAAATATCACGGCGTAAAACAGCTTAATGAAACAGGTTACGTAACCGCCGTATACACCACGAAAAACGATACGGCATGGAAATACGGCAAGGAAGGCGCTTTTGAGAACTGTGTACGGCTTTCCTCCGCCCTTGGAATAAAAACAGATGACATGGTGATGGTCTCTCAGAAGCACACGGATAAGATAAAGGTCGTGACCCGTGCAAACGGAGGAGAAATGGTAACCCGCTTTGTCCCGGACAATGATTTTGACGGTATGATAACAGACGAACGCGGGCTTATGCTTTGTACGCTTGAAGCAGACTGCGTACCCGTATACCTGCTGGATCCCCTTAAAAAAGTCATCGGGATGGTACACAGCGGGTGGCGCGGAACCGCAAAGAACATCGCCGTAAAGGCAGTCAGCCTGATGAATGAAAACTTCGGGAGCGATCCCTGTGATATCATCATCGTCACCGGCCCCTGTATCTGTGCCGGCTGTTATGAGGTGGGAAAAGAACTGAAAGAGGACTTTTCCACAACCTACAGCGATCGTGAAATGTCCTCTTTCTTCATAGATACAAACAAAAAAGACAAATATCTACTTGATCTTAAAACGGCTATACGCATATCCCTTGAGCGTACCGGCGTTTTATCCGGAAACATACTCGATGTCGGAAAATGTACCCGGGAATCCTCTGATCTTTGTTCATGGAGGCGGGATAATCCCGTGGTAAACAGCATGCTTACCGGTATTATTTTGCACTGACGAGTCGGATTCCCCTTGCCGGTCAGCTTATGTTTGAGCCTGAGGGCATAGGCTTTTCAGGTGTCATAAGGGCGAGGTTTCCGTCCGCATCTTCCGCACACAGAAGCATTCCCTCCGACAATACCCCGGCCAGTTCTCTGGGCTTTAGATTAACGAGTACCATAACCTTCTTGCCTACCATCTCTTCAGGCTTGTAATATGCCTTTATCCCGGAAACTATCTGACAGACCCTGTTTCCTATCTTAACCTTGCTGCACAGAAGCTTCTTGCTCTTCTTGACCTCTTCGCAGGCGATTATCTCACCCACACAGAACTGAAGCTTGTCAAAGTCATCATATTCGATGACCGGCTTGTCTTCAACTTCTATAACGGGCTCCTGACCGGCTTCGCTGTTTATACCGTTTTCACGCTCATATTCTGCTTTCTGGGCATCCCTTATCTTTTCGACTTCCTTCATTATCTCATTAAGGTCAAGCCTTGCAAACAGCATCTTCGGCTCCTGCGTCACACGGGTCCCAGGCGCTGTAAGTCCGTACTCGTTAAGCAGGTCGTAATCCCTTTCGGTGCCGTGCAGCTGCATAAGTATACTCTCCGCAGTCTGAGGCATGAACGGGATCAGGAGATTTGCACCGATGCATATTGATTCCACAAGGTTATACATAACCTCGGAAAGCCTGTCCTTTTTATCCTCCGATTTGGCCAGTACCCACGGCTCCGTTTCGTCTATATATTTGTTGCAGCGTCTGAATACCGTAAATACTTCGGTAAGCGCGTCGGCAACCCTCAAAGTCTCCATCTTTGAATTGATCCTGTCCCTGCAGCCCGTAACGACAGCCTTAAGGTCATCATCGACCGCCTCCGTTACGCCGGTGGAACTTACAAAACCGTCAAAATACTTATTACTCATCGATATGGTCCGGTTTACAAGATTTCCGAGGACATTTGCAAGATCCGAATTGTACCTTTCGACTACCAGTTCCCAGGTTATCACACCGTCATTGTCATAAGGCATTTCATGGAGCACGAAATATCTGGTCGCATCAACTCCGAAAAGCTTTACAAGATCATCCGCATAGATCACGTTACCCCTTGACTTGCTCATTTTTTCACCGCCCTGCAAAAGCCACGGATGACCGAAAACCTGCTTCGGGAGCGGTTCGCCCAGAGCCATCAGGAAAATAGGCCAGTATATTGTATGGAACCTTACTATGTCCTTACCGATAAGATGAAGATCGGCGGGCCAGAATTTCTTATACTGCTCTGTTGACTCTCCCTGTGCATCGTAACCGATACCGGTGATATAGTTGCTTAAGGCATCAAGCCATACATATACTACATGAGAATCATCAAAGTCGACCGGGATACCCCATTTGAACGATGTCCTTGATACACACAGATCCTGAAGACCCGGGAGCAGGAAATTGTTCATCATCTCGTTCTTCCTTGAGACCGGCTGGATAAACTCGGGATGTGTGTTTATATGTTCTATAAGCCTGTCCGCGTACTTGCTCATCCTGAAGAAATACGCTTCTTCGCTTGCAGGCTTTACTTCTCTCCCGCAATCCGGGCATTTACCGTCAACAAGCTGTGATTCCGTCCAGAAGGATTCACAGGGCGTGCAGTACATTCCCTCATAGGTACTCTTATATATATCACCCTGATCGTAAAGCTTCCTGAATATCTTTTGAACCTGCCGTTCATGATCCTCATCGGTCGTACGGATGAACCTGTCATATGTGGTTCCCATCATATCCCAAAGACCCTTAACGATACCGGCAACGTCATCAACGAACTTTTTGGGCGTTACGCCTGCTGCCGCAGCCTTCTCTTCGATCTTCTGCCCGTGTTCGTCCGTTCCCGTCTGAAAGAATACCTCGTATCCCTCCTGTCTTTTGTATCTCGCGATACTGTCGGCAAGAACAGCTTCATAGGTGTTTCCGATATGCGGCTTTCCCGAAGTATAGGTAATTGCCGTGGTGATGTAATACTTTCCTTTGCTTTCCATTTCTGCTCCTTATCTTATGATCTTTTATTTTTTCCCTATCAGGGAATCATAAACTTCCCGTTTGGAGATCCCGCGGTCTGCTGCCACTTTTTTCATGCTTTCCTTACGGTCCATCCCCTGATCTTCATATATCTTCATATGTTCTTCGAGGGTTATATCCTGCCAGGCAAGCTGTTCCCTTAATATCAGCTCATCCCTGTTCCTGCCTTCTATGCACAGTACATATTCACCTCTTGGCTCATTAACGGAATAATGATCTGCCGCTTCTTTAAGAGTCAGATGCATGACTTCCTCAAACCGCTTTGTAAGTTCCCTGCAAAGGGCAATGCGTCTGTCTCCGAGAGCCTCAATAAGCTCGTTCAGCGTATTCTTAAGATGATGAGGTGCCTCATAGAGTATGATCGTACGGGTCTCATCTTTAAGTTCCTTAAGGATCTCTTTTCTTTTCTTTTTATCTGACGGCAGGAAAGCTTCAAAACAGAACCTTCCCGTCTTAAGCCCGGACATCGAAAGTGCCGTTATGCATGCGCAGGCGCCCGGAAGCGAAGTTACCCTTATCCCGGCTTCTATACACATACTCACGAACACCTCCCCGGGATCCGAGATACAGGGGGTACCGGCATCGGTTATAAGTGCTATATCCTTCCCCTCCCTGAGCCTGTCGATAAGTTCCCCGGCTTTATCATACCTGTTGTATTCATGATAACTTGTCATCGGGGTCTTTATCCCGAAGTGGTTCAGGAGCTTTATGCTGTTCCTTGTATCCTCCGCCGCTATGATATCCACGGATCTTAATGTGTCAAGTACCCTCTCCGTTATATCACCGAGGTTGCCTATCGGGGTGGCGCACAGATACAAAACACCCTGTTTGTCTTCAGTCATATTATATAACACCCGCTATCACTTATCATACCCGTATATTTCGTATATTTCATCGGTATATACACCCGGTTCTTTGTATACTATAAGAGGCTTTTCGACAGTCAGCCTCGGATTTCCGTCCTTTAAGGCCTCTATAAGGACCATGTTCGGTTCCTTGTCCGCAAAGGGATATACAAGCCGCATCCTCTTTGGCTCAAGGCGGTACTTTGCGAGGGTCGTGAATATCCCGACCAGCCTGAAGGGCCTGTGTACCATATAAAAACGCCCCTTTATCTTAAGCAGCCGGCTGCTCTCCCTTACTATATCTTCAAGTGTGCAGCATATCTCATGACGTGCTATTGATTTTTCCATATTGTCACTCTTAAGACCGTGACTGTTTATCATATAAGGCGGGTTCGTGGTGATCACGTCAAAATCACCCGTTTTCCATAAATTACTTGTGTTATTTATATCCCCGCATACTATTTCTATCTTATCTTCAAGCCCGTTCAGCCTTACGCTCCTTTCGGCCATTTCCGCGCTCGCTTCCTGTATCTCAAGACCGGTAAAATGAGCTCCGTCCGTTTTGGCCTCCATAAGAATGGGAATGATGCCGGTCCCGGTTCCTATATCCAGGACCTTTTCCCCTTCCATTGCATCCGCAAATCCCGACAGGAGCACCGCATCCATGCCGAAGCAGAATTTGTTCCCGTTCTGTATTATCTTATAACCGTTACGCTGAAGGTCGTCGATCCTTTCGCCATCCTTAAGATCAATCGTCATCAAGCTTTGATCTTCCATCCTTTTTCTCCAGCTGTTCAAGTGCCCTTAATTCGGCTTCTTCTGCCTTATCCCTGTTCTTGTCTCTCCTGTGGCGGGATTTGAATTTAAGCTGCGAGACCTTGTATTCCTTGATCTCCTTTTCATCGCCTTCATCGATAACGACCTTGACCAGCTGTCTTAATACGTTAACACTTGCAACCTCGCCCTTGAAGCCGTCATCCGTGGTCACGCTGTCTCCGGGATTGGGAAGTTTGCGGTTCAGCTCTTCGTATGTCTCCTCTTCGTTCTTAAGACAGCACATAAGACGTCCGCAGATACCGGATATCTTTGTGGGATTGAGCGACAGGTTCTGCTCCTTGGCCATCTTTATCGACACGGGCGCAAAATCGGAAAGGTATGTATGACAGCACAACGGTCTTCCGCAAAAACCTATGCCGCCTAAGATCTTGGTCTCATCCCTTACACCTATCTGTCTTAACTCAATACGCGTTCTGAAGATCGATGCAAGATCTTTTACAAGTTCCCTGAAATCAACCCTGCCGTCAGCGGTGAAATAGAACAGAACCTTATTATTGTCAAAGGTATACTCTGCATCTATGAGTTTCATTTCAAGTCCGTGCTTTGCAATCTTTTCCTTACAGATCTTGAAGGCTTCCTTCTCTTTTTCCCTGTTTTTCTTTTCTTTTTCGGCATCTTCCGCAGTTGCTTTACGTATCACGGGCTTAAGCGGCTGTGTGACCTCTTTTTCCTCCATCGGGGTAGGCGGCATAACTACCGTTCCGTATTCAACTCCTCTGGCCGTTTCAACGATCACATGGTCTCCCTTTTTCATCTCGATATCCTTGGGATCGAAATAGTAGACCTTTCCGGCCGTTCTGAACCGTATTCCTATAACATTTATCATCTCAATTCTCCTTTATCACGAGCAACAGCAGCTCCATGGCCAGCTCAAAATTTACATTTGCCTTAAGCCGTGCCTTTGTTTTATCTATTGCTTCGATTATTTTTTCTATTCCCTCATATGAACTCTTGCCGGCCCTGTCCTTTATCGCCCTTATCTCATCCCTGAAAACAAGACTGTCCACATCCTTGGTCGCCTTAAGCATAAGTACATCCCTGTACCAGATGAGCAGGATATCCATATAATCATCGATACTCATCTTATATGCACTTATACGGTTGATCGCGGAAACAAATTCGTTTATATCCATTTCTTCCGCGTATTTTAATACCCTTACCGCTTCTGTTTTGATCTCCTCAAAGTCTTCGCTCGTTGCAAGATGCTTGGCTTTACCGATGTTTCCTCTCGCGAAAGCAACGCATATATCCGCCTGATAATCCGGAATATGCATCCTCTCCATCAGGAATCTCCTTACGGCCTTATCCTCGACCGGTCTTAAGTTAAGGACAACACTCCGTGATATTATGGTCGGAAGAAGCGCCGAGATATTGCTTGTCAGGAGCAGGAGCACAACATACTGAGGCGGTTCCTCAAGCGTCTTTAACAGGGCATTCTGGGCCTGGACTGTCATCTTGTCCGCTTCATTGATGATATATATCTTCTTTCCGCCGGCGTACGGCCTGACATATACATCCGAAACTATCTGATCCCTTACATCTTCGACACCTATGGATCCCGGTTTTTCATGGATAACCTTTATTATATCGGGCTGGTTGTTCGTTATCGCCTGCTTGCAGGCATGGCATTCCATGCACGGTTCCGCATCTTCTGCCCTGTTCTCACATAAAAGTGCCATGGCAAATGTGTTCGCGATGAATTCTTTTCCTGAATCCTTTTCGCCGTTTATTATATAGGCATGCGAGACCTTGTCATTTAATATCGCACTCTTTAAGTGCTCCTTTATATGCTCCTGTCCGATAATATCGCTGAATTTCGCCATAAGCTCTCCCCGTCAGGTAAAGATATCCAACAGCATTCCTTTTATCTCATCTATCCTGCTAAGTATGGCAAGATGATCCTTTTCTTCTTTCATGAGTTCTCCGGCCAGAGAATCCAGATTCTCATCGATAAGCCTTATTATCCCGTAAACCCTGTGCCGTCCGCGCCTGTCAAGGAAATTCTCTCTTGAGAACTTATGCGAACGGTTTACGACCTCGTTAAGAAAATCCTTAATGAGCGTACGGTACCGCTTCATATCCCTTACATCCATGTGCTTACCTATCTTCTTGCCCTGCATGGTGATGTCCTGGAACATGAGATTAAGCCTCTCCTGGAGCCCTTCATCATCGATCCGGCTCATAAGAGTGAACTTAAACTGTTCATCAACGTTTTTTACCTGTTCGGTATGCTCGGACACATTCTGGGTCGGGAGCATCTGGTTTATCTTCATATCCATGGTCTTCACCTTCCTAAGCGGATACGCTTAACCATCCGTAAAATTGCCGGTCTCTTCAAGGATATAATCTTCAATCCTGCTCAGGCATGCATTAAGATCGTCATTTTCAAACCGCTTTACGATCCCGGCAGCCTTTAGTTTCTCTTCGGAAAAGTCATCCGTATCGGAAAGAAACCTCCGGCACATCTCGGCATATCTGTGGTTTCCCGGCTTCTTCTCGCGCTTTAACGCCCTTGTAAGCCTTTCTCCGTCTTCCACCTCTATATATATCGGCAAAACCCTGTTGTCTCCGAAATACTCCTTTGTTCCCACATATGATTTAAGCACACCGGATATGATATAATATCCGTTTCCTTCATCCATTCCGGGATCCTTTACGGTGAAATATCTCCAGAGGCCGTGAACCGTATCGTATGTACGCTCCTCTATGATGTCGCCTTTATCCTTTAATTCAAGATATTTCTCTTCGGTTACGAAATTATAGGTCACCCCGTCCTTTTCACCGTCTCTTTTCGGCCTTGTGGTATACATGACCACGCTCTTTAACTTGCCGGGAAATCTGCTCATCAGCCTTTTATATATCGTATCCTTACCGGTGGAACTTTTCCCTATTAAATAGAATATCTTACACATCCGTTCTTTCACCCGCAGTCTTTTCTTTTTACCGTCACCGTATGACTTTTATCCGGTTATCCGCACCGATACCCTGCACAGAAAAACCGGCGTTTCTTACATTCTTTAATATACCGGTAAACTCCCTTGTGATCCTTTCGCCGGGAACGATCATCGGTATCCCGGGCGGATAGATCTTAAGATAATCCGCACTTACCGATCCGGCTGCATCTCCCAGATCTGTCTCAATACTCATGGAAGACATTGCCTCATACGGCTGCATCACCTGTTTGGGTTTTACCGCATACAGGTTTCGGACTGCCGTATCATTGTCTTTCTTTACTTCGGAAAGCTTCTCATCTATGCATTCAAGCGCATTTATGATTTTTTCAAAAGTCTTCCTGTCATCCATGATCGTCACGATCAGCAGGCAATGACCGGGCGAAGCCATTTCGGGCTGTATATGGTATTTTGTCCTCAGTATGTCATACAGCTCTTTTCCGTTTATGCCGGATCCCGCGGTTGATATCGTTATCTTGCACGGGTCGGCATCCGCCGCTCTGCATTCCTCACAAAGGACGGCGGGACTTAAATACTTAAGATGTTTAAGTGTTTTGGCTCTTTTTTCAAATCCGTCCAGATTTTCTCTTAAGCGCTTAAACAGTTCTTTTCCCTGTTCATTTAATATGCTCATACAATCATCTGTTCCCGCCATCAGAAGGTATGAAGGCGAGCTTGACTGATATATCCTGAGCATCCGTCTTATTCTTTCCCTGTCCGCAAGCGGCCCGTTAATATGTATAAGTGCCGTCTGTGTAGGTGCCGGAAGCGTCTTATGGACACTGTTGATCACGATATCTGCCCCGTCGCTTACGGCCGATGACGGAAATCCTTCGTCAAAACCGAAATGAGCTCCGTGAGCGGCATCCACGATCAATACCACATTGCACTCATGTGCAGCCTTTGCGATACTTCGTATATCCGAGCATACCCCCTCATAAGTGGGAGATGTTATCACGGCCGCTTTTATTCCGGGATACTTCTTCAGCATCCCGGCAAAGTCCTCTGCGTTTATACAGGTACATAATCCGTATTTATCCGATATCTCAGGGTATATATAACGGATCTTAAGCCTGTTTTGTTCCGCAGCGTTATACACCGAAATATGGCAGTTCCTGGCTATAAGGATCTCATCCCCGGGTACCGTCGATGCAAATACCGCACTTAAAATACCTGCCGTGCTGCCGTTTATGAGAAAATGTGTTTCCTCCGACTTATAAAGACCGGCTGCAAATCGTTCCGATCCCCGGATAACGCTCTCTGCCTCATGCAGGTTATCAAGGCCGTCTACTTCGGTAACATCATATTTAAGGGCATCTCCGAGAAAGAGACCGGTATTCTCCTTATGACCCGGCATATGGCATGACAGATCTCCGTTTTGTACATAATCCTTTAAGGCTTCACATAATCTCTTCAAGGCCGTCCCCGTTTATCTGCTGACAAAATACTCATCCGTGATCTGGTGATTGTTCTCATCCAGTGTATCCCTGTATTCCTCAAGAAGGTGGTCGTACTTTCCGAGGTTCAGATCGATCACGGCCCTGATCCTCTGCTTATCCCACAACGATCCTCTCGTTATCAGCCTGATCACCTCATAATATTCCCTGAGGCTCTCATTCTCTATTACATCCTCACCGTATAATACAGTCTCTAAGTAACCTACGGGTGCTTCTCTCCACATATGTCCGATCCGCCAGTTTTCCTCGCGAACCGCAGGGAGCTTGGACAGGAAGGGGTCTCCGAGAGCATAAAGGTCATTAAGATAGATATCAGAATTATAATAGATCGATATACCGGGGACCATTACCAGTATTCCCGCCTTATAACCGCCTTCTCTCAGCTCATCGATACCGCTCTCGTTCCATGCATCCCTTATGACCATCCTGCCGTCTTTTATACCTGATACGGCATTGTTATAAAGGCTTGTATATTTGAAGTATCCCCCTCTTTCATCAGCTATGGGTGAATTGCCCTGTCCGAACAAAAACTGATCTGACACAGGCCTTCCGACAAAAGAGAGCAGGAGTCCGGCCGCAAGGACCGCTGCATATCTGTAAAAAAACCTCTTTTTGAGGGCATCTGCCGTTTCTTCATCATTTACGATCTTAAGTATTACGATAACGGAGATAAAGAACAGTACCGTATAATGCCGCCCGACCATGAAATCGCCGCCTATATATGTAATATAGAGCGCATAAAGTAAAACACCGCCCATACATACAATATACCGCGCCTTTCGTGTTATGACCGCAAATACCGCAGCCGTTACCGGTATAAATATAAGGACCGGATCGAAACAAAGCGATGTCAGGAAATACTGGACCCCTCTGATAAGATATTCCGTTTCGGGTATTGTCGTTCCGAGTTTGACATATGCCGTATTCGGAAAAGGAAATCCGTAATAAAATGTTGAAAACAGTTCCCATAAGATAAATGGCATAAGTCCGGCTACCGCGATCAATACCGATTTAATAAAGGAAACTCCGTTTCGTCTGAACAGATACAGATATACAACCGCAGGTACCAGCATGAGCACTGCGTCCATTCTTGTCATCGCCGTCAGTGAGATCAGTAACGCAAAAACAAACAATTCCTTCGCATCATACCTGTCTTTTGAAAAATAACGCCCAAGGAACATTGCTGCCAGAAAGAACAGCATGCAGTTCTCCAGACCGCTCGTTGTATAGCTTATAAAGCAGGTACTTCCGGCAAGCGTGATAAATAACACCCCTGTCTGAACCTTATTTGTGCAGAAGTTCCTGACTGTTATTATATATGCGCCCGTCGAAAAAATAACGCATATGATCAACGATATAAGGAACATATTCCTGAAAATAAAATAACCGCATGCAATAACAAGGGTAAATAACGGGCATGAAGATGCGCTTGCCCTTTCACCTATGTTGTAAACAAAGCCGTTTCCCTCGACCAGATGCCGTGCCATAACATATGCATGGTATGCATCATCGCTCTGCCAGGCCAGTGCAACGATCATCACCGCAAAGATAACAACCGATATTATTTTGTATTTCTTCAGATTATCCGAATCCATCATTTATCTTTTACAAAAATATTCTTTTCGTTCTTCTTAAGCTTGAACAATAACTTAAGGGCCTCCGTTACAGACTTGAGCTTGATACTTGATTTTGATCCGATATAGTTTATGGGAACCTCTACGGTATTTAAGTTCCTGCAATAATATCTCATTTCGGTCTGGTACATATGACCTCTTGACATAAATGCATCCAGATCCATTCCCTCAAGGACTTCCCTTTTAAACGCTTCAAATCCGCTCGTCATATCCTTAAGTTTTGTCCCCAGCACAAGATTCGCAAGTATCGTTCCTCCCGAACTTAAGAACCTTCTGTACAGCGGCTGGTTCGTGATATCGCCTCCGGGTATGAAACGGGATCCCCAGACACAGTCATAACCCTCATCCAGTTTCTCCAGAAACTGCGGTATCTCTCGAGGCAGATGGGATCCTCCGCCGTCCATTTCTATTATCTGTTCCGCTCCGTCAAGAAGCGCCTGCTTAAACCCATACAAATAGCAGGTAATGACTCCCTTTGATTCTTTATGGAAGATGAGCTTGATACGGTCGTATCTTGACTCCATCTCCCTGATGATCTCTTCGGTCCTGTCCTTACTGTAGGAATCTATGACAGGATATACGTAAAGATTATCGTACGGAAGTTCCATTATCTGCTTAAGAACGCCCTCCATCGTAGTTTCTTCATTTGCGACGGGCATTACGATTATTGTTTTTTTCATCTATAAACCTCACATAACGGCAAACTGATAAGTTTACCTTAATTCATCGGCAAGCCGGATCGCCCTTGCGACCACAACATCCGAATTATAATGCTGCCATTCTCCCCATCTTCCAAGACCGTAAATACCCTTTGTCCGGGTACGGTCGAGAAGCTCCTTCATGAACTCCTGTTTTCCTGTCGTATTCAGGGGATAGGCATATTCATTTATATGATAATTATCTTCATCTTTCCCTGACTTATCAAATCTCGTCAGGTTTGTCTCGGTCCAGTAACCCCTTGATCCCGGGCAGAAATTGTGCCTTACCAGGATTCTGTGATAGTCAAGCCCCGGATCCGGATAATAAATCCAGTGTGCGGGCGTATCAAGCTGCTCATCGATGTATTCTATAACGACCGAACTGTGTTTAAGCTTCTTAAGTCCCCCCGCAAGATCTTCATCAAGTCCGTCTATCCTGTCTATCGCCGTCCACGGGACTGTGTTTATGATGATATCGGCCTTATATGTATCATTGACACACCTGCCGTCAATATCAAGCTTTTTGGCCTTTTCACCATATCGTATCCTGCTCCCTAAAGCCTTTGCAAGCCTTAACCAGAGTTCCCCGTATCCAAATTCCTTCGGATAGAAGAATTTCGCATGTCCCGGCTGCGTTCCGTATGCCTTTTTCTCAAGACAGCTTATAAGAGTCTCATCAAATGATACGTTCGGAAGTTTGTTAAGCCAGTATGTCCCCAGTTCGTTTAAGTCCTCACCGAACATCTTCTTATTATAGGGGATCATATAATCTTCGGCGATCTTGTCTCCAAGCTTCCAGTATATCCAATCTACAAATTTGTCCGGCATGGGCTTTCCAAGGTTGCATCCGGCCACTGCTATGGCTTTGAGATACTCAACCTGGTCCTTTATCTTCATCTGCCAGATATTTGCCTCTATGGGACTGTTTATGATATTATCGCCTACTGCTATCCTTGAATCCCTTTCGTATCCGTCCCATAATTCCCGCGGCATGAATCCGAACAGAAAATCAAGTACTTCTTTGTCCCTGACATCAAGGAAGTGACCTCCTCCGATATCAAGCGGTGATCCTCCGATATCCCTGCTCCTGCATAATCCTCCGGCCTCATCTTCCTTTTCAAGTACCAGAAAATCATCTATTCCGTTCTGAAGCAGCCTGTTTGCAAAACTCAGTCCTGCAGGTCCCGCTCCGAGGATCAAATATTTCATGATTTCTCCTTATATTCACACATAGTCCACTGTATTATACCTTTTAATCCCCCAAACATCAAGTTTATTAGCATGATGACAAAGCCGCATGTAATATATATAATATTAGCGTTGAAACATATTCGGCATCGGGTTTAAATAACATGTTTTCCGGGAGATTTAAATATGAATGAGACAAAGATGAATTGGGGCCGTGCCGTGTTGATCTCCCTGCCCTTTTTTGCTCTGACTTTGTTCTGGCAGGCATATGACTATGTCGTGCCTCTGATTTTGTCCCAGCATTACAATATGGGAACCACCGTTTATTCTATGATCATGTCTGCAGATAACGTGATCGCCCTTATCTTTATGCCCCTGTTCGGGATCCTTTCGGACCGCATAACCGGCAGGTTTGGCAGACGGACGCCCATTATACTTGCGGGTACGCTTGGAGGTATTGCAGGATCGGCACTTATGAGTATTGAGGATGCCTCTGCTGTTAACGGATCCGTCCGTTTTCTCCCTTTTCTGATATTCCTACTCATAACTGTATTCTTCATGAGTCTTTACCGCTCTCCGGCCGCCGCTCTTTCCGCAGACTGTTTTATCCGGCCGCAGCGTACAATGGCAAATGCCGTACTGAATCTCATGGGCGGCCTCGGTGGTGTCCTGTTTGGTGTGATAGGACATATGCTCATAAAGGAAAGAAATAACACCACGATCTTCACTTACTGTCTTGTTTTCGTGATGCTTTCCATGTTTGCCGCAACCTCTGTTTATCTAATAACGGTCAGGGAAAGAAAGTTTGTAGATGAAGTCAGGGAAAAAAATGAAATACTCGGACTTATGGATGAAAAGACCGACATAAAGGACAGGTCTTTGACCCGGCTTACGGACAGTGAAAGAAAGAGCCTTATATTGATACTTTGCTCTGTTCTTTTTATATATATGGGATATAACGGTTTCCATACACATTATACGAATTTTCTTATAAGATATCTTCACAAGAGTGCATCATGGACCGGTCCGTACCTGCTTGAAGTAGGTATAGGAATGTTCATGATGATACCGGCTGCTTTTATAACCTCTGTGATCGGAAGAAAAAAGAGCTGTATTACAGGTATGGCTGCATGTATTACCGGTTATGCGCTTGTAAGTACGGTTACACCCGAACACGTTAATATGATATATATATGGTTCCTTATAGCTGCGATAGGATTTCCTTTATTTGCAATAAATCTGGGGCCTATGATCCTTGAACTTGGCAAGGATAACGATCTGGGACGATATATGGGTTTTTATTATGCGGCTGTAACCGGTGCGCAGATCATTACACCAACTCTTGCAAGTCTTTTCATAAATACCTTCAGCTACAGGATAATAGGTATATACGGTTCAATTTGTACGGCTGTTGCTCTGCTGCTTCTGATCCCGACAAAGCACGGGGATGTAAAGCCGGATTTTATCAAAGCCTTTGAAGATTCCGCCGCGATCGATGAATAAAAAAACAACCCGGTTAAACGGATTGTTTGAATAGCGGGGGTAGGATTTGAACCTACGACCTTCGGGTTATGAGCCCGACGAGCTTCCAGACTGCTCCACCCCGCGTTATTATGAGCATAAAATAACGTTGGATCCCGTCATTTTCATGCTTTACTGGGCGGAGGTGGATTCGAACCACCGAAGGCGTTGCCAGCAGATTTACAGTCTGTCCCCTTTGGCCACTCGGGAATCCGCCCATTATATGTCATAAGGGGTACCGCGAAGCGGGAATTCCTTATGACCTGTTTTTTAAGTATTACCGGCAGAAAACCGGTAAAGCCGATGATCGGACTCGAACCGATAACCTGCTGATTACAAATCAGCTGCTCTGCCAATTGAGCCACATCGGCATTGATATTAAGGAGGGACCCGCTTGCGGGAGGATTCCTTAATATGAAGTGAGCGCCCATCGCGAAGCGATCTTAAATGGCGCGAACTACCCTTAACAGGTAGAATATCTTATGAGTAAAGTGGGGCCTATAGGGCTCGAACCTATGACCCTCTGCTTGTAAGGCAGATGCTCTCCCAGCTGAGCTAAGACCCCGTTTAATATAACATAACCGACCCAGATCGGACTCGAACCGACGACCTCCGCCGTGACAGGGC
>JAILLY010000001.1 GCA_024692905.1 Lachnospiraceae bacterium | reverse complement strand
GCCGATAAGCAGGGAGAAAGAGGCAGTTGTCAATTTTATCGGTTTCGCGCTTCTGATGATGATAATGGTATTCGTTATGTATAACGACATTCTTAAGATACTGAGGAAATGAAGTTTCATTCTTTAGGATTTAAAGATCATATGAGCGGTTATCTTATCACAGCCGTGCCCCTCGCCGCGGTATCAATTGTGATACTGGCAGCAAGCAGGGATCCGGGAGTTTTTTCATGCGTAAGATGGCTTGCTTCATGTCTTATCCTTGCGGTGATCGCAAGGGCTTTTCTTTCGTTTGTGACACTGGATCTGCCGGACGGAGGCTTCACATTTTCACTCGGGACAGCCATTGCTGTCGGATTTATGACAGTATGGATACTGTGCACGGTATTCGGCATTCCGTTCAATACTCCGATATGCGTGACCATTCCAATACTGTATGCGGCTATGGCCATCCTGATAAAGAAGAGATGGGCAAACAGGAAAAGTCACACCCCCGGAAACAGCGGCACGATAAAATGCAGGGACGGATACCGGCGGTTTATACCGGGTTTCTGTATCTTTGCTTTTCTGTTTATCATCGCCTTCTGGGTCAAGGGTTTCAAACCCGGAATAGATCATCAGACCGAACAGTATATGGACTACGGATTTATGAAGGCCATGTACAGACAGCAGAGCCTTCCTTTCGAAGATATGTGGTTTGCGGGGAAGACAGTCAACTATTATTATCTGGGTCAGGCTGTCGCCGTGTTCTTATGCAGGATCGCCTGTGTCACGCCCGATGAAGGATACAACCTTGTGCTGTGCACGGTATTTGCCTTTCTTGCGTTTTCTGTGTTTTCTTTGACATATTCCGTTCTGAAGAGTATCAGAGGTACAAAAGAAGCGGGGTGCATCACCGGCGGCATTATGGCTGCCGTTATGTGTGTTCTGGGCGGAAATGGGCATTGGATAGTTTTCGGGATCATGGAGCGGCTTAAGGAGAAGTTACTGTACGGAGCTGCGATAACAAGATACTGGTTCCCAAAGTCCACACTTTTCATAGGCGCCGCTACGATCGATCCCGACAAGGCGAAGCATGAGTTTCCTGCATATACGCTTATCCTGGGAGATCTGCATGCACATGTGATAAACCTTATCTTCGTCATGACTCTGCTGATCGTGCTGGCAGATTATGCGGTAAAGGAAAAAGAAAAGGACAGATACAGGGAACTTTTTGACGTTCGTATCATCCTTGTTTCAATCCTGCTCGGTCTGTTCAAAGGTATAAATTTCTGGGATTTTCCGATATATTACGTTGTCGCGGGCGCAGTCATAATGTTTTCCGATATCAGGAAATATAAGGCCGGAGCCGGGACATTCGCGGCGGTCATGATAAAGGGACTCATGATATATGCCATAGGGATGTTCCTGATGATACCGTTTTATTCGGGATATAAGAATCCCACAGGCGGACTGCATCTGTGCACCACGCATTCACCGGTATATAAGCTTGTGATCATCTGGTTTCCGCATGTTATCATGGCGGTCTCGCTTCTTATCTTTATCTTTCTGAACAGAAATAAGGATACGTTAAACATGCCTGTGACCGCGGCTTTTACAATGTGCGGGCTCGGGCTTCTGCTGATGCCTGAGATCATATATGTAAAGGATATTTACGGGGATGAGTATCAGAGATATAACACCATGTTCAAGCTTACTTTTCAGGGATTTGTGATACTGTCCATAGCAGGCGGCATATGTATCGGCATATTCTTAAGCAGACGGTATCTTAAGCTATTGGGGCTGATATACTGTTTCACGGCGGTTACGCTCGGTGCATATATGGGGTGTTCCGTGAAGGAATGGTTCGGGGACATATTTGATGTGGAAAAGAGACAGGGAATATCTGCAACAGCGTTCATTGATGAGGATGACTCTTATGACAATGTGAGGGAAGCGATCGCGATCATAAACTCCGATCTATCGCGCCATGTCCGCATATTGGAGGAAGCCGGCAACAGTTACAGTCCCGAGAGCAGGCTGTCCGTATTTACAGGTGCCCCGACCGTTGCGGGCTGGTATGTGCATGAGTGGGTATGGCGGAACGACAGCAGCAGCGTTAAGAAAAGGCACGATGAAGTCAGGTACTTCTATGAATGCGGTGATGAGAGGATATGCAGGCGGATCGCCGATAAGTATGGCATTGATTATGTGTATGTGGGACCGAAGACAAATGAAAGGTATAATGTTGACCCCGGCGGGTTTAAGGATATGGGTGAATGCGTATGGAAAAATGATGACGGAACCTGCATGCTCATAAGGCTCAAAGATGGCTGATCCACAAAGCTTGACCGGCATGCACAGATACTTGACATACGTCAAATGAGGAGAAGTATAAATGGATAACAGGATAAAATAAGATCTGCAGGATCTGATGGATACTGCGAAGACCTGTGTAATGCTGCAGTATTTGAGGCAGAATCCGGCTTTCCAGGTCAGACAGGGCATGCCTGCTCCGGTCAAAGAAACGGCAAAAGGAACTCTGTACTTAAAAGGCAATGTATTAAAGTGCAAGTGGTAAAAATATAGACTTTTGTAGGTAGTGCGGTCGGCAAAATAGAGATATAATATATGGGACTCAGCAGGGATCAATCCCCGAATAACAGTAAAAGACAAGGAGAAAGCAAAATGAAAAGATGGTTGGCATTCCTTCTGGCAACAACGATGATCCTGACAACAGCATTCGGATCTTCCGCATATGCATCAGAACAGGATACAGCAGGATCGGATGCAGTGGTATTTACAGAAGAAGAGACGGAAGAAACAGCTAAGATCGCTGAGGAAGAGCTCAGTGATGAGCAGCTGCAGAGTGAAGAAGTTCTGCAGGAAGGAGCACTTTCGGAAGAGGAAGTGTGCGATGAAACGATGCCGGAGGAAACCTTAACGGGTGAAGAAGATCTTTCTGATGCCGGATCTTTGGAAGATGAGGAAGATACGGAAGATGCGGATCCGGCCGATGAGCAGGACGAAATGCCGGAAGAGGTACCCGGGTTTGAGGATACGGATGAGTTCTATTCTGCAACGGAATCCGATGAGGCACTGGCAAACGACGCAGGAGCATACAAGAAGACACAGGAAAATACTCTCTTCAGAATACAGTCTCTGGCTGCCCCTAAGTCACCTTCCTCGGCTACTGCTGTGTGGAACGGAAGTTACGTATATTTTGGCAGGTATAACGGCCAACCCATCAAGTGGAGGATCCTGAATAAATATACCGAGGATTTCAGTGAACCGATCGGGGAAGGCCTCAAAAAGACAAAGGCCCCTACAATCCTTCTGGATTGTGACAATGTTTTGTATGAATCGCCCTTTCAATCGAGGGAAAATGATTCTGCCAAGTGGTCCAAAAGCGATGTGAAGTCCGACCTTAATGGGGATATGTTTTATAACAAAGCCGGTGTACTGACAGGCAGAGAAAA
Organism: Lachnospiraceae bacterium; assembly: GCA_024692905.1. Lineage (GTDB taxonomy): Bacteria > Bacillota > Clostridia > Lachnospirales > Lachnospiraceae > UBA2868. The sequence goes on along the minus strand of JAILLY010000001.1, from coordinate 5,291 downwards.
GGAAGTTATCAATGAGAGTTATAAACAGGAACGATCGCAAAACGACGGGCGGGGACTCCTCGATATAAAAGAGGAAACGGAAACCTTCCAGTCGTTGAACCGGGAACACATATTTGTCCTCGATTCGGTGGAAGCAACCAATTGGAGTTACGGCTATTCAAGCAAAATTTCCACTTACAAATGCAGAGTGAAAACTGATATGAACGGGAACGGAAAAAAGTATTGGCTTCGTTCTACCACTCCGGACAGGATCTATGCCGGATTAGTCATAAACGGAGGATTGTATGCAGATAAAGACTATAATAACAGATACACTTCTAACGGCGTAAGCCCCGCGATGAATATCGATTATGATTCAGTCGTCCTTTCAACGCTCATTTCCGGTAAGAAGGGGGAGTCCAACGCAGCGTACAAGTTTACGCTAAAAGACAATGACCTTTCCATAAAGGCCAATCATCCGGCTGATCTCAGGAGTTCGGCGATATACGATATCGATTACACCATAACGACTGAGGGCACTGCAAAAGCAAACAGTGTCTCGATACTCATCCTTGACAAAGATGCAGATTATTACGGAGGAATGGTAGATACGGCAAATATCCTCTATTATGACAGACTGAGTACGGGAACGGATGGCTTCAAAATGAATGGCGTGGGCAGCTTTAAGCTTCCGTCTAATCTGAGTATTGAAGGCTGGGGCGAAGATTACCACGTATATCTTCTTGCGGAAGACATCAATGAAGAGAAAGAAACGGATTACTGCTCACCGTTGTGTGAACTTCCCGGAGTAATCAAGACTTATCCTCTTTGGGTCGGCGGCGAACAGGTTACAGAGGCCAACATGAACAGGCTCTGTGGCGGAAAGGCTGAATTTCGCCCGTATGATAATACGCTGACGTTCAAGGATGCTAAAATTGAAAGCTATTATGTAACGCCCGATGGACATACAGCTGCGATCTATTCGAATCTCGGCAGCCTCAATATTGCAGGCAAGGCAACCATATCGGGAGCGGAATATGCAATCCGGTCTGATACTGACAGACATAATGAAAGAGTAAATGTCAGTGCTACGCTTGATGTCACTGCCACAAAAAATGCCATCAGCGCAAGTGATCTGAGGATCCTTGACGGGAATTTGAAAGTTACGGCAAAAGACGGTACCAATCCGATCGGGATCAAAGTAAGTAAGCTTACACTAAACGGTGGCTTTGCCAAGGTCAGTGTCGAAGGAGATGACTGTGTGGGGATCCGCGCAACTGAGCTTACAGTTAACGCAGGCTCCGTTTATATAGATGCAACGGGCGCTGCATCCAAAGGAATTAAGGCATATACATCCGTTATAGTGAACGGCGGTTCCATCAGCGCATGCGCACATGATCCTTCAGATCCTTCAGAGAGTAGTTCTGTCGGCATCATGTTAGATGCTAATACCAACGATGGCAGGGCTATCTTTATTAATGACGGAGAGGTATATTGTGAGGGAGACTGGTACGCCATAGGCTCCGGAGGAGATTTCACCTTCTATATCGATCCGCGAATGGAGATAAGATTACCTGAGAACGGCAAGAAAAATGATGCCGGTACCATCATCGTAAATGAGGACGGAACGGCCGCGACAACGGTACGCATAGGACATAAGGATTATTATGTCCAATTTAAGTCATCTTCCGACCTGAAGTACAACGGTACAACAGAGCGCTATGAGGTCATGTATACCGGAAGCAAGATATGCCCCGCGATAGAAGTGTATGACCGTGACGGGAAACAGCTGAAAGCCGGTGCAAATTACACGGTAAAGTATTCCAACAATAAGAATGTCGATAAGAAAGGCAAACCTGCAGTAGTTACCATCAAATTCAAAGGTAACTTAAGCGGGACCAAGAAACTGCAGTTCTACATTGTTCCCGTGCCGTTTCTACCTGCTTACGTTGCATTGAGTGACGTTTATGTTCAGAGTGGAAAGAAAGTTGCTCCCGTACTGTATTATAACGGCAGAAAACTCACAGACAAGGATTTCAGTGTCAAAAGCAAGACGGGAAGGCTGAAATTCTCTGCATCGGATGATGAATCAAACCGTAAGATCACGATAACCGGCAAGGGGAATTTTACAGGCTCGTTTACAGATGTCCCGGTTACCTTAAGAAATGCAGCCGAAACCAGGGCAAAAACAATCAAGGTCAACATGCAAAAGGGCTTGTCCTTTGTTTATAACGGGAAATATCAGCCGATAGAAAACTACTACACGGTTACCGATGCAGGCGGCAATCCATTGGACAATACGTATTGGCGTTCTGAAACTGTCGGAAGTACGCTGAAGGTCGGAACCTTCAAACTGATCGTAAGAGGCATAAACGGTTATACGGGAAGCGTGGTAAAGAAGGTCACCATCAAACCGGACAAGGACAGGGCAATGATGAAGGTAATCCCCGATCCCAACCCCGTTCCATACACAAGGTCAGGTGCCGTGCCTGAAATCACGATCAAAGCCACATCCCCGGACAGTACTATCAGAACACTGACAAACGGCACGGATTATAGTGTGGCTTGCTCACAGAATAAGAAAGCGACTACAAGGGCCAAATACAAGATCACCTTCAAGGGTAATTTTAAGGGTCGTGCCGCAATGACGGGGTACTACACCATAACCCCTGCAGTATTGGACATGGATAAAGTGTCCGTATTTGCGACCGATAAGATTTACACCAAACCCGGCAAGTATCTGTCGTTCCCATACATAACATATAACGGAACGCCTCTTACCAAAAAAGATGTCACGGTGACCTATAAGGTCGGTGAAACGGATATCACCAACGTCAAAAAGTATAAGCTTACCGGAGATTTTGCAGCTGTGACCGTCACCATTAGGGGTAAGGGAAATTATACAACCAACACGGACCCGATCGTTGTAGATGGCTTGTATTACATTCGAAAAGCACCGTCCGGTGCGATCAATCTGAGTAAGGCCAAGATCACAAAGAAAGGCAACATCAAGTCCAAGATTCCGACACAGGCCTATACGGGCAGTGAGGTATGTTCCGATTTTGATATCTATGTAAAAGTCGGCAGGAAATGGATGACTGCACATGAGGCCGGGCTTTCAAGGGATCTCGATTACAGAGTCGCGTATATAAATAATAAGAATAAAGGAAAAGCAACTGTTGTGGTTTACGCGCTCGGCGAATCACAAAAAGCGATAAAGAGTAAGAGCACGACATTCAAGATCAAGACCCGCAATATGACGTCAATGACGTGGTATAAATGGTTGCCAAGCCTCTGATGCGATCACTCTTTATCCTATCTGTTGAACCGGAATTTGTAAACCGGTTATAGCACAAAAAAGATTGTAAGCAGCATAATAAGCATAGCAAGCGCTCCGGAGCCTACAGGCACCGGAGCGCTTCTGACAAGTATGGGCTGCAGTATGTCATGATATGGCTGATATTGTATAAAAGGCTTGAGGATATACAATATTTGGTGTAAGATATAGTGTGGATGTTTGGAGACAGATATGAAGTGTCAGGACATGGAGAAATACATAACTCTGTTCATAAATGACAAGCTTACCGGTGTCAGGATGAAGGAGTTCATAGAACATATTGAAGAGTGCGACAGCTGCTTTGACGAGATGGAGACTAATTATCTTCTTAAGGGAGCTTTATTGAGGTTGGAGGAAGAAGGTTCCTACGATCTTCACGGTGAACTTATGAGTAAGATCCGTAACACCAAAAAGTGTGTTGAGGTCCATGAGATAATCACAATGCTGCGAAGGGTGGTTCTTATATGCGCAGGCATGGCGCTGCTGTTCGAACTCGTTTTTGTTTACGCGTTTTATCTTTGACTTATAAGGAGCGGGAATGCAGGATAAGCTTGTTCTTATTGACGGTAACAGCATAATCAACCGGGCGTTTTACGGTGTTCCGATGCTTACAAATTCGGAAGGACTCCATACGAATGCCATCTACGGCTTCCTTAACATCATGTTCAGGATACTCGAGGAAGAAGCCCCCGGGTATCTTGCGATAGCGTTTGACCTCAAGGCGCCTACTTTCCGTCATAAGATGTATGAAGCATATAAGGGAACGCGCAAGCCTATGCCCGACGAACTTAGGGAACAGGTCCCGATACTTAAGGATCTCCTTACGAAGATGGATATCTGCATCGTTCAGAAGGAAGGCTTCGAGGCGGATGATATACTTGGCACTCTCGCACGTACCGCTGAGGCGGAAGGCTTCGAGGTTGCTCTTGTATCCGGTGACCGTGATCTCCTTCAGATAGCGACCGATCATATTAAGATCAGGATGCCGCGGACAAAGGGCGGCAAGACAGAGGTTGAGGATTTTTACGCGCGTGATGTTGTTGAAAAGTATCAGCTTGAGCCGCTTCAGATAATCGAGCTTAAGGCCCTCATGGGTGATTCTTCCGACAATATACCCGGGGTTCCGAAGATAGGTGAGAAGACCGCGACGGAGCTTCTTGTGCAGTATCATGATATCGATAATCTTAAGGAGCACATTGGCGAAATAACAAAGAAGAGCGTGCGTGAAACGCTTGAGAATAATTTCGATATGGCCGTACTCAGCCGTAAGCTTGCGACCATATGCGTTAATGCCGACACCGGTGTAACGACCGCGGATACGGAACTTAAGGATATATATACACCTGAGGCATATGAACTTATTAAGCGTCTCGGATTTAAGCAGATAATGAAGCGGTTTGAGGGCCGGGACAGTGCGGTTGAAGAAAGGAGCATAACCGTTTCGCAGGCGGGGCAGGAAGTGCTTGAGGGTATTTTTGACAAGGCGAAAGAGACGGGGCGCATCGGGTTTGCGTTTGTTGTAAGAGAGGATAAGAGTGAGGGATTATCACTTGCCGTATCCGTGGATGAGACATTGTTCTGCGGCTATGACAATACTGCGAGGGAAATTATAACGGGTAAGTTTTCGGACTTCATCATTAATTCTGATAATGTAAAGTTCATTACATACGGCCTTAAGAGTCAGTTAAAGATAATGTCCGATATAGCGGACATATCATATTCTGACAGGCTTGCTGATATCAGCATTGCCGATTATCTTATCAATCCTCTGCTTAAGGATTACAGCTTCGAAGGGCAGCCCGATCATATGGCGGCCGAAGCTCTTGCGGCTTACGATGACAGGATGGACAGGCTTGATAAGATGGGAATGCTTAACCTGTATAATGAGGTTGAGATGCCGCTTGTTTTCTGCCTCTATGAAATGGAAAAGTGGGGGATGCTCGTAAAGCCTGAGGCGCTGAAGGAATACGGTAAG
>JAILLY010000111.1 GCA_024692905.1 Lachnospiraceae bacterium | reverse complement strand
GGTAAGACCTGGGGCATAATAGGAATGGGCAATATCGGACGTAAGGTGGCGAAGATAGCTTCTGCGTTTGGCTGTAATGTTATATATTTCTCCACGACCGGTAAAAACAAGGTGGATGGTTATGAACAGGTAAGTTTTGATGATCTTTTATCACGTTCGGATATTTTGTCGATCCACTGTCCTTTGAACGATTCGACAAGAGGACTGATAGATATGAAAGCTCTTAAGAAGATGAAATCTTCCGCGATCCTAGTCAATGTGGCCAGAGGACCGATCATTATAGATGAAGATCTGACACAGGCACTGGAGCAGGGAATAATAGCCGGAGCCGGACTCGATGTACTCACAAAAGAACCAATGCCGGCGGACAGTCCGCTTCATAGGATAAAAGACAGCAGGAAGCTTATCATCACTCCTCATATGGCGTGGGCCAGTGTTGAAGCCAGACAAAGGTGTGCTGATGAGGTATATCTTAATATCAAGGCATTTATTAACGGAGAAAACCGTAACAGAGTGGATTAAGTAAAATGAAAACGGACAAAAGAAGGAAATGATCATGAGTACTGAAAAGAAACCAAACAATGCTTTATCAGATGGAAAATTAAGTAAAGTAGGAGGAGGAGCTGACAATCCGAATGATTCCACAATGGTAAAGTACAGATGCAATGAAACGAAATGCGGATCAACAAATGTTGAGATGTACTGGGAAGGAATGTAATGATACGAGATATACGGAATCAATGTAATTTCCATCTGTTATAATACAAATACTGATGAATGACATATTAAGAAAGAAGGAAAGATGATGAAGATACTTGTAACGGGCGGAGCCGGATACATAGGTTCTCATACGGCAGTTTCACTTATTGAAAACGGTTATGATGTTGTGATAGTTGATAATCTTGTCAATGCATCGAAAAAGAGTGTCGACAGGATAGAGCAGATCACAGGTAAAAAGGTTACGTTTTACAAAGCAGACACCCTTGATAAGAATGCCTTAAATGACATCTTTGATAAAGAAAAGATAGATGCCTGCATACATTTTGCGGGACTTAAGGCAGTGGGTGAGTCTGTTCAAAAGCCCTGGGAATACTATGAGAATAACCTTCAGGGCACGCTCACGCTCATAGATGTCATGAGAAAACATGGTGTGAAGAACTTTATCTTTTCATCATCTGCTACCGTATACGGCGATCCGGAATTCGTACCCATCACTGAGGAGTGTCCGAAGAAGGCATGTACCAACCCTTACGGATGGACCAAATCCATGCTTGAACAGATACTAACAGACATCCAGAAGGCTGATCCCGAGTGGAATGTCATCCTGCTCAGATACTTTAATCCCATCGGCGCACATAAGTCAGGGCTTATAGGAGAAAATCCGAACGGAATACCGAATAATCTTATGCCCTACATCACGCAGGTAGCGGTAGGCAAGCTTAAAGAACTCGGAGTATTCGGAAATGATTATGATACTCCGGACGGAACGGGTGTAAGAGACTATATACATGTTGTTGACCTTGCGGACGGGCATGTAAAGGCACTTGAGAAGATCAAGGAAAAGTGCGGACTTAAGATATATAACCTCGGTACCGGTAACGGAGTCAGCGTGCTTGAACTTGTGAAGGCATTTGAGGAAGCAACGGGTCAGAAGATCCCGTATTCGATAAAGCCCAGACGTGCCGGGGATATCGCCACATGTTATGCATCTGCTGCACTTGCGGCAAAGGAACTTGGATGGAGTGCCAAATACGGAATAAAAGAGATGTGTGAAGATTCATGGCGCTGGCAGTCAATGAACCCCAACGGTTTTGAGGATTAAAAGCGGAGAATATATCAGGAAAAAGGAGAGACAGGATGGATAATAAGAATCCTATAGTAACTATCATTATGAAAAACGGGGATGTGATAAAAGCAGAGCTTTATCCCGATATAGCTCCGCAGTCAGTTTATAACTTTATCAGCCTCATCAATAAGAATTTCTATGACGGGCTTATATTTCACAGAGTCATAAAAGGCTTTATGATCCAG
>JAILLY010000059.1 GCA_024692905.1 Lachnospiraceae bacterium | reverse complement strand
TGATCCTGTTTGATGAACCGACATCCGCGCTCGATCCCGAACTTACAAGAGAGGTCTTAAAGATCATGATCAGGCTTGCAAGGGAAGGCATTACAATGGTGGTAGTAACGCATGAAATGGATTTCGCAAAAAATGTAGCGGATCGTGTGATCTTTATGGAAAACGGAGTGGTCGTAGAGGATGCTCCGTCGAAAGAATTCTTTAACCATCCGAAGGAAGAGGCTACAAAGAGATTCTTAAGAACGGTATTGACGGATTATGATTTCGTGATCTGATGAACAAAAAGTCAGGTCCGGGGCATGGAGGAAAAGAGATCATGAAGATAGTTAATGTTGGAATATACGTAAATGATATCGAGAAGGTCAAGGCTTTCTTTGAACACTATTTTGATGCAAAGACAGAGGCGGTATTAAATGATGAGCCTAACAATTATTATTCCTATATTCTGGGGCTTTCGGAAGGAGCACTCATAGAACTCATGAATAAGCCGACGCTCGTTGACGGTGCCAAGGACCCAAACAGGACCGGGATCGCCCATATCAATATCAATGTAGGCAGCAGGGACAGATTTGTATCGATCGTTGATGAGTTTAAGAAGGAAGGATATCCGATCCAGTATGAGACGTATTCACCCGATGGATCCGGTGGTGAGATCCGGGCTGTGACGATCGAGGATATTATTCTTGAAGTAAGCTTCTAGGGAGCATGGTGAAGGATATCGTTCCGGAAATTGACTGATCCTGCGGGGATGTTGTAAAATGTGGATACAAGGTTCGTCATGAGCATGTCCGGTCAAAGAGGACAGCGGAAAGAGGAATGATATGTGGATATCAACAAAAGGAAAGAATGCGGTCAAGGTTATGATCGATCTTGGTATGTATAATACGGGTGAACCCGTAAAGGTCAAGGACATTGCCAGACGACAGGATATCTCCGATAAATATCTGGAGCAGATCATAGCCATGCTTAATAAGGCCGGACTCGTTAAGAGCATAAGAGGGGCAAAGGGAGGCTATGTACTCAATGATTCTACTGATAAAATAACGGTTGGAATGATACTTGAAGCGGCAGAGGGAGATATGTCCGTTGTGGATAATCTCGGCGAGGTTACGGGAGACAATTTTACGGATATCATCTGTGACAGATTCTGGAGCAGGCTTGACAAGGCCGTCAGAGAAGTCCTTGACAGCAATACTCTCGCCGATCTTGTGGAGGAGCAGAAGGCTCTGTTATCAGATCAGTATATAATATAGTGTAACAAGCCTCCAAATATATGATCCAAAACCGTGGATATTTAAAACCGCCTGAATCCGGGCGGTTTTTTGTTTAAAATATTTCTTCAGCGTTAAAAAAACTGTTGACATGATGCGTTCGGGGGCTTATAATCAGTTCATAAATTAAATATATAATTCCTATCAAATAAGTAGGATATAAACAATAGTTCATGACCATAACGTAAAAAGGAGGACATCACTATGGGAAAGATTTATGAAAGCGCATCGGAACTTATCGGCAATACACCGTTGCTTAAGCTTAACGGTTATACAAAGAAGGCAGGAATAACAGGTGCAACTTTACTTGCCAAATTGGAATATCTCAATCCCGCGGGTTCCGTTAAGGACCGTATCGCACTTGCTATGATAGAAGATGCAGAGAAGAAGGGAGAACTTAAGCCCGGAGCAACCATCATAGAGCCTACCAGCGGGAATACCGGTATCGGCCTTGCGGCAGTGGCTGCAGCCAAAGGCTACAGAGCCATCCTTACACTTCCCGATACAATGAGCGTGGAACGCAGGAACTTACTTAAGGCATATGGTGCGGAGCTCGTTCTTACCGAAGGCGCCAAGGGTATGAAGGGCGCCATCGCCAAGGCTGAAGAGCTTAAGGATGAGATAGACGGAGCCGTTATCCTGGGTCAGTTTGTCAATCCTGCCAATCCTGCTGCACATAAGGCAACTACCGGTCCCGAGATCTGGGAACAGACGGATGGCAAGGTTGATATATTTGTGGCCGGTGTAGGTACGGGCGGTACCGTTACGGGTGTTGGTGAATATCTTAAGGAGAAAAACCCTAATGTCAGGGTAGTGGCTGTTGAACCTGCTACAAGTCCCGTTCTTTCAAAGGGTACTCCCGGACCTCATAAGATACAGGGAATAGGTGCCGGCTTCATACCCGATACACTCAATACATCGGTATATGATGAGGTCATCACCATAGAGAATGAGGACGCTTTTGCCGAAGGGAAGGCCTTTGCGGTAAGTGAAGGTATCCTTGTGGGCATCTCATCGGGTGCTGCACTTAAGGCGGCATCAATACTGGCAGCAAGGCCTGAAAATGCGGGAAAGAACATAGTCGTTCTGCTTCCCGATTCGGGTGACAGATATCTGTCCACACCGCTCTTTAACGGCTGAGGGCTTTCATATAACTCGATCAGTTGCGATTTTGGTGACATAATATTATAATTATGATCAGCAAATAGTTCAGCGATCGGAGTTAAAATGATTTATTATGATCATCTGCCTTTGGATAAGAAGATCCTTAAGGCTCTCGGAGAATTATCGATAAATTATGTTTTCCAGCCTATTTTTCAGCCGGATGGAAAGACCGTATATTCCTGGGAAGCTCTTATGCGCCCGACTGAAAAACCTGTACTGGAACTCATAAACGATTATATGAAGACCGATAATCTGCATGTTCTTGAAGTGGCTACATTGTTTGGGGCCATGCAGGCATATGTTCTGCGGGGCTATACGGAAAGGGTATCTATAAACTCATTTCCCAATGATTGCTTAACCCGTGATGAAGCAGAAGTGTTTTTTGAATACTTCGGCAACAGTATCCGCGGCATGATGATCATCGAGAACCTTGAATATCCGTATTTTTCCTATGAGGTCTGGAAGGAGAAGAAGAGATCCGTAAAGGCCATGGATAACCTGTTATCCGCCGATGATTTCGGAAGCGGGATCAATGATATGGAAAGGGTGGATATCATGGGACCGGATATAGTCAAACTGGACAGGGAACTCATATCCGGAATAGATCATGATCCCGCAAAGCAGAACAATGTAACGCGCCTTGTACTTGAATTCCATTCCAAAAACATCCTTGTTGTCGCGGAAGGCGTTGAAGAAAAGGAAGAGTTTGATTATCTCGTGGGACTCGGCGTTGATCTTTTCCAGGGATATTACCTGGCTCGTCCGGCATAACGGATCATCACATAAGTCTTTTATATATATCCAGCATGCTTTCGATCTGATATTGGAGTAACCAGGTGGCGTTGTTGTATTCAGGCGTCGCCTTTATCGTTTTTATAAGTGCAGGATAGTACTCTTTGGTTCCTATGCTCATTCTGTCCCTCCCTTTCCGGCTAAAGATATAAAGATAAGATAATACGCAGCGTTATTCATGTGTGTTTACCTCCTTACGCACACATAATAACTAAATCTGTGCTTTAATAGTAGCGGTTCCGGATTTAAATTTCAAGGATCAATTCAAGTTAAACTTGAGTATGCATCCTGCTTTGACACGATGTCTTCAGCCGGTACTCCGGTACGGGAATTTAAATGGTTTAAAAAATGTGATAAACTGTAAACGGATACGAAACGGAGCAAACATACTGTATATGAAAGTCACCATAAACAAAACAGATTCATACGAAAAAGAAAGCGCGGTGATCACCGCCGTTGCCGTGACCGAAGATATAAGGAATGCAGCGGATATACTGCGGGGCAACGGTGCCAGCATACCTGTGATATCCGGCAGCGACACGCTGATGATCGGGACATCGTCCATATACTATATAGAGTCGGTGGATAAGAGGACCTATGTATATACGAAGGGTGAGTGCCATGAGACAAGGTACCGGCTGTACGAACTTGAAGAAATTCTCGGTACCGGATTTTTAAGATGTTCCAAGGCTATGATAGTCAACATCAAAAAGATACGGTCGGTGAGGGCGGAACTGAATGCAAGGCTCAGTGCCGAACTCTTAAACGGTGAACGCCTCATCATTTCCAGAGGCTATGTTAAGGACCTTAAGAAAAAACTCGGAGTGAATTAGATATGAACAAGGCAAAGATCATATTCAATCAGACGCTGATGATATCGACGGCCATACTGTTTGGTATGGGGATAAGGACCGCTGTACTTTACCTGGCAGCAGGGCAGTATATGATCAACTGGCAATGGTATATCCCGTTGTCGATCGTGATGGTTGGATTTTTCTGCGCTCTGGCATCCCTTATCCTGTATGATGACTCTGATGCAGGCAGGATAAGCCAGCGCTTAAGGATATGTATCCACTTCCTGCTTGTGTTTGGTATAGTGTCGTTATTCGGATACCTCTTTGACTGGTATTCCGATCTGCCCCAGTACCTGCTCATAGTGATCATGTATATCGTTATTTACGCATTCGTATGGATATCCACGATCTGGATACTTAAGGCTGATGCCGATAAGATAAACGATGCCATAAAAGAGATACGGGACGAAGAGTAGGGCATTTGATAACCATAAATGAATGAGAGTGCAACTTGGTCGCATGATTTTGCATGTTGGTCGGGTTGCTCTTTTTTTGCCGTAACCGGTGTGATATACATAAGTCACGGAAGCACTTTGGACCACATAAGTGCAGGATAAGGAGGGAAAAATGACAAAAGCGGTCTCTGTGAAAAATCTGACAAAAAAATATGAGGATTTCACGGCAGTTGATAACATCTCTTTTGATGTGGAGGAAGGTGAACTCTTTTCTTTCCTCGGTGAAAACGGAGCCGGAAAATCAACTACCATCAATATCTTATGCACGATCTTAAGCAAGACGGCGGGAAACGTGGAGATTTTCGGCCACAAACTGTCTGAGGATGACGATGAGATAAGAAAGCTTATCGGAATAGTTTTTCAGAATTCGGTGCTTGATAAAAAACTTACGGTCGGTGAGAACCTGATGACGAGAGGCGCATACTACGGACTTGACAAAAGACAGATAAGGACGAGGCTTGAACCGTATATGGATGACTTTGAGATAGGAGAGATCTGGAACAGGAAGTATGAGAAGCTTTCGGGAGGCCAGCGAAGACGGGTAGATATCGTAAGAGCACTTATTAACGAGCCAAGGATCCTTTTTCTTGACGAGCCGACGACGGGACTTGACCCCAAGTCGCGCAAGGTTGTGTGGGACCATATAAGGAAGCTTAAAAATGAGAAGCAGCTGACCATATTCCTGACAACGCACTACATGGAGGAAACGGCGGATGCCGACGAAGTCAAGATTCTCGAACACGGTAACATCATAGCGTCGGGCACTCCGGCACAGCTTAAGAGCAGATACGCGGCTTCGAAGCTCGTATGGTATACGGATAAGGCAGACCGTACAGAGGATATCATAAAAGGTTATGACTACAGTTATGAATCGGATCATTACAATATAAGATTTACCGGATCGATAACGGATTTTCTTTACAGAAACAGCAGGGTGATCACCGATTTTGAGATCATTAAGGGAACGATGGATGATGTATTTCTCAATCTGACAGGAAGGGAGATGGAAGCATGAAGATGTATATAGGACTGACAAAAAGGAATCTGCTGGTATATTTTAAGGACAAGCAGTCAATAGTTTTTTCACTGTTAACCTCGATGATAGTTTTTGCGCTTTATATGCTGTTCCTTAAAGGCACGTTCACGGACGCTGTAGAAGGTGCCCTTGCGGGTTTCCCGTTAATAAAGGACAGGATAGATACAGCCGACCTTGATATGTTGACGAGCATCATACTGCTTGTCGGGATCATCGGATCGGCAATGATAACGGTACCTTACAACTGCCTGCAGACTGTGGTAAATGACAGGGAGAACAGTGTTGACCGTGACATACTGGCGACGCCCGTCAAAAGATGGCAGATAGTATTGGCGTATTTTTCCGCTTCGGCAGTAAGCGCGATGATCATTAACGGTATCATACTTACCACGGGGCTTACGGTGCTTGGGATACAAGGCGGCCTTCACATGAGCTTGAGCGATCTTGTCATGACGTATCTCGTGGTCGCAATGGGATGCCTGTCCTCAACGGCATTGTTCATGATGATAGTTCCGTTTTTTAAGACGTCATCGGCATGCGGAGCTTTTTTCGGGATCCTTTCCGCAGTATCCGGGTTTGTTATAGGAGCATATATCCCGGTATCGCAGTTCTCCGGCAGAGTACAGACGATCTGCAATATCTTCCCTGCGAGCCATATAACGATATTGCTCAGGAATACGATGCTTAACGGAATCCTTTCGCACATGGATGAAGGTATCGGAGGAATCGATGAAGGGGTATTTGTAAGCACTGTAAAGGATATATTCACCTTCAGGGCTTCCATGTTCGGGAACGTACTTGATTTAAGCCGTATGAGCATGTATGTAACTGCCGTATTTGCTGTAAGTCTTGCGGTCATGATAGTATCATATTCGAAAATATACAAGAAATAATCAGATACGTTTTATCACTTTTTTGCCCGCGGGATTTGTGGTATAATCCATATTATGGAGGAAGAGTAACGGATATGGATACAAACGGGTTGAGTCCTGAACAACAGGCATTACTTGCAAGCATTATGGGAAAGTCACCTCAGCCGGGTGGCGGCGGAGCATTCAGTGCTGCGCAGGTCACGCCTGCTCCGTCTGCGGTTTCATCACCGTCCCCCGCGCCGGCCGCAGCACCCCCGCCGGACAATTCCGGAAGGCTTCTGTCCCAGTCTGAGATTGATGCACTTATCGCATCCATGACACCATAAGATCTTTCTTTTTGACTTAATACGCTTATAACGGTAGTTATAAGCGTTTTTTGTCTCACTTCCTGTCTTTTATTTCGGTGTTCTTGAAAAACATGGTTTATGATATCTCAGCGGTCATGGTGCATTTTACGGAAACCTTTCAGATGATAGTGCCGCATTGCCGTATAGCTTGCGATGCCGCCTATGACGTTTGAGATCGGTTCGGCAAGGAATACTCCCGTAGTCCCGAAACCGGCAGCAGGCAGTACCAGAGTGAGCGGCACAACGATGAATACTTTTCGAAGAAGCGAGAAAAAGATCGCATGCTTTGCATCACCGAGCGCCTGGAAAGCAGACTGTCCCGCAAACTGGAGAGCCATGAACACGAAGCCGAAGAAGTATATCTTAAGGGCATCCGTGCCGGCGTTCATAAGTGTC
>JAILLY010000057.1 GCA_024692905.1 Lachnospiraceae bacterium | reverse complement strand
CGGAAAGTGGGATGATGAGGAAGAAAACGTGATGGAGCTTGATGAGATAAAGGAAAAACCGGACGTGGATTACGCCGAGGATTATCTGGCTGTCGCGACAAAGGAGTCAAAAGAGAATTATTTTGCCGTGTTCGGGCAGTACGTCCTTACCGGAGATGTGTTTGATGCTATAGAGGAAAATGTTAAAAACAATGTCCTTGAGTCGGGAGAGATCCAGCTTACGAGCGCGCTTGAAAAAGTCCGCGCCCGTGTGGGGATGACGGGTTATCTGGTAAAAGGAAAGTCATACGATATAGGACTGCCCGAGAAATACTACGAGACGATGATAAACTTTGCGAAAGAGTAACAGGTGATGGACGGATACAAACATAAAGCTGATACAGGTGATATAAAGACCGTAAACATCCTTGGCGTAAATATCGCTGCTCTGGACATGAACCACCTGATGCGGTTTACCTGCGATAACATCAAGGCTCTGTCAGGTGATTACATTTGTGTTTCAAATGTCCATACAACGGTAATGAGTTACGAGGATGAAGCATACAGGAATATCCAGAACGGAGCGGTCCTGGCTATTCCGGACGGCGGACCCTTAAGCTCGGTTGGAAGAAAGCGCGGATATGAGATATCCCGTACAACGGGCCCGGGATTTATGGAAGAAGTCCTCAAGATATCCGCGGCACACGGTTACAGTCATTATTTCTACGGTTCCACGGGCGATACGCTTGATAAACTGAGAGCCGCACTTGAAAAAAAGTATCCGGGACTTAATATAGCGGGGATGTACTCACCGCCGTTTAGGCCGCTGAGTGCTGAGGAAGATGCCGCGATCGTAAATAAGATAAACTCTCTTTCGCCTGACTTTATCTGGGTCGGACTCGGAGCGCCGAAGCAGGAGATGTGGATGGCAGAACATCAGGGCAAGGTGTCGGGCCTCATGACAGGAGTCGGGGCGGCGTTTGACTTTTTCGCAGGTAATATAAAGCGTGCCCCGCTGTGGATGCAGAAGGCCAATCTTGAGTGGCTGTACAGGCTTATGCAGGACCCGGGGCGGCTGTTTAAGAGATATCTTGTAACGAATACAAAGTTTATTATAAATGCGGTGATACTGGGGAAATAACATCGGGGACCTGATCGGATGAACGATAAGAAAAAAGTGCTCATAGTGCATAATCTTTACCGGATACCCGGCGGCGAGGATTCGGTGGCAGCGAGCGAGAAGAAGCTTCTTGAAGATAAGGGCCATGAGGTTTTTCTCTATACAAGGAATAATTCCGAGATAGATAAAGCGGGCCCGGCGGGGAAGGCATTGCTTCCTTTTGTTTCGGTATTTAATCCCCGTACATACAGGGAAATAAAGAGGCTTATAAGGGAAAAAAAGATAGATATCGTCCATGTGCATAATACCCTGACACTGATCTCGCCTGCTGTATATTACGCGGCAAAGAGCTGTAAGGTGCCCGTGGTACAGACAATACACAATTTCCGCCTGATGTGTCCGAACGGCGTGTTTTACCGTGACGGGCATATCTGTGAGGACTGTGCGGATAGGGGCCTCGGATGTGCAATTAAGCATTCCTGCTACAGGGGGAGCCGTCTTCAGACGATCGTCCTTGTGATGACTCTCAGGATACACAGGATGCTCAGGATATACGGGAAACTGAATTATATCTGCCTTACGGAATTTAACAGGGATAAGCTGCTTGCTTCGGGGCTTATGAGTAAGGACAGGGTTTTTGTAAAGCCCAACTTTGCAGCCGGATCGGGCAAAGATATGCCTTACGGCAGCAGGCCGCGGCAGTTTGTATATGCCGGAAGGATAGAAGAGATAAAGGGCATTATGGTCCTGCTTGAAGCATGGAAGCTGATGGGTGAGGATGCACCGGAGCTTATCATCTGCGGGACAGGCGAGGCGGAAGAAAAATGCAGGAAGTATGTGTCCGATAACTCACTCACCAGGATAGATATAAAAGGCCATGTTCCGGGAGAAGAGTTAAGACAGATAATAGGAAGCAGCCGGGCGCTCATCCTTCCGACGCTCTGGTATGAAGGATTTCCAATGACGATAGTCGAGGCGTTCTCGGAGGGAACGCCGGTCATATGCTCCGATATAGGAAATGCGGGGAGCATAGTAAAAGAGGGAGTCACCGGGTATAAGTTTAAGGCAGGAGATCCCGGGGAACTGGTTCAGGCGGTACGCAGGTGCCTGGATGACGGTAATGACCGGGCAGATGACAAAGACATAGGTGCTTCGGTAAAGGATGAATACCTTAAGTCATATACGGAAGAAGCCAATTACGTGATGCTTAGGGAGATATATGAAAAGGTAACGAGTAAAGTGTATTGAAGGAATTAAGCCTTGCTAGTGGGAATGTGTGAAGATTTAGAATGATAGGCATAAATAGACCGGTATGAAGCAGATGAAGATAAAGCTAAAGGGATTATGTATTAATTTGATAAATTCTTTTGAAGAACGAAGAAGAACATATTATGCGATATATACAATCGCTTTCCTTTTTATTGCTTTTATATGCTTTTCGCCGTTTATTTTCTCCGGGCGTTCGCTCATTTGGTATGATGATGGATGGGATCAGCATTTTAAGGCATTAATCTATTATTCACAGTATTTGAGAAATATATTAAGAAGCATTGTATATGAAGGAAAAATAATAATACCTAATTGGGATTTCTATATAGGTGAAGGAAATGATGTATTAAGCACATTTCATTATTATGTGATGGGTGATCCTTTTGCGTTTCTGTCAGTATTTGTGCCCACCCAATGGATGGCATATCATTACTCTTTTATGTGCATCTTGAGGATGTATCTGGCGGGAATTGCTTTTTCTGCGTTGTGTTTTGAAACAGGGCGGCAGAACCATTATTCAATTCTGGCAGGTTCAATTGCATATGCCTTATGCAATTGGGCATTGAATGCGGCTACAAATCATCCTTATTTTGAAAATCCGATGATATTTTTTCCGTTAATGATACTTGGTATCGAGAGGATCATTAAGAAAAAGGGTTCGTTAGTCTTTATTCTTGCTACGGCTATTTCGGCAATAAGCAATTTCTATTTTTTCTATATGATAGTTTTACTTACTATTGTTTATGTTTTAGTTCGGGTTATATTGATTTATCACAAGGATATAAAAAAGATAGCTATTATTATAGCCCGTATAGGAATTGCTGCCGTTGCAGGCGCATGTATCGCAGGTATAGTGTTGCTTCCTGTGTTGATCACAATTGTCAAGGATTCCAGAATAGGTGTATCACAGCCATTTCATTTGCTATATGGCTTGGATTATTATAGTCGCTTACCGGCTGTTATGATATCCGAGAAGATGGCAAGTTGGTTAAATATGGGCATCGTAGCCCCTACGGTCATTTCCATTCTTATGCTCTTTATAAACAGAAAAAAAGAGGAAAATGGTAAGATCTTTAGAATACTGTTTATTATATGCGTACTGATAGTACTATTTCCGATGGCAGGGCGGATACTCAACGGTATGTCGTATGCCTGTAATCGTTGGTGTTGGGGGTTTGTTCTGCTATGTTGTTATATTTTGGTATTTGAATGGGATGAGCTTATGCATATATCAGCGGGCAAAGTCAATTTGCTTGCAATATGCAGCTTTGGTTTGGTTGTATTGCTGTTTATATCTGAAGAATCAAGATCGTTTAGTGCTATGACTTCAATGGCGCTGGTATTCGCAGTGATAATTGTTATAAATTTCGAAGAACTGCGTATAAAACAATTTATGATCATATTTTTGGTGATGATAGGGATAATAAATGTAGCTTATTGGCGGTTCTCGTATGCCGGCTTGGGTAAGCTATACGGATGCAAAAAGTATAGTGAGATATGGGAAGAGTGGAATGATAATGAAACCCAGTACGTAAAGAATATTGATGGTAATCCTTATATGAGATATTCGGGTTCGAAAGTATCAAATAATACTAATATTATAAATCGGGTATCCAATACTCAGTATTATTGGTCTGTTTCAAGTCCGTATCTTGCCAGGTTCAGACAAGATGTTGATATTATAGAACCCAAATCATACTATTATTATGGATATGATGGCAGAACGACCTTAAATGAATTAGCTGCCGTTAAGTACTATGTTACAGGAGAAGGAGGAACTGCGCCGTATGGTTATACGGAGGAAGAGAAGATAGCGGGTTCGGCCGGTGATAAGTATATTATCTATAAGAATCAGTATCCTTTGGATATCGGATATTGTTATAGTTCATATATTACAAAAAAAGAATGGGATCAGTTAAGCTCTGTACAAAAACAGGAAATAGAGCTTGAAACAGCATATTGTGACGGTATACCTGATGGAATAAATAATTATAACGGCAAAATAGATGATTATGTAATACCATATGAAATTGAGTTGACAGGCGAAGTCGTGCAAACAAATGGAGGATTTATAACTACTGCTGACAATACAAGTATAAAGCTTAATCTATCAGATAAATGTGAAAATAAAGAGATATATGTAGGTGTAAAGGGATTGGAGTTTACAGCCACACCGGAATACGATCTCTATTTTGGAGATGATTCGGTTGATCCAAATAAATTATATAATAAGACAAATTGGCAGTTATTGGATAATAATGTACGGATGAGGATAAAAAAAGAAAAAAGGTTATGGGATCCAATAGTTGGGTGTACAATTGGAGTATCTATACCTGAGGGATTTGTAAGCGAGATAGATTATCTGCAGCCGGATGAGGAATATTCTTCAGGAAGACATGATTATATTGCTAATCTGGGATGTAAAGAACAAGGGGTGGATTATGTTGTGCTTACACTCCCCAAACCGGGTTTTTATTCTTTTGAATCAATACGTATTTATGGTATATCAATGGATGGATATATAGATAAGGCAAGATTGCTTCAGGAGAATATGCTTTCGAATATTCAAATTTCCACAGATACACTAATGGGCAATATTAAAACTGACAGCAACAAACTTCTCTGCATGGCAATTCCATATTCAAAAGGTTGGAAGGGATATGTTGATAATGTGGAAACGAAGGTATATTGTTTAAATGATAAGTACATAGGTATGGTTATACCTGAGGGCGGCCATTCAGTTATGATCCGGTATACAACGCCGTATAAAAAGAGCGGTGGGATCATTTCAGCTTTAGGTATTATTATTGCAATGGTTATCGTGATGATGGAAAGAAAAGAGCGAAAGAAGAGTAAAATTCTTTGTGAAGGGAATGATGCAGGATGAACATAGGAGTTATCTTTGCAGGCGGTGTCGGAACGAGGATGTACAGCAAGGACCGCCCCAAGCAGTTTCTTGAAATGTACAATAAACCGATCATAATACATACGCTGGAGCATTTCGAGGCGAATAAAGATATCGACGCGGTTGTCATCGCGTGCGTGGAGGAGTGGATCCCGTATCTTAAGGAGTTATTGTATAAGTTCAGGATTGAGAAGGTTAAAAGAATAGTTCCGGGCGGTGATACGGGACAGTTGTCGATCTATAACGGTCTTAAGGCGGCCGAGGAGATATCGGCAGGCGAAGACAGCATAGTCCTTATACATGACGGTGTGCGTCCGCTCATCAATCAGGAACTGTTATCCGAAAACATAAAGTGTGTTAAGAAGTACGGCTCGGCGATCACAGCCGGAGTGGTCACGGAAACGATAGTCGAAATAAATGAGAACCTCGGCGTCAAACGTGTACCGACAAGGGCAAGGTCGAGGGTTGCAAAGGCACCGCAGTCATTCTGGCTTAAGGATATCCTTTCGGTGCATGAACAGGCACTTGCCGACGGACTTGAAAATTCGATCGATTCCTGTACTCTCATGAAGCAGTACGGAAAGGATCTGCACATGATAGACGGCCCTTATGAGAATATCAAGATTACGACACCACAGGATTTCTATATAATGAGGGCGATACTCGAAGCTAAGGAAAACAGCCAGATATACTGTATTGATGAGGCGGAATGAGGGGGCTTATTATACGATGATCAAATCAGTTATAAAGGATCTTGCGGCCAGGGCACTTAAGGCCGTTCTTTCCGTTTTTAAACTTTTCCCGATAAAGGATAACCGTGTATTCTTCCAAAGCTATTCCGGAACACAGTATTCCTGCAATCCAAAGTATATCAGCGAGGCTCTTGAAAAAGAGGCTGAGAATTACGAACTGATATGGGCGTTTACAAAACCATGGGACCATGCGGAGCTTGAATCGCGCGGGATCAGGGTAGTCAAGTATGAGAGCATCCCATACTGGTATTACAGGCTCACCGCACGTGTCACCGTCAATAACGTGAACTACCGTAACTATACGCCTGCGCGCAAGGGACAGTATGAGATACAGACCTGGCACGGCGGCGGATTTTATAAAAAGACAATGGCCGATGACAAGGAGGTCATGAAGGATCGTCTTGCGTATGAACGCACGATGCGTGATTTTGACCGGTATTCTCTTATGATGGCAAGTTCTCAGATAAATCTTCTAAAGACGATAAGAGGAGCGCTGTGTTTTAAGGGAAAGGTCCTTAAGGGAACGCCGAAGGATGACGTACTCGTAAACGGTGTCGGCGACGGAATCAATAAGAAGGTGCGGGATTACCTCGGGGTGAGCGATGACGTGAAGATAGCACTGTATGCTCCGACCTGGAGACAGGATGCACAGAAGAGTGACTTTGACGTTGATTACGAAGCGGTTAATGAAGCTCTGACCGACCGGTTCGGCGGTGAATGGGTGATGTTAAGGAGGCTGCATCATTTTGCCGCAAAGTTTTTTGACGAGGATTCATCCGCTTATATAAAGGCGGAATCATATCCGGAAATGCAGGAGCTGCTCGGGGTCGTGGATGTGCTGATATCCGATTATTCGTCCTCGATATGGGACTTTTCGTTTACCGGTAAACCGTGCTTTTTGTTCTGCAGCGATCTTAAGAAATACACAGAGGACAGGGATTTTTACGAACCCATAGAAACATGGGGATTCCCTGTTACGGAGAACAATGCAGAGCTTATAAGCGCGATAAATAAGTTTGATGAAGAAGACTACAAGAATGAGATAGAAAAGATGCATGCGATGAGCAAGGCATTTGAGGAAGGACATGCGACGCGGGATGTGTGTGATATCATCCGGTCGGTGGTTTACGGGACAGGTGAGATACCGGAAGGGATACCTCTGGCATAAGGATCTGCGGATATCGTTTTGTGAGGCAGGATAAATGGCTGACGGATTTAAGGATAAGACCATATTGATAACCGGAGCGACCGGACTTATAGGACAGTCACTCGTAAGGCATTTTGCAGCCTGCGGTGCGAAGGTCATTTCTCTCGTGAGGGATATTGAAAAGGCCCGGAGGATGTTCGGTGAGGATGAGCGCATAAGCTATATTGTTACGGACATAACACGACTGGATACGGAAGGGCTTGATATCGACTATATCATCCATGCGGCATCGGTAACATCGAGCAGGGCATTCATCGATGATCCCGTGGGTGTTTCGTTTACCGCTGTGGAAGGCACGAGGCGGGTCCTTGAGCTTGCGAAGAACAGCGGCATAAAGAGCATGGTATACTTATCGAGCATGGAAGTGTACGGAGCTCCGGCGAGTGATGAGAAGATATATGAGGATCATGCTTCCAACATCGATACGATGCAGGTAAGGTCGGCATATCCCGAAAGCAAGAGGATGTGCGAGAGCCTGTGCGCTTCGTATCATTCGCAGTTTGGAGTGCCGGTGAAAGTCATTCGCCTTACGCAGACCTTCGGCCCGGGAGTAAGATATGACGACGGGCGGGTGTTCGCGGAGTTTGTAAGGTGTGTGATCGAGGGCAGGGATATAGTGCTGCATACGAAGGGTGAAACGAAGAGGAGCTATCTTTATACCGAGGATGCCGTTTCGGCTGTTGAGACGGTGCTTTTAAAGGGCACGGACGGCGAGGCATACAATGCGGCAAATGAGGATACATACTGCTCGATCCGTGAGATGGCAGAGCTGGTTGCATCGGAATGCGCGCCCGGCAGCATCGGAGTGGTGATCGAAGATAAAGGCAATGCCGCGGCATTTGGATACGCTCCGGTACTTAAGATGAACTTAAGCACGGATAAGCTTAAGGCACTCGGATGGGAAGCAAAGCATCCGCTTAAGGAAATGTATGAGAAGATGTGCGAGTGGATGAGGGAGAATAAGCATAGGGAGGACAAGAGGGAATAAATAACATGTCAGAAAGGGTAGAGTTTTGATATGTAACTGTAGTGGTAAGCTAAAAGTAGACACCTACCTATTTTTTGTAGACACTGTATATTGAAATATGTTACATCAAGTTATATAAGTTATCCAGGTCTACAAAACCAGCACACAAAGGAGGTGCTCTGTGAAACACACTCGTGAA
>JAILLY010000021.1 GCA_024692905.1 Lachnospiraceae bacterium | reverse complement strand
GGCAGCGAGTTAAAGCCCCTTAAGGGCAAGCAGATCCATGTGTACGCTTCTCCTGTAGACGCAAGGGCTAAGAAAAACGAGATAACGGACAACATCTATGAAGTTGTAGGTTATACATCCAATATAAAAACCGGAGTAGGCAGAGTCACGGTGCGGGGCCTTGGAGACTACGGCTCGACCCGTATGCTCACCTTTAGGATCGTAAAGCCGGGGTATTAAAAGGAATACAGACACATGATCGACAGAAACGCCGCCGAAAAGGCATTTATGGACTATGCGGGTGATTTTGACAGGGATGATCCGATGATCAGGACCAAGATCATCCATACGATGAACGTGACGGAAAATGCGGACAGGATAGCCGGAAGCATCGGCCTTGACGGATATGAGCGTGACCTCGCGTGGCTGCTTGGCCTGCTGCATGATTTTGGCAGGTTTGAGCAGGTCAAAAGGTATGGGACCTTTATCGATCACCAGTCGACGGACCACGCGGAGCTGGGGGCGGATATCTTATTTAAAGACGGAAAGATTGAACTGTTTGATGCCTGCGGGCTTTTGGATGAGGACCACGACCTGCTCGAGACCGCGATAAGGCAGCACAATAAGCTGGAATTTCCTACGGGACAGGATGAGAGGACGCGGGCTTTTGAGAATATTATACGGGATGCCGATAAGGCGGATATCTTCCGGGTGCTCGTTGAGACTCCTTTTACCGACCGCGCCGGGAAGAGTATTGACAGGTTTGTCAAGAAGGATGCAGCATCGGATGAATGCATGGATTATATCAGGCGCCACCGGTGTATCCCCAGGCGTCTTGTAGGATCGGTCTTCGAGGGGCATCTGTCCCATCTGTGCCTGGCCTTTGAACTTGTCTATGATGAGACCCGGCGTATCGTTCTGGAACAGGGATATCTTGAAACGCTTCTTTATAAGACCGGCGAGGATGATGAGCGGGTCTGGAACGAGGCGGAACTTGCGCAGCTTAAGGAGACAAGGAATGAAGTGCGAAGAGCCCTTGGCGGGCTCGAAAGGTGACCCTTCCAGGACTAGCTTCGCGTCGCAAACAGAACCGTCCCTATTGTCACCTAAATATATACGTGATATTATTTGTTTAGGCGGTATTTACAACCGACAGGGTATAAAGTGGGAGTAAAGATATGACATTAAGAGAATTATTCAAGGAATCTGTTATTGTTACCGAACTGCATATGGATGACAAGAGCATCATATACCTGCACAAGATACCCCTTCGCAGGGTAGCCCAGATGACAGGCAATGTTTTTGTCAAGGATATCTTCAATCACGAGATGGTCATCAACATGACCAAGCTCAAGACGGCACACGAGAAGGTAGGCCTCTTCGTTGAAGAGGAAAACAAGCTCCTTCTCTTCAACGAGGAAGTATTTGATACCCTGACGCCGGAGCAGGTCGACACGGACATCTACGTTAACTCGGAGATCGACTCCAACAGCTGCCGTATCCGCGTCGGCAACAACCTCCTCATAAGCTCCAACGTTTCCATGAAGAGGGATGTCTTCGACAAGTGTCTTCCATATAACAGAAAGGTCCTTGCCGCTCTTAAGAAGCAGGAAGGACCCAAAACACCGTAAGTATATCAGGTATATGATCTTTGGTCATATACCTATTTTATTCCGTAATAATCTTCTATCGCAACGAACCATACGGCCAGGTAATCATCCTTGAACATATCCGATGAATACTCGGTCTTGCCGTTATTGAAGTAGACCGTCCGGGCTTCGTAATCAATGATCCATGTATCATCCTTGCCGTAAGCGGTGACCTCATAATGATAATCGGACGCATGGCCGGCATCCAGGCTGCATTCCCTTATCGTAACAGGCGTGTCATGGAAATTATTGGCCACTGCAAGGGCCATCATTATGCTCTTCTCAACATAACCCGTATCGGACATCATATCCTCATCCACGAGCATGACCGCAAGCTGTCCGTAGAAGAAATCCCTGTTTATTGTACGTCCGGGCTCAAGGACCTTCGACTCCACGTAATCAAGTAAGCCCTCAAGATCCTTTCCCTTCATAAGGACCGTCGACCCGTTAAGGCCGCCGTTCGGAACCACCCTCAGATCATTTCCATTCTTGTAAACATCCGCATATGAATACTTGATCAGATCGCCGGCCCCCTGACCGTCTTTATCGCCGGCATCCTCAGAGTCATCCTCGTCAGAATCGTTATCGTCAAGATCATCATCGCCAAAATCATCCCCGAGGCCATCTTGACCACCATGGTCAATGCCCGAATTGCCCCCAAGATCAAGGTCTCCTATCTTCTCGGCCGCCTCTTTCAGGCCGTCAAGGTCTATGTCCGCCGCATCATCATAGATATCATCAATATCGTGGTCATCCTCAACTTCATAGTCCGCATTATATTGATTTTCACTGTATGTCTTGCGCGCGATATGGATAACGACGCCGACCGTGATGGCAAGGACTAAAAGGATCGATCCAACGACTATCAGGATTATAAGGCCTGTGTTTGGTTTTTTCTTATTTTCCATTTCTCTTTCCTCCAAAATTTTTACGGTTTACTTTACCACAAATCCCACGACTTGGCAATTTCATGATTTTGCATGATTTTGCCCTTTACGGGCGGGGGGCAGTTTGCTATAATGTATCCTTGTGTCAACGGAGGAGAAAAAAATGGATGAGTTAAGACCTAAATTATTTGATGTCCTTAAGGATTTAAAGGGACCGCAGCTTTTAAAGGATGCCATATCCGGCGTGATCGTCGCGATAATCGCGCTTCCCCTTTCCATAGCCCTTGCGATAGCGTCGGGTGTGGGACCGGAACAGGGCCTCTACACTGCAATAATCGCAGGCTTTTTTATTGCCGTCTTCGGCGGGAGCCGGGTCCAGATTGGCGGGCCGACGGCTGCGTTTGTTGTCATCATTTACGGCATAGTCACCCGCTTCGGGACCGACGGCCTTATCGTGGCTACGATAATGGCGGGGATCATGCTTGTGATCATGGGCATATGCCGGTTCGGCTCCCTTATAAAATATATTCCTTATACTATAACGACCGGCTTTACCTGCGGTATCGCAGTCACCCTCTTTACTGGCCAGCTCAAGGATTTCCTGGGTTTGAGGCTTGAGAGCGTACCTTCTGAATTCCTTCCCAAGGTAGCGGCATATATCAAGAATATAGGAACGGTTAACATAACATCGCTGCTCATCGGCCTGCTGGCAATAGTCATCATGCTTGTGTGGCCCAAGATAACCGATAAGATACCCGGTTCCCTTATAGCGATAATAGTCACGACCGTGATCGTTGCAGTCTTCAAGCTGGATATAAAATACGGTGTCAATACGATAGGGCTCGTTTACGGGGAGCTGGATCATTCATTCCCCTTGCCCAAGCTTCCAACGGTGACCTTTGATATGGTAAGGGACCTTATGTCTCCCGCGCTCACCATCGCCATCCTGGCAGGGATCGAATCCCTCCTTTCGGCCGTTGTTGCCGACGGAATGATCGGGGACAGGCACAAGTCAAACGCCGAGCTTATCGGCCAGGGCCTCGGAAACATCTTCTCGGGACTCTTCGGCGGTATCCCGGCAACCGGTGCCATAGCAAGGACCGCCGCTAACGTAAGGAACGGAGGCCGCACGCCCATAGCCGGTATCGTACACTGTATAACGCTCAGCATCATACTCGTACTTATGATGCCCCTTGCATCGATGATCCCGCTCACCACGCTTGCCGCAGTCCTTCTCATAGTGGCTGCCAACATGGCGGACTGGTCATCCTTCTTCCATCTTATAAAGACCGCTCCCAAGAGCGATATCGTGGTCCTTGTCCTGACCTTCCTGCTCACGGTCTTATTCGACCTCGTGGTAGCCATCGAATACGGCGTTGTGCTCGCTGCCATACTCTTTATGAAGAGGATGTCGGATACATCGGATGTTAAGAGCTGGAGATATATCGAGGAACCGGAAGTCACCGAGGGCGAAGCCGAAAAGCTCATGTCCATACCCAAGGCCATCCGTGTGTATGAGATAAGCGGTCCCCTCTTTTTCGCGGCTGCCGACCGCCTGCTTGCGATCAATTCCAAGAGATACACCAAGGTCATCGTTATCAGGATGAGGAGCGTGCCCGCAATAGATGTAAGCGCCATGAGAAAGCTCCGCGAGCTTGTCGAATCGGCCCGCAAGGATAAGATAACCATCGTCTTCTCCCACGTTAACGAACAGCCCATGGAGGCCTTTAAGAAAGACGGCTTTATCGAATTCGCCGGAGAGGATAATTTCAGAAAGAACATAGTCGAAGCACTCGAATACGCCGAAACCCTCATTTAACCCGTTCACAATTTGTTCATGGGGTCAGGCACCTATAACATAGTGACAAACGCAGGGATTCTATGTTATGATAACCTTACTATGTTTATTGATGAGATCCCTGCAAAATCGAAGATCACCATTGACTTTAACTATGTTTCGAAGGCGACCAAGCTCGACACCACCGTGAAAAGAGCGGGTACGACAGGCAAGGCGGGCAAGTGCATCATCGCCGATGTCGCAAGAGTGGACAACAA
This sequence comes from Lachnospiraceae bacterium, assembly GCA_024692905.1. GTDB lineage: Bacteria > Bacillota > Clostridia > Lachnospirales > Lachnospiraceae > UBA2868. Next base: position 7,829 of record JAILLY010000021.1, on the reverse strand, counting down.
GATAGTTAATATCAACAATTTCCGCGGTAAGGTCACCGTGCGCTATTTAGGACCCGGTGCCAAGAGATATGAGGTCTGGAAACAGGTCCAGATCAAGTACGACCGTGTAAATAAGGAATATATCATAATCACGCCCAAGGCCAGCGAGAAGCATGAACGCAGGTCATCGCAGCGTGTCCCCCTGGGCCTTGGTGCTACCGTTCAGATAGAAGGCGATGCAAGGAGACACAACTGTACGATCCGCGATATTTCCAAGACCGGTATCGGTATCCGTATGGAAGCTCTGGATTTCAATGCGATAGGCAAGCGATTTGAGATCACCTTCACTGATAAGCACGAATTTGTATCCTTCACCGTAAACAGCCGCTGTGTAAGGGAAGTTGACGGTGACAACAGTGTAAAGATATACGGATGCACCATCAAGACCACTCAGGACCTTCTCCAGTACATCCAGAAGAAACGGGCACGATACAATAACACGATACGACAGTAAATGACACATTTAGCTCAGGGCCAAATGTGTCACTTTTTTGTTCACAATTTGTTCATGGGGTCAGGCACCGCTTTATCGTATTCTCCAGCTCTTCGTATTCGATGGGTTTGGCCAGATAACCGTCGAATCCCTGCGCAAGGTATTCTTCCCTGGCACCGACGATCGCATTGGCTGTCAGAACAATGATCGGCGTGTCCTTACACGGTCCGTCCGATATCTCACGGATCCGTTTCATGGCTTCTACCCCGTCCATTCCCGTCATCATATGATCCATGAAGATAATATCATAATGCTCTGTAGACGCCATTGATATGGCATCCGGTCCGTTGCCCGCCTCGGCGACCTGTATCATCGTTCGTTTGAGCAGGGCCCGGAAAACCTTCCTGTTTACATGGTTATCATCGACCACAAGCACCCTGGCCGACGGCGCCGTAAAGGCAGGGGCAGCCGCCTTGCCTTCCGTTGCGTCCGCCTCCGCTTTCTTCTTAAAATCACCGACAGGCTCACTGTTTACGACCTTCTGTTCAAGATCAAAGGAAAAAGAAGATCCCTTGCCGTAAACGCTTTTCACCTTGAGTTCCGAGTTCATCAGTTCCAGCATCTTCATGGTGATCGGGATCCCAAGTCCCGTTCCCTCAATATTCCTGTTGCCGATACTGTTCACCCGCTCAAACTCCCCGAAGAGTTTATCCATATCTTCGGGCTTGATGCCCTTACCGGTATCCTCCACTTCAAAATGCAGGACGGCAATATCGTCAGGCCCCTTGGACCCATGCGTCCCGGATCCGTGCGTCTCATCCCCCCGGTCCTTCATGCTCACCCTTAAGTGGATATACCCGCGTTCCGTATACTTCACGGCATTTGTCAGCAGGTTGGTAAGAACCTGCCTTACCCTTCCGTCATCTCCGTATAAGACCGACGGAATATCCTCGGACACCCGGATATCCAGGATCAGATTCTTTTCCTTAGCCCTCATGTCGATCATATTCACAAGGTCTTTAAGCATCCCGGCAAAATCATACTCGACCGGTATGATCTCCATCTTTCCGGACTCGATCTTGCTAAGATCAAGGATATCGTTGATTATGGAAAGGAGCGAGCGTCCCGCAGACCGGATATCACCGGCATAATCCAGAACATCGCTCTCCGTACTCTCACGAAGGATCATCTCATCCATTCCAAGGATAGTATTCACGGGAGTCCGTATCTCATGAGACATCCTGGCCAGGAAATCTGATTTTGCCTTATTGGCGTTAACCATAACCTGCTCACTGATCCTGGCTTCCGTTGCAACATCAACCTGAATAAAGATAAAGATGATGATACATGAAAAACTTGTAAACACATATGAAAAATCATACTTCGGGAAAAAATACATGATCACGGTATTTATAACGGAAAAAGTAAGATATGTGCTCAGGAAAAACACCTGCCTGAACCCAAGTGTCCGGATCCCCTTATAAGAAAGGCAAAAGAATGAAAACAGGCAGAACAACGGGATCACGCCGATATAATCAGACCAGGGCCCGTAGATCGTGTACCCGTTTTCTATATAAAACAGCTTTCCCGTCGCAATGCCCGCCACGATACATATGATATCAAGCATGGACAGGACTGAGGCAACGATCGTAGCCGTTCGGGAAATACTATATTTTTCCCTAATGGAAACGGTAACATACAGCGCGAAAAAGATAGTACAGAAATTGGTGATCGCATATGACGCGGCATTAAAAAAGATCAGCGCCGCATCAGCCCCGCTGCCTTCCAGGATGTAACTGACCGCATCAGCAAACAGGCCTGCCGTCACCGCGACCACAAACCAGATGTACGTCCGCTCTCTTTTATTACGGATCAACGCAGATTGGTGCAGGATCGCCACCAATATCAGCAGCATATAAATTCCCGCTACAATCTCCGATGCTTCTATGATGCCTCTCATATAAACGGATCTCCCTTATCTTTTTGGATTCGCTTATCTTGCCTGTGTTCATGGACACCTATTACGCTTCCGCTTTCCACAGTCCGTGAAGATTACAATATTCATATGCGGCAACAACCTTGTCGTCGGTCTTAAATACCGCTTCCGGCTTCATACCGGGCTTAAGGTAGTGCATCTGGAATCCTCCGGCCGTTTCCAGCACGATCCATTCGATATAATGGGCATCAAGGCTGGGATGCTCCACCGTTCCAACCTTTACCGTAACAACATCCCCTGCTTCCGTAATGACCGGCACATGCTTCTCACCCGCCGCATCCGTCGTATTGGGTATGAGTTCCTGCCCTACGGTGATCTCCTTATCACTTATAACGATCTGATCTTCAACCTTATAAAATCTCATTTTCCCTCTCCTTCCTTATTTCACGAAACAAAAACCATTGGTCCACAGTTCTAATCTACCACAGATCAAAGCCCTTATCAATTACAGCAAAATCACTCGTTCACATTTTGTTCATGGGGTCAGGCACCAAATAAATAAGTCTTGACATTTTATATTTGATGCAATATAATATGGCCAAATACGATATGGGATAATATAAGATAAGTAGGAGGAGCCATTATATGAGCAACTTAATGGAGATCATAAACAGCAGAAAGAGCGTCCGCACATTTGATGCAAGACCGGTCAGCAACGAGCACCGGAAACTTCTGGAAGAATACGCCCGGGAGATATCCACCCCTTTTGACATTCCGGTCGAGTTTGTTTTTATGGATGCCAAAGAACACGGTCTGTCCAGTCCCGTGTTGACCGGTGAGACCCTGTATGTTGCAGGCAAGATAGAAAAGAAGCCTTACGCCGATGTAGCTTACGGATATGCTTTAGAAAAACTCGTCCTGTATGCATGGTCACTTGGGCTTGGGACCGTGTGGATCGGCGGGACCATGAAAAGGGAGGATTTTGAAAAGGCCGCAGGGCTTAAGATCGGATACATGATGCCCTGCATAAGTCCGCTCGGGTATCCCGCCAGGAAAAGATCCCTCAAGGAAACCATGATGCGCAAGGGCGTCGGTGCGGATAACCGCATGGCAGCGGACAAGCTTTTCTTTGACAGTGCGTGGGGGAATCCCCTAAAATGTGAGGGTGATATGTCTGATGTTCTGGAAATGGTCCGTCTTGCACCGTCTGCGGTCAACAGGCAGCCCTGGCGGATCGTCTTAAAGGACGGCGTTTATCACTTCTATGAGAAAAAGGATAAGGGTTACGTGAACGAGAACACGGGCGACCTCCAGAAGATAGATGTCGGGATAGCCCTGTGCCACTTCACCATGGGCCTTGACGACAAGGGAAAACAGTTCGAGATATCAATAAGCGATCCGGGAATAGAAATCCCCGATAATGCCGAATACATCGCCAGCGTTAAGCCGCAATAGCCCAAACCTGCGAGGAGATCGTACATGGTCATATATTTCTCCGCTACCGGAAACACCGAGTTTATAGCCAAGAAGCTTTCCGGCAAAATCAATGACGACGCGTTAAACCTTATAAACCGGATAAGAGAGAATGACTACTCACCTATAGAGTCATCCTCTCCCTTCATCATATGCGCACCGGTATATGTCTGTGAGATGCCGCGCTTTTTCGCGCAGTATCTCAAAAATGTAGAACTAAAAGGCAACAAAAAGGTATACTTTGTTTTTACGAGCGGAGGTTATACGGGAATTGCAGGATATCTTGCCGAAAAGCTCATAAAGAAAAAGGGAATGACCTACATGGGCCGGGCCGAATTCAAGATGCCCAGGAATTATCTGATCAACACAAGATATCCCATGCTCTCGGATGAAGAAAACATAGCGCGGATAAAACTATCCTGCGATAAGATCCCATCCGTCGCAGAAAAGATACTGAAGGGGGAAAGGCTAAAGGCACGACATATAACTCTCTTTGAAAAGCTGATCACTCTTCCCTTTAATCCTGTATGGGTCAAGCACAAACATACGGCTGATCTCTTCTGTTCGACCGACAAATGCATCGGATGCGGAAAGTGCACGAAATTGTGTCCCTTCGATAATATAGACCTGGTTGATGGCCGCCCTGTATGGGGAGACCGCTGTGAGCATTGCATGGCCTGTATTTCCAACTGTCCTGTTGAAGCGATAGAATACGGCGATATATCACTTAACCAGCCCCGATACCGAATTGGAAAATACATTTAGATGTTCACATTTTGTTAACGGGGTCAGGCACCAACGGCATCTGTTCATGGGGTCAGGCACCGGTTGTAACATGCTTCGCATCATTCATACTTAGAAGATAGACACAGTATTGATTCATGCTGGTCCCCTCCTTTTTGGCATGAACTGCAAGTGAACGATGAAGACTTTTGGGCATTCTAAGTTTAAATTGCCCTGAGTATTCAGCAACATCTTCCACTAAAGGTTCCGGGATCTCGATACCGTCTGCGATCGCAGCTTCCAACCAGGCCCTCTTTGCATCTTGTGCGTTGGCGATTATACCATCCATAGTCTCGGAGCAAGTCAGGCAACCCGGAAGATCCGGATAACTCGCAGTGTATCCTCCTTCAACTGTATCAGGAATAATCTCAATACGATAGGGCAGTCCAAGATAGTATTCTAAGGATTTACTCTTCATCTTTGCTCTCCTCTTTTTCGATCAGATCCTTTACCATTTCCACGTAAGCTTTCTTTATCGGATCATGCTGCGGAATAGTTATGGGCATCTCTCCGGGTTTTCTGAACGTCTTGTGGCTACTTCCGCCGGACGGACCGCTCATTTTATAACCATAGTACTCAATAACCCTTTTCAACTCTTCAAATCTCATGTTTTTGTCCAGTGATCTGATCCTTTGTATGAGTTCACCAAACTGAGACATGAATTACTCCTTCTTAAATAATTATAAATGGTGTCATATATGGTGTCAAGCAATTCGAATCGGGTCAGGCACCAACGGCATCCACATGTCATCTTCCTTCATATCTTTTTGAATAAGCTGTTCCTGTTCCGCATGGGATATCTCGCCCTCAACGAACGCGCGGTATTCATCCCTTCTGTTATCGCCAAAACAGCCGAATGTACGTGAAACATCCACCAGCTCTTCTATAGCCGTAAACGCCTTATCCTTTTTACTGTTCGTCTCATCCGACATGAACACCCTATAGCTTCCGTACTCGTAATCCTCCGGGCTTTTTACCATCATGGCTTTAACCGGATTAAGATGGATGTACCGGCTGACTTCCAGAAAATAGCGTTCATCTTCAATCAGGCGCGATGTAAACCTGCCTTCAAACAAGTGCCCTGTATATTGATATTTGTTGTTGAATTCGCTTGCGTACAGATGCAGGATCCTCTGCATGATCCTGGACAATGATTCATCCTGTGTTTCGATAGCGATATGAAAATGATTTGTCATCAGACATATTGCGTGGAGCTTAAAAGGAAATCGTTCCTTTACCGTTCTTAAGTACTCCAAAAAGATCATATAATCTGACCGGTCCTTAAACAGCGCGCTCCGCCTGTTCCCCCGGCTCACAACATGATAAGTCGCGCCGGGATACCATATTCGTTTTTCCCTTGGCAAAAAAAATACCTCCTTACCTCTTCTTATCTTCCGGGTTTCTTACTCACTCGGAATTCATGATTTCGATAAGCATATCCAGATCGGTAGAATAGCTTGGTTTCATCCCATTTTCATAGTTTCTCAGATATGTCTTACATTCAGCGATGATTATCTTTTCATTTTTATCAATAATACCTTTTATTAATGCAGAATAAAACGTGTCCGTATGAAACTTACGAAGCCACTGTCTTTTCACCGGAAACATTTTTATATAATGTAAGCCATGACGCTTCTTATCTTTCGTGGTTCTTCGCGGTGGTAATGGAAAATACTGTTCTTTAGGTGCTGACGCACAAATATTAGAACGTAGAGGAATAGCAAAATCATATCGATGCCCTCTAAAAGTCATCTGTATGATCAATGCACACGGGCGCTCTGCCTTCTGAAGCATCTCACTATCTACGGAATACTTCTTTATATATGATTTATCTATAGTGACAAGTCTCATAAAACTCTTTCCTAAATAACAAAAGGGAGCCGAAGCTCCCTTACAAGTGAACGATATTCTACGCTACGCACCCCGTCGTTCGCGGAAGTCAAACATATAAGTCTGCTATATTCTAAACGTAGCAGTCGTTGTAAGGGTATAATAACATAATATTATTATTGTGTATATCACTAGATATGGCTCTTAATGCATCTATAACGAGACATTTTATACAATATCTATATCTTGTGCTCATGGTGACAGGCATCTATTACTTCCTATCTTCCGTCATGGATATGAAAGCAGCCACATACCCCAGTATCCTGTCGCGCTGCTCCTTCTCAAGCCTGTTAAAGTCACTCACGAGAATGCCTGTATCCGTGTCCTTAGCCACGACATAATAGTCATGATTGCTCTCCCGTCCCTTCGCCGGATCCACACCGGATAAGAGCCACTGCGGCGATACGTCCAGCACCCTGCATATCGGCATGATCTTCTCCGATGAGGGGTTGGTTTTATTCTTCTTCCACTCACTTATGGTGCTCGGCAGTATCCCTGTCGCTTCCGAGAATTCCTTCTGCGTCATGGAAAGCTGCTTTAACCGTTCAAATATACGCTCGCTGATCGTCATACGCTCTACTCCTGCCTTTTTGCGCATTCACTTATGTTTATACAATTCAATTATATGAATTATAGCGCCGAAATATTGTCCCGTCAATACCAATCTCCAATGTTCACAATTTGTTAACGGGGTCAGGCACCGTTAACAAATTGTGAACACACCCATCCATTTCGCGTTATAATAGACCTATGATGGAAGAGAAATATCGTAAGAACAGCATTATAGCGAGCATCATTGCCCTGACGACATATGTAATATGTCTTATCGCCGATATATGGTTCCTTTTAAGATGGAACCGGTATGGCGAGCTGAGTAACGCATTTGCCGTTTTCATACCCCTGATGCTTGTCCATCTTATATTCCCGGTCTTATCGATCATCTGGTATAAGAACAGGAACAAAATGAAAGAGGAGAACTACAAAGGGAAGAAACGCAGTGCTCCCGCGGGTTCGCTTGCCGGACTCTTTATCGTGGCGCTCGTTGCAGTCTACGCCTTCGCCACAGCCAATGCTATGGTTGAATACGTATATAACTCCAAGAACGGACGCGGCGATGCGACAACGCTCGAAGACTTCAAGGCCCGGGCTTCCATGACCGTAAATTCCGATGATCTCACAAACGGAGTCTGGGACAGCAGCATTACAAATACCCCCAAAGGGCAAAATCAATCGCCCCAGCTTTCCTTTGATAAAGTTGAAGATGCTTCATACTAT
>JAILLY010000063.1 GCA_024692905.1 Lachnospiraceae bacterium | reverse complement strand
ATACGGGTGGAACCGAATTCAAGTCCCATTACCGCCTTACCGCTTTCGATCAGATTTTTTATGTCCATAGTGGTAACCCTCCTCGGTTTATTCTACCTTTAGTTATAACAAAAAACCCCTGAGCGCTCAAGGGTTTTCTGTGTTCATTTCATTGTTTCCGGGGGCCGGCAGTACCCTGAGTTTCTATTCGGAAAGTCCTGCGATACCGCCCCAGCGTGTTCTTACCGGAGCTGCCGAAATCTTAAACTTAACTGCCCTCACTCCTCTTAAGTTACCGATGCCGCGGATAAGGACAACCGCATTCTTACCCTTGTTTACGTTGTTATAATAACCGAGTATCTCGTAATCGGTTCCCGGGATAAGCTCCTTGCCTCCCATTGTGATCTTAAGCTCAGGCTTGCCGCCGCGCTTGGGCTCAATGGCATTTCCCGTATAGGTGCACGCCTGGGATTTACCCTTCTTATTCGGGTTTACCGCCACTTTTGCCTTCGCGATATCCTTATACTTCTTCTTACCGGTTATACGATAGCTGTCCGTAACCTTTCCATAACAGTTTCCGGTCCTGCTGCCTTCCGCATCATTCTTTCCTTCTATCGTAACAGTAACCAGCTGACCCTCTCCGGGAGCCGTCTTACCGTCCGAAGTCGAATAAGTTACCGTATAATCCTTTCCGGCCTTAAGAGCAACACTCCTGTAATCATTATCCGTAAACAGGATAGTCGTCTTCTTATAGGCATTCGCTTTCTTGCTGTAGGCCTTGTCGGATACCGTAAGAACAAGATCATTAAGGTTTACGGGTTTGATCGCAAAGCGTTTCACTGTCCCCGCACCTGACTTTAATACATAATTGCCCTTACCCTTTATGATCACCTGCGGTGCGATGTCCTTATTCTTCTTGCCCTTTGCATCAGCCGCCGCGACCGCCTTATTGTTCTTATACTTAAGGGTATAATCCTTACCGACGGTCAGCTTCCTTACCTCGGCTGTGCCGTTATTATCAATGACCTTTGCATAGACAGTCACTTCCGGCTTGACTGCAGCGCCCGTATATGTCGCGCTGTCATCGGTGATCACAACAAACTCTCCCGCGGCAAGCCCCGGCACGGTGCCGGCCGCCGATTCGGCAAGTGTATATTTACCCGTTATCTTAAAGGTCTTTGAAACCTTACCGCAGAAATCTCCCGAGTAATTGCCTTCGCCATCCTTTACCGCTTCCCATGTCACGGTAGCCGTTCCTATCTCACGGTTGTTTACATACGTTACCGTGTAATCACCGGCCGGATTCTCAGCCGTCTTCTCGGTAAGTGTACGTTTCACCTTCTTATCCTTGAAGATAAGCTTTACGGCCTGCTTTACTTCTTCCCCGTTCTTATAAGCGAGCTTCTTCTTAAAGCCGTCTATCTTCACATCGCTCATGAGAGTCTGCCCGTAAACCGTGACCGTGGCCACCTGCTTACCGGTTCCTGTTTCGCCGGCAAAGTTTCCGCTCGTACCGGCAAATATTTTGACCGCATAGACGCCTGCAGTTATACAATCACTCTCGGTTGCCGTGGCATTTCCTTCTCCGTCAGTCTCATACCACTTAAATGCCACATCCTTCTTACCGTTCTTTACCTTCGTCCCGTTAAGCATGAGCCCGGGCTTTAACTGATTCTTCTTACCCTTCTTATACTGTGCGCTCAGCTCATCGTTATCCGCCGTAAGATCCGATATCTTTGCAGGTACGATATCAAAGTAAACCGTCTCGCTGCCGCTGTATGCACCCTTCATCGTAATGACGATCTGAGGCCTCTTTGAATCCTTCGTCACGTTGACCTTGGCGCTCTTTGATACTTTTACATTATTCTTATACTTAAGCTTGTAATCGGTCCCTTCATTCAGGAGCCTGCTGCCCTTATATACATGGATCGCGGGCTTTATCGCATTGCCCGTATATGGATAGCTGCTGTCTTTGTTAAGGCCCGCCACCCAGATGTTTGCTTCACCGCTCTCAGCATCCGTCATGCCGCCGGGAGGTGTTACCGGATTATCATCATCATCCTTTTCCGTTACCTCCGAAGGAAGAACCGTAACGAAACAATCCTTTGTAACAGGCGTTCCTGCAGCCGCTCCGGTTGCTGTAACGGTTACGGTTGCCGTTGCCTCGCACCGATTGCCTTCGCCGTCTACACCTGCAGCGACCGCCCTGACCGTTCCGTATTCATCAACTGCTGCAACGCCCGAATCATCACTCACATACGATACGCTCTTATTCTTTGCATTTACCGGGCTTACCGTAGGCTCGAGTTTGAATGATTCTCCCTCATACAGCGTTACTGCATTCTTATTAAGAGTCATACCTGTAACATATGCCTCATCCTCAACAGGTTCGGGTTCGGGGATCAGGGCACTGCCCACAGCTACGTCATAGGTTCCCCTTGCACCGTTTTCGGTCGTTGCGGATATGGTGACACTGCCGTTGGCTATTCCTCTTACAAGTCCTGTATTATCCACGAAAGCGATACCCGTGTTGGTTGAAGCCCATGTCAATGCGGTTCCCGCTGTCGCATCGGCCGGAAGGATCGTGGCCGTGAGCTGCAGGGTCTCGCCCACATTGATCTTCTGTGTACTTCCGGTAATGGTAACCGACGTCGGATACTTACCGGTATCTTCCACTATAACAAGACAGTCCTTCGTATAAGTAACTGACGCACCGTTTGCCATGCCGGCGCTGACTTTCACCCTTACCTTCGCGCGTCCCGGAGCTCCTGCCTTAACCGTAATCTGACTGTCCGTATGGCTAACTTCCGTAATGACTGTTTTACCCTTGGTCTTTGGATTATTATTGATGATGCTCCACTCAACCGAAGGCACCGGATCAAGGGTCACCCCTTCAGGCAGAGTCACAAGCTTCAGTGTCGCCGTTTCAGGCTTCCCTGCGATTCCCGCATCCGGTCCGCTGTACAGGGTAGTCCTCGTTATCTCGCTGCCGGCTTCATCCGTTATCTTAAGCCCTGTCAGGAACGTACTCCTGCCGTTTGCATATTTAACTGTCTCACCGTCCTCGTTCGGGTATGATCCGCTAAGAAGAGTCGTATAATTCTTGCCGTAATAAACATCATTACCCTCCTGATCTGTCTTCTTAACCCACAGAAGCTTCGCCGAATCATCATCGAAATACCAGCCGGTTATGCCTGCCTCTGCCGTACCGTCTTCATACCCCGATGAATCCGGGTAATAACCCGTTCCTAAAATGCCGTTTGACTGGAGAAGGTATTTCTCTCCATCAACCGTGACCACGTTGTCGGCAAACCGCTCTGAATCGGCAGCCTTCTGTACCACTCCGTCCTTAAGGTAGACAAGGACTCCGTTATCACCCACAATTCCTGTCTTGCCCGCCGAATAACCCGCTATCTGAGTTGCCCTTCCGTATCCGTCAAAGCTGTAAAGCTTTGTACCGATAACAACAGACGTATCCTCATACCGGTAACCCTTCGCATCAAAACCGTAGAAATCATCCCCGTAGCCTGCTACCTTTGTGATGACTCCCTTATAAGCTTCACCCGTTGTTACCGTCTTTTCGGTGTCGTTATTTAAGGTAAATGTCAGATACTGAATACCCTCATCGGCCACATGCCAGCCTGCATTACATACGGGATATCTCCAGCCATTGTAATATAAGGTAATGCTGCTGTAGCCGTCATTTCCGTCGTTTCCTCCTTTGAGGGCACGCGCGCTCTCCTCGCTGCCGCCGTAGAATATATATCCCGCGCCGTCTCCCAAACCCGAAAAGGCCAGCAATCCGACATACTCGATCGTATCCGGCAGATAAGCGGTCACATCGCCTTCCGCTGTCTTGCCGGCATCTAAAAATGCATATAAGTCAATCTTCTTAATACCTACCGGCAGCGCAACATTATCAAGCTTATAACACTCACGGAATGCGTTGTATCCTATTGTTTTAAGTTCTGCGGGGAATCTCACTTCCTCAAGCTGCTTACATTCTTCAAATGCACTCCTGCCTATCGAAGTAACCCCATCCGGGAAGCTGATCTTCGTTATCTTTGTTGCCCTGAACAGCTCATCCGGTATCTCCGTCACTCCCTCGGGTATCACAATCTCTCCCGTAAGATTCTCACAGGCTCCGAAAGCCTCAAAACCAAGCTTGTTCACACTTTGGGGTATGCTTATTGAAGGCAGCGTATCGCAGTTTGCAAATGCCTGTCTTTCAATCTCAGTCACCGCTCCTTTAAACGTCACGCTCTGCAGGCTATCGCAGTCAAAGCATACGGTTTCGGGTATGACCGTTATCCCCGCAGGGAAAGTGATCTTCGTGATCGGCAGCCCGTAGAATGCGCCCTTACCGATCTGCGTCACGCTGTCAGGGATCGTGATCGAAGAAAGCCCTGTTTTTTCACCCGTACCGACGACCCTGAATGCCTCTTCACCTATCCTTACGACATTTTCAGGCATCGTGACTTCATTAAGCGAAATACAATCATAGAATGTCCCGTCAGGTACTTCCTTTATGTTTTTCGGGAGTTTGACCCTGGCCAGCTTAGTCCCGTAATAGCTGTTCATCTTCAGCACTTCCTTACCGAATGACGTTACGGTATCGGGGAAGGATATCTGAGCAAGCTCTTTACATTCGCTGAACGCACGGTCGCCTATCTTTGTAAGCTGTCCTCCGGTGGCAAAAGTCACGCTTGCAAGCGCATCACAGTTACAAAACGCTCCTTCGCCTATCTCCGTGACCGTCGCAGGTATCGTTATGCTTTCCAGATCAGAGCACCAGCTGAAGGCTCCGTACCCTATCTTCTTAACTGTCGAAGGTATCTCAACCGATTTTATCGTCCTCGGGAGTCCTCCATATCCGAGCTCACTTATGCAGGACGGGATCGTAAATTCCGTAAGCTCCCTGTCATTTGCAAATTCGTCCATAAGGATACCGTTGTTCCAGCTCTCTATATCCTTATTCAGGTTAAGGGTCGTGATGCTTGTTGTATTGCAGAATACGCCACATCCGAGGCGCTTTACCTTCGGCAGGCTGACCGTTGTCATCGTAACCATGTCACAAAAGGCATGATCGCCTATCTCCTCGACTCCCGGGCCACTGAAAGTAAGGATCGAGCTCGAGCTGGTATCATTTGGATCAAAGGCATTTGCTCCTATGACTTTAACGCTTTCATCCAGCACGATATCCGTGAAATATGCATTTGTACCATATTTATTAAAGAACTGGTTGCTTCTTGTATAATGGAAGGCATCTTTGCCGATCCTTGTTACGGTATAGGTCTTTCCGCTGCCGGTAAGCTGCCCTATCCTTAACGTCGTTTTGCTTTTGTCGCTGCCCTTATCCCACAGTTCCTTGATCGTGACCGTATTGGTCCCGTCGCTGTTTGTGTAGCATGTGAAGCTGTTGCCGTCACTGTCCGTGAGCTTCAACTCCTCCGACTGCGATCCTTCGACCCTGACCTTACATGAGATCGTGAACACTTCGCCGTCTGACCTTCTCACATTGGCGGTTATAATGGCATAGCTGTCATACTTTAAGGTTCCGGAATAGGCATATACTTCTATCCCGTCGCTGTGTTCAAATGTGGTCACAACATAATCACCCGGAACCTCATTTCCGTCCCGGTATCCTACTACCGTATAGGCAACGCTCGGAGCCGGCGCGGGTACATCGGGATCCATCTTGATCTTCAGATAGACCATGTTCCTGCCATCCGACTGGTCATCTGCGTAGACGGTCGTTTCGGAAATAAGTTTATCCGAACCTTCTTCGTCAGTATAGAAGCCATACACGTTTTTCAGGGGAGCACTGCTCCTTGTGAGTGTCAGTTCCCCGGCATTCCCGCCGTATACCGCATCATATTCATCCCCGTCTTCATCAAACATGGTCTCGGGAAGGAACGCGGGATCTGCAAATACCGGCATGTTTGCCGGAAGCATAAGTGTTTCCAGTTCCTTACAGCCGCTCTCTAAGTATCCCAGATTGAAATATGCTATGGTACTTGCGCACATGGCATTTGCATTACTTCCGAAGTTTACATGGCTTAAGTCAAGCTCAGCCAGCACGGGAGCGGTGAACATGTACTCTGTTCCGTTTTCCCTGATCTGCGATAAGTCAAACCCGTTTCCGAGGTTAATGCTCCTGCATGTATCAAGGTCAAACATAAGAGTCGCTTTAGTGAGCGAGGCCGTATTGAAGCAGCTCACATCAAGTGATTCTGCCTTAGGAAGATTGAACATCCGGTTCATGTCTGTGGCTTTGGACGTATTAAACTTATTGCCGAAGGAAACGGACTCAGCCTCCGGAAGGTCGAACATGAGCGCCATGTTCTTCACCTTTGACGTATCAAAGTTTGCAAACGCTGCCAGATCAAGGCTCGTTATCGCAGGTCCCCTGTTCTCGCATTCCTGCCCGTCACTGTGGCTTAAGTAACAATCCCTGTTATACTCCTTATCCATGTCACCGGTGTAATCGGCAGCGAGTACCCTCTTTTCGCCTCCTCCCCAGTTCCTCCAGTGGAAGCAGCCGAACATACCGAACATATCCACAACGGAGGACGTATCAAGAAGGGTCAGATTTTGTGCTCCTTCAAGGGTAAGCGACGAACAGCTCATGAACAGCTCGCTCATGTCCTTAACATGGGATGTATCCATTTTTGCCGGGAATTTGATCGATGACAGGAGCCTCTGGTTTATGAACATTCCCGCCATGCTTTCAACCTTTGCAAAGTCAAACGAACTTAAGTCAATGGCTGTGAATACGCCCTGGGCATATGCATGGGGCTTCACCCTGAAATCGGTCCACACGCCTGCCGCACCGAACATATAAGCCATATCAACAGCTTTCGATGTATTAAAGTGCGAAACATCGGGATCTGCAATATGGGCATCATAGAACATATATGAAAAATCAGTAACTTTCGATGTAACAAATCCCGAAACATCGGGGCCGCTGCCTGCTACCCACTGGGCATGGAACATATGGCTCATGTCGGTAACATTTGATGTATCAAGCGCTGAAACATCAAGGCTTGTAAGCCTGGTCACCGGCACGTTATGGCCCATGTTCCCGTAGATATTGCCAAAGAACATGGAGTTCATGGTTGTGATGTTGTTTCCGACCTTCTGGCCCTGCGGTCCTGCCTCTATCTTTATGCTTGTGACACACATCATTTCCTTCTGGTTATGACCTGTCGTCAGAAGCTGTGTACAGTCATCGGGGAAGGCTACACCATAGCTTATGACTACGCCTGATGCAAGGATCGGGTAACGTCTGCCGCCAAGATAAAGCTTTTCTCCCGATACGGCACTGATGATCCACGCGCTTTCTCCGAGCGCCACATTATAAACTGCTCCGGTAAGCGGATCCGTCCACGTCGCAGGGATCCTCCATTCATCCAGCAGATAATCTTCGGGAGCCTTGCTTCTCCATCCGTAGGTAAAGCCGTTCATAAGCCCGTAATTAGGCTGGTTTGCCGTATCATAAAGCGTAAGTGTTTGGGACTTATCATCTCTCCGATATGCCGCATAAGCAGCTATGGAGAAGCTTCCCATCTCATCCTTGAGATAAATATCCGTATCATAATAAGGTGTCTTATCGCTGTAATAATCATCCTCCGTCGTATCATAGTAACGCTTTGACTCATACTCGATCTGCTCAAGAGTAGAGAATATCCTGTCATCCGAATATGTCCACATTCCTTCAAACAGCGAATCGTTGACGGAAGCGTCATACATATATGCGACTATGGCTATCACGTTAGCGGATGTGATCTTATGCGCCGTAAGCTTAGAAGTATCCACCACAACATTACCGGATACAACCGATGCATAGTTGTCGTTCTCATCCTTTTCCGGATCATTCAGCGAATAATACTCAGATGTGATCTCCTGCGAGGATACGCGATGGTATATGCCTGTTGTCCCATCTTTGGCATACTCCCATGCATACAGCTTACGTATAAGAGTCTCGTCATTAAGTTCAACCGTATGTGTCACGCCATTATCATCGTTCCATGTTGCCGTTTTATCAAGAACGAATTCCGCCGGAATATCGTTGACTTCGAAGTTGACCTTCTTCCCCGAAGCCGCGATCGTATCTGCCTCAACAGTTTCGCCCAGAACACCTGCCGTGATCTTGTTCAGAGTAACTCCGGAATCGTCTTTGCCCGTAAGCGACACTATCTCCTCACCGGTAAAGAACCTTCCTCCATGACGTTCCACCTGTACGTCATTATAGATTCCCGAGAAGATATTTTTATACTTATAGGAATCGGTTTCGATCATATCACCCTTATATGTATAATCGCCGCCCGAAACATAAAAGTCAGCGCCGAGCGTCTTTTCTCCGATGCCTTCGGCCGGCTCTGCCCCGAGCACTTCACTGTCTGTTATAAGGACAGGTTCCACAGTCAGATCTTCCGGATCCGATATCTCCGGAATCAGCGCCTCCTGTGTACCGTCTTCCGGTTCCTGAACTTCATCTTCGCAAATGATATCATTCTCCGCAACGATATCATCCTCCGTAACGAGATCGTTCGTTAATACTTCCGCTTCCGGATACAGCTCCGCAAATGCCTCTACGGGCAATGATGTAACGATCATCCCCGCTGCCAGCATTACGCCCAGTATCCTTGAAATCCTTTTCTTCATATCCTGTCCTCGCTTTCTATGATTCTTCACCCGCTTGGAATGACATTTATGAAACGGATAACCGTCCCCTGTTTCATCCCATTATACTTGTTAAGGATATCCTTTCATACGTCATGTTTCTGCCAAATACCCCGAAAGGATGATTTTCGCAAAAAAGGAGGATGTGGTTATTGACCATCCGGGTCAGGGAGCATGTCTCCGTCTTCCATGCCGGCACGGTTTTATGACGGCGTGCTATCGGATGTTGATAATTGCACCCTTCGATGTTAAGATTATTCCTATGAAAAAAGATATGAAGATAAGCAAAAAAGACATATTTTATACGATTCTTTTCACTGAATTCCTACTCACATATATGATCGTACTGGCTATATCGGATGACTATGCAAGATCACTCAGCGATACGGGATCATATATGCTGCACTATTCTCCCGGCATCATGCGGATACTCGGCTTTGCCAGTTTCTGGCTTAGCCGCCGCTTCATCACAGGCGAAAGGATAAGGCGTCTCATACTCATAGCCGCGGACACCATATTCATCATTTCCGCCGCCCTTCTCATCGGAGATATTAAGGGGACCGGTGTTATCATCGTATTGTTTGCGCTTTCATTTTCACTTGGGCATCTGGGCGGGCTCATATATTACTGCATTTCCGCTGCCTTCTCGGTAAGCACACATAAAGGCAGGATAATCGGCTTCTCATGCGCGGCATCCATACTGCTGCAGTTCCTCCTTGACGGCCTTACCGATAACATAATGCGGCTGGTCATAGCCGCTGTGATCTTCCTTCTGATATCGTACCTGACATTGAAGACGCCCGCCGACTTTATCCTCGAGGATCCGCTCCCGTATGCGGGCGATTCCGAAGCCTTCACCCGCAATGTGCGGCTCCAATTGATCGCAATAGTTTCCGTGGTCATCATCTGCGGGCTGCTGGCCTGCCGAACGGACATTGCTTTCCTGTCGATGTCGTATTCGGGCGATGTCAATATCTACTCCTATCCGAGGCTTGCAATGGTGGCTGGTTACATCATCATGGGCATCGTTGCCGACATGAAGGACCATAAGCTCACAGGCACCGTGTTCTTCAGCGGTATGCTCCTGTCCGCCGTCCTGGTGCTCATGCCGTTTGTAAGCGGCGATTACGGGATATTCTTAAGTGTGTATTACTTTTTTATCTCGCTGTATATCTTCTTCTACACATATTCATTCATATCGGTGGCACCGCGTACTCATGCCCCCGAACTGTGGGCATCCATCGGGCGCCCGCTCTCCGACCTGTGCGTAGCTCCCATATCTTTTATAATGCTCAAGATCGGCAATGAGCGGCTCAATGCCTCTCCGATCTACTATGCGCTGTATTATTTTCTGCTTCTCATAATACTGTATATACTGACATCCATGATAAAGCTTGATCCCAATCTGGCCGGAAACGGGCCGGCGGGCACGGACAGCAAAGATCAGCCGGCACAGGATTCGGACCGCGGGGCTGATTCCCGGCTGGATATGTGGCTTGATGAGTTCCCGCTCACACCGAGGGAACGCGATGTTGCCCGCCTGCTCATAAACACGGACAAGCCGATCAAGGCGATCGCTTCCGAGCTTGATATATCCGAGCGGTCGGTCTATCGTTACGCTTCTTCAATATATGAAAAGACCGGTATCGATAACCGAACCGGCCTTATAAAGAATTATATGTCCTAATTCCATTCCATATTCATTCATGCAAACATTGCGGATCTAGCTGTTCCTGATGACCTTATCCTTTGGCAGGTATTTAAGCATCATCTGCTCAAGCTCCTGACTGTTTATGGGCTTTGACAGATAGTCATCAAAACCCTCTGAAAGATATCGCTCCTTAGCTCCGATTATCGCGTCCGCAGTCATGCATATGACAGG
>JAILLY010000051.1 GCA_024692905.1 Lachnospiraceae bacterium | reverse complement strand
ATAAAGAAACTTTGGCTGCGGACAGCGGTACATCAGCGCCTGCAGTGACCGAATATGGCGATCCGGGAGCCGGTATTGTTCTTATCCGTCCCGTAGGCCGGCACGATGAAGCCTCTGTCGAAGATGAGATAAAGATCATCCGAACGAATACAGGGATGGAATTCAAGGTGCTTTCATTTACGGTTGAAGACTGGAACAGGGATCTTTCACCATGGGAAGCACCGCCTGCTTTCGGAAAGGAAGGCTTTGGCGGGCTGGCTGCACGGACGCTTGGTGAAATACTTAAATATTGCGGGGACAGATCCCTTAAGTATTATATAGGCGGATATTCCCTTGCCGGACTGTTTGCCCTTTGGGCTGCTTATCAGACAGATGTATTTGACGGGGTGGCTGCGACTTCGCCATCCATGTGGTTTCCGGGTTTTTCGGAGTATATGTCGGATAACGGGATAGGATGCGATAAGGTTTATTTAAGCCTCGGAAACAGGGAAGAGAAGACGCGCAATCCCATTATGTCGACAGTTGGAGACAGGATCCGTGATTCTTATGTGGCTCTTAAAGAATCAGGAGTAAACTGCATACTTGAATGGAATGAGGGAAATCATTTTACCGATCCCGTCATAAGGACCGCCAAAGCATTTTCGTGGATCCTTACAGCGTGACTGTCCGCATCATGGACCGTTTTGCGGCGGGATAAGTCTTATAATATAAGAAAAACAGCGCACTGCGTTGCAGTATATACAACTTGGTTGTATAATCGTGTTAGTTGTTTGTTCAGGTACAGGTTTTTAATGTATCCCGGCGGATCTTCACAGGCATATGAAGGATATCACAAACAGTAAGAACAGGATCAAACACCATATCACGTTTAAGGAGATCATCAGCAACTTCAGGATCAAGCATTTTCTGCTGCTGCTCTTATTGCCGTTGTTTTTGTGTCTTATAATTTTCACCAATTATATGATGGTATACCGGCTGATGTCCGATAATATCGAATACGGCGGTGAATACCGTGTCAAGGACTGTTCCGTGGAGTATGAGGACTGTTTAAGCCCCGGGCTCCATCTCATGGAATACGTGGCATACAATGTTGAGCATATGTTCAAGACCGGAGCCACAAATGAGGAAATACTTGAATTCCTCGGCCATGAGTCTGATTCTTATGCCAGGGAAGTCAATGCCGATACCACGGGCGTATACGGTTATATCAAGGGCGAGTATATGGACGGCTCCGGATGGATCCCGGATGAGGATTATGTTCCTACGTCAAGGCCCTGGTATACCGAAGCGGTGAACGGAGAAGACGAACTTTCATATATCGCGCCCTATGTCGATTCGCAGACAGGGGATGTCATCATGACCATTGCCAGACGCCTGTCTGATTCCGAAAGCGTTATCGCGATCGATCTTAAGATGAACGAACTCGGTACGATCACCGAACAGCTTGTTACAAAGGAACCTGCGGGAAGCGTTGTCATCGTGCTTGATGAGGACGGAGAGGTGGTGGCTCATTCCGACAGCAGCCAGGATGGCCTTAACTATCTTGAAACGGACGAAGAACCGGCGCACAGCATCGCCTCAGGTGTGCTTAAGGAGAAAAAGGAAAGCTTCAGCGTAAGATATAACGGCAAAACGGATCTTTTCTTTTCGCGGCCGATAGGCGGCGGCTGGTATGTCGTTTCCGGGACGAGCAGGGAGCAGGCATTTGACAGCCTCTTTGATGCACTAAGGGCAAGCCTTATTGTAGCTATCCTCGGAACGCTTATGATTATCGGACTGATCGTGTATCTGGTGCTTCGGAGGATGGAGACAGAGAACATAATGGCAAATCTGCGGACGGTCGCCGGGATCTATGTCTGTATGTATAAGATAAACTTAAAGACCGATACCTTCGAGGAGATAAGCTGCGAATCGGATGACCTTCGAAAGTTCATAGGTACGCGCCGTACAGGGGCAAAGTCAGCCATACGCGAAGCCATCACGGCTTTTACGGATGAACGCTCAAGGGAGGATACCCTTGAATTCACCGATCTTGATACCATAAAAGAGAGGATGGGCTCAAGCGATATCTTGACTACGGAGTTCATGAACCATACGGATCTTTGGTGCCGCGGACGTTTCGTTGCCGCTGACCGTGATAAGGACGGCGTCCTTGAGAGTGTCATATGGATGATCGAGTATATTGACGAGGAGAAACGCGCAAGAGACCGGCTCCAGTATCTTTCGGAGACCGATGCGATGACCGGGATAAATAACCGCGGCTGCGGTGAAAACAGGATACGCAGAAGGCTCGTTGAAGGCGAGGGCGGCATGTTCATGATGCTTGATGTTGATAAGTTCAAGGACTTTAACGATAATTTCGGTCATGCTGTGGGCGATAAGGTACTTATAGCAATAGCCGGATGCATGAAGAAAGCATTCAGGGGCGATGATATCATCATGAGGCTCGGAGGAGATGAATTCGCAGCATTTATCCCGGGTGTTTACGAAAGGAGTTCCGGCGGTGAAGTGATAATAGACCGCTTCCTTGAATATATAGGTGCGATCAGGATCAAGGAACTTGAGGGCACCGGCATATTCGTGAGTGTAGGTGTTTCCTTCTATGGCGAGGATGACCGGTTTACATTTGACGAACTCTACAAACGAGCCGATAAATGCACATACACGAGCAAGGGAACTCCCGGCACGCATGTAACCTACTACGCTGAATAAGGGACCGGGGGACGGTTCTGCGGTTCCTTCCGCCCCTCTTTCATGGGCTGTATGTCATGAAACGCGCGGAGCAAATGTCAAGATACTGCAGCGGTATCTTGACATACCGCAAATAAATAACTTGACAAATGAACGGACCTGCGTTACAAATGAAGTATCAAAGATACATCATCTTGTATCGCGGGTTTTTATTTTGCGCCACTTTTAGTGGAAATGGGTGTAGAGAGGAGCAGGAATGAAATACATCGATGTACATGAAGCGGCCGTGAAATGGGACATGACGGAGCGCAGGATCACGATGCTGTGCCGCGACGGGAAGATAGAAGGAGCCAAAAAAGAAGGCAAGTTATGGTATATCCCGGCAAATGTCAGGAAACCCTTTGACGGAAGGACAAAAGAAGCGCGAAACGGCGCCGGTAATGAAAACAGGAAGGAGAAGAGGAGTATGGGCAAGTATTTCGGTACTGACGGATTCCGCGGCAAGGCAGGAGTGGTCCTGACAGCGGAGCATGCTTTTAAGACCGGGCAGTTCCTCGGATGGTATTACAGCAAGGAAACACCGGCCAAGATAGTGATCGGTAAGGACACGAGGCGTTCCTCTTATATGTTTGAGAATGCACTTGCGGCAGGCATAACCTCAACGGGCGGCAACTGCTATCTGCTGCATGTAACGACTACGCCGTGCGTAAGTTATATAACGAGGACGGAGGGCTTTGACTGCGGTATAATGATCTCCGCGAGCCATAATCCGTATTTTGATAACGGTATCAAGCTCCTTAACGGAGAAGGCGAGAAGATGGAGGACGAAGTCCAGGATATGGTCGAGAGCTATATCGACGGTGAGCTTGACGGAGTTAAGCCCGCTTCCGAGGACAAGATCGGCCAGACTATCGACTTCTACTCGGGCAGGAACCGTTATATCGGATATCTTACCTCCATAGCTCCGGTATCTTTCGAGAATCGCAAGGTCGCACTTGACTGTGCAAACGGAAGCGCCTGGATGATCGGGCGTGCCGTATTTGATGCACTCGGCGCGAAGAATTACGTTATGAACAATACGCCCGACGGCGTAAACATTAATTTAAATGCAGGGTCCACACATATCGAAGGGCTTCAGAAATATGTACGTGACAATAAGGTTGATGTGGGCTTTGCCTTTGACGGTGATGCCGACAGGTGCCTTGCGGTTGACGAGTACGGCGATGTCGTTAACGGCGATGCGATCATGTATATCTGCGCGAAGCATTTAAAGAGCAAGGGAATGCTCCCGAGCAATACCGTCGTCACCACGGTGATGTCGAACTTCGGCCTCTATAAGGCGTTTGACAATATCGGCATAGGATATGAGAAGACCAAGGTCGGCGACAGATATGTATACGAGAATATGAAGGAGAACAATCACCTGCTCGGCGGTGAGCAGTCGGGACATGTGATCTTCAGGAAGTATGCCCATACCGGAGACGGACTTGTGACCGCGATAATGCTCATGACGGTCATGGTCGAGACCCAGCTTCCCTTATCGGTGCTTGCATCCGAAGTCAAGATGTATCCGCAGGTGCTTAAGAATGTCGAAGTTGATGATAAGGAGAAGACCCTTGAGGATCCCGCGGTTAAGAAGGCGGTATGCGACACCGAAGCCATCCTCGGAAACGACGGCCGCGTTCTGCTGCGTGCTTCGGGAACCGAGCCCGTACTCCGCGTCATGTCAGAGGCGGTGACATATAAGGACTGCGAGAAGTGTGTTGACGATATAATCGCCGCGATGAAGACATCCGGACATCTGCTCAAGGTACGCACGTAAGCGTTACGAAAGGAGTGGAATATGAAGTGTACGATAAATGACTTATATGATCTATCCCATACAAGGGCTGCTGACTATCTTTCGCAGTTTACCTACCCATGGGAAGCACTCGAAGGCATCAAGGAGCTTATCTTAAAGATCGGCGAGACCTTAAGTGCGGAGGAATTCGACCATCCTGAGGATGATATATGGATCGCGAAGGATGCGAAGCGTTATCCGAACAACTATATCGCGGGCCCCTGCATCATAGGGCATGGCACGGAGATACGTCCCGGCGCTTTCATAAGGGGATCGGCTCTCGTGGGCGACAACTGTGTGGTCGGCAATTCCACGGAGCTTAAGAACGTGATCCTGTTTGATAATGTCCAGGTGCCGCATTACAATTACGTGGGCGATTCCATCCTCGGGTTCAAGGCTCATATGGGCGCGGGTTCGATAACAAGCAATGTAAAGTCAGACAAGAAGCTCGTTGTCATCAAGAACGAAGGCGAGCTCATAAAGACCGGCCGCAAGAAGGTCGGGGCAATGCTCGGTGACCGTGTTGAGGTCGGATGCAACAGTGTCCTTAATCCGGGCACAGTCATCGGCCGCGACAGCAACGTATATCCGGTCTCCTGTGTGCGCGGCGTCATACCGGCAAATTCTATATATAAGGAAGCAAGGAAGATAGTCGTAAAGGAGAACGACTGAACAAAGGACAAAGGTTAGCTTAAATAAGGAGGAAAGAAATGAGAGTCATTATAGCGGGTACTTATGAGGAAGGCGCAAAGAAGGCAGCCGACGTGATCGAGAAGCTTGTAAGGGAGAAACCCGATTGTACGCTGGGACTTGCAACCGGATCATCACCCGTCGGGATGTATAAGGAACTTGCGAGGAGATGTAAGGAGGAAGGGCTTGACTTTTCCCGCGTTCACTCCGTGAACCTTGATGAATACGTAGGCCTTGAGCCCACGCATGAGCAGAGTTACAGATATTTTATGGATGATAATCTCTTCAACCATATAAATATCGACAAGGCCAACACCTATGTCGCAAAGGGCACGGGAAATGTTGAAGAAAACCTTAAGGAGTTCAACGATATACTTGATAAGACCGATATCGATCTTCAGGTCTTGGGAGTAGGCCCGGATGGGCATCTTGGATTCAATGAGCCCGGAGCATTCCTTTATGAGAAGGCACATAAGGAGACGCTTGAGGATTCGACGATCGATGCGAACACGAGGTTTTTTTCAAGCCGCGATGAGGTTCCGAGGTATGCGGTTACGATGGGCATGGGAAGTATAATGAAGGCTAAGACCCTTCTTATGATAATAAACGGGAATAAGCAGGACGCTGCAAGAAAGCTGCTCCTTGACGACAAGATCGATCCCATGTGCCCCGCAACGTTCATGCGCCTGCACAGGGATGCCATAGTCGTTATCGAGAAGAAGCTTGCTGACGAGATAGGCTATAAGGGCTGAGGATCGTGAAGAAGCCCGCGGACGGGACAGGCTGTAAGGGCCGGGAAAATTCGCAAATACTATAATAGATTAACATAAAACGGCCGATATATAAGGTGAAAGGGTAAGGTTCCATACGTAAGGGAACCGGATATATGTCACACGGAGGTGATACATATGATCAACATGGTGGGAGTTGAATACGTACTTCCCCCGCCGCCCCCCAAACCCGATATACCGGCCGTTGCGTCTGCAATGAAGTACAGGGGTTACCGGAGGAACAAGGACAGGGAGAAGGAAGAGAGCAAGAAAAAAAGAAGATCTATATACGATATGATGCTTACGGAAAAGGAGGAAGGAGAAGAACCCGGGCAGCTCGGGTGTTTCTTCGAGGCAAGAGCATGAGTGTTGATAAAGAGTAAACACTCCCGGATATCAATTCGGGGGTGTTTTTTACTTGCGTTAATCCGTGATTTTTAATATATTTATGTTGTACGTTCAAGCCGCGTAAGCGGAAAGATGATCAAGGAGGTTACAGGATGTTTATTAACACGTTTTGGTCATTGGTGCCGGCGATAATAGCCATAGGACTGGCACTTATCACCAAGGAAGTTTATTCGTCGCTCTTTATCGGTATCATCGCGGGAGGACTCCTGTACTCGGGATTCTCGTTTCCGGGCATGATGCAGCAGGTATTTTCCGACGGGATGGTCGCCCAGCTGGCTGACTCATGGAATGTCGGAATACTTATCTTTCTTGTGGTTTTGGGCAGCATGGTCATGATCATGAACCGCGCCGGAGGCTCCGCTGCTTTCGGAAGATGGGCGGTAGCGCATGTTAAGACCAAAGCAGGCGCCCAGCTTGCCACCATACTTCTCGGAGTACTCATCTTCATAGATGATTATTTCAACTGCCTTACGGTAGGTTCCGTAATGAGGCCCGTAACCGACAAGCATAAGATATCAAGGGAGAAGCTCGCATATCTTATCGATGCGACCGCGGCTCCCGTTTGTATAATAGCACCCATTTCTTCGTGGGCTGCAGCTGTCACGGGTTTTGTGGACGACGCCAACGGACTGACTCTTTTCATAAGGGCTATACCGTATAATTTCTATGCCTTCCTTACGATCGCCATGATGATAACGCTGACCGTAAGGAATACGGATTTCGGCCCTATGAAGCTTGCCGAACTCAATAATAAGCTCCAGGGCGATAAGGATAACGGATCATCGGAGCATGCCTCCATAACGGGTGCCGAGGATCAGCCCAACCCTCCGGTCTCCGGAAACGGTAAAGTCATCCATCTGGTCCTTCCGATCATTACGCTGATAATCGCCTGCGTCATAGGTATCATATCCACCGGCGGATTCTTTGAAGGCAAGAGCTTTATCGAGGCCTTCGCAAATCCCGATGCCGATGCCTCGCTTGGACTTGTATACGGATCGGTAGCAGCACTTGTGATAACCATTATATTCATGATAGCGACAAGGGTATTAAGCTTTAAGGAATGCATGAACGCGATCCCCGAAGGCTTTAAGAGCATGGTTCCGGCCATCCTTATCCTTACCTTTGCATGGACCCTTAAGGCTATGACCGAAGCCCTCGGCGCCAAGGAGTATGTTGCGGGCCTTGTTGAAAATATCGCAGGAAACCACGCTCTCATGAGCCTGCTTCCCGCAATAGTCTTCCTGATCGGTACCTTCTTAGCGTTTGCGACCGGAACTTCATGGGGAACCTTCGGTATCCTCATCCCGATCGTCGTAAATGTATTTTCGGGCAACATGAGCAATGAGCTTATGATAATCGCGATATCTGCCTGCATGGCGGGCGCCGTATGCGGCGACCACTGCTCGCCGATCTCCGATACTACGATCATGGCAAGCGCCGGAGCCCAGTGTAATCATATAAGACATGTTTCGACACAGCTGCCGTATGCACTGACTGCGGCTGCGGTATCATTTGTGGCGTATGTTATCACGGGATTTATAAGGAACTGGCTTATCTGCCTTCCGATCGGTCTTGTTCTTATGGTACTTACGATCCTGTTTATATGCAAGGCTGAGCCCGCTAAAGAGACGGCCTGAGGAATGATTCTTCATTATCAAGGGCACCGTACATCTCGTTTACGATATCTTCATTGAAATAGGCCCGGCGGTTATATACGGCGATGATGTCGGCAAGACGTTCGTCTGTCAGTATCTCACCCCGGCCGGTATCAAGAAGGGTAAAGAGCAGTATCATATTAAGATGTATGATCCCGATGGAAGCATTCTTTAAGAAACTGTAGTCTTCGTAGCTTTTAAGATAATAAAGACATAAATAATATGCATAGTAAGCGGCCAGTTTTCCGGCCGCTTCTTTGTTTTCCTTTTCAAGATCCGAAAGGGCGGAGCGCAGGCTCTCACCGGAAGCAAGCAGGCCCTCCCTGTCCTCAAAGAAAAGAGTGCACAGCCTGTAAAGCTCCGGATTGGCATATTTAAGCCTTATGTTATAGAAAGAGGTATTCATCACCTTCTTATAGAAGGAGATATCCGCAGGTATCAAACGGCCGCCGGCGGCGCCTGTATCGTTTGGGTTAAATCCGGGAAAGTCAGCCGCGCCGCGCAAGAGAGAATCCTGAAGTGTGCGCGAATGGGCGGTCACCGCTCCCAGGGCACGGTTAAGGCCGTCAAAGGTGGTCACGTTATTAAGCATATTGACGAAGCCGTCCCTTGCTTTAATCAGGTTACCGAGCATCGTTATATCATCGTTTGTCGTGCAGGGAGCACTGAGCGGCTCGCCTTCAAAATCTTCATAATGTAAGTTCTTATATTCCTTAAGGAACAGCGAAGATGCCCCGATGCATGCAAGGTCGAGGCTTCGTTCTTCGAAGGGGCCGTAGTTCCTGAAAAAGCGCGGAAACATCCGGCATGCTTCGGGAATGAAGTCGTGCCCCTTTTCAAGCTGGAGGGAACACAGGGAGTCTTTGTTTAAGAAAGGACAGGTCCGGGAACCTCTGTTGAAGCAGTAAAGGCCGCGGGAGGAAATACGAGCAAGCAGCTTAAGCTTCAGTATCCCACTCTGCCCGGCGTACCGTTCAAGATCCTCACCGGAAAGAGGGATGATCCATCCGTGGCAGCAGGTCCTGTTACAGTCACCTGCGAGGCATTTGAATTTGTCATAAAAAGCGATCTTTCTTAACTTCATGTAAACAGAATAACACAAAGAACGGGCAAGTTTGAATAAAATTTGCCAAAAGGTTTAATTTTTGCGCCTTTTGAGGTATAATAATTCTAACTATACCCGCGCAAGGCGGTATGTCGTGAAAGGAAGACACAATGAAGTTATCACTTAAGCGTAAGGCGGTCATTCTCATCATAATAGTAATCGTCGTGATGGGCGGGTCCGGATTCCTTATGGTAAGGAAGTTTATAGATGAGATCATAACCAATCAGCATGCGGATGAAGCCGAACGCGTAGCTGCTTCGACCGCGATATTCATCGATCTTGAAATGGTCGACAGGCTTCGTGACAGTGTGGAAGCCATTTACAACAGTACCGGTGATAAGGTAACGTCCGATAAATGGGGTACACCCGAGTTTGAGGAATATATATCCCGGTATGATGAGGTCGCTGCTTCGTATGACTGTACGCATCTTGCCGAAGGACTTGGATTTGTCAGGGATTTAAACGGAGCATCGAGTGTTTATCTGGCATTTCTCGACCCTGAAAACGGATATGCGGTCTATCTCGTCGACAGTCCCGGTGAGGACCAGTGCTCTCCCGGATGTCTTGATGCGTATGAAGAGGGTAAGATAGTTTTCAAAGAAGATGAATCCGGAAAGATCAAACCATATGAGACAAATACCAAGGCTTACGGATGGCTTATTACCACAGGATATCCTATCGTATATAACGGTGAAACGATCGCTTATGCTTTTGTCGATATATCCATGGATGATCTTACTTCCGTCAAGAATCATTACAGCGCCATAACGGCTATCGTGATAAGTGTGACCACGATCGTGCTCGGATTCTTCGGAATACTTGCGGCGGACAAATATCTCATAAACCCGATACGTAAGCTTACGGATGTTGCATCTTCCTACAAGATCCCCGAAGCATCCGAAGTCGGAGAACTTGAGCTGTGTGACTTTGCCCGCCTTGATATAAGGACTGCCGACGAGATACAGGTACTGTCCGAATCCATGAAGAAGATGGAGAGGGATCTGAACGAGCAGATAGAGAACCTGTTTGCGACCAAGCAGGAGCTTATATCGACACGCGAGCATGCGGAAGTACTGAATGAACTCGCGAACAGGGATGCCCTGACCGGTATCAGGAATAAGAGAGGTTATGATATTGAGGTCCAGAGGATAAACCGCAATATCACGGCGGGTTATACCGGTATCGGTATAGTCATGGTCGATATGAACGATCTTCGCGACGTTAACGACAAGTACGGTCATGAGACCGGCGACAGGGTGATATGCGGATTGTGCGATATCCTCTGTTCCATATTCAAACGCTCGCCGGTATTCCGCATAGGCGGGGATGAGTTTGTTGTCGTTGCCGAGAATCAGGATCTTCGGAATATAGACAAGAATATTGAGACCTTCAGAGCTTCCATAGAACGCAGCCTTAAGCAGAAGGATCTAGAGCCCTGGCAGCGTGTGAGCGCGGCCATAGGGTATGCGATATACGATCCCGATAACGACTGCGGTATCGAGGATACTTTGGGACGTGCGGACGCCCGCATGTACGAAGAAAAGAAGGCAATGAAGGAACGGCTTAAGAACAGCGGGGAAGGCGCCGATGAGCACCGTGGATAATGATAAAAAGCAAAAAGGAATATGGAAAGCATTGACAGCGATCCTCCTGGCCGCCATAGTTGTGGCAGGAGGATTGTATTTGTGGTCGAAGCAGAGTGCGCAGGATAAGGATACAAAACAGGAGGCCGAAGCTGACGAAACTGCCGAAGTTACGGTTGAGGAGGCTGTGAGCGTTGTTGAAGAGGAAGAAGTAAAGGTATCCATGATCGGACGAGTAAGGGAACTTGAGGCCCTGTACATGGACGAGAAGATGGATTACGAAGAGGTGATGGAGGAACTCGAACCTCTTAAGGATGAAGTATATGATGATGCTGCGGAATATGAAGAAGTGATCGCAAAGATCGAGAGAGTAGACAAGTCGCGCAGTTCCTACAATATGGCTGTAAGAGAATTTGAAAAGGGCAGGTATGCAGAAGCAGTCAAGGATTATAAGGAAGTAATAAGCGAGGATGAGCGTTATTACGAAAAGGCCGGGGACGGTATAGAAGAATGCAACGAAGCGGTACGGCAGCTTGTCAAGGGGACCTGGTCATATGAATACGATGCACGTAAGGAAGTTGAGCAGTATGTACGTGCCAAGGGTTTTGAGGTGGATCTTTCCAAGATCAAGATCCCGATAGTATTCCTCTTTAAGCTGGATGATAAAGGCTCTATAGACGTGACCATCGATTATGATGCGCTCGACGAATACATAGACAAGGTATTGGATCTTGCCGCGGATGCATTAAGCAACGGCCTTGAGGCCGAAGGGCTGTCGAATCCCGCGATATCATCGATGCTTAAGCAGTTATACGGTTCGACCGGTTTAAAAGATAAGGTCAGGAGTGAACTTAATATACGTCAGGAACTTGATTCGCTGATGACCGAGGCAGGACTCGACAAGTTTGATTCTTACAATGTTGAAGACGGACATCTCTATATCGGCACCGCATGTATTGACGTATCCTTAACGGGCGATGTGCTGACGCTGACCTCCGAGGGCAGCAAGGCGCTCGGCGTGGGGAACTATTCTATGCCGTACCCCATTAAGATGGTAAGATATGCGGAAGATAAGGATACCGTAAGCGGAAATAAAAAGGGAGAATGAAGATGAAGACCATACTTGATATTATATCCGAACATTTGTCGGAGGCATTTGTGAGTGCAGGATACGACGGAAAATACGGGCGCGCATCCGTGAGCAACCGTCCGGATCTGTGTGAATTCCAGTGTAACGGTGCGCTTGCCGCCGCAAAGGAATATAAGAAGGCTCCGATAATGATAGCTCAGGATGTGGCCGGGGTGCTTAAGGATGATGATGCTTTTGATGAGATAAGTGCCGTGGCTCCGGGATTTTTGAACTTAAGGTTAAACGGTCCGTTCCTCACAGGATATCTTGACAGGATGGCAGCGGATGAAAAGTTTGGGCTTACGGTCAAGGATAAGCCGGATACGACTGTCATTGATTACGGCGGGCCAAACGTTGCAAAGCCGCTCCACGTGGGGCATCTGCGCTCGGCGATAATCGGTGAGGCGGTAAAGAGGATAATGCTTTACATGGGAGATGAGGTCACTGGAGATATCCATTTGGGCGACTGGGGACTTCAGATGGGTCTTATCATGACGGAACTGAGGCATCGTGAGCCGGACCTTCCTTATTTCGATGAGGACTTTGAAGGTGAATATCCTTCCGAGCCGCCCTTTACGCTTTCCGAACTTGAAGAGATATATCCGGCGGCTTCGGCCCGCTCCAAAAATGACGAGGAATATAAAGAGGAAGCGATGAACGATACATTCCTCCTGCAGCAGGGTGACCGCGGCCGCAGCGCATTGTGGAAGCATATAATGAATGTTTCCATCCCGGATCTTAAGAAGAATTATGAGAAGCTCAACGTATCCTTCGATCTGTGGAAGGGTGAATCGGATGCGAAGCCTTACATCGACGGGATGGTATCCATGATGAAGGATACAGGCCTTGCGTATGAGAGTCAGGGCGCGCTTGTCGTGGATGTCAAGGAGGAGACCGATTCCAAGGAGATGCCGCCCTGCATGATCCTTAAATCCGACGGTGCGGCCCTGTATACGACCACGGATCTTGCAACGATCGCGGAAAGGAAGAAACTCATAGATCCCGCGAGGATGGTATATGTGGCCGATAAACGCCAGGAGATGCATTTTGTCCAGGTGTTCCGCTGCGCAAGGAAGACGGGAGTGATCGGAGAGGATGTCAAGCTTGATTTTCTCGGTTTCGGAACGATGAACGGAGCCGACGGCAAGCCGTTTAAGACCCGTGACGGCGGCGTTATGCGTCTTGAGGCTCTGTTGGATGATATAAATGAGGAGATGTATAAGAAGATAAGGGACAATCACGAGGTCGATGAGGATGAGGCAAGGGCCACGGCATCTGTGGTTGCTTTGGCGGCCGTTAAATACGGCGATCTTTCGAACCAGGCCACCAAGGATTACATCTTCGATATAGACAAGTTCACCTCGTTTGAGGGAAATACCGGGCCTTATATCCTTTATACGATCGTCCGCATAAAGTCGATCCTTAATAAGTTTACAGGGGACGGCGGGAGCCTTGAAGGACTTGAGTTTAACACTTCACCCGTTGATACCGAGAAGGCCCTTATGCTTGAACTCATCAGGTTTAACCAGGTCATCGCATCGGCTTATGAGGAACTTGCTCCGCATAAGATATGCGCATATATTTACGATGTAGCCAATGCGTTCAACCGTTTTTATCATGAGAACAGGATACTTAATGAGGAGAATGCAGCAAGGAAGGCAGGCTTCCTTAAACTGCTCGATCTGACAAAGAGGCTGCTTGAGACCGGTATAGATATACTCGGTTTCTCGGCGCCGGAAAAGATGTAGGAGGAGCATCCGCTATGCAGGGAAATATGATCTCAATCCCGGTTTTTCTTCGTATCGAATCGGGAGCACTCGACAAACTCGGCACATATTTAAAGGATTCGGGATTTAAGAACACGGTGGTGTTTTTCGGGAACGGTCTTATCGACATGTTCGGAGAGAGGGTACTTAAGTCCCTTGCTCTCGCCGATATAACGGTCCTTGAATACATGGAGCTTGATTCCGTGGATCTTACCGATGTCACGGATATAGCTTTCAACCTGCCAAACAAGACGCAGGCCGTTATAGGGCTCGGCGGAGGTAAAGTCATTGATGTCGCCAAATACACGGCTTATCTTACAAAACTTCCGTTCATAAGCGTTCCCACGTCGTCTTCGACGGACGGGTTCGCATCGGGTACGGCTTCGCTCGTTGTAAAGGGCCGCAGGACTT
The DNA here is from genome assembly GCA_024692905.1 of Lachnospiraceae bacterium. GTDB lineage: Bacteria > Bacillota > Clostridia > Lachnospirales > Lachnospiraceae > UBA2868. Next base: position 36,921 of record JAILLY010000051.1, on the reverse strand, counting down.
CGGTCCCTGCCAAGACGGCGTACGGTATAGCGATCGATACCGATGTTATAAAGACGGCCCCCGAAAGTTTCCTCTATTCGGGGATAGGTGATATGCTTTCCAAGATAACTGCCAATTATGACTGGATGTATGAGGAGAAATGCGGAGTGTCCAAGGTGGATGACTTTGCCATGATGATAGCAAAGAAGTCCGTAAACAGCTTCGTCAGGACGCCTTTTACATCGATAAAGGACGACCTGTTTTTAAGGGAACTTATGGATTCACTCGCCATGAGCGGAGTTGCAAACGAGATAGCCGGTTCGTCGGCGCCTACGAGCGGAAGTGAGCACCTTATATCGCACGCCCTTGACAAGATGCTTGAAAAGCCGCAGCTGCACGGTATCCAGGTCGGTATCGCTACCTATATAATGTCGCTCGTACAGGAGCACAGGTTTGAAAGGATACGTAAGGTATTCACCGATACGGGTTTCTTTGAATATGTAAAGACCCTTAAGCTAAGCCCAGACGATTATTTCGCCGCTATAGACCTTGCGCCCTCCATAAAGCCCCACCGCCATGTTTACCTGCATGAGGAGAAATACAGGGAAAAAGCAAAAGAGACGATCAGGACAGACTCGATCCTTAAGGAAATATTCGGACTGTAAATTTTAGGGACCGCAGAACCGTCCCCTGGTCCCCAAAGGAGATACATAAACTATGAACTATAAAGAACTGCCGCGTCCTGAGAGGGTCGGGCGTACACTTGTACATAACGGTTCGGTAGTGGATTTCTACGCCGACACGATGCGTCTTCCGGACGGTACGGAAGAGACATTCGATTTTATATCGCATAAAGGAGCGGCTGCGGTCGTTCCGGTACTTGATGACGGGAGGATCCTGATGGTCAGGCAGTACCGCAACGCACTTGACCGCTATACGCTTGAGATCCCGGCCGGCGGAAGGGCGACAAAGGATGAGCCGACGTTTGACTGTGCCTGCAGGGAACTTGAAGAGGAGACAGGTTACAGGGCGGCAGGGGAGGATGTGACCTTTTTGTTCACAATGTTCACGACAGTCGCCTTCTGTAATGAGCAGATAGATATCTACCTCGCTCGCAACCTTGTGAAGGCTGACGGCCAGCACCTTGATGATGATGAGTATATAGACGTGTATGCTTTTACGATCGACGAACTCATCCGCATGATCCGCGACGGTGAAATAGTCGACGGCAAGACTATTGCGGCACTTATGACTTACCATGCGATGAAGCCGTGATGACTTTCCCGACAAGTTGACATATTTAAAACAGCCTTCTTGGCGTTATGTAAACCCGAGAAGGCCGTTTTGGTTTTCATAAGATATTTCTCAATTTTTTTTATACGTATATTTACAAGATGTTGTTTTATGATCCGCTGCCCACAACAACATCTTGCGTCCGTGGTTTCAAATGGCCGCAACGCTTGATTTTTCGGGGAAAATTGCGATTGCTTTTCACCGGATATCTGATTATAATAGTTATTGTCTGGTAGATAAATCCAGCGTTTTTTTATGGATGGAAGGGTCTATTAATTATTTATGGAACAGGCTATAAGCGAATTCATAACCTATTTACATAATGTCAAGAAGGCCTCGTTGAATACCGAGCAGTCCTATCAGAGGGATCTTAAGAAACTGGCTGCTTATCTGAACGGGTCGGGCATCAGCGATGTATCGGCCGTAAACGAGAAACAGCTCAGGACATATATCGAGGGTATGCTTGAAGGAGGCGCCAAGCCTTCCAGCGTATCCAGAAGCATCGCATCGATCAAGGCATTTTTCCATTATCTTTATTCGAAGGATAAGGTATCAAAGGATCCGTCGCTGTTGCTTAAGGCACCCAAGATCGAGAAGAAGTATCCCGAGATACTCACCACCGAGGAAGTGGTCAAGCTGCTTGAGCAGCCCAGGGGTGATTCTCCCAAGGATATACGCGACAAGGCGATGCTCGAGCTTCTGTATGCGACAGGTATAAGGGTGACCGAACTCATCAACTTAAAGGTTGATGACGTTAACCTCAAGATGAGTTATCTTTTATGCTCGGAGGGCAGCAAGGAAAGAGTCATTCCGTTCGGGAATGCCGCAAGGGATGCACTCGCCAAGTATTTAAAGACATCCAGGGAAGCGATGGTAAGCGATAAATCGAGCAATCTGCTGTTTGCAAACTGCTCGGGCCAGCATATGAGCCGTCAGGGTTTCTGGAAGCTGATAAAGCATTACGCCAAGAAGGCCGGTATCGATGCCGATATCACGCCGCATACGCTGAGGCATTCGTTCGCGGCACATCTTGTCGAGAACGGCGCCGACTTAAGATCGGTGCAGGAGATGCTGGGGCATTCCGATATATCGACGACGCAGATATATGCGTCAATGAACCACAATCATATCCGCGAGGTATATAACAGGGCTCATCCGAGGGGATGAGCCTCTTTTTATGAGGATTTCGGCTTGGCACAGACCAAAGGACACAGGATCGTATATATGGATAACGCCGCGTCCACGCGGCTTTGTGATGAAGCATTCGAAGCCATGCTCCCTTTCCTTAAGGAGGATCACTTTAATCCGGGAAGCATCTATGAGGCTGCGGATAATGCAAGGCGCGCACTTACCGGTGCCAGGAAGAAGATCGCCGGCACGATCGGGGCGGATCCGGGGAGCATATATTTTACTTCCGGAGGCACCGAGTCCGATAACTGGGCGCTTAAGGGAACTGCTGAGCTCGTGCTTTCCGGCGGATATACACGTAACGGCCGGGTGATAAAGAAGCCGCATATAATAACTTCGCTCTTTGAACATCATGCGGTGACCGAAACCTGCAGGTGGCTTGAAAGACACGGCTGCAGCGTAAGTTTCGCAAGGCCTGATTCAACGGGGCATGTATCCGCGGACAGCATAGAGAGGCTGATAAACGAAGATACCGTCCTTATCTCCCTTATGACCGTAAATAATGAACTGGGGACGCTGAACCCGGTCGCGGAAGCGGGAAGAGTCGCTCATGAACACGGGATACTCTTCCATACGGATGCGGTCGCGTCGTATGCACATATCCCGATGGACGTTAAGGCCATGAACATAGACATGCTCTCGGCCGGAGCGCATAAGTTCAACGGCCCCAAGGGTGCGGGTTTTTTATATGCGGACAAGAGGACCGGCCTTAAGCCCTTTATGCATGGCGGCGGACAGGAAACGGGCCGCAGGGCCGGTACGGTGAATGTCGCGGCGATAACGGGTATGGCAGCTGCGGCTTTGCGGCATCACGAACACATGGAGGCTGACCTTGCAAGACGCCTTGAACTTGACGGATACCTTATGGGGAAGCTTGATAAAGCGGGATTTTTTACTGCAGGAAAAGTCACCCGCGAACCTGCGATCATAAACGGAACAGGGGAGCGCCTGCCCGGGTTTATAAGCCTGACTCTTCCGGGCATCAACGCAGAGGAACTTATTGTAAGGCTCGGAATGCAGGGCATCTGCATATCGGGACGCTCGGCATGTTCATCATCCCTTGACAGCATGTCGCATGTCTTATCCTCGATCGGACTTGACAGGGCGGCCGCGGATTCGACGGTAAGGATCTCAATGAACGAAGACAACACGGAAGAAGAGGCGGATATACTGATCGAAGCCATACGTAAATGCATTTGTTAAATACATAAAACCAGCGGAGGTATAACATGATAACAGCGGATTTCCACCTGCATTCCTCTCATTCGGAGGATTCACAGACCCCGATGGAGCAGCAGATCGAGGCCGGCATAAAGGCGGGGCTTAAGTACATGTGCTTTACGGAGCATATGGATAAGGACTGGCCCAAGGATGCCGTTCCCTTAAAGGAGGACGGAACGCCTGATATAAAGGACTTAAGCGCCTTTGAAGTCGATACGGATGCGTATTTTAAACATCTTACGGAACTTAAAGGCACATATTCCGGCCGTGTCGACCTCCGTTTCGGGATAGAGTACGGCTGCCAGACGCACCTTGCTCAACATAATATTGATTATGTAAACCAATATCCGTTTGATTTTGTCATAGCATCCCAGCATCTTGTGAACGGGATCGACGTATATTATCCCGAATATTTTGAAGGAAAGAGCGAACACGAGGCCTATCTTGCATACTTTGAGGCGGTCCTTGAGAGTATATGCATTTTCAGCGGGTACGATATTTTCGGACACATAGATTATATAGTAAGATACGGCCCGAATAAGAATAAGGATTATTTCTATAAGGATTATGCGGATGTACTTGACGAGATATTGAAACGCCTTATCATGAACGGCAAGGGAATAGAGATAAACACAGCAGGATACCGTAAACTGGGTGATTCTCCCAATCCCAGCCGCGAGATACTTAAGCGTTACCGTGAACTTGGCGGTGAGATAATAACGGTCGGCTCGGACGCACACACTACGGGCAGTGTTGCATTTGCATTTGACAAGGCAGAGTCACTCCTTAAGGAACTCGGATATACGCACTACTGCATATTTAAAGAGCGAAGGCCCGAATTCCTGCCCCTTTTTTGAAAATATACTTGTATTTTACGTAAGGATTGTATAAAATATTTAGTACTGAATAGTTAAATAATTAACTATCAATATATATATTAGGAGGAAAGAAATATGGCAGTAAAAGTAGCAATCAACGGTTTTGGTCGTATCGGTCGTCTTGCGTTCAGGCAGATGTTTGGCGCTCCCGGATACGAGGTAGTAGCAATCAACGATCTTACCACCCCCAAGATGCTTGCTCATCTTCTTAAGTACGACAGCGCTCAGGGTAAGTACGCTCTGGCTGATAAGGTATCGGCAGGTGAGGATTCAATCACTGTTGACGGCAAGACCCTTAAGATCTATAAGGAGCCCGATGCAAATAACTGCCCTTGGAAGGAACTTGACGTAGACGTTGTTCTTGAGTGCTCAGGTTTCTATACGTCCAAGGAGAAGGCTCAGGCTCATATCAATGCAGGTGCCAAGAAGGTAGTTATCTCTGCTCCCGCAGGAAATGACCTTCCTACCATCGTTTACAATGTTAACCATAAGACCCTTACCAAGGATGACAAGATCATCTCTGCAGCTTCATGTACCACGAACTGCCTTGCACCCATGGCTAAGGCTCTTAACGATCTCGCTACGATCAAGTCCGGTATCATGAGCACGATCCATGCTTACACCGGTGACCAGATGATCCTTGACGGACCTCAGAGGAAGGGTGACCTTCGCAGGTCTCGTGCAGGTGCGATCAACATCGTTCCCAACTCAACGGGTGCTGCCAAGGCTATCGGCCTTGTTATCCCTGAGCTTAACGGCAAGCTCATCGGTTCCGCTCAGCGTGTTCCCACCCCTACCGGTTCAACCACGATCCTTGTTGCTACCGTAGAGAAGAGCGTTACCAAGGAAGAGATCAATGCAGCAATGAAGGCAGCTTCATCAGAGTCATTCGGTTACAACGAGGATGAGATCGTTTCATCCGATATCGTTGGATCAACCTACGGTTCGATCTTCGATGCAACCCAGACCATGGTTGGCGCTGACAATCTTGTTCAGGTTGTTTCATGGTATGACAACGAGAACAGCTACACATCTCAGATGGTTCGTACGATCAAGTACTTCGCTGAGCTTGGCTGATAAACTTTAAGTCAATACAAACATCAAGGCCGGAAGCAAATGCTTCCGGCCTTTTGTATGTTCATATGTTTTATGTTTTGGATCACCGGTTTGGTTTCGTTTACCGGTCAGTGAACGATGACCACGGTTCCTATCCCGACCCTGTCATACAGCGCTACCGCGATGTCATGAGGAAGGTTTACGCAGCCGTGAGAGCCGTTCCTCTTATATATGTCTCCGCCGAACTGCTTGCGCCATGAGGCATCATGAAGTCCGCAGTTTCCGGAGAAACGCATCCATCTGTTTACCCATACATGCCATGTGGGACCCGTGAGGTACTTTCCGGGAACACAGCTGTTTATCTGAAATACGCCTCTGGGGGTGCCGCGTCCGGGGCTTCCCGTAACAACGGGAGAAATGAGTAACGGAACACCGTTTTCATAATACACCATCGTCTGTGTGTCGATGCAGACATCCACATATGTGGGGAGCACAGGCCCGGGAGCTGCTACGGGCTCCGGGGTTACAACTGCCGGCAGTGCCGGATCGGCTTGAAGGGCAGCGGCGGCAGCAGCCTGCTGAGCGAGCAGATCTGCGGTAAGAGCCGCATCAAGTGCCGGTAATGCGGGCGGCAGGATCACGGGTTCATCCGCAAATACCCTGCAGGGCAGGCCTATCACAAACAGAGCCGACATCATGAATAAGGCCTTCAGTAACTTTTTCATAAGAGAACTCCTTCCAAACTTTATACCCTTTGTTTTTATGATCTTACGTGTAAATGATAGCCTTTAAACAGCGTTAAATCAACAATAAAATACTTTTTTTTATAAAAATATGGTAAAATGACAGGTAAATAAACCGTATACGGAGCAGGCTATGAGTGATTTCGAAGAACAGATGAATAAAATGTTTGGTACAAACCGCGCCAATTACAGCGTGGAGGACATAGAAGCCGCCAAGAAGCGCCAGAAGAAGTACGGCGGAACGCTGTATGACAATCTTTCGGTCATCACGCAGGCAAAGACCGGGCAGAAACCCCTGTCACCGATCATGGGTGCGGATGAGATAAAGTCATCAGACGGTATGTTAAAACAGGCATCCGCTGACTTAAACGCCGCGAAGGCCGACCTTGAAAGGCTTCAGAGCTCGGTAAGCACAAACGCTGCGGATATAAACGCAACGTTAAGTGAACTGAATAAGAACTTAAAGAGTGATTTTGACTTTATAGCACAGGCTCCGGATACTTCCGGCGCCGCGGTGGATAAAGGGATCACTGAAGACCCCGATGCCCTCAAGCGCTTTGACGGCGTGGCGGATGAACTTAAGGAGAAGGTCTTCGGCCAGGATGACTTTATAAAGAAGCTCATCATAGCCTTCAAAAGGCCGTTCGTTTCCGAGAGGGATTCGGATGATGCGCTCAATTCCGTATTCATATCCGGGCCGGCCTGCACGGGACGGCACTACAGTCTAAACCTCATTACGGATATATTATATAATAGGAAGATTCTCCAAAACGAAGGCGTATACAGGATGGATCTGTCGCTGTATCCCACCGCTGCCGAGGAGAAGCTGTTCATCCAGGATCTTTACAGTGCATTAAGCAGCAAGTCGACGGTCATCCTGTTTGAGAATTTTGCTTCCTGCAACGTGGCCATGCTCGGGCGGATCTGCGACCTTGTGTCTACGGGTGAGAGCATGTTGAGCGAGCGGTATGTCATGCAGAACGGACAGCTCGTCGGAGTGACCAATGCCCTTGCCGGAAAGACGGTTGGGTCGCTTAAGGCTGTGGGCAAATACCTTGTCTTTATCGGGACCGAACCGGTAGGCAAGCTTGCCGATATCATGGGTGCTCCGTTCGTGAATGCGCTCGGCGATATCTGTATTACGGGGACGCTTGACGAAGATGCACTTAAGAAGATATGCAGCGACAGGGAGGAGCAGCTTAAGGCAAGAGCCTCAAAGCAGCTCGGATTTAAGCTTGAGATAGATGAAGAATTTAGGAAATATGCGCTTTCCTGCACCTCGAAGAACAGGGGGCTCGGCGGAGTCATAGGTGCCTACGAGGATGCACTTAAGGCGCTTGCGCAGTTTAAGCTTGAGAGGGATGACTTTACCGGTGAGGAAGTGAAGCTTTCCTATGATGAAGAAGGTACCCGGATCATCGCAGGAGACGATAAGCTTAACTTAAGTGATTATGACAAAGAGGACTACAGCGGCGAGCTCGAAGCGGTCGAGAAGGAACTTGACCGTATCGTCGGACTTGAGAAGATCAAGGATTACATTCGCGGGCTCAAGGAATACTACGCCGTTCAGAAACGCCGCCGCGAGGAGGGACTCAAGGCCGGCGAACTCAACAGACACATGATATTTACCGGAAATCCCGGGACGGGCAAGACCACGATAGCAAGGATAGTCAGCCGTTACTTCAAGGCGATAGGCATACTTTCGGGTGGCCAGCTTGTGGAAGTGTCCCGCGGCGACCTTGTCGGAAGGTATGTGGGACATACGGCGCCGCTGGTAAACCAGGTGGTAAAGTCAGCCCTGGGCGGTGTTCTGTTCATTGATGAAGCATACAGCTTATACAGGGGTGAAGAGGACAGCTTCGGCCTCGAGGCTATCGATACCCTTGTTAAGGCGATCGAGGATAACCGGGACGATCTCATAGTCATACTTGCGGGCTATTCAAAGGAGATGGCTGATTTTCTCGAGGCCAATTCCGGACTTAAGAGCCGCTTCCCCAATATCATCGATTTCCCGGATTATACGGGAGAGGAGCTTCTTGCGATCGCGGATATCACTGCGGGCTCCAAGGGTTACAGGATAGAGGAAGGTGCAAGGAAGCCGCTGCTTGACTTCTTTAACGCGACCCAGTTAAATGATGCGCGTGAAGCCGGCAACGGACGTCTTGTCCGCAACAAGGTCGAGGAGGCCATCCTTAACCAGTCGCGCCGCCTTGTCGCGGAACCCGATGCGGACATGTCACTGCTGATCGAAGGTGATTTTGAATTGTAAGACTGCAAGAAACAGGGGACCGCAGAACCGTCCCCTGGTCCCCTGTTTCTGAAATAGTATGGCAAGCTTTACGGTAGTGTGATATAATATTATGCGCTGATGCAAATAATAATTAAGGAGGATATACAAATGTCATTAAACAAAAAGAGCGTTGACGATCTTAACGCAAAGGGCAGAAGAGTGCTGGTAAGGTGTGACTTTAACGTTCCCTTAAAGAACGGCGAGATCACGGATGAGACCCGTATAGTTGCAGCACTTCCCACGATCAATAAGCTGATCGGTGACGGAGCAAAGGTTATCCTGTGCTCGCACCTTGGCAAGGTTAAGGAAGGACCCAACGAGAAGGAGAGCCTTGCACCCGTTGCAAAGAGACTTTCCGAGAAGCTTGGCAAGAACGTCAACTTTGTTTCCGATTATAACGTTACCGGTGCCGATGCGACCAAGGCCGTAGCGGATATGAAGGACGGCGATGTAGTCCTTCTTCAGAATACACGCTTCAGGGGCGAAGAGGAGACCAAGCCCCAGAAGGCAGGCGAGGGATTTGCAAAGGAACTTGCGGATCTTGCCGATGACTATGTATGCGATGCATTCGGATCGGCTCACAGGGCACATGCTTCCGTAGCCGTAGTTACCAAGTACATCACCGAAAAGGGCGGCACAAACGCAGTCGGATACCTTATGCAGAAGGAGATCGATTTCCTCGGCAACGCCGTTGAGAATCCCGTTCGTCCTTTCGTTGCGATCTTAGGCGGTGCCAAGGTTGCCGATAAGCTCAACGTTATCGATAACCTCCTTGAGAAGGCCGACACTCTTATCATAGGCGGCGGCATGGCATTCACCTTCTTAAAGGCACAGGGTTATGAGATCGGTAAGTCACTCGTTGATGACGAGAAGCTTGATTACTGCAAGCAGATGATGGAGAAGGCTTCCAAGTTGGGCAAGAAGCTCCTTCTTCCCATAGATACCGGTATTGCAAAGTCATTCCCGGATCCCATTGATGGCCCCATCGATGTAACCTATGTTGATTCCAAGGCTATCCCGGCTGATATGGAAGGTCTTGATATAGGTCCCAAGACCCAGGAACTCTTCGCTGATGCGGTAAAGTCAGCCAAGACCGTTGTCTGGAACGGACCCATGGGTGTATTTGAGAATCCCACTCTTGCAAAGGGAACGATCGCTGTAGCCAAGGCTCTTGCCGAGACCGATGCCACGACGATCATCGGCGGCGGTGATTCCGCGGCAGCCTGCAACCAGCTTGGATTCGCCGACAAGATGAGCCACATCTCAACAGGCGGCGGCGCATCACTTGAGTTCCTTGAGGGTAAGGAACTTCCGGGTGTTTATGCGGCTGACGATAAGTAGGATATCTGAGAAACAGTATGCAGCGAACGAAAGACGTTAAGCGTCTTTAGTCTGCAAGTTAATATAAAGGAGAAAAATCATGTCAAGAAGACGTATCATAGCCGGCAACTGGAAGATGAACAAGACCCCTTCCGAAGCCATAGAACTTGTAAACACTCTTAAGGATCTTGTAAAGAATGATGACGTTGATGTTGTTTACTGCGTTCCCGCGATCGACATCTGCCCCGTTGCGGAAGCCATCAAGGGTTCGAACGTTAACCTCGGAGCCCAGAACTTCTATATTGAAGACAAGGGTGCATACACCGGCGAGATATCCGCTCCGATGCTCAAGGATGCGGGCGTTAAGTATATCATCATCGGCCATTCCGAAAGAAGGGACATCTTCGGCGAGAACGATATCCTCATAAACAAGAAGGTCAAGAAGGCCTTTGAAGCAGGTCTGTCACCTATCCTCTGCTGCGGCGAGAGCCTTGAGCTCCGTGAGGCAGGCGTATATGCTGACTGGATCAAGAGACAGATCAAGTGGGATCTTACAGGCCTCAGTGCCGATCAGGTCAAGAACCTTGTTATAGCTTACGAGCCCATCTGGGCTATCGGAACCGGCAAGACCGCAACCGCGGACCAGGCCCAGGAAGTATGCAAGCTCATCCGTGATTATATCGCCGAGCTTTATGATGCGCCTACGGCAGAGTCAGTCCGTATACAGTACGGCGGATCGATGAACGCAGCCAATGCGGCGGAGCTTTTAAGCAAGCCCGACATAGACGGCGGACTCATCGGCGGTGCTTCACTCAAGCCCGACTTCGGCCAGATCGTTAATGCATAACTTACAAGGCGTGAAATAAAACATATTATAATAGGAAGAAACTCGGAAACGGCATGGGTAATATCCCGTGCCGTTTCCCTGTTTTTTAATAATTTTTTAACTTTTTTCTGTTTTTTTGGACCATTTGGGGATCCATCTGAGTCTTTTTTGTTAAGGGGTAGATTATACCCTTTTAGATGCATACGCCTGTTTTTGTCAAAGGAGAGAGATTTATGAGCAGAAGAAAGACATTGAAATCATTAGTTGCAATGGTTGCGCTGACAGCCATGCTTCTTGAGAACACCTTCAGTGTTATGGCTTCGGTGAACAACGACGGTATCGTTGAATCCGAAGAACCGGTCATAACCATGGAGAGTGACGATGCCGATGTGGATATCGCCGTTGAAGGTTCGGATCAGGAGGCAGTGATCGAAGAGGAAGGCGCTTCCGAGACAGAGATTGGTTCGGAGGACGATATTCCCGAGATCAACATCGACATTGATACCGGTGAAGAAGAACTCGAGGTCGAGGCCGGAAACGTAAATGCCGATAACGGTATGATCACGGCAGACGGCGTTTCCGATATTACCCTGTACTTAAACACCGACAGGATGACGGCAGGCGATTCGTTTAAGCTCGACATTACGGGCGCGGACTCCGCTGAATATGACGGCATCTTAAACGGCAGGCTCTACAAGGGTGACAGTGACGTTTATTATATCACCGGACTTGCCAATAAGAAGTTCACGGTGAAGGCTGTTGACTTTTCCGACGGCTTAAGGGCCGAATACAGTATCCGCAGGGACGGCAATCCCCAGATAGCCCTTATTTCCGCCGATGACAAGGATGTTGAAAAGAAGCTGCGCATTACCGACAGCGGATTCGAGATCAAGGGTTCGGGATACGAAGGTATCACAATAACCTTAGACGGCTCATCCATGTCTTCGGATGCGACCTACGGCTTATACATAAAGACCAAGGCAGATGTCAGGTATGACGGCGAACCCGTACCGGAAGGCGTTATATCAGGTCTTTCAAATGCAAAGAACAAGATCAATCTCTCAAATCTTAACGGCAAGGCATTTACAATATATGTTGAAGGCGAAGGATCTGACGACATAGCAGCTGATTATGTCATTGATTCTGTTGCAAACGGAACGATCAGCGCCAAGGTTACCCAGCGCGGTGAATCCGTAAAAGTCATTCACGAGGACGAGGAAGACGAAAAGGAAGAGGAAGCGACCAAACGTGAATACACCTATGAGGATTCCGATGTTTCGGTAGTTGCGACTCTCCAGTATGCGGATGCGATCCCCGACGATGCAGAGTTCATCGTAAGGAAGGTTACATCCGAAACTCCCGGATATAATTACGATGCATATATCGAAGCACTCGATAACAATGCAGACAGGATCCTTGGCGGTGACGAAGCTTCCATTTCCGGATCCGATGTACTTCTGTATGATATAGCATTCTATGTAGTTGATGAGGACGGGGACAGGGTAGAGCTTCAGCCCGAAGAAGGTTCTGTCAAGATAAGCATCAACTTTAAGAAGGATCAGCTTTCGGATACCCTTGATGCCAAGGATGATGCCGAGGTTAAGACCGTACATCTTCCCCTTACCGATGAGGTTAAGGAATCCGTTGATACAACGGCCCAGGCTACCGATATCAATGCTTATGATATCAAGGTAGAGGTTGTTGACAACAATACATCGGTTGAGGAAGGCAGTACCGAGTTTACCCTTTCTGATTTCTCTATTACTGCGGTATTGACAAATCAGGGCAAGATGGCTCCCGGCAATGCCGAGACTTTCAAGAGCGTTCTCGGCGATGCGAGCATTTACGGTATCGTTGCCAACGACGTTCACTTTGGCGGACACCTTGAATCTACCGTTGCTATCGGCAACCTGACAGGTGACGGTCCTCTCGCAGGCCCCAAGAACGATGCGGGTAATGCCGGCGTATGTCTCATAGGAACTTACGATCCGAAGGGCGGCGGACGCCTTCTTATTGATAATAACGGCAATTCATCCGATTTTGTGATATATACCACTAATACCGCTTTCAATAATATGAGTTCCGATATGCAGCGGCCCCGTTCCGGAGTAGTGATCGATACCACGACATACAGCGAAGCCCAGATCAAGAGTACGGTATCCGATCTTATTTCTTCGGTGAATACCAAGTCAGAGGCACTTGCCAAGGTTTCTTCATATGGATTCTCCCAGATCGTTGACCACCAGAATGCAAGGGATGTCATCGATCTTAAATCCAAGGGTTCGGGAGCAGGTACCTACTATATCGAATTCAAGCCGGGTGAATACGCAAGTGCGAAACACCTTAAGCTCATACTTTCCGAGGGTCAGAACATAATATTCAATATCCCGGATACTAATGTTAAGTTCAAACAGTATGATATAACCATCGGCAATAAGTCGTGGACCACAAACGGAAATGTCAACGAGGATCTCGTATGTCAGACCGTTATATTCAACTGCCCGAATGCAACTACTGCATCAACCGAGACATCCTGTGCCGGTGTATTCGTCGTGCCCAAGGCTACATTCTCAAATGATTCCGTATCCGCAGGCTGGGTAGTTGCAAAGAAGATAACCAAGATCGGCGGTACCGAGTGGCACTGCGTATACCACGGCATGCCGCCCGCAAATCCCTGCTCTGCAACGATCACTGCCACCAAGACCATAGACGGCAGGGATCCCAGCGCCAATGAGAAGTTCTGGTTCGATCTTTATTCAGTTGATGCTAAGGGCAATGAAACCCTTATCTGTTCCAAGCAGAATTCCGGCAAGGAAGTTAAGTTCGATACCCTTTACTATAATATGAACGATGCCGGCAATACCTATAAATACAAGGTCGCCGAGCGTGATACCGGCGGGACCTATATTTATGACAATACGGTCTACTTTATCGAGCATAAAATAAGCTACGATAAGAATACGAATAAGCTCTCCGTCAAGGTCAACAAGATATACAAGGACGGAGCCAAGTGTTCAAGCGGCAACGATTACAGTGTGGTTAAGTTCAATAACTGCATACCTACGGGCGTTTCTTATGAGTTCCCCGTTACCAAGTTCTTCTATACGAACGATGGTAAGGACTGGACGAAGAGGCTCAGGTATACAGGCGTGACCAAGGCCGGCGAGGAGTGGCCCGACGGCGCTTCCTTTACCTTTAAGATCGAGAAGTTTGACGGCGGAGCCGCAAATGCCGGCAACGGCATCATGATGGACGGCCCCATGCCCGAGAAGGAATATGTGACCGTGACCAAGGATAATCCTACCGTATCCTTCGGGAAGATATCCTTTAACCCTGATCCGTACCACGGATATGATCCCTGGGAAGCCGGAAATGTTGTTAAGTATAAGGTATATATGTATAAGATCACGGAGGTCATCCCTCCCGATTCGCAGAAGGTACCCGGCGTAACATATACGACGAGGCCGATATACCTTAAGCTGTTCGTCCAGACAATAAGGAACGGCTGGTCTTACGGCGTAAATATCACCGATAAGGTTTCATACGTAAATGATAATGATATCGATCCCTGCTTCGATAATAAGAATGAACCCTTCGAGTTCATCAACGCATATTATCCGGGATCGCTGAAGGTTAAGAAGGTTTCCAAGGATTCCGACGGCACCGTTATCGACAGCGATAAGACCTTCTATGTTGCCGTATACAGGAAGACAGACTCAGGAAAGGTCTATTACGGTATCGACGGCAAGGAATATCTCGGTGCTCATGCAGAACCCATCAAGGGTAATTCCGAGATAACCTTCAAAAAGATGAAGCCGGGCTATAAGTATTATGTTTATGAGTCCGATGCAAACGGCAACCAGCTTGGCCAGGATGAGACAGAATATACCATCAGCTACGAAGGACTCGGAAGCGACGGTTCCGTTACCCTTTCTTCAAACGGCACGAAGAGTGTGACTGTTAATAATAAGAGGGTAAGGGGTAAGATCCGGCTCATCAAGTATGATGCAGCCAAATCACAGAGACTTGCAGGGGCGAAGTTTGTCCTCTACAGGAATAATTCACGTTATCCGAATTCGTCCAAGGAATATACCACGGATTCAAACGGTGAGATATATCTTGAGGATCTTCCTTTCGGAACCTATTACTTCAAGGAGATCGCGGCTCCCGCAGGATATGTGCTTCCTTCGGGGGATGCCGCGAACAGCACCAAGGCCGTTATAGATTCAACTACGGTCAGGAAGGTGCAGCTCGTCGAGATGTACGACGAGAAGATAATCGGCGAGGTTCTCCTTCACAAGGTTGGACCCAACAAAGAGAAGCTTGCAGGTGCAACGTTTAAGATCTACTCGGTAAACGAAACGACCAATGCCAAGACTTCCTTAAAGACTTCAGGCGATGCTGGTTCATATAAGTACGATGCTTCAGGATCCGTTCAGGTTCTTTCGACGGATTCAAAGGGTGACCTCTCTGTCAAGAACCTGCCCGAAGGATACTACGGAATAGAGGAGGTATCCGCTCCCGCAGGTTATAACAAGGACGGCACACTCAGATACTTCAAGATAAAGTCAAACAAAGAAGTCATTGAAATTGACTTCATAAATACACCCGTTAAGGCAAGCGTTGAGTTTGTTAAGGTCGGCGCTTCGGATCTTCCTCTTGAAGGAATAAACTTTATCCTCTGGAAGTTCGAGAACGGCAAGTCGGCTCAGATAAACACCGCTACCTCAGGCAAGAACGGTCATGTACGTGTTGACAGCCTTGCACCCGGAACCTATTACTTCACTGAGGAACCGATCGAAGGCTATGAGGAAAATACGGACAGATACGGATTCGAAATTACGGATGCCGATGACGGCAAGGTATTAACGATACCGGATGTATATAATAAGAAGATCGACGGCCTTTCGATCGTAAGGAACGTTCCAAAGAAGGGTAAGGCCGAACTGTTCAAGTACGTCCTGATCGGCACCGACAAGAAAGGCTTAAGGGATGCTGAGTTTGAACTGCATAAGCAAAACGGAAGCAAGGATGTCAAGGTCGGCAATACCCTTGTAACCGATGCGCAGGGCATCATCAGTGTCAGTGATCTTGAATGGGGCAGCTACTACTTTATTGAGACCAAGGCTCCTACCGGATTCAATCCGAACACGACCAAGATCAAGTTCACCATAGACGCAAAGAACCTCGACTTTACCGGAGCCGGACGCCTTGAACTTAAGAATACGCCTATCACGGGTTATGTTCAGCTGCTCAAGGTAGACAAGTACGATAAGAACTTCAAGTTAGACGGAGTTAAGTTCGAACTCTACAAGGGAACCCCGGGCTCCAAGGATGCTTCATTGGTAGGTTCCTATGAGACCGTTGAAGGTATCATCTCAAGTGCGGCGGTAGGTCCTCTTGAGTTCGGTGATTACTTCTTTAAGGAAGTCGAGACTATAGACGGATATGTACTTGATGGATCACCCATCGCCTTCACCATAAGCGAGCAGGATAAGACCATCAAGCTTACCAAGGAAAACGACAGGCTTCCGGGCAAGGTTGTTCTTGAAAAGTATAATTCCAAGAAGACAAAGAAGCTTGAGGGAGCTGAGTTTGAACTGTATTCAACCAATCCCGACGGACTTCTCCAGAATATCACGGATCTGTTCGGAGCGGATTATCACTACAAGGGCACATATGTAACCGATGCCAAGGGTGAGATCAGGGTAGATAACCTTGCATGGGGTAATTACTACTTTATCGAGACCAAGGCACCTAAGGGTTATGTGCTTGATAATACTACGAGGCACTACTTCAGCATCACCGCAACTGAGCGTGAAGCAAATCTTACCTATGATGATGCTGCAATAAATGATGAAGAAAAGGGTGCCCTCAAGCTCATCAAGAAGGATGAGGACGGCAATAAGCTCGCAGGCGCGAAGTTCATACTCGAGAAGGACGGCAAGCCTTATCCCGACGAGAACAAGGTTTATGAGACCAACAAGGATGGCGAGATATTCGTAGAGGATCTTCCTTACGGTGTATACCGCTTCGCCGAGATAGAAGCACCCGAAGGTTTCATCACTCCCGAGGGCGACGATGCGTATACCGAATACCGTACGATAAATGAGGATACCACCGTATCAACCGTTAAGTTCCAGACTGTTGAGAAGGTCAACAGGAAGATCTACGGTTCGATCAAGATAATCAAGGTTGACGGCAGCGACAATGAGCTTGCCGGCGCTAAGTTCAGCATAGTAAGGCTGGTCAATAACGAAAAGAAGAACTTAAAGATCACCGGCGCCGCAGGTGTATACACCTATGCCGGAGAGGCAGGACTTGGTTCTTCCAAGAAGATACTTGATACCAATGGTGCAACGCTCCGTATCACGGGACTTCCTTACGGTACATACCAGATAACCGAGGAAGAGGCACCTAAGGGCTTCAAGAAGAGAGAAACTCCTTATCAGTTCATGATCAAGGAGAACAATGATGATATCGAGTACAGGTTCCCGAATACTCTTGTTCAGGCCAATGTTGAATTCATTAAGGAAGATGACAAGGGTAACGTACTTTCGGGTGCGGTATTTGAACTCTTCCAGGTTGAAGGGGAAGATGAGACTTCCTTCGGCATGGTTACCGCCGACAAGAAGGGTAAGGTGTCCGTCAAGGGTCTCGGTGTTGGTGAGTACTACTTCATCGAGCGTATAGCGCCCGAAGGTTATGAACTTGATGAGACCAATTATACATTCAGGATCACTACCGAGGATGACGGCAAGACAGTAGGACTTGATAACGCCAAGATCAAGGACGGCATGTCTGTCGTAGAGAATACACCCAAGAAGGGTAAAGTAAGGTTAAGGAAGGTTATCGTCGGAACCGATACCCCGCTTGACGGCGCAGTATTTGAACTGTATAAGAAGGGCGGAAACGATTCCATCAGGAAGAACCTTGAATCCGTAAACGGTTACGTTACCGTTGGAGGCCTTGAGTGGGGTCAGTACTACTTTAAGGAAGTCAAGGCTCCCGAGGGATATGTCCTTGACAGTGAGACGAAGTACAGCTTCGAGATCAATGCAAAGAATGTCTCCGAAGAAGTGACCGTAAACCTTGAGGGTAAGGAGCTCCTTGTTGAGAACACGCCCATCAGGGCAGGGGCTAAGCTCATCAAGAAGGATGCCGATACTGATAAGCCGGTTGAGGGCGCGGTATTTAAGCTCTGCTATTCATCCGACGATACGACCGTAAGCGGCTATGCGAAGATGGTTACCGATAAGAGCGGTCTCATCCAGACCAACATGGATCTTAAGGTCGGTGATTACTACTTCATCGAGGTAGAAGCTGCTACCGGTTATATAAAGAATGATACGAAGTATGCATTTACTGTCGATGCTTCAAGCAACGGCAAGGTTCTTAATGCAGGTGAGAGCGGATACGCGATCAATACTCCGAAGCCCGGCAAGGCAGAACTGTATAAGTACACAGTAGAGGAAGACGGTACTCAGAAGAGCCTCGGCGGAGCTAAGTTTGAGCTCTACAAAGAGGTTACATATGCATTAGGCTTAAAGGATTGGAAGTTTGTTGATACCTACAGCACCGATGAAAACGGATTGATCACGGTTGACGGCTTAAAGTGGGGCAGCTACTACTTCAAGGAGATCGTTCCTCCTACGGGTTACAAGCTTGATTCCACGCCTATAAGGTTTACGATCGATGCAACGCATCTTTCGTTCACCGAAGGCTTAAGGCTTTCACATCCCAATACACCTTTCAAGGGTTCTGTTGAACTTATCAAGTCTTATGCCGTAAACGGTAAGAAGACCGGCAGGCTTGAAGGTGCTGCATTTAAGTTTATTAAGATAGACGGAAGCAATGAAGAGCAGATATTAAGCTCCGAAGAAGACGGTCTGTTCTATACAGATTCCGATGGTATGATAACCATAACGGATCTTGACTGGGGTACGTATGTATTTGACGAGGTCAAGGCACCCGAAGGTTATGCACTGCCCGCCGTTACCAGGAGCGATACGATAACCATTGACTCGAAGAACGTTGAAGGCAGCGTTGCTGTACCGCTCAGCGTTGAGGTCATCAATGATGAGATCTACGGTAATGTTGAACTGCTCAAGGTTGATGATTCCAACCCCGAGGTGACTCTTGAAGGTGCGGTATTTGAACTCTTCACCGATAAGGGTGAGCAGGTATACGTTACCGGTAAGAACGGTGTATATACCTACTCCAAGGAAGCAGCGGAAGTTTCGCTCACGACACCTAAGGGCGGACTCATAGTTGTCAAGCAGCTTCCTTACGGTTCGTACTACTTTGTTGAGACCAAGGCTCCAGAAGGGTTCCAGCTCAACGACGAACACATTAATTTCAGTATTGTTTATAACCAGGATCCCGACGACGATCCTCAGGTTTCACTTAAGTGGATCAATTCGACCACTTACGCGGATGTAAGCTTTGTAAAGGTAGATACCGATGCAGATCATCCGCTTGAAGGATGTAAGTTCGAGCTGTGGAAGTATAACGGCAACGGTACTTCATCCAAGATTTCCGATGTTACATCGGGCAAGGACGGTGTTGTCAGCTATACCAAGCTCGGTATAGGCAAGTACTTCTTTGTTGAGATCGAGACACCGGATGATGCATATAACCTGATACCCGGCCAGCTGTGGTTCACGATCACGGATGCGGACTGCGGTAATACGGTAGGTCTTGATGACGACGGTGCTCCTTCAGGCTATCTTGATGAGAACAACACGGTCATCAACACCGAGAAGCCCGGTGCGATCGAACTCATCAAGTATTATGACGAGGCCGGTGCCACCGTGGATGTACTTCCCGGAGCAGGATTTGAGCTGTTCAGGGTTAAGGAAGACGGCGAGCAGAGTATCGGCAAATTCGAGACAGATGCGAACGGTAGGATCTACGTCGACGAACTTGAGTGGGGATCATATTACTTTATCGAAAGGTATGCACCTAAGGGATATACCTTCGATCCCGACTATAAGTATGAGTTCGAGATCAATTCATCAAACGTTAATACCGTAAGAACGCTCATCGCCGGAAACAAGAGGATACCCGGTAAGGTTGAGATCGAGAAGCTTGACAGTGTGGACCAGACGATCGCACTTGAGGGCGTAACGTTCAAGGTATATAAGGATTACAAGAAGCCTACCCAGTCGGTAGCGGCCACGCTCATTACCGGTAAGGACGGTAAGGCTTCATACGAAGGACTCACATGGGGAACCTATACCCTGGTTGAGACCGAGACGAGAGAAGGATATATCCTTAATGAGAAAGAGAGCACCTTCGTTATAGACGGAGAGCATCTTACGAAGTCTTATACGGGAGTTGATGCGATCCTCAATGACAGGATCCGCGGATACTTCATGCTCACCAAGAAGGATGCGAACACTCTCGAACCCATTGATTCGGTTACCTTTAACCTCTTCAAGGGAGTAAGGGGCGGAGAGTCAACATTTGTTAAGTCATATGTGACCAACCTGCAGGGTAATCTGGTCGATGAAAAGGGCAATACAATGATAGGCCCTCTTGATTACGGCAGCTATTATCTTGAAGAGGTGACTCCTCTCGGATACGTTACGAATACAGACGATCTTAAGTTTGTGATCGATACCAAGGATAAGGTCGTAAGGATGACCGGTGAGTATTCGGTACTTAATACTCCCAAGAAGGGTACCGTTATCTTAAAGAAGGTCGATGATAAGGGTAATGCACTTGAGGGCGCAGAGTTCACCCTGTACTATACGACGTCCAGGAACATGGTCGACACGATAATGAGTGTTACCAAGGGCGAGTTTGTATATGATACATATAAGACTGATGAGAACGGTGTCATCAAGGTTACCGGCCTTGACTGGGATCACTACTTCTTCAAGGAGACCAAGGCAGCAAAGGGACACAGCATACCTAATCCCGATGCGAAGTATGAGTTTGATATAAATGAGAACTTTACGGATGCCGTTGTTGAACTCGCTCCTATAGAAAACCCGAGGAAGCCCGGTTCCTTAGAGCTCATCAAGCTTGATTCGGAGAACACGGATAAGACCCTCGAGGGTGCAGAGTTTAAGCTGTTTAAGGTTGCAAAGCCCAATGATATAGATGTGTCCGGATTATACGGAGCAGAGGGCGGCGTATTTACCACACCTTCAACCGGTATCATAAACATACCTGATGTTGAATGGGGTACATACTACTTTAAGGAGGTCAAGGCTCCCGAACTTTATGAGGCTGTGACCGAAGCTGATAATGTAATAAGTGATTACCTGACTGTTGATGCATCGAATGAGGATCCCAAGACCGGTATAATGGTAACCCAGAGGACCAAGATGTATAACGACAAGGGTAAGGGTTATGTATCGCTCATCAAGGAATTCAAGGGTAAGCAGCCCGAGTCACTTGCAGGAATAGAATTTGAACTTGTAAATGATTCAAAGGATGAGACGGTAGGTTCATTTAAGACTGACGGATACGGAAGGATCAACGCGGATGTGATCGGGCCTCTTGAGTACGGCAGATATCATTTCCGTGAGCTCAGCGTACCTGTAGGTGCAAGTTATGCGGTAAGCGACTTCAAGTTAAGCTTTGAGATAACAGAGAGCAATTCTCCCGATAAGCCGCTTGAGTTTACATTCACGAACTGCGAGATCACGGCTTCGGCCAAGTTCATAAAGGTAGATCCGTTCACAAATGACAGGATCAAGGATATAGCATTTGACCTTTATGATGAAGATAAGGGATTTGTCGCTAAGATATGGAGTAACTCCAACGGTGTTGTTATGGCCGAACATCTTCCTATGGGTAAGTATTACTTCCAGGAGGACAAGGAATCGGCAGCAAAGGCCGGTTATGTTGCAAGCGATGATAAGTATACCTTCACGATAACCGAAGCAGACGGTGTTGAACCCGGTACGGACGAGAAGTTTGTAAAGGTATATAAGAATTACGATACGGAAATGGAAGCCGTTGAGGTTCCCAATACCCGTGCAAAGGGAAGCATCGTTCTCCGCAAGATCGCCAAGTTCCAGAACGGCGACGAGAAACAGATAAGCGTCAAGGATGCCAAGTTCGAGCTCTACAAGGACGGCAAGCTGTTCCTTGATTCCGATAAGCTCGCTTCATATGTTGTCGGAGACGAGATAATCGTTAAGGATCTTGAATGGGGTAAATACTACTTCGTTGAGACCGAAGCTCCGAAGGGATATGTAACTCCCGAAGGACCTGCCGCAATGACCAATGCCGTTATCATCAATGAGGATACGGTCAGCGGTTCGGTTGATACTCCGCTCATCTGCCAGATAACGGATGATTCGATAAGGGTATATATCTCCAAGCGCACGATACTCGGTACTGATGAACTCCAGGGCGCAGGCATGGCACTTTATGAAGCGGATGCCCGGGGTAAGAAGACCGGAAGCCCGCTTCTTGAGTGGGTATCCTCATCGACACCTAAGCTCATTGAGGTCGGCGGTGAGGTTAAGGACGGAGTAGTTGCAGGAAAGAGTTATGTTATATCCGAGACTGCTTCACCTGACGGATTTGCATTCAGTGAGGACATACTGTTCTCGGTAAATAAGGACGGAAGCGTTGCCACGAAGGCGCGCGTGAGCGGAAGCGGAAACGGAATGACAGTCATTATGGACGATGCTCCGCTCAGGCTCATGATATCCAAGAAGGCACTCGGCGCTGAGATTGAGCTGCCCGGTGCATGGCTCAGGATCATGGAAGGCAACACCATTGTTGAGTCATGGTGCACCACGGGTCTTCCTCACCTGATCAATTCCGAGCTTGCTGTAGGAACCACATACAGACTGGAAGAGTATAATCCTCCGAAGGGATACTATACTGCGAAGTCTATTTCCTTCAAGATAACCGAGAAGGGAACCTTCCAGGTACTCGGTGATGCTGCGGCAACTTCAGAGGTTGAGAATAAGGAAAGCGCTGATGGAATAGCATCAACACTTACGATGTATGACCGTCCGATAAGGCTCTACATCAGCAAGAAGATGTTTGGCGGAGAGAACGATTACGTTCAGGGAGCCGAGCTTGCACTTTATGAACTGAATGAAGACGGTGATAAGAGCGTATTCTCATGGGTATCACCTGCAAGCGGTGCGGTAACCGTTCCTTACGGCGTACTTACCGTCGGCAAGACATACAAGATAGTTGAGACCGGTGTGCCTGAAGGATTTGTCAAGGCGGCCGATGTAGAGTTTACCGTAAAGGATATGAGCGAGTTCGCAAGGACCGATGCAGACGGACTGTTCACACAGGAAGAGGTCATCCTCGATACGCCTGTAAACGTTCTGGTATCCAAGAAGGCTTCAACCGGTGAGGATGAACTCCCCGGAGCCAAGCTTCAGATCACGGATGAGAGCGGTAAGGAAATAGTAACCTTCATATCCGGAGATAAGCAGACTCTGCTCACCTCGATACCGTCGGCGGATGAAGTACCGGCTGCCGAAAAAGCTAAATTCGCTAACTGCAATGTGATCTACTCAGTTAAGTTTAAGACTGAAGCAACTTATATCCTCAAGGAGCTTGAGGCACCCGAAGGATATGCGTTATCCGCTCCTGTCAAGTTCACTATCGACAAGGACGGCAACCAGTCTCCTTCTCCCGTAGAGATGAAGGATAAGCCGCTTGAGATCAAGATATCCAAGAAGGATATCGGCACCGACAGATATCTTGAAGGTGCCAAGCTTAAGCTCACAAAGAAGGACGGCACGGCCGTTGCAGAGTGGGAGAGCAAGGATAAGCCCGTACTCTTCTCGGTACGTCAGATAAGCGAAGAAGAGGCAGCTGCTTACGCAGAGGTTAAGCCGATCCTGCTTCCTGCCGGTGAGTATATCTTAAGCGAGACCGAGGCTCCGGCCGATTATAAGATAGCTGAGCCCGTGACCATAGTAATAGACGGAGCTGACGTACGTCATGATGACGGAAGCATCCGTGAAGCAATAATGTATGACTATAAGGACGGAACAACCTCCGTTCTCGGTAAGAAGGAATGGATAGTTCCCAGAGACACCGAAGGAAATCTCTATCCTGATTACAAGTATCCGGATATCACGATCAAGTTGTTCAGGGATTCGGATACAGAAGGAGTGATGGACGGCAATCCTATTGCTACCAAGGTGCTTAAGGACGGAGTTACCGAGTTCGCATTCGGAAATCTTGAGCGTTACAGGACTTCCGGCGGCAAGAACTACGAATATACCTATCAGGTTGTTGAGGAAATGACCGATGCGGTATCCAAGAAGTTCACAAGCCGCGTGCTTGAGATGAAGAAGACGCAGGAAGGCAATACAGTCGTTCTTATGGCAGGCCTCATCAACACGCTTACGCAGGAGACCACCTATATTAACGGTACCAAGTCATTCCTGCTTAAGAAGGATGAGAACGGTAATCTTACCAATGATGTCTACGATGATATCACGATCTATCTGCTCCAGAACGGCAAGAGGGTCGATATCGACGAAGACGGTAAGGAAGACAGCGCAGTTATAAAGAATGGTGCGAGAGACACCGACGGAACGGCAGTATTCTCATTCAAGGATCTGCCCAAGTATGACCTTACGACCGGTAATGAGTATAAGTACACGATCGAAGAGGCAAACGGTGAGAGCTACGACCACACCATTACATACAGTGAGAACGCGGTTAAGATCGTCAACATCCCGAAGGCTGATCCGTTCACGCTCAGGGGTGTCAAGACATGGATCGATCCGGATGGAAGCAAGCGTCCCGAGATCACGATGCAGCTTTACAGGGACGGCGTGCTCTATAAGGAGACAGGTCTTAACGCAGACTACACCTTCAGCTTCGGACCTCTGTACGAGTACAACCTCGGATGGAGCAACGATGCGGGTGATAATAAGGAAACGGCAGACGGACATAAGTTCCTCTACGAGGTTAAGGAAGCAGGTGCTGACGGATATGACGTAGTCATTGAAGGAAGCGGAAAAGATATGCTCATCAAGGAAGGCTTCGCAGATGTTTCCGTGATCAACACGATCAAGCAGGAATACATCGAAAAGAGCGGAACCAAGTTCTGGGATGATGCAGGTGATCCGGGTAAGAGGCCTGTAGTAACGGTTAACCTCTATGCAAAGGATTCGACCAAGGATGAGGAAGTTCTGGTTGATACTTACAAGATCCCGAAGACCGGCAATACATATTCGTTCGGAACAAAGGGACGTAAGCAGCTGCCTAAATATGACGTAAACGGTAAGGTTATAAGCTATCGTATTGAGGAAGTTCCTCTCAAGGGCTATATCAGTACGATAAAGGGTGACGATATCGTTAACACACCCAGCAAGGTAAGGATAAGCAAGCTGGATGTTACCACCCATACCGAGCTTCCCGGAGCGGTACTTAGCATAGTAAGGAAGAAGGACGGTGTTGAAGTCGAGAGATGGACGTCCGGAGATGTACCGCATTACATCGAAGCTCTTGAGATCGGTGAGGTTTATACTCTCATCGAGGTATCGGCTCCTCTCGGATACATGATAGCTCAGCCTGTTGACTTCCAGGTAGGAACGAACGGCATCGAGCAGAAGATAGAGATGTTCGACGATCCTATATACGGCACGGTAGTTCTTACGAAGTTAGATGCCGAGAACCGCAGCAAGCTTGCAGGCGCAACGTTCAATCTGTACAGCTCTGACGGTAAGCAGCTTAAGGTTGACGGATCTACCGGAAGTTATACATATTCAAGCACGGGAAGCGGAACGAGCACTCTTGAAGTTGCATCGGACGGCGAACTTAAGGTTGAGAATCTTCCTTACGGGTCATACTACTTCAAGGAGGTAAGCGCTCCCGAAGGTTATGAATTAAGCTCTGAGACCATGAGCTTCACCATTGCGGAGAATAAGGCTGTAGTAACTGTAAGCTTCACGAACCGAAAGAGGAGCGGATCGGTTATCCTGACAAAGGCTGATGAAGATGATTCTACGCCTCTTGCAGGAGCTGTATTCGAACTCTACAGCAAGACACCGAGGACGACTGCGCAGGCAGCGGCAAGCACGGTATTCTCGGATGCATATTACAGGTACGGAACTTATACGACCGACAGTGACGGACGTATCCGCATCGATGACCTGCCTTGGGATGATTACTACTTCTTAGAGACCAAGGCACCTGAAGGCTACACGATCAGCAGGGATATCACGGGAGATCCTCTGGTATACACCTTCTCGATCGATGCAGAGCATTCCGGAACGGCTACGGTAAATATCGGTCTTGTAAGGAATAAGAAGAATAACGGAGTCCTCGGTGAGAGGATACCGCCCAGTGAGAAGGTATCGGGAGTACTCGGTGTAAGGTCGCAGCCTAAGGGTGGCGTACTCGGAACGAGGGTAGGTCCCGCAACCGGAGACGCAAGTGCGATAGCACTGTGGCTGGCACTTCTCCTTGCATGTGTAGGCACGATCGTATGGCTGCTCACTAGCAGGAAGAAAAAGGTAGTTAAGGAATAAGCAGTTTTTAAGTAAGGTAATCTGCCGGCCGGGTTTTTAAACCCGGTCGGCATTACATTATAGGAGGAAAGCCGTAAGCGGTTATGGACAGGAAACTTCGGATAATTATAATTTGTGTGGCCTCACTCGGGATCGTGGTGACTTCGGCCATGATCATCACTACATATATACAGTACAATAATGCCGCAAAAGAATATGAGGGTATCGAGGGCAGCGCTGTGATACAGGCAGTGCCTGAGGATACCGGCAAAACGGATGAGCCGGCAGAAGAGGAAGAGAAAGTAAGGGAATTTAAGAATAATCCCAACAGGGATGACTTTCCCGACATGGATATAGACCACGAGGCGCTTAAGGCCAAAAACGAGGATTATGTCGGCTGGCTGTATGTCGGCAGTGCGGATATATCCTATCCTGTGGTGCAGGGAGCCGATAACGAGTATTATCTGCATAATACATTTGAGAACAAGGCCAACTTTGCGGGATGCATATTCATAGACTGCATGGATAAGGCAGACCTTACGATGTTCAATACCTTTGTTTACGGGCATGCGATGAAGAACGGCTCGATGTTCGGGAATCTTCGTAAACTCCGTAAAAACCCGTCCCTTGTAAAGAACGATCCGTATATCTATATGTACTTAAAGGACGGGATATACAGGTATCAGATATATTCCTATTATATAGACAAAAAAGACAGCAATATGTATAATTCGGCTTCAAATATCAAGGAATACCGTCAGTACATAAGGAATGCCATGGATTATTCAATGGCGGAGTGTGAGGCCAGGCCGAATGAGGAGCAGCCTTCCATAACCCTTGTGACCTGTACCGGTGCAGGTTCCCAGAAGCAGAGGTTCTTTGTTCACGGGATATTCATCGACAGATACCTCTACTGATCTCCGAGGGTAAAAGTCATTTTTATATACATAAGTGACAAAAGTGGTATCGAAAAAGATACATAATTCGCCACGCAATATACAGAATCAACAAAAGTGTCATATTAAGCAAGAAATGTGATATTTTTTATTGACATCCCGGAAGATGATGATATAATAAGACCATAAGATGAATTGAATATTGGCAAACTTATCGAAAGGTAAGGACGCAAAGCTATAGGGTCTGATCCGATAGTCGCGAACGATTCCTGAGCCGTTGGTTTGTGGATCGAATAAGTTCCCAAAAGGGTAAGTCCGGGGTCGAAAGGTTTCGGAGATGTAGAGAAGCAGAGGTGGCGGCAAGGTGGTCGGGTACCGCGGGCCGGGTGACCGGGGTGGTACAGGGACCGAGAGAGCGGGCGTCGGGAGTGACTGGGGAAGATAGCCAGTTGCCGGATCGCAAAGGTCGATTCCGAGCTGTTTGACCTTGACTTAGGAGAGCAGCGTTGAAGAAGTTGTGGTGTTAAACCTGACCTTGTCTTAGGAGGGCGTATTACCAGGCTTGGCCGAGATTCGTGATAGTCGCAAAATTGACCAATATGAGATGAAATCTTATCATCCTATAACAATACATGTTACACAAAACAGCCGGGTCTCCCACCCCGGCTGTTTTGTTGTGCGCATAAAATCCCCGAATACTTGACAATGTAACCTCGTTGAAAGTATAATTGATAGAAAATTCAGTAAACACGCGTGTTTTGGTGACTTTCAAGCCACCGTACCGCGGATGTGAGGAGGATTATTATGAAGAAAAGGATAATGTCACTTGCAATGGCTGTAGTACTGGCATGCTCACTTGCAGCCTGCGGCAATGCCGGAGCTCCGGCGGGATCTACTTCCGCAGCACCTGCAGCTTCTTCGGGAAGCGGAAGCGGAGCGCTTACGGGAACGCTTAAGGTAGGTATGATCGGACCTCTTACGGGAGCAGCTGCATTATACGGAAATGCCGTAACAAACGGCACAAAGATCGCGGTTGATGAGATCAATGCTCTTGGCGGCGATTTTAAGATGGAATATCAGCCCGAGGATGACGAGCATGATGCCGAGAAGTCTGTGAATGCATACAATAAGCTCAAGGACTGGAAGGTTCAGGCTATCGTCGGCTGTGTAACCACTACCCCCTGTGTAGCGGTTGCGGCTGAGGCCAATAATGACCGTGTATTCATGCTTACACCTTCTGCTTCTGCTACTTCGGTTACCGAGCAGGGTGATAACATCTTCCAGCTGTGCTTCTCGGATCCCAACCAGGGTTCTGCTTCGGCTCAGTATATCAAGGATAACTCGATCGGAAGCAAGATAGCCATCATATACAATAACTCTGATGTATATTCAACCGGTATCTACCAGACTTTCTCAAACAAGGCTTCCGAGATAGGTCTTGAGGTAGTATCGACGACCACGTTCACCGATGATACGGCAAATGATTTCTCGGTTCAGCTTACCGATGCCAAGAATGCCGGAGCTGACCTTATCTTCCTGCCCATCTACTATACGCCCGCTTCACTTATTCTCCAGCAGGCAGATGCGATGGGTTACAAGGTTCCCATGTTTGGTGTTGACGGTATGGACGGTATCCTCGGACTTGAGGGCTTTGATACGAAGCTTGCCGAGGGCGTAATGCTCTTAACTCCTTTCTCGGCCGATGCCAAGGATGAGAAGACTGCCAACTTCGTAAAGAAGTATCAGGAAAGCTACAAGGAAGTTCCCATCCAGTTCGCAGCAGACGGATATGACTGTCCCTATGCTATATATGAAGCACTTAAGTTCTATGCTGACAAGAACGGTGGACTTGATGTTACCGGAAAGTCAAGCGATGAGATCTGCCAGATCCTCGTATCTGTATTTGCAGACCCTTCATTCTCGGTTGACGGTATCACCGGTGAAGGCATGACCTGGACCGCAAACGGTGAGGTTAACAAGGCACCCAAGGCGGTAGTTATTAAGGACGGAGTATATGTAGGTCTTTAATCTTATATTGGTGTATGTTTCCAAGGAGCTGTGGCTTCACGGCTCCTTTAAACATATCCCAATACATGACGAACATCAGGAGGTATTATGTTATCGTATTTTATAAACGGAATCAGTCTGGGAAGTGTATATGCGATAATAGCCCTTGGGTATACCATGGTATACGGTATTGCCAAGATGCTTAACTTCGCACACGGAGACGTTATAATGATAGGAGGTTATATGGCTTTTTGTTCATCGGCATATCTCGGCTGGCCGGTGATACCCTCCGTTCTCTTTGCCATAGTCGTATGTACGATGCTTGGCATAGTGATCGAACGGCTGGCATATAAGCCCCTGCGTGATGCGAGTTCGCTTGCGGTCCTTATAACCGCGATCGGTGTGTCTTATTTCCTCCAGAACGCCGCACTGCTCATCTGGTCTTCGAATCCCAAGGCTTTCCCGAATATGGTAAATCTTCCCGGAATAGTCATAGGAGATATCCAGATATCATCCGTAGCGATAGTTACGATCATCGCATGTATCGTTATTATGATCGCACTTACGGCCTTTACGACCCGTACCAAGCTCGGTAAGGCAATGCGTGCCGTTTCCGAGGATAAGGGCGCGGCGCAGCTTATGGGCATAAATGTCAATGCAACGATCTCGATGACTTTCGCCATCGGTTCGGGACTGGCAGCCATAGCAGGCGTGCTGCTGTGCTCGGCATATCCGACGCTCATGCCTACGACAGGAGCGATGCCCGGCATCAAGGCCTTCACGGCTGCCGTATTCGGCGGGATAGGCTCCATTCCGGGAGCGATGCTCGGAGGTATCCTTCTTGGCATAATCGAGATATTTGCCAAGGCTTATATCTCTACCCAGCTAAGCGATGCGATCGTGTTCGCCGTACTCATTATCGTTCTTATCGTGAAGCCTACCGGACTTCTCGGCAAGAAGCAGGCCGAGAAAGTGTAAGGAGGTGCCGTTTTGGAGAATCAGAAGAAGAAAGTCAGCAAACAGACGCGTGCATCCTTTATCAATTACGGGATCGTTATCGCATTTTTCATCATATTCCAGATCCTTTCAGCAACGGGAAATCTCGGAAGTTCGTTAAAGGGCCAGCTAATTCCCATATGTTCGTATGTCATAATGGCATTATCCTTAAACCTTGTCGTAGGTATTTCGGGTGAATTGAGCCTCGGACATGCGGGATTTATGTCCGTCGGGGCATTTACGGGAGTGGTTGCCGCAAACAGTTTATCCTCCGCAGTGCCAAACGGTCTTATAAGGCTTATACTTGCACTTATCATAGGAGCTTTTGTTGCCGCGCTGGCAGGCATAGTGATCGGTATACCGGTATTAAGGCTCAGGGGCGATTATCTTGCCATAGTGACTCTTGCTTTCGGCGAGATCATAAAGAATGTCTTAAACTGCCTTTATGTCGGTATAGACAAAAACGGGCTTCATTTTTCGCTTAAGGATGAGGCGTCGCTCCATCTTGAAGCAGGCGGGAGGACTATCCTTTCCGGACCTATGGGAGCGCTCGGGATCACCAAGCTTTCAACCTTCTTTATCGGTATAATACTGATCCTGCTCGTATTGTTCTATATACAGAATTTCGTAAATTCAAGGCCCGGACGCGCGATAGCCGCTATCAGGGATAACCGGATAGCAGCAGAGGCATGCGGTATCCCGGTCACCAAATATAAGCTGATGGCTTTCGTTACGAGTGCCGCCATGGCCGGTTCGGCCGGTGCGCTTTATGCGCTTAACTTCTCAACGGTCGTTCCCAAGAAGTTTGATTTCAATACCTCGATCCTCGTGCTCGTGTTCGTTGTACTCGGCGGTATCGGAAACTTAAGGGGTTCGATCATAGCTGCGGCGCTTCTGACTGTGCTTCCCGAGCTGCTCCGCCAGTTCAGGGATTACAGGATGCTCGTATATGCGATCGTTCTTATCCTTGTCATGCTCATTACAAATAATGAGAAGGCAATGTTCTTTATAAACAGTCATGTTAAGTCGATCGCGCGGAAATTACGGAAGGAGGGAGTTTGATTGAGCAAGAAGGATATCAAGCTGGTTCAGCTTCCCAGTCCTAATTTCGTTCCCGAGAGGGATAAGGATAAGCCCCTGATGCTCGAGGTATCGCATCTGGGTATCGATTTCGGCGGCCTTACGGCAGTCAATGATTTTAATATAGGAATGAGTCCCACGGAGATATCGGGCCTTATCGGACCAAACGGTGCCGGCAAGACCACGGTATTCAACCTTCTTACCAAGGTGTATGAGCCTACGAGGGGAACCATACTTCTTGACGGCAGGGATACGCATGGAATGAACACCATCCAGGTCAATCAGGCAGGTATCGCGAGGACGTTCCAGAATATCAGGCTTTTTGATAAGCTTACTGTTGAAGACAATGTAAAGATTGGTTTACATAATAGTATCAAATACCATATGCCGACAGGTGTTTTCAGACTCCCGAAGTATTGGAGCGAGGAAAAGAAGGCACATGACAGGGCTATGGAACTGCTTAAGATATTTGACATGGAAGGAATGGCCGGATATATAGCAGGGTCACTGCCGTACGGAGCGCAGAGAAGGCTTGAGATCGTGCGCGCACTTGCCACCGGGCCCAAGCTCCTGCTTCTTGACGAGCCGGCAGCAGGCATGAATCCTTCCGAGACCTCCGAACTTATGGAGAATATCGAAAAGATAAGGGATGAGTTCAAGATAGCGATCCTTCTTATCGAGCATGACATGAATCTTGTCATGGGCGTATGTGAGAGTATCGCGGTACTCAACTTCGGCGAGATAATAGCCAAGGGAACGCCGAGCGATATCCAGAATAATCCCAAGGTTATCGAAGCTTATCTCGGAAGCGGTGCAACGCAGGATAAGGAGGAGGCTTGACATGGCACTTCTTAATGTTAATGATCTGCATGTATATTACGGGAGCATCCATGCCATAAAGGGTGTATCCTTTGAAGTAAACGAGGGCGAGATAGTGACTCTTATCGGAGCAAACGGAGCCGGTAAGTCCACGACGCTCAATACTGTCGCAGGGCTCCTTAAGCCCCGCTCGGGTGAGGTTACGTTAAACGGCAAGTCGCTGATAGGCACTCCCGCTCATAAGATGGTCAGCGAGGGAATGGCACTGTGTCCTGAAGGCAGGAGGATATTCCAGCAACTTACGGTAAGGGAGAACCTTGAGATGGGTGCCTATACAGGGGACGGATCCACGCTTTCATCGGATCTTGATAAGGTATATGAGCTGTTCCCGAGACTTAAGGAAAGATATAAACAGGTTGCCGGTACACTTTCAGGCGGTGAACAGCAGATGCTTGCCATGGGACGGGCGCTTATGTCAAAACCAAGGATACTGATGCTTGATGAGCCTTCCATGGGCCTGGCTCCCATACTTGTCGAGCAGATATTCGAAACGATAAAACACCTGAATTCACAGGGTACCACGATCCTGCTGGTTGAGCAGAATGCACAGATGGCCCTGTCGGTGGCGACCAGAGGATATGTACTTGAAACGGGCAGGGTGGTGACATCCGGAACGGGTAAGGAACTGCTCCATAACGATTCCGTGCGTAAGGCCTATCTGGGCGGTTAAAAAGGTGTTGAAATCGCGTATGAACTGTGTTATCATGTTTAAGCGCGTAAATGCAGGCTTTGAGCCTATGGAGGATTGATATGTTAAGGACGATATTAACTGTTGTATTTATACTTATATGCCTGGCACTTTCGGTTATCGTGCTTGCTCAGGAAGGCAAGAGCGCAGGACTTGGTGCGATAAGCGGTGCGGCCGAGACATATTGGGGTAAGAATAAAGGACGTTCCATGGAAGGCAAGCTCGTTATGATCACGAGGGTACTTGCCGTTGCATTCATACTTGTCGCAATATTGCTCAATATCAAGCGGTTCTGATGAATGCTTAAACATTACCGGATTTCCGATGCCCCTGAGGTTGCCTTGGGGGCATTTTTGGTTTGGTTTAAGTGACTCTTCCGGATGAACGGTGATCGTCCCGGCCTCTTATGTTTAGTGAGGTATTTGAGGATAATGAAGAATAAGAATAAAAACATAAAAAGAAATAAAACAGACAGCAGAAATAAAACAGACAGCAGAAAGCAGATGCTCCTTCGTTTGATGGGTGAAAAAAAGTACGCCCCCATGAAGGAGAAGGAACTGGCCATGCTGCTCGGGGTCAGTAAGAAGGACAGGGAGGAACTGCATGAGATACTCATAAGCCTGTTAAGTGAAGGTCGTATTGAGATATCAAAACGCGGGAAGTATTCACTTGCGGAAGACGATCCGGGTGCAGCATCCTTATCGGAACAGTCACCCGCGCTCATCGTCGGTACCTTTCAAAAAGAGAAGATCCACTATGGATTTGTCGTTCCCGATGACAGAAAGCTCACCCGTGATATATTCATCCCTGTAGAGAGGTCGATGGGAGCGATGGACGGCCATAAGGTCGTGGTTGAACTTACCGATACGGGCCGGGGGGTAAAGAGTCCCGAAGGAAGGATCATCGAGATACTCGGTCATGAGAACGATCCCGGAGTTGACGTGCTTTCGATAGTGCGTGCGTACGGACTTCCCGACCGTTTCCCCGAAAAGGTGCTTAAGCAGGCGGAGAAGGTCCCGGATGAGGTCGATCCATCCGAACTTAAGGGACGCCTTGACCTTCGGGATGTTATGATGGTGACGATCGATTCCGAGGAGGCCAAGGATCTCGATGATGCGGTAAGCCTCTCCATGGAAGGCGATAAATACGTTCTCGGAGTGCATATCGCGGATGTGACGCATTATGTCAGGGAAGGCTCGGCCATCGATAAGGAAGCGCTGAAGAGAGGAACCAGCGTTTATCTTGCAGACAGAGTCATACCGATGCTTCCGCACCGCTTGAGCAACGGGATATGTTCCTTAAACGGCGGAGTGGACAGGCTGGCTTTAAGCTGCATCATGACGTTCGACGGATCGGGTGAACTGATCGGACATAAGATAGCAAAGAGCGTGATCCGGACAAATGCAAGGATGACATATACTGACGTCAACGGTATAATAGAGGATAATGATAAGAAGCTTATAAAAAAATATAAGGAACTTGTGCCGATGTTCCTTCTTATGGATGAACTTGCGGGAATACTCAGGGAGAAGCGCCGCAAACGCGGAGCGATTGACTTTGACCTTAAGGAAACGAAGATCGTTGTCGGCAAAGGCGGAGAAGTGGTTGACATAATGCCGCATGAGCGGAACAGGGCGACCATGCTCATAGAGGATTTCATGCTGGCAGCTAACGAGACGATCGCCGAACACTTCTTTAAGAAGGGGATACCGTTTGTTTACAGGGTGCATGAATACCCCGACGCCGAGAAGCTTGAGGGCTTAAATATGTTCATCCGCAGTTTCGGATTAAGCCTTAAGACCCGGGATGACCGGGTTTCCCCCAAGGAGATAAGGAAGCTGCTTGAGAAGGTGAAGGGAACCCCGCAGGAGGCGGTGATAAGCTCGCTTGCTCTGCGCTCCATGCAAAGAGCCGGATATTCGACCGAATGCACCGGACATTACGGCCTGGCATGCAGGTATTACTGTCATTTTACATCACCGATAAGGCGTTATCCGGATCTTCAGATACACAGGATAATAAAGGAAAGCCTTGACAAGAAACCTAAGGATGAACGTATATCGCATTACCGCAAGGCACTTCCCGCGGTGGCATCACGTTCGTCGTCCCGCGAGAGGCTTGCGCAGGAAGCGGAGCGCGAGACCGATAAACTCAAGAAGGCTGAGTACATGCAGGACCATATAGGTGAGGTTTTCCCCGGTATAATATCCGGTGTGACGGACTGGGGTATATATGTTGAACTTGAGAACACGGTCGAAGGCCTCGTCCATATTTCAAGGCTGCCGGGCGATTACTATGTCTTTGACCCTGACAGATACGAACTTAAAGGCACGCGGACCGGAAAACGATATGTGCTCGGACAGGAAGTGAACATATGCGTGACCGGTGTTGATATGTCGATCAGGGCCGTTGATTTTGATCTTGTATGAATAAGGTGAAGCCATGCCTAAGGATAAAACATCATTCAAACTGATAGCAAATAATAAGAAAGCCTACCATGATTACTTCATAGAAGATAAGTATGAGGCCGGCATCTCGCTGTTCGGAACCGAGATAAAGTCACTCAGGATGGGCAAGTGCAGCATCAAGGAGTCATATATCCGGATCGAGAACGGTGAGGTGTTTATCGTCGGGATGCATATAAGCCCTTACGAGAAGGGCAATATCTTCAATAAGGATCCGTTAAGGACCCGCAAGCTTCTTCTGCACAGGCAGGAGATAAGGAAGCTTGGAGGTAAGATCACCGAAAAGGGATATACGCTCGTTCCGCTTCAGGTTTATCTTAAAGGCAGCCTTTGCAAGGTTGAGATAGGGCTTGCCAAGGGAAAGAAACTGTACGATAAGAGACAGGATATCGCGAAGAAGGATATGAAGCGTGAAGCGGAGCGTGAGTTTAAGGTAAGGAACTTATGATCAGCCGCAAGTTGCCGATATATACGGCAGGACGGTTTGACTTAAGATATGGATGCAGATATAATTATCTCATCAAACGGGCTTGTACCGGTTTCGACGGGGGTTTGGAAGTTAGGATAGCCATCCGTGGTCCCATTCCACGTTAAAAAGGGGAAACTAAATATAAACGCTAAACCCAATTTAGCATTAGCAGCCTAGTTGCTGCTTGTCCTTCCCGGGTCTCCCGCTGCGCGGGGTAAGGGCATCAAAGAGGCGGGGAACCTTCCGGCCAAAGCTTTGAGGCCGTAAGAGAACCTATGAAGCTACCGTGGCGTTTTGCCTGTCATTGGGCGTTACGGCGCGGGAATAAACAAACAATGACTGTGATGGGAGAAGTCTTAATGAAAGAGCTTTCGGACGGGGGTTCAACTCCCCCCAGGTCCACTATACCGTGTTTTGACGAACACCTGTCCATTAAGGTGTTCAAAACACGAATGTACCTAATTTGTGGTTTTCGTAACCCATTTGAGACGGAGTCCGAAAAATGGCAGAATACGTATTCGCTATCAATCGGAGGCGTTAGAAAGTGGGTTAAGAGGTCATATGGGCTTGATATCAGCAAATCAAGTGTTTGTTCCGTCAGGGATAAGTGCGGGGCTGATAAGCTGGATCCCGGTGCAGCCAAGATAGTTCCTAAACTTAAGAGTAAAAAGGAACTGGCGGTATTAGAAGCTTTTAAGGCTTTAGGATTTATAGCGAATACAGAAGAGTAGAGGAATTGCTTCCCCTGCTCTTTTTAATTTGTAAAAAATATCCCCATGAAACATGAGATTATCATGTCTATGGGGATATTGTATGAAATACCATTATTTATAGTATGGAATATTCATAAATGGTTCAATAATGAAAAGACGACCATAGTGATACTACAGTTAATGCCGGATAACCGAAAAATTTATAGCCAAATAGCCGAAAGGATTATCGCCAAATAACCGAATATATGATATAGTTGTTGTATAGAAAATAGGGAACAGGGAATAA
This sequence comes from Lachnospiraceae bacterium, assembly GCA_024692905.1. Classification (GTDB taxonomy): domain Bacteria; phylum Bacillota; class Clostridia; order Lachnospirales; family Lachnospiraceae; genus UBA2868. The sequence continues at coordinate 184 of JAILLY010000051.1, read as the reverse complement.
TAATTCTATGGATGATTATAAGAAGAGGGTTGCTGACAGCCTTTTGGAAAGAAAACTGAAAAGCGCCGGAGCAGTTCTGATCGAAGGACCCAAGTGGTGTGGAAAGACCACAACAGCAGAGCAGATAGCTGCAAGCATATTGTACATGGATGAGCCCGAGAAGAAGGAACAGAATCTTAGGATG